>JAFZBF010000026.1 GCA_017561885.1 Bacteroidales bacterium | reverse complement strand
GGAGACCATCACCCCTTATTTCGAGAAGCGCAACATCCACTTCTACGTGAACCGCTGCGGCTTCCATATCGTCGAGTTCTGGAACAAGCATCACCACGGCCCCGCCGTTCCGGAAGAGATGGAAGAGAACTGGAGCGAGGAGGACGAGATGTTCGTGTTCAGGAAAGAAATCTCAGATTAAGAGACGAAATACCTTTCACATATCTCTTCCTGCTCCTTTACCGAGAGCGTCTTCTTCATAGCCCAGACAATTCGCGGAGCCGTGACTCCATGATATCGATGAAGAGGGGAGCGACACCGTTCGATGTCGCCAGCGCCCTGAAATCATGGAGCGCGTCCTTGACCTTTTCGATGTACTTCGCAGGATTCTTGATGTCGTTCTGGGCGGCGAAAGCCAAAAGGTCTGCGACGGTGATGTCCTCGTATTTTCCCCGGATGGAGAATTCGTGATGCTTTTCGGGCGCGGTGGCGGTCTTCAGGATGAAGCAGATATCGTACGCAGGGGAGATGTGCCAGGATCCGTCTTTATCCATGATGAAAGAGAAATTCTTGGAGTGGTCGTCAGTATTGTTCGACAGAATGTTGAATACCATCCGCAGATAGAGTTCATTCAGCTCATTCTGTGGGATGGCGAGCTGCCTGCAAGTGGAAAAGAGGTCCTCGTAGCAATACGCCTCGGGATTGACCGCGGCAAGTGTCTGGGTGAAAACTTTCTCTCCGCTGCGGCGGTCAAACCGTTCGGTCAGGAAATGACGGATGCCTTCCACTTCAATCAGGCGAGATGGCATCATCGTGATGCCAGCCTTGGTGGCCAGGTCATACCAAGTCTTCTCAATTTCCGAGATACAGAACTCAGGGGTGTTGAACTTGAGTGTGTAATACTTCCGATCCTCCCTCGTGGATGTCTGGCCTGAGAATATGTTCCCATCTTCATCCATCGCGATGATCGCTTTCTTGAACCGTCCGCCGGCGGATGTGCCTACAGCCATCAGGGCTTTCTGTGTAAGCGTTTCTTCCGGGGAAATGATGGCACGCTCACGGTCCTGCTCGATCTTCTTTGCCAGTTCATACAGTTTCGGGATTATCAGCTTCTCATCGGGGCTGAAGGCTTCTTCGCTGCAAGGGATGAATTCAAGAGCTCCTATCGCACGGCTGCCGACGAAGGAGAGTTTCGCCAAAGGAGTCTTGTCCTTCTCGTGGTAATGATGCTCAGCGAACCACTGGTCAAAAAGGGTGTTGCCCCAATCATCGGGAAGTGAATCCGCGATGAACGGCGGGAGTTTCTGATATTTTGCTGAATCCGTATTTCCATAGATTGCGAAACGGGCCGCAGGACTCTTCGATGATGCGGTCAAGGGGGCAATATCCAGCCCCGAAGCAAGATACTCTTGTGAAAAGAAGAAATACGAGTTTCCTTTTGCCGGATTCCAGCAAAGCTGCCCAATTTCCTGTCCCCAGAGCATTACTCTCAGACGGCCATTGTCAATATGCCTGGCCATTGTTCTTCCTCTTTACTCTTTGTTGCTGATGCTCCGGTGTCGTCAGGTATGGATTCGCCGGCTGTTCCGGAATCAAGTCATCGAAGCGGTCCAGCAGGCCTACTTGCCGGAGCAGGGCCATCAGGTTGGTGATATTCATATTCGTTATGGTGCCTGTCTCAAACTTGTGGACGGTGGAGACAGAAACGCCTGCAGCCTTGGCCAGGTCTCCCTGGGAAAGGTTCATCATCAACCTATAATCCTTGAACCTCAATCCAAGCATCTGAAGAATCTGGGTGTTCGAAAAACTTTTCAAGTCCATTGAGCATCAGTATTTGCCAATGAAAATGTAATAAAATATAGATAAGAATCAAATATGACTATTAAAATATATTAAATTATAGTTTAATAGATTCTGAGCTGGGCGGGGTCTATCGTGTCCCTCCTATGGGAAATGCACAAACCCGTTATAAAAGTATCATCTCATGTACGACAAAAAGATGCTTTCCGCTCGCGGAATCTTTGCAAGGCTTGCAGAGATTTTATAGGTATTAATCATGAATATACTTTTGCGCTGAAACCGATGATGCTCTCGTCGTCCAAAGGATAGGACGGTGGTCTACGGAACCGCAGATAGAGGTTCGAATCCTCTCGGGAGTACAAGAATCGCGCTGTCGTCTAACTGGTCAGGACGCCACTCTTTCACGGTGGAGATTTACGGGTTCGAGTCCCGTCGGCGTGACAAATATGGCGAGTGTGGCTCAGTTGGTCAGAGCGCCGGAATGTGGCTCCGGAGGTCGAGGGTTCGAGACCCTTTGCTCGCCCAATGGGAATATAGCTCAGCGGTAGAGCGGATGGCTGTTAACCATCGGGTCGTAGGTTCGAACCCTTCTATTCCCGCAGATATTAGAAATATTAGAATAAAGTAATATATTCGCACCCGCAAATTCAAATAGGATATGGCACAGACATCAATATGCATCAAACATAGGCAACTCGTCCTGAGACTTGCCGGCTGTGTCATGTCCAGAAACGGTAATCGTCATCAGAAGCGATTCTGCAGTTTCCGACCGGAACGCAGCTAATTCGCAACGGTAGTCCTGCCGTTCTCAGGACACAATCCATTTTTATATTAATAGCGCCCAGTGCGCAAATCCGTGCCCTTGCGGGTACACCCATATTATGGACCAGTTAGTGCTTGATGACGATACCAGGGCTCTTGTCCTTGCAGTAAAGGACCTTCTGAAAGATCTCAGGGCAAGAGGCCTCAGCGACGATATGATCGATACCCTTGTGAAGAGGGACGGTCCGGGACGGCTTGTTCTGGACAGGAACGGTATTATTTCCCTGCCGGACTATGGCGATGTGAAAATCTATCTCAACCCGATAGAAAGGACACTGTACACTCTTCTCCTGCGGTATGAGGACGGTATCTCTGCCGATGACATATGGATGTACTACGACGAGCTCTGCGACATCTACCGCAGGCAGACTGTATACGACAATCCCGACCAGATCGAGGCGGCGGTGGATGCGCTCTGCGACGATGACAGAGCTACTCTACAGACAAACATTTCAAGGATCAAGAGAAAGCTGGTGGAGAAGGTGGGAAAGATCGCCGCCGACCAGTATGCCATCGTCAGGGGCAGGAACGGAGTGTACAGAATCGCTGTTCCGAGAAATCTGGTGTCGCTGCCGAGGTAGGAAGTCTGCAAGACTTGCAGAGATTGTCCTGGCTTGCCGGCTTCCTGTAACTTCGCGGCACTAATCCATCTTGATGCAGCTTCCTCAATACATCATAGATCTTGTCGGCACGCTCCTGGACGACGGCCAGGATGACGAATCGATATGCAGCGCCGCGATAGAAGCGTGGCGGGCCGAAAATGACAAGGCCAGTTCTGCAAGGCTTGCAGGGATTTGCGGACCGGTATACGGCCAAATACCTTTGCTGTCGAATTCAGATCATTGAAAAAAGCAGGTGCCGTAGGAGGGAATTTCTTCGAAAGCACAACACTCTTAATGTTGGTACACGGGTTCAATTCCCGTTCAGCCGCAAGGCCGATAGCTTAGTTGGCTAAAGTGTCCTTTCGATTTTTGCCCTGCTTGTTTGAAATAACAACGGTTGCCGTAGTGAAGAGATTCTTCGTATTTCGTCCAGGATGGTGACCCTTTAAATAGGATACACGCCTGGGGGCTTTGCCCTACGACTCTTTGCGACTGTCGCACCGTTTTAAATATTGAGTATTATGAAGTACAACGAGATCATTCAGAAGGAAAGCAACGTCCTCAACCACGAGGGCGCAGCCGCTTTCAAGATGTCTCCAGAGATGGAGCTCTACACAGCTGCCGTTACCTCTGCGCTGTCGGGTAAGTTCTATGAATCGCCCAAGGAGTTCATAGCGCGTATCACCGATCTCGTTCGCAGGGTTGACCCCGTGTTCGTAGCGCAGCTGGCCGTTTACACCCGTACCCAGATGAATCTCCGCAGCATCCCGCTGCTTCTTCTGGTGGAACTTGCAAAGTGCCATAGTGGAGATGACCTGGTATCCCGCGCCGTAGGCAAGACAGTCATGAGGGCTGATGAAATCAGCGAACTCCTGGCTTGTTACCAATGGCGTAACCCTTCCCAGGGCATCAAGAAGCTGGGCAAACTCTCCCGCCAGATTCAGAACGGCCTCAAGGAAGCGTTCAACCGATTTGACGAGTACCAGTTCGCCAAGTACGACCGCAAGGATGCGGAGATCAAGATGAGGGACGCCCTGTTCCTTGTACACCCCAAGGCGAAGGACGCAGAGCAGCAGGCCATCTTCGACAAGATTGTGGCCGGCACCCTGGAAACTCCTTATACCTGGGAGACCCAGCTGTCCGCCCTTGGCCAGCAACACTTTGAGTCTCCCGAAGCGAAGAATGCTGCCGTTAAGGCCCTTTGGGAAGAGCTGCTGGATTCCGGCAAGCTGGGGTACATGGCTCTGCTTAGGAACCTCAGGAACATCCTGCAGTCCGGAGTGTCGCCTGAGCATGTCGAAAGACTTTGCACCAGGATCTCTGACCCTGAGCAGGTGGCCAAGTCAAAGCAGCTTCCTTTCCGATTCTTGGCGGCTTACAAAGAAATAATGGGAGAACCGAATCCTTTGGTCGGGTTGGTCCTTGAAGCATTGGAGAAGGCCGTCCTCTGCTCTGCTGACAACATTGAGGGCTTTGACATCAACACAAATGTTCTGCTCGCTTGCGATGTGTCAGGCTCAATGTATGTGGCGGCCGGTAACAAGAGCAGCATTCAGAATGTAGATATTGGCGTGCTTTTGGCCTCAATCCTCCGCACGAAGTGCAAGGCTGTAATCGCTGGTATCTTTGGTAATACTTGGGAACTTGCTTCCAGCCCGATCAAGCCCATCCTCGCCAACACGGTCGGTATCCGCAGCATAGCGAATAGGGTCGGTTACAGCACCAATGGTTATAAGGTTGTTGACTGGCTTATCGAAAACAATGTGAAGATGGACAAGGTGATGATCTTCACCGACTGCCAGATGTGGGACAGCCATCGGGGCTATTACCGCTCGGATAAGGAGATCAAGGACTCCTGGCACAAGTACAAGGAGATGTATCCGCAGGCCAAGCTCTACTTGTTTGATCTCGCAGGATACGGTACCTCTCCGCTGGATCTTGCCGAGCAGGATGTGTACCTGATCGCCGGATGGAGTGAAAAGATATTCGATGTGCTGAGCGCCGTTGACAATGGCGCTGACGCCCTCTCCGAGATTCGGAAGATAGTTCTTTGACAAATATAGCAGGATGCCGTAGGAACCGGTTACTTCGCTCTAATAGTCTTGAAAACTATGATAGGAGGAATTTGCCCTTCGGGGCGCGCGAGCCTCCGAACCGATGCCGCCTGTTGCTCCTGTTTTTATTAAATTGTGGGATGGTGTAGTGGTAAACATCCGGGTCTCATAATCCCGGGATCGGCGGTTCGAATCCGCCTCCCGCAACCAAGACGGTTGCCATCAGGAAGAGTTTCTTCGGCGGCGGTTTATTGGAAGGTAAATAGTATCCTCCGCTTAACGCTGTAGGATCTCCGCCCTCCTTCTGTTATTCTTCGTAATTGTCGCACCGTCTGTTTTTACCGGCTGCCGTAGTGGAGAGATACTTCGTATAATAAACCGGGATGGTGTCCATAATGGCTCAGAATATATCTGCGGATTGGGCGCAGAGGAATATTTCTCGAGCAGGAATTACCTCCGTTGGCTTTGCCAAAAGTCTCTTTGCGACTGTTGCGCCGGTTTTTTAGCGTTTTTATTTGCCATTCTCAAAATAGTTGATACCTTCGCATTGGAATCGTCACGGGGATTTCGCTGAAGGGTTGACAACCCTTTTGAGCATAAGCTTGATTCGAGCCCCTTAAAAAGTCGCAGCCTAGGCGGCTTTTATTTTTTTACGCCATTTGATGCGGATTCAGTTATACTATATTGCACATACTCTTTCTTTACTGGTTGAAAACCGACAATTAGTCGAATTGACCCATATCTCATAACATAAATACGGGAAAAAGACTTTTGGTTTTTATCATTCGTTTTACGAGGTCCATGTGCGACTATTCTAGCCTTAGCTAAAATTTCTGTCAGATGAAATACGGCAAGTGTCGATTCATAAGTACGGGCAGCATGTTCGTAAGTCTCGTTAATCGATATGAATTTGACCTTTATGAAAGCATTAAGAGAGTTATTCCATACAGACTTGGATGGATTTTTAGCTATCCATTCTGCATAGTAGTTCTTAATAATGTTCTCGCGAACTTTAATCTCTTCGCGACTATTACCTTGCGGTATCTCTATCTTACGCTTCTTCTCTACCATAGCCCTATCGTTTCAACAATGATAACAGTAGAACACCACATTAGCAAGGTATAAGCATTTATATACGTTTAAAACGGATAATAGACGAAAGATGGATTGCACAGTCAACCCCTGCAAGGCTTGCAGTTTTTATGCGTCCGGGGCGGGGCGATGTAGATTTGTTGCCGTTAACCAATTAATCTTTGAGCCATGAATATCTACAACGTAATTATCCTTGACGAGAGTGGCAGTATGTCATCTATCTACAATGAGACCCTGACCAGTATGAACGAAGTGCTGGGCGGTATCCGGAAGACACAGGAAGAGTATCCGGACCAGAAGAACTTCGTGACAATCGTGACGTTCGAAGGTTATGGAATACGCGGCATCAAGAAGCGCCGCGACCGTGTGCCAGTCGAGACTGTCGCCGACTTCACTGAGGCCGACTACCAGCCGGGCGGATGCACTCCTCTGTATGACGCAATGGGCAAGACGCTGAACGAGTTGGAAAGCGCTGTGCACGCTGATGACCGGGTTCTTGCTACCGTAATTACCGACGGATATGAGAATTCATCGTCAGAATATTCAGGTAAAACCATCAAGGCTCTGGTGGACCGTCTGCGCGGCAAAGGCTGGACGCTGGCTTATATAGGAGCAAATCAGGATGCAGTTGAGGTGGCCCGCGACCTGCACATCGACAACGCCCTGAACTTCAGCGCTGATGGGGATGGAATGGTTGCGATGAGCATAAAGTTCAGAAGAGCGAAGGACAAGGCAAGCAAACTGTGGGATGAAAGGCAAAAAGCAGGGATACCCGATTGCCTTCTGGATGGCTTGTTCGACGACGATTCCGAAGATCAGTGATCCCAGATCACATAGTCGCGGTCGAGTGCAATCTTGCGCGTCCCGGCATAGCGCCCGTCGACATAGTAGAACTTCGCTATGCGGTCGCCGACGATGTCCTTGAAGGCCTTCTTGATGCGGGAGATGCTCACGTTGAGGCTGTTGCCGAAGGGATCCAGGAAATTGTGGACGCTCTTCTCGATTTCCTGCTTGTCGTCACGGCCGGTGACGGACATATAGAAGTGCAGGATTTCTTCTTCAAAGTCCGGCAGCTCTTTCAGCGTGGCTCCTTCAGGATGCCTCAGATAGAAGAAGTAAAGGGCCTTGGTGAGATCGTCCATCTTGACCTCGGTTCCGGCACCCCAGTCGGTAAGGATAATCTTGCCGGCTGTCGTGATTTTCATACGGCTGAGCTTCACCCGGTAGCCAAGAATGATGTCGAGGTCCTGGAGCGTGATTCCGAACTCTTTCTCAATCTTCTCCCAGGCGGCAATGATTTTCTGGATTTTGGGGTCAGGAGATTCGTCTTTGTGTTCGGCAATCTCGAACTGCAGCCCGGGTTCCGAATACTTGTAGGAGCTCAGACATTTTTCCTCTGATCTTCGGGAACAGGTCTTGCTGAAGCGGATGGAGAACTCTGGTTCTTCAGCTTCGGTTGCGACTTCGGTTGCGGCTTCGGTTGCGGCTTCGGTTGCGGACAGGCCGTCAAGATAATTGATGAATATGTCAATCTCGGCATCGATTCTTCTGTCGGGAGAATCCGGGATGGCGTGGAAAAAGGTGGCAGCGCCCCGCTTGTACAGGAAACCTGCTTTGCCGTCGAGGCCGGCGCGCTTCTGGATGCGCTGATACATATCCTGAACATCCGGGGCCCCTTGCGTTCCGGGGAACAGATAGCCGAGGATGGACGGCTCAAGGTTGAACGCAAGGTAGGGAAGGAACACAAAGCTGTAGCCTATGTCACTGAAGGTGTCGGCCAGAGTTGCGCTGCAGTTCGCGATGTAACGGTGCGCCGGGCCGGTCTGGCTGTCCAGGAACAGCACAGTGCGGTCCTTCAGGAACGACTTGGGGAGTTTTGTGCAGGTATCTTTGATGCTCGCCATAACAATCCAAATTTAGCAATTCGCCGACAATAATAGACAAACAAAAGTTGGTTTTGTATATCTGAATGTGATGTTGGAAAAAACGGTCGTTACCGTTCTTCTGATAGATGTTTAATCGCAAGTAGTACTGTACCTTAGCCCTGTTGGAATAATAATCCTGATGGGTATGAAAGAGCTAATGAGTAAGGATGTTGAAGAAAAACTTCTGATGGTTCGCAATGTTGAGGTGATTGCGGATGCTGATGTCGCAGCGCTTTATGGTGTTGATACAAAACGCATAAACGGGGCCGTTAGAAATAACCTTGATGGATTTCCGCGTGACTATATGTTTGAGCTCACTAACAGTGAGTTACAATATTTGCGGACGAAAATTTCGTCCACAAATGTATCAACGATGAACCGCAATTCAACAAAAGTACTTACTGAAAAAGGGCTTTTGCGGAAGTGATCTGCCGTCCACGTTTTCGTGCCCTTTTGTGGATGGGAGCATTGGAATGGCGGCGTAAAGGGCACTTTGGCGAGGAGGGGTATTACGGCATAAAAAGAAAGCCAGCCTGGGACGCTGACTTTAGGGCTCGAATCAAGTTTCCTTGAGAGGGTTGCTCACCTTGTCCCACATTTTGGTACAATCTTGCTCTTTCTTTGCGGCAGAAGTTGTACCTTTAGGTAGCAAACAGAAGACGCATGAAATCCTACGCCCTTTTTCAGGAATACATCTGGCTGGTGAATACGATTCGCCGCTATGGAAGGCTGACGCTGGAGGAGATCAACGACCGGTGGCTGGACACGGAGATGAGCGAAGGACAGCCGATTGCCCGCAGCACCTTCAACCGGCATCGCGACGCAATCCTGGATATGTTCGGCATCATCATCGACTGCGACCGCAAGGACGGTTTCCGCTACTACATCTACAACGAAGAGGTGCTCCGCGAGGAGTCTATCCAGAACTGGATGCTGTCGACCCTGTCGGTGAATAGCGTGCTGGCGGAGAGCAAGGGGGTTCACGACAGGATTCTGCTGGAGCAGATTCCTTCGGACGGCGAGAACCTGCACAGATTCATCGACGCTATGAAGAGGGGCGTGCGCATCAGGGTGAATTACCGCCGCTACGGGGCGGAGGCCTCCAATACCTCGATGAAGCTCGATCCGTACTTCGTGCGGCTGTTCAACCGGAGGTGGTACGGGCTGGTCAAGTTTCCGGAGCCCACCGGGAACCTGTTCACTCTCGCTTTCGATCGCATTGTCTCCCTGGAAGTGACCGGAGAGAAGTTCAGCTATCCGAAGGACTTCGATCCGGCCGGCTGGTTCCGTGACTGCTACGGCATTGTCCGTGATCCGTCGGAGCCGGTGGAGAAGGTTGTGGTGCGTGCCTTCGGCAAGGAGGTGAACTATCTGCGCGATCTGCCGCTGCACCACAGTCAGAAGGAGGTAGGTCAGGGGGAAGGCTATTCCGACTTCGAACTCCGGCTCCGTCCGACGGCCGACTTCTTCAGCCCGCTGCTGGCCCGCGGAGCTGCTCTCAAGGTACTGGAGCCGCAGTGGCTGGCGGATGAGATCAGGCGGCTTCACCAGGAATCATTCGAATTGTACAAATAAGACATATCGCTATGGTTACTTTTCTGCTTTACTGGAATCCGTATTTCTCCAGCTGCAAGATGGATGACTTCCTGAAGTGTTTCTATTTCCCGGAAGGGAAGGATGTGCTGACCGAAGAGGATGACCGGGACTGCTTTCCCGAGAGTTTCAACTGGAGCGTCGTGGAGCACGAAAAGGCTCGTTGCGGCGACCGGTTCGTCTTCGTCAAGGTCGGGTATGGCAAGCCGACGGGTGTTGTCGGTGTCGGACACTTCGTTTCGGAACCCTATGAGGCTGAGGACTGGTCGGGCCAGGGACGCAGAGTCTTCTACATGGATATGGAGTGGGAGTCCGTGGTCAGGCCTGATTCGGACAAGGTTCTGAAGACAGAAGTCCTGGCCGAGGCTGTCCCTGAAGTGCTGTGGACCAAAGGCAAGGCCGGAGTGATGGTCGCTTCGGAAGTGGCTGACAGGATCGAGGCGCTTTGGCAGAAGCATCTGGAAGAAATCAAGTAATTTTTCTACGATATTTCCATTTTTGGGCGAGGTTGTACCGCAAATTGGTACAACCTCGCTCTTATTTTGTGTTCAGATGTTCAACCGTAAAAGTTTTGTGAAATGATCAGGTATTATGTCGTTTGTCCCAAATGCGGACACAAGTTTACGATTCTGAAAGGAATGACAATCATGGAACTTGTGTCTCAGAAGCCGCTCCCGAAGTCCAGGGACGAGGAGGAGCCGGACTATTGTCCGAAATGCAATCACAAGATGTCAGTGCTGGATCCTGGCTTCAATGACAATGTAGAGAAGTTTGCCCTGATAGACTAGAATGTTTAACAATTAAAACACAATGAATTATGAGAACACAGGTAACAAGTGAAATGAGACGCATCCATGTTGACAGCTTCCATATCGCCGGATTCGGCTACTGGGACGGCTGCGAGGCTTTCGAGCAACTGAAGATCGGGACCGAGTTGGAACTTGTCCGCGAGGATGACAACAAGTTCGATCCGTATGCGGTCGCCATCTACTATGGTGACTACAAGCTGGGATACATTCCCCGTGCTGCGAACCACGAAATCTCAAAATATCTGGATATGGGCCTTGCCGGCATCTACGAAGTCCGCATCACCCGCATCACTCCCGACGTCCATCCAGAGCAGCAGGTGGAAGTGATCGTCTATGTGAAGAATCAGAAGTAGAGAGAGTGAAGGACCTGCTTGTCTATGCTACATCAGGTATGGACAGCAGTTCTTCGCCTATCTTGCGAAGGGTGGAGTATATATCAGCCAAGCGTGCTTTGGACGGGGTTTTCACGCCGCTGATGTATTGAGCAAAAAGACTCTGTGATATGCCCAGCCTGCGCGCAACAGCGGATGCATTGAGTTCGGGATGTGCTAAGAATATCCGGTAAAGGTCAGTTCTGTCTTTCTTCTGAAAGAAATCCTCAAAACTCAGGTCCTCATCGAGATCGGGCCAGTTGATTCCATACGCATCAGTAACGTAGTTCTCGCGCTGCTCCGGACTTGCATATTTCAGACGGGGGTAGGTGTGAGTGTATTTTGGGGTAGGTCCAATGAATAGCGCCAGACCTACACCACTGGAAATATACCAGGGCAGTTTCTTGGGGTAGGTCTCGACCTTTTTACCTGACCTATCCCATTTTAGCCAGGGACCTACCCCGCAATCGGAAGGCTAGACCCGGCTGCTAAGCGGCAAAGGCATCGGAAAGAAGGCCGGTTTGCCGTCGACCGGGACATCAATCTTCATATTCAGAACGCTTGAGTTCGACATGCATTCCCATTGCTGAAACAATCCTGTAAAAAGAGGCTACAGTAGGTATTGTATGCCCATTCTCAACTTTAGAGATGTATGCTTTGTCCGCACCGATTCGCTCGGCTAGTTCTGATTGGGACATTCCGACTTCTTTGCGAGCGTCTCGGAGGATTTCTGCATTATATTCCTCCCAGGCTCGGTCTTCTTCTTTCCTCCACGACTCGGAACCGACAGGGCCAAACTTCTCCTCAAGATGTTTAGTGACATCGTAAAAATTATTGTTGGCGTGTTTCTTCATAGTATTGCCTTTTTAATAATACAGCTTTTTCTATTTCAGACCTTGGAGTCTTTTGCGTTTTCTTTACAAAGCAGTTGAAAAGAATAATATGCTTATTCCCGTCATATATGAACAGGATTCTTAACTCTTTGTTCAGCACGGAGATGCGTAACTCATAGATTCCGTCCTTCAATGGTGAGATATAATGAGCAGGCATCCTGTTCTCCGATTCCCGTATGCAAGTATTCTTTTCAAAGCACAAATGTATTAAAAGTTGTACAAATGTACAACCCTTGGTTGTACAGGAACATATTCATCAGCCACTGTTCCGTCGCAATTATAGCTGAAAGGAGATGCCGGAACAAGTATCTAAACGCTTATACTCGTTTAATGTTCAATGGCTCGAAAAGATTGATATCTTTGCACTGCAAAACAGAATCTTCTATCGATGAAAAGATTTCTCATATTATCGCTTGCTCTGCTGGGCGGATGCGTGATGGCGCAGGCTCAGGATATGATTACTACCCAGAAAGGCGAAGAGATCCTCGCAAAAGTACTGGAGGTGTCATCCAAAGAGGTCAGGTTCAAGAGGTACAGCAATCTCGAAGGGCCGACATATACCCTCAAGCCCAGCGAAATCATCATGATCAGATACGAAAACGGCGAAAAGGACATTTTCGACGGCGAACCGTATGAAGTCCAGTCATTCGGCGAAGTGTACCCCGGTATGAGATACCGCGACTACAAGGACCTTTACGATACGCGTTATTATGTCCGCGACGTGTTTAATGACATCAATCCCGTATGGACAGGCATCGCTTCGTTCTTCATTCCCGGCCTGGGACAGTGCATCAGCGGCGAATGGGGAAGGGGCATAGGAATCTTCGCGGCCAACGTTGCGCTGGACGCACTGCTTGCAGACGCAGTCGATGTGTTCAGCCTCAAGGACTGGGAAATGGGATACGGTGATTATTATGAGTTGAGCCCCGGAACCCTGGTCCTGGCAGTCGGCGCGTCAGTGCTGTATGTCTGGAACATAGTCGATGCTGTCCGCGTGACGAAGATCAAGAATATGTACTATCAGGATTTGCGCGGCCTGAACGCCTCGATTGACTTCCGCCTGGAGCCCTTCTTCTCATTCACTCCGGTTGTCGCATTCGGGGGATACCATCAGGCCGCCGGCCTTTCACTGAAAGTCAACTTCTAGAGCGCAGCTATCAGGTTGTCGAGCGAGCCGACTACAGCGTATTTTCAAATCTAATTTTATTGCAAATCCTACATATCGACAATACCTTCGGTTTTGTCGATAGGCATAGTTTTTTTCTGATTGCTAAGCTTAGATTCGTAAATAAAACGAATCGATAGTTTTACATTTATGTAAAGTTTAATAATTTTGTGCAATGAAAAAGAAGACGGCTCTTCGGCAACATATAGACTTGCAATAATATTCGATATGAAACATAACGACCTGCTGCATAATCAGATTAGTGCGGTATCTCCAGCTATAAAGCAAGAGATGGACTGGTCTTGCGCGATAGTGGATAGAATTGATGAGATTATGAAGAAGAAAGGGTTGACGCAACGAGAATTAGCAAAAAGAATAGGCTGCAATGAGACGCAGATTACGCGCTGGACCAGAGGCTTTCCAAATTACACACTCAATTCTTTGGCAAAACTGTCAGAAGCGCTTGGTGAACCACTAATCAGTATCTTATAAAATCTCCGCTGAAGCCAACCAGTTGATAGCGATCCCCATAATCAAAGCGCAGCTATCAGGTCGTCGAGCGAGCCGACGACGGCGTCGAAGAGCTTGTACATGAGCTCGGGCTCGACCATTTCGGGAATATATACAACCACCTTCTTTCCGGCGCCGGCCATCCAGCCAGCCTCGGTGTGAGCGCTGCGCCCGCTGGGGAGCACCAGCACGCAGGTGTCAGCCCAGTCCAGAGCATCGAGATCGGCTTTGAACTGCCGCTCGGCCAGAGGGTGGTGCAGCCCCTCGGAATACTCAGCGAAACCCCAGTCAAAAGCCCCGGGATCAACGTCCGTCCAGCGGAATCCTTTGCCCCCGTGCGGCGGATTGCGGAAATCATAGACTTCGTGACCGGCCTCTCGCAGCCGGACTACAACCTCAGGGTAGAACTGGTTCCTCCAGCTGGAGGCAACATAGATACGAGCCATAAGAAAGATTCTTGGTTTTTCAAAGATACGCAATTAACTTTATGAAACAGTAACGCGAAACAACAAAAACCAGGATATGAAAACACTCAAGATGCTCAAGGCAGCAGTGCTGATAGCTGCCGTTTCAGTCTCACAGATTCTGTCAGCCGCAGACGGGCCGACGACCATAATGTACCACCAGGCCCTCAACTCCGGGAACAAGCCAGCAGACATCGTCATCCCCGAAGGCGCCGCAGCCTATAAGGCCGACGGCCTGAGCGTCACCAAGCCCGGCGAGGTGGTCAAGCTCGACCGCTACTATTCGCTCGCAGAAAGGACGGTGCGCTACGTGGCCCGGTTCTCCGAAGACGCAGTGGCTCTGTTCACCTCCGACAGCAAGGATTTCACCGCCTTCGTCGACATGCCCCGCCAGAAATGGGGAATCAAGATCCCCCAGGGTTTCCGCAACTATGTCAACAGGGAAGTCACCGCAGCCTTCCTCGATCCGGCCCACGAGTATCTGGTGGAAGTGACGAGGTACTACTCAACGATGACCGCGGTGCTGTCAGACCTCTACACCGGCGAAGAAGCCCGCATCGAGATAACCAATGACGGAGCAGGCGGAGCGGGTGTCGGCAGCATCAACGCAGGCACCAGGGTCGGGCTGCACCACGACTATTACTGCTTCGGCCTCGACTCGGGCAGCGAGATGGTAGTCAGCGACATGACGGTGTCTGCAAGGCAGTGCGGCTACACTCTGCTGATCTACGGCGACTCCATCACCGAGCCTGACGACTATTACCCCGCCGCCATCTTCGACAAGACCTGGGTGCGGCTCATCATCGACAACGTTCCAGGCAAGGCGGCAGCCAGCGGAAGGGGAGGTACCCAGATCCGCGAGATCCTGCTGCGCATCCGCAACGAACTGCCCTACGTGCAGTCCAAATACGTGATGGTGACCATCGGCACCAACAGCGGCAACACCGAGGAAAACCTCTCTGAGTTAGTGGAATACATCATCTCCCAGGGCTCGATACCCATCCTGAACAACATCCCTTCGAACGAGCAGAATTCGCAGGTGGAGTGCAACGCCATGATTGAGAAAATCCGCAAGAAATACGGCCTCAAAGGAGCCCGTTTCGACATCCCGACATCCCTCGCACATGACGGCAAGGAAGTCGACGAATCCACCATGTGGGTGGAGGAATATCCCTTCGGATCATACCGCCATCATCCCAATGTGAAAGGCGCCAGATTGATGTACCTGCAGACCCTGATAGACGTGCCAGAAATATATGAATAAAACTAGTAATAAATTGTTGCATTTCTTTTTAATAAAGTATAAATTTGCGGCTTGTAGTAAAAGATTTTGAAAGAATTGAAAGGAATGAAACATTTTTATGAGAGTCCCGTTTCAGAGGTGCTGGAACTTGGTCTGGAATCCGCAGTGATGGTGATTTCAGGAGATAATGAGGATTATAGACAGGGCCAGGATATTGGCGAGGATGAAGAATAACGGGAGGATGGTCATGAAAAGATTAGCAAAAGTTTTCGGCTTCGCCGCATTGATGCTCTTCGTTATTTCCTGCACGGAAAATATAGTTCCCGAGTCAGGAATTTCAGGCAATGACAAAACTGTTGTCACCATCTCGGCTTCAACAGAGCAGAGCGCCTCTTCTACCAAGACATCCCTGAATGACGATGTCAAGATAGTCTGGACAGCAGGTGACGGAATCGCTCTTCTTGCTCCTGGCGTGAACTACGAGTTCAGGACCAGCGAGAGCCTTCTTAAGGACGGTGGTCTGCGTGCCGACTTCACTCACGAAGGTTCAATTGCAAAACAGAGCTACTACGCAGTATATCCCTACAGTTCTTCAGCTTCTTTCAACGGCACGACCATTACCGCCGAACTTCCGACGGAACAGACCGCAGTCGCCGGATCGTTCGCTGAAGGTGCCAACCTTGCAGTAGCTTACTCAGACGCCGGCAATTCTTTCAAGTTCAAGAATGCCGCAGCGATGGTCAAGATCAGCTTCAAGGCCGCTGCCGGAGCGCATATCCGCAAGATCACTTTCCGCAGCCTTGATGAGAACGTCCTCCTTTCAGGTTCCGTGGCTCTCACTCCGACCCTGCAGGACGGCGCGGTTTCAAACGTCAGCCTCGCTGTCACCTCAGGAGTTCCTTATGTTTCTCTCGTAGGCCCTTCAGGTGCTGACCTCAGCCCCGAGACCGACTACTATATCGCAGTGGCTCCCGCAGCGCTGACTTCCGGCTATGCCATCGAGTTTGAGGATGAAGACGGACTGACCTTCAGCAAGACATACACCGATGCCAGCAACAAGGCCACCCTGCAGCGCAACGTGATTTCTCCCACCGGAAAGAAGAATTTTGACAACTATGAGATTGAGGGATGGTGGAGAGTACATAATGCCGAACTCCAGTCAGCCAATCATCCGGGAGTAGGCAATTATCTTGTTGTAAAGAAAATCAGTGACAGTGACTACAGGATTCTTGATGAAAATGGATCGGATACATATGTTGTGAAAGGTTCAGCCAATGGATTTGAATTGAGCGGTTCAAGGATGGTTTTGTCTTCTGATTACAAGCAAAAGACGATGGAGTCGATTGTGGCGTTTGTATTCAGGAATGCCTGGATTTCATCATCGAGTTCATCTTCAATCTCGAAAGCCAACGATGAGATGATTCTTTCTTCTGATGCATTAGGAATAGATGTCGGCAGTTATAAAAGCAGTAGTAAGACTTATTACTATGCGAATATCATTCTTTACAATCGCCATGATAATCAGCAGATAACTGTTACTCTGGATAATCTGGCCTGCTCGTTGACATCAGATGAGGGGTTTATTACTGGTAATTTCAATACAAAGGCTACATCAACGAATCCTAATGGGAATCCGAATACTTGCGACGATCTAGTAGAGGCGCTGATGTTGAATGCCGGAGATTTCTCCGGGTATCGCTCAACCGTTGTAAATGCTGCCAAAAGTGCAATCAAAGGAGATGACAACAAGTTTACTGCTGGCGGATGGTCTACGAAGGTTTACTCACGTGCCACAATTACCAGTGGTAGTTACACAACCATAATAGGTGCCAACCTTAACTATTCAAATCATTTCATGATGAAGACCAGCAGCCTTCTTAAAGGAGCATCAACTTCAGCCATAACACTATACAAGAAAGGAACAAAAACCTACGCATACTATTTAAGTAACAAATAATCAATAATCATTAAGGTCAAATGAAAATGATGACAAAAAGGGCCTATGAATGCCCGAAATCAGAAGTTTTCGATGTCCGTCTCGAAAACGAAGTATTAGGAGTCTCTCTCGACGGAGGAGAAAAGCCCGTAGACGATGCCGATGAAGGTGATACCGAAGGTTGGGGCTGGGGTAATAACTAATGAAAAAAGAGGAATGTCAAGATGAAAAAAGTATTCTATCTTTTTACAGCTGCAATGCTGGTGCTTGCAGGATGCCAGGAAAATATCTCAGTTATTGAGAAAGCCGGCAACAATAAGACTATCGTAATCACACTGGCCCAGCAGACTAAGGCCACCATTTCTGATTCAAATTCAGGTGCCGCTTCTTTCGCTTGGGAAGAAGGCGATGAGATCGGTGTTGAAACCAGCGAAGGACTTGTCAAGTTCACTCTCGAATCATTTGTGGACGACAGAGCTGTATTCAAGGCTCCCGCCGATTTTACAGGTTCACTCTCTGACGGCGCTTTCGTAGCATATCCTTATGTTGCCGATGACTATAAGGATGGCAATTACGCTCTTTCTTTCCCTTCAGTTTACGAAGTTGACAAGGCTGACGCTTTCCGTCTCCGCTGGTCAGGTGTTCTTGTAGAACAGGCTGACGGTACTTATCAGACCGGCCTCGAGCATCAGACTGCCATTCTCCGTGTGTCTTATTCAGCCGTTCCTGAGGTTACAGCAGCTGTCAAGATGGTTGCAGGCAGTGACGAGGTTACAGTTAAGTTCTCTTTCACTCCTGAAGGTGACTATAATTTCTACTTCCCTGTAAAGGAAGGCAGCTACGACCGGATTACTGTTACCCTGCTGGATGCAGATCTTGATGTGATCAACGGTACTGAACAGACTCTCTCGGCACCTGACCGCGAACTTGTTTTCGCGGTTGGCAGCATCTATCGTACTCCGACCATTACCCTTAATCTTTATCAGCTGGTTGAAAGCAGCGATATGGTTGAAGATGGTGACTATGTGCTTGCTTACTATGATTCAGAAGCAGGTGAATACAAGCTCTTCAGCTTCGAGAAGACTATGGAGAATGCCGAGACTGCTGCAGCCGATGTAGCTAACGTACAAGGTCTGAGCAACCTCTTCGCTCAGGGCGGTCATATCTATTCAACAGTCATCAGCAAGAACTATGTATCAGTTCCCGGTGATGCAGGTGCAGTTGCCCTCAATATTCCCGCAGAAGCAGAAGCTTCAGCAAAACTGTCAGTCGAAGGCAATGCTTATGCTGCAAACACTACCCTTTCAACCGATGGCTACAGCCTCCGTCTTGACAAGGTGATCACTTCTGTCGCTGAAGGCGGTGCTGCTACTCTTTCTGTTCAGCCCAACGCTCCGGATGCTATTGCCATTATGAACGAGCTTCGCGGCCATACCGTTTCGATTACTTTCGATGAACTGATCGGCTTCGCCGTAGAACAGGCAAAGAAAGAAGGCGTTACCTTCACCGACGCGCAGGTTGCACGTCTCCGCAGCGGATTCAATCACCTCTGCAGCCTTGCTAAGGAAATCCTTGCTAACCACGAAATGGGTACGCTTATGGATATTACTGTCGATACCGATATCTTCACTGTGATTGCACAGTATTATGACAACGCTGCCGCATATTCTCTCCAGGTTTCTGAAGAGAAGAAGTTCGGCTGGGCTACTCCTGTAGGCTTCCATAAATATGACGACGGCTTCACTGCCAATGTATCTGTTCCGAGCAAGGGCTGGTTCGACCGTCTCCAGGCTTCTCTTGCAGGCGACAAGGATGCATGCGTTGCTTACTGGGCTCAGTTTGACTCACAGTACAACATTGCCGGTATTGAAAACTTCTTCCAGAGACTTGCACGCAGGGCTGTCAACGAGCTCGATGACTCTACTTATGCAATGCTTCAGGAGATCAACTTCACCGCTATCGGCAACGTTTACGGTAAATATGTCAACAAATTCAACGACAACCTCGAGCCTGTATATCTCTACAAGAAACTGCAGTAATCCGAAGTTGTTTTAAACTCATAAAGACCGCCGGAGCATCAGCCCCGGCGGTCTTTATGTATTACAATATCACTACTAATGGTGATGCTTATTTGCTGAAATATGGCGACCTTTGCTTCCGCAATGGAAGCAATCAGCAAGGATACGGGCATTACTACGCTGACGGACATCCCGACCGGAGGCAGTTGCATCATATCCAAGGTGCACGGCCACGGAGGTTTCCGCCACCGTATAATGGAGATGGGCTTCGTCAAGGGAGAGCGCGTCGACGTGATAAAGAACGCGCCCCTGATGGATCCTGTGGAGTATAGCATTATGGGCAGCCACGTATCGCTGCGCCGCTCCGAGTCTGACAACATTGAAGTGGTTCCCCTCGAAGAGGGTTACCATCCTGACTTCGACTTCAACGGCACCATCGAGGCCCATGTGGCCCGAGAGGTGGAAACCACTGCCAAGACAATCACCGTGGCGCTTGTCGGCAATCCCAACTGCGGCAAGACTTCGTTCTTCAATTTTGCAACCGGCCTGCGAGAGAAGGTCGGCAACTACTCGGGCGTGACAGTCAGCAGCAAGGTCGGCACATTCTACCACAAAGGCTACACCATCAACCTCGTGGACCTTCCCGGGACTTATTCGCTCACCGAATATTCTCCGGAGGAGTTGTATGTGCGGGATTACCTGCTCAACCACAACCCCGACCTCGTGCTCAACATCGTCGACGCCGGCAACCTCGAGCGCAATATGTACCTCACCACGCAGCTGATCGACATGAACCCGAGGCTCGTGATGGCCCTCAATATGTACGACGAGCTCGAGCAGTCGGGAGACAAGCTCGACATTCCCAGCCTCGAGAAGATGCTGGGCTTCCCTATAGTTCCGGTGGTGGCCCGCACTGGCAAGGGGGTGGAGGACGTGCTGGAACAGATCGTCCACACCTACTGTGACGAAGAAGGCTACACCAAGCACATCCATATCAACTACGGCGAGAACGTAGAGGACTGCATCAGTTCGGTCAAGGAGCTTATCGACGAAGACGGCTACCTGCGTGACCGCTACCACGGCCGCTACCTTGCCCTCGAGCTCATCCAGGGCGACAAGGTCATCACAAAGTCCATCTCCAAGGTGCCGGGGTTCGCCGAGATCAAGGAGGCTGCCGACCGCAGCCGCGCCCGCCTGGAGAAGGAATACCGAAACGACATATCCGATATCGTTTCCGACATACGCTACGGATTCATCCGCGGAGCCTTGAAGGAGACACTGACGCCTGCAAAGGAGGACAAGCGCAAGCTGGCTTATGCCCTCGATACGGTGCTGACCAACCGCTACCTCGGCTTCCCGATACTGATCATCTTCCTCTGGATAATGTTCCAGACCACCTTCACGCTCGGAGCTTATCCCCAGCAATGGCTGGAGACCGGCATAGGTGCGCTCGGCCGCTGGATAGGCAGCATACTGCCCGAAGGCATGCTCAACGACCTGCTGGTGGACGGAGTGATTTCAGGAGTGGGCGGAGTGCTGGTGTTCCTGCCGAACATACTCATTCTGTTCATGTTCATCTCCTTCCTGGAGGATACCGGATATATGGCCCGGGCGGCTTTCATCATGGATAAGCTTATGCACCGCATAGGGCTGCACGGCAAGTCGTTCATACCGTACATCATCGGCTTCGGCTGCGGAGTGCCGGCGATAATGGCCACCCGTACGCTGGAAAATCCCAAGGACAGGATACTTACGATACTCACCATACCGTTCATGAGCTGCTCTGCCAGGCTGCCGGTTTACCTGCTCTTCGTGGCTGCGTTCTTCTCACGCCAACAGGGCCTGGTGCTGATGAGCCTCTATCTGGTGGGCATCGTGTTTGCCATACTGACGTCGCTGCTGCTCAACAAGACGGTCTTCAAGAATGCTTCCGACCAATTCGTGATGGAGCTGCCGCCGTACCGCTTTCCTACCGTGCGCAATATCCTGGTGCACATGTGGGACAAGAGCGTGCTTTACCTGAAGAAGATGGGTACGGTGATCCTGGCGGCTTCAGTAATCATCTGGGCGCTGGGCTACTTCCCGCGACCTAAGACGGAGATGACCAGGGCGGAGCAGAACGAATATTCGTATATCGGCCGTATCGGCCACGCTATAGAGCCTGTGGTCAGGCCTCTGGGTTTCGACTGGAGGATGGGTGTCAGCCTCGCCACCGGACTGGCTGCAAAGGAAGTCGTGGTGTCGTCGCTGGGAGTGCTTTACGAGGCCCAGGAGGTGGATGGCGATGAGACTGCCGGACTGCAGGAAAAGCTGAAGTCTGTTACTGCGGATGATGGCAGCGCGTTCTTCACTCCGCTGAGAGCCTACACCTTCCTGCTGTTCATCCTGCTGTACTTCCCCTGCATCGCAGCGATTACTGCCATCGCGAAGGAGGCGGGACGCAAGTGGGCGGCGTTCAGCGTGGTCTATACCACATGCCTGGCATGGATCGTCTCATTTATTTTCTGGCACATAGGGTTAATATTATAAATAGGTAAGAATATGAATATTTCAGACATAATCACGTATCTGATGATAGCGGCAGCCGTTGCATATTTCGTTGTGCGCGACGTCAGGATCAGCCGTGGCCGCGGCGGATGCTCTTGCGGGTGCTCTTGCGGATGCTCTTGCGGCGAGAATTGCTCTTGCGGCTGCAAGTGCTGCAAATATGAAAACTCCAGCTGTTCATGCGGCTGTCAGAAACGAAGTTGAATTCCATTTTTCTAAGTGTTATTGCGATGAGACGCCTTCCCGGCCATAACCAGGAGGGCGTTTCTGTTCATTCTGTGTCCTGGAGATAAGTTCTACCCGGGAGCGGCCGGCAAGTGGCGTGTCGGCTGAATGCTTCAAAGCAACATTGTGCCCCGCTTCGTGAGGCTTTGCCGAAACGAAGATGGGGGTCTGGAGGGGCGCAAAATTGTGGAATAATTTTGCGGTTGCCGGAAGCATTGCAGCCGCAAGCCTTGCCGGCCGCGTTTTGGGGCCATTTCCCCGGCCGTATCAGCACTGAACTTATCTCCCGTCCGCCAGCAGGAGATTTTTAAGGTCTCCTGCTTACGTCCGAGGATAAGTTCTGCCTAGGGCGACAACAAGAAGGCAGGCTGCTGCAGCGGAAAGAAGGCCTGAGCGGGGGCTGGCCGCCCGCGGCATGCAGAGCGGGAGGGACCCGCCGAAGACGAGTTCTGCGCAGCAGGACGAAGTATGCGGTGGGAGGGATTGGAGTGAGCGTCAGCTCACGGAACCCCCCGAAGGCCTTGCTTTCCGTGCAGCTGCCATTTCCAGAAGCCCGTCCGTTCCGAGAAAGGGCGGTTTGCCGGGATAAGAGGCAGTTTTCCGTCCGTCCGTCCCGGGAAAGGGCGGTTTGCCGGGATACGAGGCAGTTTTCCGTCCGTCTGTCCCGGGAAAGGGCGGTTTGCCGGGATACGGGGCAGTTTTCCGTCCGTCTGTCCCGGGAAAGGGCGGTTTGCCGGGATACGGGGCAGTTTTCCGTCCGTCTGTCCCGAGAAAGGGCGGTTTGCCGGGATAAGAGGCAATTTTCCGTCCGTCTGTCCCGGGAAAGGGCGGTTTGCCGGGATACGAGGCAGTTTTCCGTCCGTCCGTCCCGGGAAAGACCGGTTTGCGGGGACATGCCAGAGCGGAAAGGCGAATGAGCTTTTATCGGAGCGACTTCTCGTACTCCCGCAGAGCCTTGATGGCCTGAGGGCTGAGGATAAGGATGGCGATGACGTTGATCCAGGCGGTGAGGCCGACGCCGATGTCGCCGATCTGCCAGATGACATCAGTCTCGCGGACAGCACCGAAGACCACCGCGCCGAGCAGCAGCAGCCTGTATGTCCAGATGAGAACGTCCTCAAGCCTGCGCGAGTACTGGATTTTGCGCTTGCGGGCAACCTCGCGGCAGATGAAGATGATACTGCTCTCCGAATAGAAATAATATGCCATCAGGGTAGTGAACACGAAGAACAGCAGCGCGATAGATACGAACTGGCCGCCGAAACCGCGGAAGACCGAATCGACGGCAGCCTGAGTGAAATTTACGTAGTTGTTGCCGAGGTTGGGAGCGTTCGCCACAATCATCTCGCCGGTGGCAGAATTGAAGATATTGTAGGTGCCGGCGGAAAGAATCATCAGCGCCGTAGCGGTGCAGACCAGAAGAGTGTCCACGTACACCGAAAAGGCCTGTACCAGACCCTGCTGGGCCGGATGCTTCACGTGAGCTGTAGCAGAAACGATGGCGCCGCCACCCTCGCCCGCCTCATTGGAGAAGATGCCGCGCTTGACGCCCATCATAATAGTCGAGCCAAGGATACCTCCGGCGATAGGATTGATGCCCACAGCGTTCGTCACAATCTGACCAAGCAGGAACGGAATCTTGTCAGCATTGATGGCCAGCACGACAATCGCAATCAGAATGTACCCCAGCGCCATGAACGGGGTGACCACAGAAGCCACGTCAGCGATGCGCCGCACTCCTCCGATTATCACTATCGCCAGCAGAACCGCCAGTCCGATGCCGGTGGCGAGAGGAGAGACTGTGTATGAATTGAAGAAGGCCTGCGAAGCGCCGTTGGCCTGTACTGTCGGAAGAAAGATACCGTAGCAGACAATGGTCAGCACGGCGAAGAGAATGCCGATCCACCGTTTGTGAAGACCCTCCTGGATGTAGCTGTACGGACCGCCGCGGAAACTCGAATGGTGGGGAAAACGGTAAATCTGAGCCAGCGTGGACTCCACGAAAGCCGTGGAAGCGCCGAAGAAGGCGATGATCCACATCCAGAACACAGCACCCGGGCCTCCGAGCGCGATAGCCGTAGCCACGCCCACGATATTGCCGGTGCCCACCCTGCCTGAGAGCGCCATGCAGAACGCGCTGAACGACGAAACCTTGTTCTTGGGAACGGTATCTGCGGCCCCGGCCTTGGCGTCAGCACCCTTCGGGGAACCAGCTTCAGCCTTGGCAACCGCCTCCTTCGCGGCCCCAGCCTCAGTCCCCTTGTCGGCGCCGTCCTCATGCTTGGAGAACAGCAGGCGGACCATCAGCCCCAGCCGTCTCACCTGCACGAATCTGGTGCGGAAGGTGAAGAACAGACCGGCGAAAATCAGGAGCACCACAAGCGCAGGGCTCCAGACCACATTGTTGACCGCTTCTACAATTTTCGAAAACACGTTCAAATTTACAACTTGTAGCATAAAAAACACTAAATTTGAGAAAATATACTCGCTATGAAAGGCATCGTACTCGCCGGCGGCTCCGGCACCAGGCTCTACCCGATAACCAAAGGAGTCAGCAAGCAGTTGCTCCCCATCTATGACAAGCCGATGATATACTATCCCCTGAGCGCCCTGATGCTCGCCGGGATACGCGACATACTCGTCATCAGCACGCCCCACGACCTCCCCGGGTTCAGGCGCCTGCTGGGCGACGGATCGGCCTTCGGGCTGAACCTCAGCTATGCAGAACAGCCCAGCCCCGACGGCATCGCCCAGGCCTTCATCATCGGACGCGAGTTCATAGGCGACGACAGCGTATGCCTCGTGCTAGGCGACAATATATTCTACGGTGACACCTTCACCAGCAAGCTTGCTACCGCAGTGAAGGACGCAGAGAGCGGCAAGGCCACCATCTTCGGCTACTGGGTGAGCGATCCCGAGCGCTATGGCGTGGCCGAGTTCGACGCCGAGGGCAACTGCGTGGGCATCGAGGAGAAGCCCGCCAGCCCCAGGAGCAACTATGCTGTGGTCGGCCTCTATTTCTACCCCAACAAGGTGGTGGACGTTGCAGCAGCGGTGAAGCCCTCCGCAAGAGGCGAACTGGAGATAACCAGCGTGAACCAGGCCTTCCTCGAAGCGAAGAGCCTGAAGGTGCAGCTGCTGGGCCGCGGATTCGCATGGCTCGACACCGGCACCCACGACTCGCTGGCCGAGGCCTCCACATTTTTCGAAGTCATCGAGAAACGCCAGGGCCTGAAAGTGGCCTGCTTGGAGGAGATTGCCTACCGCAACGGTTGGATCGACGCCGACACGCTGCGCAAGGACGCCGAGCCTATGCTAAAGAACCAGTACGGACAGTATCTGATGAAACTGATTTCGGAGGAAGGCATTGTCTAAGGGGAAAGCGATAGTAATTGCCGCCCTGTGCGGATTCGGGCTGGGAGCAGCATTCCTGGCCGGATTCCACGTCACATATGCAAAGACCTCCAGCAACGAATACTGTATGTCCTGCCACATCCATACCGATGCCGACGCCAGTTGGAAGCAGTCTGTGCACGTCGTCAACAGCTCAGGCACGGTGACAGACTGCGTGGACTGCCACCTGCCGTCCGAGACCGAGCCGGTGCGCCACTTCGCCGTGAAGACGAAGATGGGAGCGAAGGACATCTTCTCGAAGATTTTCAAAGACACTGACAAGATAGACTGGGATGCCAAGGGCGAGCTGGAACACGCACAGAAGATAGTCTTCAACGAATCCTGCGTCAACTGTCACGCCAACCTCTATCCCGAGGGCGTCACAGACGAAGCCGTCGTTGCCCACCTCTACTACGAGGAATACGAAAAGAAATATAACCTGCAGTGCATCAGCTGCCATCTGGACGCCGGCCACTACGACCCCAACTACAAGCACGAGAGTATGAAAACCGCTCCTGTGGCCGCCGGCCCCGTATATGAGGCGCGAGCCGAAGTCACTGCATTCGCCGATTACACCGAGACGGTGCCCGGGACCACAGCGGCAATAAAGATGATAGCTGTGCCGGGAGGATCTTTCACTATAGGATCCCCCGAGGGAGAGGCCTTCCGCAAGGCAGACGAAGGGCCGCAGCGCAGGGTGGAGGTCTCACCGTTCTTCATGGCCGAAGTCGAGACCACATGGGACCAGTTCTGGGCATTCTACAACGAAACGATGTCCGAGGGACGCACGCCCCCGGCAGTGATATATGCAAATAACAGCAGGGATGACATCGACGCCGTCAGCGGCCCGACGCCGCCTTTCGGAGCTCCCGACCAGGGCTGGGGCATGGGCTCGCGTCCTGCGATAACGATGACCCACTATGCCGCGGAGACCTTCTGCCAGTGGCTGTCGCTCAAGACCGGCCGCAAGTACCGTCTGCCCACCGAGGCCGAGTGGGAATATGCGGCCCGCGGAGGCACCACCGACCCTTACTGGTTCGAGGGCAACCCCCGCAAGTTCTCGCAGGAAGGCTTCCTGAGGAGCGTGTTCAAGGCCGACACTGCCGGAATCGCGCGCAACGCGGTGTATGCTGCCAACAGCGGCAACCGCACCCAGGAGCCCGGCCGTGTGGCCGCCAATCCATTCGGACTGAAGAATATGCTCGGCAACGTGATGGAGTACTGCTCTGACTGGTATGCCGAGGACGCATACAAAACCTTGCAGGACGGAGCCGTGGATCCGAAAGGACCTCAGAGCGGCAGCGAATACGTGGTGCGCGGCGGCAGCTATGCATCGGACGCCGCCGACCTGCGCTGTGCGGCCCGCGGCAGCACCCGCCACGACGACTGGCTGCGCACCGACCCCCAGAATCCCAAGAGCATCTGGTGGTACTCCGACATAAAGGGGATAGGCTTCCGCGTGGTGTGCGAAGTGCCCGACGAACTGAAATGACAGAAATCAATAAATAACCATAGCTATGAAAAAACTTTCAAGAAGAGAATTTTTCGGTTGCAGCGCGGCTATCGGCGGTGCAGCCATCGTGGCCTCTACTCCGCTTCTTTCATCCTGCAAGGAAAAGGATGGTGCAAAACTCGTCCCGCTGAAGCAGCCCGGGGAGTACTACATCCCTGAACTTCCCGACAAAGCCATCGACGGCCGTGAACTGAAAGCCGGACTTATCGGCTGTGGCGGCCGCGGAACCGGCGCCATCGACAACCTGCTCGCAGCTGCCGACGGCATCAAGATCGTTGCCTGTGCAGACACTTTCAAGGACAAGACCGACGCTTTCCTCAAGAAGATGCAGGAGAAAGGCCAGGCTCTGACCGCTGAAAACTGTTTCGTGGGCTTCGACGCCTACAAGAAGGTGATCGACTCAGGCGTGGATATGGTGGTTGTGGCCACCCCGCCCGTGTTCCGTCCCTATCATTTCCAGTATGCAGTATCGAAGGGAGTGCACTGCTTCCTCGAGAAACCCATCGCCGTCGACGCAAAGGGATATCGTCTCATCATGGCAACAGCCAAGCAGGCCCAGGCAAAAGGACTTGCAGTAGTGACCGGAACCCAGCGCCACCATCAGCGTCCCTATGTGGAGGCTTTCGAGAAGATACAGCAGGGCTACATCGGCGAAATTACAGGCGGAAACGTCTACTGGAACCAGGGTATGCTCTGGTACCGCGAGCGCCAGAAGGGCTGGAGCGACATGGAGTGGAACATCCGCGACTGGGTGAACTGGAAATGGCTCTCAGGCGACCATATCGTGGAGCAACACGTTCACAATATCGATGTGTTCCTCTGGATGGCCGGCGGCATCCATCCCGTGAAGGCTACGGGTGTCGGCTCGCGTCAACGCCGCATCACGGGCGACCAGTATGACAACTTCAGCATCGACTTCGAGTTCGAGAACGGAATACATATGCACTCCTTCTGCCGCCAGATCGACGGCTGCTCGAGCAACGTGAGCGAATACGTGCAGGGCACTAAGGGATCATGGAACAGCGTGGAACACGCCATCAAGGACCTTCAGGGCAACGTGATATGGAAGTTCGACGAGGAAGCCGCGAAGGCAGCCTTCCAGCAGCACGACCCCTATACCCTGGAGCACGTTGACTGGGTAAACCACATCCGCAAAGGCGAGATGCTCGACGAGGCCACCCAGTGCGGTATGTCGACTCTCGCAGGCATCATGGGCCGTGAGGCTGCTTATACCGGAAAAACCGTGACCTGGGACGAGATGAGCGCTATGGACCAGGATTACCTGCCTGCCGATATGGACAGCTTGAAGATAGGCCCTCTGGACCTCAAGAAATACACCGTTCCCGTTCCGGGCGAAGCAAGAAAGTAGCGCTATGGACCGCAGACATTTTCTAAAGACGACAGCGGCTTCAGCGGCGGCCCTCGCCCTTGCGGGTGGTCCTGCAAGCATACTGACATCCTGTACGCCGAAATCGAAGAAATCCAAGGTTGCCCTGAACATCTCGTTCCAGACCGGAACCGCGGTGGGCCAGAGCTATGCCGAGAAATTCGACTATATGGAGAGCCTCGGCGTGGTGGGCTACGAGCCCGGCGGTCAGGAACTGGTGCGCAACTACGACGAGATAGCCAGGGCCCTGGAAGGCCGCAACCTCAAGGTGTCTGCCATCTGCGCAGGCTTCCGCGGCTTCATCCTGGCCGAGGATCCGGCCGTGAAGGCAGAGTTCGACAGCTCGATGCGCGAGATCATCGACGCCGCCGGCCAGATAGGCTCCACCGGAGTGATAATGGTGCCGGCCTTCAACCATCAGAAACCCTGCATGCCCCACACCCTCGAGACCAGGGACTATCTCTGCGCGCAGCTTCACGACCTTGGCGAATACGCCCTGTCGAAGGGCACCGTGGTGATTCTCGAGCCGCTGAACAGGGGAGAGGCATTCTATATGCGCCAGGTGGCTGATGCGGCTGCAATCTGCCGCGACAGCGAGAGCGAAGGCGTGAAATGCATGGGCGACTTCTGGCATATGAAAGAGGAGACCAGCGACTATGCAGCCCTTATGGCAGCCGGAAAACAGTACCTGCGCCACGTGCACATCGCCAGCCGCGGACGCCGCGTGACTCCCGGCGAGGACGGCGACA
Organism: Bacteroidales bacterium; assembly: GCA_017561885.1. Classification (GTDB taxonomy): domain Bacteria; phylum Bacteroidota; class Bacteroidia; order Bacteroidales; family UBA932; genus Equibacterium. The sequence goes on along the minus strand of JAFZBF010000026.1, from coordinate 50,348 downwards.
AAGACAACTACATCGATGGATTCCGCGCCATGAAGGAGCTGGAATTCCCGTACTATATGTCATTCGAATGCGGCTGCGCAGGTGACCGCGCCGAGGCCAATGCAAAGGCGCTGGAACTGCTCCGCAGCCAGTGGGAACAAGCATAATTCAGTAAACTGATGAAGATACTCGTCACAGGCGCCGCCGGTTTCATAGGATACCACGTTTCGAAGGCTCTCATCGCGAGGGGCGACGAGGTCGTGGGTGTCGACAATATGAACGATTATTACGACGTGCGCCTCAAGCAGGCCCGTCTGAAGGAGCTTCCGGCATATTTCTCTTTCGTGCGGATGGACGTTGCTGACCGCGAAGCCCTGCCGGCCCTTTTTGCGAAGGAGCGTTTCGACGCCGTGGTGCATCTCGCCGCCCAGGCAGGCGTGCGCTACAGCCTCGAGAATCCCGAGGCCTACATCGACAGCAACCTTGTGGGCTTCGCCAACGTGCTGGAATGCTGCCGGCACAATCCGGTGCGGCATCTGGTGTATGCCAGTTCCAGCTCGGTGTACGGCGGCAATACCAAGGTGCCCTTCGAGGAGACCGACAACGTGGACAACCCGAAGAGCCTGTATGCAGCCACCAAGAAGGCCAACGAGCTGATGGCGTCCTGCTACAGCAGCCTCTACGGCATCAAGGCTACGGGACTGAGGTTCTTCACGGTCTACGGCCCCTGGGGCAGACCCGACATGGCACCGATGCTATTCACCGACGCCATCCTGGCGGGCAGGCCCATCAAGGTGTTCAACAACGGCAATATGCGCCGCGACTTCACTTACATCGACGATATAGTGGAAGGAGTGGTGCGCGTGCTGGACAAGGCACCTGTAGCCGGTCACGAAGTGTACAACATAGGCTGCTCGAATCCGGTGATGCTGATGGACTTCATCTCGGAGTTGGAGAGGGCTCTGGGCCGCGAGGCTGTCAAGGAGTATATGCCGATGCAGGCCGGCGACGTGCTCCAGACCTACGCAAGCACTGCCAAGCTGGAACGCGATATGGGCTACAGACCCAAAGTGCAGCTGGCGGACGGACTGAGGCAGATGGTGGAATGGTATTTGTCAGACAAGAACCCGCTCAAATAGAATCAGGATGAAGGTTACACATACGACGATTGACGGACTGCTGGTGATTGAACCGCGTGTCTTCCGCGACGGCAGGGGATATTTCTTTGAAAGTTTCAACGCCCGCGATTTTGCGGACGTGACGGGGCAGCTGCCTGCTTTCGTGCAGGACAACCAGTCCGGTTCGAAGCGCGGCGTGCTGCGCGGGCTGCATTTCCAGCTCCCGCCATATGACCAGGCCAAGCTTGTGACCGTAGTGTCCGGCAGCGTGCTGGACGTGGCTGTGGACCTTCGCGAGGGCTCCCCGACATACGGCCGCTATGAGGCCGTGGAACTCAGCGGGGACAATCATCTTCAGCTGTTCATACCCCGCGGATTCGCGCACGGCTATCTGGTGCTGAGCGACACCGCGGTCTTCCGCTACAAATGCGACAACTACTATGCTCCGGGCTTCGAGGGCGGACTTGCCTGGAACGATCCTGACATCGGTATCGAGTGGCCGCTGCCGGAGGATGAACTGCTGCTCTCCGACAAGGACTGCCGCCACGGCTTCCTGAAAGATTTCGTCTCACCCTTCAAATATTGACAGGAATATGGCTTTCACGCGAAACATACTGATTACGGGCGGCGCCGGATTCATCGGCAGCCACGTGGTGCGCCATTTCGTGAACAAGTATCCCGACTACTGCATCGTCAACTTCGACAAGCTTACATATGCCGGCAACCTTGCGAATCTCAAGGATGTGGAGGATGCTCCGAACTATGTTTTCGTGAAGGGCGACATCTGCGACTTCGAGACAGTCTGCCGCGTTTTCCGCGACTATGAGGTGGACGGGGTGATACATCTTGCGGCGGAGAGCCACGTGGACCGCAGCATCAAGGATCCTTTCACTTTCGCTTACACAAATGTGCTCGGTACGCTGTCGCTGCTTCAGGCTGCCCGCCTGCAGTGGGAACCGCGGGGGTATGAAGGCAAGCGATTCTACCACATATCCACCGACGAAGTCTACGGCGCGCTGGAACTTACCCACCCGGAAGGAGTGAAATCCGACTTCTCAGCCCACGAAGTGTACGGCGACAAGTTCTTCACCGAAGACACCCCGTACAGCCCGCACAGCCCCTACAGCGCCGCCAAGGCATCGTCCGACCATTTCGTCAGAGCCTTCCACGACACTTACGGGATGCCTGTGGTCATCACCAACTGCAGCAACAACTACGGTCCTTACCAGTTCCCCGAGAAGCTGATACCTCTCTTCATAAACAATATCCGCCAGCGCAAGCCCCTGCCTGTCTATGGCAAGGGAGAGAATGTGCGCGACTGGCTGTACGTCGAGGACCACGCCCGCGCCATCGACTTGATATTCCATGAAGGCAAGGTGGCAGAGACCTACAACATCGGCGGCTTCAACGAATGGAAGAACATCGACCTGATCAAGGTTCTCATCGCCACCGTCGACCGACAACTCGGCCGTCCGGAAGGTGCAGACCTCGACCTGATCACTTTCGTCACCGACCGTGCGGGCCACGACCTGCGCTATGCCATCGACAGCCGCAAGCTCAGCCGTGAACTGGGTTGGAAACCTTCCCTCCAGTTCGAAGAGGGCATCGAGAAGACAGTGCGCTGGTATCTCGACAACCAGGAGTGGCTGGACAGCGTCACCAGCGGCGACTATCAGAAGTATTACGACTCGATGTACGGAAACCGGTAGGGATATCCCCAAAATTCCGGGTTTATTTCTTCAAAATTGCAGTTTTTTGAAATATGCCCCCTGAAAATTGGGGGTATGCTTTTGAAAAATTGCATTTTTTGTTGTTCCTTTGCCGAAAATTCAAGGTTTTATGGCAGATTCTGTAAGATTCAAGGCTCTGGAACAGATGCAGACCCGTCCGGCGGTGAAATTCACTCCCAACGACAGGCAGATTTCCGAGTATTTCGGCATAGATGTGTTCGGCAAGGAGCAGATGCGTGAGTATCTCTCCAAGGATGCATTCGCAAGCGTGATGGAGGCCATCGAGGGCGGCAAGCGCATCGACCGCAAGATAGCCGACCAGGTGGCAGCCGGTATGAAGATGTGGGCCATCTCGCGCGGCGCCACCCATTACACCCACTGGTTCCAGCCCCTGAACGAATCTACAGCGGAGAAGCACGACGCCTTCCTGGAGCCCCTGCCCGGCGGCAAGTCGTTCGAGTCGTTCAGCGGCAACGTGCTCTCGCAGCAGGAGCCTGACGCAAGTTCGTTCCCGAGCGGCGGCATCCGCAACACCTTCGAGGCCCGCGGCTACAGCGCCTGGGATCCGTCTTCTCCCACCTTCGTGATCGACAAAACCCTCTGCATCCCCAGCATCTTCGTGGCCTACACCGGCGAGGCGCTCGACTTCAAGGCCCCGCTGCTGAGGGCTATGGCAGCTGTGGACAAAGCCGCCGTGGAGGTGTGCCGCCTCTTCGACAAGGATATCGACAGGGTGGTGACCAACCTCGGCTGGGAGCAGGAGTACTTCCTGGTGGACGAGGCCCTGTTCAATTCGCGCGCCGACCTGCAGCAGACCGGCCGCACCCTGATGGGCCATCCCGCCGCCAAGGACCAGCAGCTCGAGGACCACTACTGGGGTGCCATACCCGAGAGGGTGGAGAACTTCATGAAGGAGTTCGAGGAACAGGCCTACAGGCTCGGCATCCCTCTGAAGACCCGACACAACGAGGTTGCTCCCAACCAGTTCGAATGCGCTACCGTCTATGAGGAGGCCAATGTGGCCGCCGACCACAACATCCTGCTGATGACGATAATGAACAAGGTTGCGCCAAAGCACCATCTCAAGGTGATATTCCACGAGAAACCCTTCCAGGGCGTGAACGGCAGCGGCAAGCACTGCAACTGGTCTCTTTCGACCAACACTGGTGTAAACCTGATCGCCCCGGCGCGCAACCCGAAGGGAAACATGCTCTTCCTGACCTTCTTCGTCTGCACCCTGATGGCAGCTGAGAAGTACGGCTCGCTGCTGATGGCATCCATCGCCTCCGCCACCAACGCCCACCGTCTGGGCGGCAACGAAGCTCCGCCGTCGGTTCTTTCAGTATTCTGCGGCAGCACTATGACCGCGATGATGAACGACATCGAGAAGAGCGCGGCCAGCAAGTTCACTCCGGAAGGCAAGACCGCCATCAAGCTGAACATCGGCAAGATTCCGGAGATCATGCTCGACAACACCGACCGCAACCGCACTTCTCCTTTCGCCTTCACCGGCAACCGTTTCGAGTTCCGCGCCACAGGTTCGTCAGCCAACTGCTCTATGCCGATAATAGTGATCGACACTGCTGTGGCCGAGCAGCTGGACGCATTCCGCAGCGAGGTCGAGAAGCTCATCAGCAAGGGTATGAAGAAGGACGAGGCCATACTGAAGACCATCCGCAAGTTCGTCATCGCTTCGAAGGACATCCGTTTCGAGGGCAACGGCTACAGCGAGCAGTGGCTCTCAGAGGCCTACAAGAGGGGGCTCAAGGACATAAACTGCGTGACCGAGGCCTTCAAGGAGTACCTCGACGAGAAGAACGTGGCCCTCTTCGAGAAATACAAGGTGATGAACCGCAGCGAGATCACTGCCCGCTTCGAAATAAAGGAAGAGACCTATCTCAAGAAAGTGCAGATCGAGTCGAAAGTGCTGGTGGATATGGCCACCAACCACATCATCCCGACCGCCATCAAATACCAGAATATCCTCATTGAGAATATCCGCGGCATAAAGGAGTTCTTCCCCGACAGACTGCAGGAGTATGCCGGCAAGGAGATGGAGACTCTCTCTCGCATTGCCGAGCTGTCGAACATAATCAACGAGACGGCTGGCCGTATGACCACTATCCGCCACGAGGTGAACCGCATCGCCGACATTCCCGAGAGGGCGGGGCAGTACGAGGCCCGTGTCGTGCCTATAATGACAGAGCTGAGACAGTCCATAGACGAGCTGGAGATGATAGTCGACGATTCGCTCTGGCCTCTGACAAAATACAGGGAGCTTTTGGCTGCGCTCTGATTATCGTAACGTATTTTTATTTAAATTTGTTCATTCTGAATCTGAAATAACAATACTAAAACACTAATACTATGCAACTCGAAGGCAGAAGACAAAGTACAAATGTCGAGGACCGCAGGGGTTCGTCTACAGCCAAGACCGTCGGCGGCCTGGGACTCGGCGGTATAGTTATCGTAGGTATCATCTATATGCTGCTTGGCAGGAACCCTGCCGAGGTTATCCAAATGGCCAACCAGATGGGCGGCGGCAGTGTTTCCGGCACCGAGTATGTCGAGACCGAGGAAGATCGCCAGCTCTTCGAGTTCTGCACCAAGATTCTGGCCGGCACCGAGGACGTTTGGTCTGCCATCTTCCGTCAGAACGGACTGACATATGTTCCCCCGAAACTCGTCATCTTCACCGATGCGGTACAGTCAGGCTGCGGCGGCGCCACCTCTTCTTCAGGGCCGTTCTATTGCTCGGCTGACCAGAGCGTATACCTCGACATGTCGTTCTTCAAGGATATGAAACGCCAGTTCGGTACGACGGGCGATTTCGCCTGGGCATACGTTATCGCCCACGAGGTCGGCCACCACGTACAGAACCTGCTCGGAACCCTCGACAAGGTTCACCAGCAGATGGCGCGCTCTTCACAGACAGTGTCAAACCAGCTCAGCGTAAGGCTCGAGCTCCAGGCAGACTTCTATGCAGGCGTCTGGGCATATCACGACAACAAGAATTACCATTCACTGGAGGACGGCGACATCAAGGAAGGTCTTGACGCAGCTTCAGCCATCGGCGACGACCGTCTGCAGAAACAGACTTATGGCCGTACCGTTCCGGATTCATTCACCCACGGCACTTCAGCACAGAGGATGAGGTGGCTCAAGAAGGGCCTCACCACCGGCAACCCTGCCGACGGAGACACGTTCTCACCGGCATACTCTGCTTTGTAATCTGCAAGCTTCCGACCGTCTTCTGGCGGTCTGAATTCTTGATAATTCAGCATTCCCCGGACTTATTGTCTCGGGGAATGCTGTTTTCGGTGTCAATATGGCGCGACGATATGTAAATTAATACTTATCTTTGCCGCTTGTAATCCCTATCGAAAGGCCCATATGAACACTCTCTTTGACAAGATCTGGGACAGGCACGTGGTTCAGCAGGTAGAGGACGGCCCCGTACAGGTTTATATCGACCGTCTTTACTGCCATGAAGTTACGACTCCCCAGGCATTCGACGGCATGCGCGCACGTGGCATCAAATGCCTGCGCCCCGAGAAGATTTTCTGCATGCCCGACCACAACACCCCTACACACGACCAGGACAAACCCATTGCAGATCCGGTTTCGAAGCAGCAGGTAGACACTCTGGCGGCCAATGCTGCCGAGTTCGGCCTGACACACTACGGAATGATGGATCCTCGCAACGGAATCATCCACGTGGTAGGTCCTGAGAGAGGTCTCTCGCTGCCCGGCATGACGATAGTATGCGGCGATTCGCATACTTCCACCCACGGTGCGGTGGGTGCAGTTGCGTTCGGCATCGGCACCTCCGAGGTGGAGATGGTGCTTGCATCGCAGTGCATCCTGCAGCAGAAACCGCTTTCGATGCGCATCAGCGTCGAGGGAAAGCTCGGCAAGGGCGTGACAGCGAAGGACGTGGCCCTGTACATCATGAGCAAGATGTCCACTAGCGGAGCGACCGGCTATTTCGTGGAATATGCTGGCAGTGCAGTAAGGTCGCTGTCGATGGAAGGCCGCCTCACCCTCTGCAACCTGTCGATCGAGATGGGAGCCCGCGGAGGTTTCATCGCTCCCGACGAGGTTACCTTCGAATATCTCAAGGGCCGCGAGTTCGCTCCAAAGGGTGAAGCCTGGGACAAGGCTGTCGAGGAGTGGAAGACTCTCAAGAGCGGAGACGACGCAGTGTTCGACCGCGAGATCCGCTTCGAGGCTGAGGACATCGAGCCTATGGTGACTTACGGCACCAACCCCGGTATGGGTATGGGTATTTCAAGCCGCATACCTGCCGTGGAAGATGTTCCTGCATCTGGCCGCGAGTCGTTCACAAGGGCTCTCGACTATATGCAGTTCGCTCCCGGCGATTCGCTCAAGGGCAAGAAGGTCGATTATGTGTTCTGCGGTTCCTGCACCAACGGCCGTATCGAAGATTTCCGCGCTTTCGCATCTATCGCCAAAGGCCGCAGGAAAGCCGACTGGGTCACCGCCTGGCTGGTTCCCGGATCGTGGATGGTGAAGAAACAGATAGAGGACGAAGGTCTCGACAAAGTGCTGCAGGCTGCAGGCTTCGAGATCCGTCAGCCCGGCTGCTCGGCCTGCCTGGCCATGAACGATGACAAGATTCCTGCAGGCAAACTGGCGGTATCCACTTCGAACCGCAATTTCCAGGGCCGTCAGGGTCCCGGATCGCGCACAGTTCTCGCAAGCCCGCTGATGGCCGCCGCAGCCGCCGTCACCGGTTATATCACCGATCCCAGGACACTTTTGTAACCATCCTTCAAATTCAAAAAGATGAAACAGAAATTCAATATCATAAAAAGCACCTGCGTGCCTCTGCCTCTCGAGAACGTGGACACCGACCAGATAATCCCTGCCCGCTTCCTGAAGGCCACTACGAAGGATGAAAAGTTCTACGGCGACAACCTGTTCTGCGACTGGCGCTACAACGCCGACGGAACTCCCAATGCCGGCTTCGTGCTCAACAACCCTGCCTACGGTGGCGAGATCCTCGTGGCAGGCAAGAACTTCGGCAGCGGAAGCAGCCGTGAGCACGCCGCCTGGGCCATCGCAGGATATGGTTTCAAGGTAGTGATATCAAGTTTCTTCGCAGACATCCACAAGAACAACGAGCTCAACAACTTCGTGTTGCCCGTAGTGGTAAGCGAGCCGTTCCTGGCCGAGCTGTTCGACAGCATCGCCCGCGACCCGAAGACCGAGGTGACCGTGGATGTCCCGGCCCAGACCGTTACCAACAACGCGACTGGCCGCAGCGAGAAGTTCGCAATAAACGGTTACAAGAAATACTGTCTGATGAACGCCCTTGACGACATCGACTTCCTGCTCCAGAGCAGGGACAAGATCGAAGCCTGGGAAAAAGCCAACGCATAAGACCGCTATGAGAGTAGAGATAATGGACACCACGCTGCGCGACGGCGAGCAGACGACAGGGGTGAGTTTCCTCGCCCACGAAAAGCTGCTCATAACCCGTACGCTGCTGATGGACCTCAAGGTCGACAGGGTCGAGGTTGCCTCCGCCCGCGTGTCGGCCGGCGAGAAGGAGTCCGTGCGCGACATCTGCGCCTGGGCTGCCCGCCACGGCAGGCTCGACAGCATCGAGGTGCTCGGCTTCGTGGACGGCGGTGCATCGCTCCAGTGGCTGCTCGACTGCGGCTGCCGCACGATGAACCTGCTCTGCAAGGGCTCGTACCGCCACTGCACCCAGCAGCTGCGCAAGACTCCCGCGGAGCACTACGCCGACATCCGCAAGGCCGTTGCCGACGCTTCAGCCGCCGGCGTGGCCGTCAACCTGTACCTCGAGGACTGGAGCAACGGTATGAAGGATTCTCCCGACTACGTCTTCAACCTGATGGAGGCTCTTGTCGACAGCGGAATAAAAAGATTCATGCTTCCGGACACTTTGGGAGTCCTGAGCCCCTGCCAGGTGTCTGATTTCATAAGGAAGATGGTGGCGTCTTACCCCGAGATCCACTTCGACTTCCACGCTCATAACGACTACGACCTGGCTGCCGCCAACACACTGGCTGCAGTGAAGGCAGGCTGCAAAGGCGTGCACACCTGCGTGAACGGACTCGGCGAGAGGGCCGGCAACGCTCCTCTGGCCAGCGTGCAGGCTATCCTCAAGGACCTCGCGAATGTCGAGACCGGCATTGACGAGAGCCGTCTGCACGAGGTGAGCCGTATGGTGGCTAGCTATTCAGGAGTGCCGATTCCGCCGAACCGTCCTGTCGTGGGTGAATATGTCTTCACACAGGTGGCCGGAGTCCACGCCGACGGCGACAAGAAAGACAACCTCTACTGCAACGACCTGATTCCGGAGCGTTTCGGCCGCAAGAGGGAATATGCGCTGGGCAAGAACAGCGGCAAGGCCAACATACTCAAGAACCTCGAGAGCCTCGGCCTCGAGCTGACGCCCGAACAGACCCGCCGCGTCACCGAGAGGATCATCGAACTCGGCGACAAGAAGGAAGTGGTGACGGCCGACGACCTGCCGTACATCGTGAGCGACGTGCTTAAGCACGACAGCGCCGCCGAAGACCGCGTCAAGCTCCTGAGCTATATGGTTACTACCGCCTACGGCCTCAAGCCGATCGCCAGCGTCAAGTTGGAGATAGACGGCGAGATCTACGAGGGCCAGGCCAGCGGAGACGGCCAGTACGACGCCTTCGTGCGTGCCGTGCGCCACATCTACAAGGACAATATGCATACGGCTTTCCCGTGGCTGACGAACTACGTGGTTTCGATTCCTCCCGGAGGCCGTACCGACGCCCTCGTCCAGACTACCATCTACTGGGACTGGAACGGACGCGTGATACATACCCGCGGCCTTGATGCGGACCAGGTCGAGGCTGCCATCAAGGCTACGCTCAAAATGCTGAACATACTGGCCAGCGAACAGAAAGAAAACAATTAAAAAGGAATGATATGGATTTCAAGATAGCAGTTCTTGCCGGAGACGGCATCGGACCTGAGATTTCAAAACAGGGTGTGGACGTGATGAGCGCGGTCTGCGCAAAGTTCGGCCACAAAGTGGCATTCAAGGACGCGATCTGCGGCGCCGCAGCGATCGATGCGGTAGGGGACCCTTTCCCGGAGGATACTTTCCAGACTTGTATGGATGCTGATGCAGTGCTCTTCTCTGCAGTAGGCGACCCCAAGTTCGACAACGATCCCACCGCCAAGGTGCGTCCCGAGCAGGGTCTTCTCGCAATGCGCAAGAAACTCGGCCTGTACGCCAACATCCGTCCGGTAGAAACCTTCGACTGCCTGATCCACAAGTCTCCTCTTCGCGAGGACCTCGTGCGCGGCGCCGATTTCATCTGCATACGCGAGCTCACCGGAGGCATGTATTTCGGCGAGAAGTATCAGGACAACGACAAGGCTTACGACACGAACTACTACACCCGTCCCGAGATCGAGCGCATCCTCAAGGTCGGTTTCGAATATGCGATGCGCCGTGGCCGTCACCTCACCGTGGTGGACAAGGCCAACGTGCTTGCCTCGAGCCGCCTGTGGCGCAAAATCGCCCAGGAGATGGAGGGCAGCTGGCCTGAAGTCCGCACAGACTATATGTATGTGGACAACGCTGCAATGAGGATGATTCAGGAGCCTACCTTCTTCGATGTGATGGTGACCGAGAACACCTTCGGCGACATCCTGACCGACGAAGGCAGCTGCATCACCGGAAGCATGGGCCTGCTGCCGTCGGCTTCCACCGGAGAGCATACTCCCGTGTTCGAGCCCATCCACGGCTCGTGGCCTCAGGCAAAGGGTCTGAACATCGCCAACCCTCTTGCACAGATCCTTTCTGTCGCAATGCTGTTCGAATATTTCAACTGCAAGGAGGAGGGGGCCCTCGTACGCAAGGCCGTGAAGGCATCGCTCGACGCCAATGTACGCACCCCTGAGATTCAGGTGGAGGGCGGCGCCAGGTACGGCACCAAGGAGGTCGGCGCCTGGATAGTCGATTACATCAAGAAAGCTTGAGCAAGCTGGTAACATTCCTGAAGAATTGGGCCCTGCCCGTGTCTATGGCAGCGGGCGTGGCCGCGTATTTCATATTCGCTGCGCTGCATCTGCCTCCACAGGCACACGTGGCGGCCAACAAACTGGTGGGCTTCCTGCAGCCGGCCTTGCTTTTCTGCATGCTCTTCCTGTCGTTCAGCAAGATCGACCCGAAGACCGTGCGTTTCCGCCCGTGGCATCTGTGGATGCTGCTCATCCAGGCCGGATGCTATCTGCTCTGCGTGCTGCTGCTCTGCCTTACGGATTTCAGCGAATCGGTCGATATCCTCATCGAGAGCTTTATGCTGTGCATGATCTGTCCTACTGCTACTGCTGCGGTGGTGGTGACGGGCAAGCTAGGCGGCGACATGGCCTCGACGGTGACTTATACGATGATGATCAATGTGGTGACGGCCTTCCTGATTTCAGTGTCGGTGCCGCTGCTGAATCCGGACACTACGATGAGTTTCATGCAGGCCCTTGGAACGATGATGGGGAAGGTGTTCTCGATACTCGTGCTGCCGCTGATCCTGGCGGTGCTGGTGCGGTATTTCCTGCCTAATGTCAATGAGCTGGTCTGCAAGCCGAAGGATCTGGCGTTTTACCTATGGACAATCTGCCTGGCCCTGGCGCTTGCCATAACCACGCGTTCTCTGGTACACACAGATGTGGCGTGGTATTACATCATCGGAATCGGCGTGATCTCGGCGCTGACCTGCGTGCTGCAGTTCGCCCTCGGCCACAAGGTGGGTGAGCGCTACGGCGACAGGGTCACCGCCGGCCAGTCTTTCGGCCAGAAGAACACCATGTTCCTCATATGGGTGGCTTACACCTTCATGAACCCCGTCACATCCCTCGCCGGCGGCCTCTACAGCATCTGGCACAATCTTTACAACTCCTGGCAGCTGTACAAGGCAAGGAGCAGATAAGCTATAGAATTTGGTGTAGGTCCCGGGCACTTTTGGTATAGGTCTCGCGCGGTTTTGGTGTAGGTCCCATGAAATGGTCGGGACCTACCCCAGGAATCGGCCTCCCAGATAGTTCCAGTGGTGTAGGTCTGGCACTTTTCATCGGACCTACCCCAAAGTATACGCTCTTTTTTGCAGTTATTTCATTTTTAAGATACATTTGTATATTAGTAAGTTGGACTTACGAAGATATCAGGAAGAACATAACAGGACATAAGAAACAACTCGGATAATATGGTAACGCAAAGCCGGAGGATACAGACATCCATACTCAACGGACCTGAGAAGAAAGCCCTCAACTGGCTTGCCGCCAGACAGCCGGCCTGGGTCACCTCTGATATGCTCACCTGCCTGGGCGCTTTGGGCGCACTGCTGGTAGGGCTGGGATTTGCTCTGTCCGGCAAGAATATCAATTTCCTCTGGCTCGCGACTTTCGGCTTGCTTGTCAACTGGTACGGCGATTCGCTCGACGGCACGCTGGCCCGCTACCGCAACACTCAGCGTCCCACCTATGGATTCTTCGTGGACCACATGATCGACTGTTTCAGCGAAGTGGTGATATTCGTGGGGTTCGGCATATCGACCCTCGTCCACTTCAACCTGGCCATGCTGGTTCTTGTCTGCTACCTCCTGCTTTCGATATATGTCTATATCAGCGCTCACCTCAAAGGTGAATTCAAGCTGACCTACGCGAAACTTGGGCCAACCGAGTTCCGCGCCATGGGCGCCATAGTCAACACGGTGCTCATCTATGTGACGGCCATCCGCGAGTTCAGGCTGGACGTCAATCTTCTGGGTCACGACTGCAGCCTGACACTTTTCGATCTGGTGGCCATCGTGATGATCGTGGTACTCCTCGGGTTCCTCGTGACCAATTTCTTCAAGGACGCGAAGATGTATGCCAAAAACGAGCCCAGGATCAAGAATGGAAAACGAGGATAACAGCGGCAGCCAGCTTGCGAAACATTCGATAGGATTCTTCCTTACCCGGCTTTTAGGCACTGCGGTCGATACCGTTGTGCTTTGGGCTCTGGGCAGGTATGTATTCTCGCACTATACCGGACAGTACATCATCGCCCCCGTCATCTCGTTCGAGGCAGCCACGCTGGTCAATTTCATCACATCCTACCGCATCGTATGGAAGTCCCGCATGAAGGACGCCGCCAAAGGAGAACTTCCCAGGCTTTTCCTGGCTTTCAATCTGTCTTGTGTCGCGGGTTTCATCATCAAGATGATATTCCTGCTCCTCTTCGAGAGGGCTTTCGGTTTCGATGCCTACATCTGCAACCTTCTGGCCCTGTGCGTATCGGGAATTTTCAATTTCTTCATTTCAGAGAAGATTATTTTCCGCAAGAGGTATGCTGAGCCGAAGGATGCGATGCTGGGCCTGGACGAGATGTGCAAGGCATCGCCCATTTTCAAGGGTGCCTGGGGCCGCTCGCTCGCCCGTCTGCTGATGGACCTGTTCGGCATCTCAAGGATCAACCGCCTCTATGCCGGAGCAGCCGACAGCCGGGGAATCGAGGCCTGCTCCAAGGTAATAGACGGGATGGGCTGCGACTACCTTGTCGGCAACGCCGCAAATCTGGATCTCATTCCTGAAGAAGGTGCCTTCGTCACCGTCAGCAACCACCCCTACGGCGGGCTGGACGGCCTCATCCAGATCGAGCTTGTCGGCTCGCGTCGCAAGGACTACAAATTCATAGTGAACAACATCCTTGCACGTGCCAAGTCGCTTGGAGATGCCTTCATCACCGTAACTCCGACCACCACCGAGAAGAAGGCTCCCGACGCAGTGACTGTCAGCGGCATCAAGAAGATCATGCTGCAGCTGCAGGAAGGTCACGGACTGGGATGCTTCCCTTCAGGGGCCGTGTCGGACTACATTCCGAAGCTCCGCAAGTTGCAGGACAGGAAATGGCAGGACAGTATGCTGCGCATCATCCAGAAGGCCAAGGTGCCGGTGATTCCCATCTATTTTCCCGACCGCAATTCGCGCTTCTTCTATTTCCTCGGCCTCATCAGCTGGAAGTTGCGTCTCCTGCGGCTTCCGTCCGAATACTTCAACAAGCACAGGAGCACCCACAGGGTCATCGTGGGTCTGCCCATAAGCGTTGAAGAGCAGCAACAGTATCCCGACCTCGCCGCATACGGAAAGATGCTACGCGACAAGGTCTACAATATGCCCATTCCGGAAGAATATACCCCTAGAGAAAGAAATCAGCCCCCGAAGACTGCGCTGTAATATTCCTCTACCGTATAAGCGGGGATGTCGGTAAATGATTTGAATTTGCGGTCACGGGTGATGATCGCTTCGCATTCCTCACAGATTGCACAGCTGAGTTGGACTGCATCTTCATAGTCGGGTACAGCGCTTGCGTTAGCATCCTCTATTGCCATACCTGAGACAGGACAGATAGCTATTATATCACAAAGGGCTGCCATTACCCTGCGGAAATCGCTCAATGATGCTTTGCCGGTCTGAGTTCTGACATAAGCCGCATCTACAATCGACTGGGTAGTGGCAACAACCTTTATCGCTCCCTTCTGAGCTGCCGAAAGCAGCATCAGAGCCTTGTCGTGATCCTCTCTCGTGCGGTCGAGGATGTCAAGAATGACATTGGTATCAAAGAAAATCATTTCGACAATATATATTGAGCTTTGGGATCGAGATTATCCATTTCTTCTGTTGCGCCATCAAGCAACAGACCGAATTCTAAGAGTTCCGCCGACGGCTTGTACTCCTCAGGTTTAAGCTTGGGAATGGCAGAGGCAACAGCCTCGTCAAGGACGTTGTTAATGAAGCTGTTTACCGAACGGTGCTGTGTCTTGGCCGCAGACTTGACTTTCTGGTACAAGCTTTCGTCCATCCGTACGATGGTTTGTCTTATCACAGGTTGCATAGTGACTCTTTTTTGCAAATATAGAAAAATGTTATCATTATTAGCAAATAATGATAACAGTAGCTTACTTTGGGGTAGGTCCGATGAAAAGTGCCAGACCTACACCACTGGAACTATCTGGGAGGCCGATTCCTGGGGTAGGTCCCGACCATTTCATAGGATCTACACCAAAACCGCCCGGGACCTATACCAAAAGTGCCCGGGACCTACACCAAAACGTCTGGGATTTTTGTAACTTCGGGGAAAAGACGGAGGTATTATGAGCAATATTGACAAGGTTCTGGAGTTCAATCGTGAATTCGTGGCATCGAAAGGATATGAGAAGCATCTTACCGACAAGTTTCCGGACAAGAAACTCGCTGTGCTGAGCTGTATGGACACTCGCCTGTCCGTGCTGCTGCAGGAGGCGCTCGGTCTGAAGAACGGCGACGCCAAGATCATCAAGAATGCGGGAGCGGTGATTCCGTCGCCCTGGGATTCGGCGATGCGCAGCCTGATTGTGGCCGTGTACGAACTTGGCGTGAACGAGATAATGGTCGTAGCCCACACCACCTGCGGCGCCTGCCACATGTGCTTTCACCATTTCAAGGAAGAGATGCTCAGGCGCGGCATACCCCAGAGCGAACTCGAGCGCACGGACGTCGATCTCGACGCCTGGCTGGAAGGTTTCCACGATACTGAGAAATCCGTAAAAGATACCGTAGCAGCCATAGTGAACCACCCGCTCATCCCGTCGGACGTCACCGTCCGCGGTTTCATAATAGATTCTGTGACAGGAGAACTGTCTGAAATCCCGGCCTAAGGTATATTCGGCGTGTCCCAGACCTTGGTCTCGGTGCAGTTGACAAGAACGCCGTGACCGCCGCAGGAAATGCGGAACTCGCCTTTCTCCAGACGCCATTTCCCGTCGGCACCCACGAACGCCAGTTCGCTGGCCGGCAGTTCGAAAGTCACAGTCTGGCTCTGTCCCGGTTCTAGTGCAATTTTCTCGAATCCGCGCAGGCGTTTCACGTCAGGAATCAGCGAAGCTACAAGGTCCGAACTGTAGAGCAGCACGGCTTCCTTTCCGGCACGGTCGCCCGTGTTGGTGACCTTCACTGAGAACTTCAGCACGTCGCCGGCCTTGAAATTATCAGGAGTCAGCAGCTGGAAGTCGCTGTACTCGAAGCTGGTGTAGCTCAGGCCGTAGCCGAAGGGCCACTGAACGTCCATGATAGCGTCGTAGTTGTAAGAACCTTCCATCACCTCGCGGTGCTCGGACACCTTGTAGTCATATGTGTGCAGCGAGTTGATATGCTTCGGATATGTGAACGGAAGCTTGCCGGAGAAGTTCTCGTCGCCTGCGAGGAGGGCCGCAAGCGCGTCTCCTCCATAGTTCGACGGCAGCATCACGTCAACGACAGCCTTTACAAGCGGCTCGATGTCGCCGATGATGCGCGGACGGCCTTCGTTAAGCACGAGGATGACGGGCTTGCCGGTGGCTGCGAGGGCGCGGACCAGATCCTTCTGGTTGGCCGAAAGGTTGAGGTCGTCAGTGTTGCCTGGAGTCTCGCAGTAGCTGTTCTCGCCCACGCAGCAGACAATCACGTCGACGCTTCGGGCCACGTTCACGGCCTGCTGTATGCTGGCCACGATGTCGTGCTCCCACATGCCGTAGTTCTCGTCGTATACCACTCCCGGAACCCAGGTCACCTTGCCAGGGAAACGCTGGCTCAGGGCTTCCTGGAAGGTGTTGTACTGCGGCACGAAATAGTCGGCTGCACCCTGCCAGGTGTAGCTCCAGCCGCCGTTCATTGCGCGCAGGGAGTTGGCGTTAGGTCCTGTGACGAGAATGCGTTCGTTGCCCTTGAGAGGCAGGATGCCGTCGTTCTTCAGCAGAACCTCGGACTCCACCGCTGCGGCATATGACTCCTCGGCGAAACGCTCGCAGGCGAAGTCCGGATAGTCATATTCCCATGTGGGATTGTCGAAGAGGCCCAGTCGCACCTTCAAACGGAGGATGCGGCGCACGGCGTCGTCGATGCGTGACATCGGAATCTCACCGGCTTCCACCATCGCCACGAGGTCGTTGACGCACTCGGGGTCGTACGGGTCCATGATCATGTCGATGCCCGCATTGATACCTAGAGCAATCGCAGCCCTTTTATCTGCTGCCACGTGGTCGCGGGCGTAGAGATTGTCGATGTCGGCCCAGTCGGTCACCAGCATTCCGTCCCATCCCAGCTCTTCCTTTACCCAGCCGGTCAGCAGAGTCTTGTTGGCGTGGGTGGGAACGCCGTTGATGGAAGCCGAATTGACCATCGCGGTGAGGGCTCCGGCCTGGAAGCATTCCTTGAAGGGACGGAAGAATTTCTCCCGCAGGTCGTTCTCGACTATATAGGCAGGTGTGCGGTCCTTGCCTGAGGCCGGCACGCCGTAGCCCATGAAGTGCTTGATGCTGACGGCGGCGTGCTCGAGGTCGATATGGTTAGGATCGTCGCCCTGGATGGCAAGAGTCTCGGTGCGCGCCATCTCGGCCTGCAGGTACGGGTCTTCGCCCCAGCTCTCCCACATGCGGGACCAGCGAGGGTCGCGGCCGAGGTCCATCACCGGAGAGAAAACCCAGGGAACCTGGGCGGCGCGTGTCTCGTAGGCCATGGCCTCGCCCATAAGGCGCGGATATTCGCGGTTGAAAGTTGCGGCCAGGTTGATTTCCTGCGGGTACAGCGAACCCTCGATCAGGTAGGATGCGCCGTGGATCATGTCAAGACCGTAGAGGCAGGGGATGCCCAGAACTTCCATCGACTTTTCCTGGATCTGGCGGACCATTTCGGCGGTGTGCTCGCGGGAATGGGCGGCGTCGTGCATCACGTTCAGGATGGAGCCGACCTTGTATTCGCCGATCAGCCTGTCCAGCTTGGCGGGGTCGATGGCCTCGTGGGTGTCATCCTCGATCACCGCAATGGTAATCTGGACCATCTGTCCGGCTTTCTCCTTGAGGGTCATCTTCTTGAGCACGCTTTCCACCTTGGCTTCCACTTCACGGTCGGTGGCAATGGCTTTGGACTGTTTCTTTTCTCCGCAGCCGGCCAGCAGGAGGACTGCCAGCATGGTGGCTGCAACTTTCATCGCAATAGTTTTCATATACTTCAGGCTATATTTTCCCAAAGTTAAGCAATAATCTGGAATCAACTGTTGTAGCAGGTCTCTCCGTGTTCGTAGATGTCGAGACCTTCCTCTTCGATGCGTGGCTCCACGCGGATGCCGTGGATCTTGTCAAGCACCTTGAAGGTGATGAAACCGAGCGAGAATGCCCATGTTGCGGTCGCAAGGACTCCAAGTGTCTGAATGCCCAGAAAATGGATTCCGCCGCCGTAGAACAGGCCGTCCTCGGTGGCGAACAGACCAGTCAATATGGTGCCGAGGATTCCGCAGGTGCCGTGGACTGAAACTGCGCCGACCGGGTCGTCGATCTTGCAGACCTTGTCGATCAGGGCCACAGAGCCGACCATTGCTACGCCGCATACTGCGCCGATGATGGCTGAGCCGCCTATAGATACCAGGTCACAGCCGGCAGTGATGCCAACAAGGCCGGCCAGGATGCCGTTGCAGACCAGTGAGAGAGAGGGCTTGCCGTACACCAGCCAGGTGAGGAAGAGGACTGAAAGCCCGCCTGTGGCAGCTGCCATATTGGTGGTGCACATCACGTGGGATATGGCGATTGCGTTGGCAGCGCCGTCGGCTGCCAGCTGCGAACCGGGGTTGAAGCCGAACCATCCGAACCAGAGAATGAAAACTCCCAGTGCGCCGAATGTCAGGTTGTGGCCCGGGATGGCGTGCGACTGGCCGCTCTTGGAATATTTTCCGATTCTGGGACCGAGCACCATCGCTCCGGCCAGGGCGATGACTCCGCCGCAGGAGTGGACCACGGTTGAGCCTGCGAAATCGTGGAAGCCCAGTCCGCTGAGCCATCCGCCGCCCCAGCTCCAGTGGCCTTCGATGGGGTAGATGACCACCGAAATGATGATGGAAATCAGAATATACATCGAAAATTTGGTGCGCTCCGCCATTCCGCCGGACACGATCGTGGCGGCTGTCGCACAGAAAACGGTCTGGAAAATCAGCGTACATTCGGCCGGAATGTTTGAATCTCCTATGAATTTCCAGTCGAAAAGGTGCAGGCCTCCGATGAAGCCGCTTCCGCTGCCGTGCATGAGGCCGAAACCTATCATCCAGAACAGGAAAGAGCCTATCATGAAGTCCACAAAGTTCTTCATCAATATGTTGGCAGTGTTCTTGGAGCGGGTGAAGCCCGCCTCTACAAGTGCGAATCCGGGTTGCATGAAGAACACAAGCATTGCTGCGATCAATACCCACGCGGTGTCAAGTCCATTTATTGTTGTCATAGCTGTAATCGTTTAAAGGTTCTACTTCTTGTCTGCCAGAACGGTGTCTCCGTGTTCACCGGTGCGGATCGACCAGGTGTCGTCCACGGGGCTGACGAATATCCTTCCGTCTCCTACGCTGCCGGTGCGGGCTGCGCCCATTATTGCGTCGATCGCGGGCTGGACGAACTGGTCTCGGCAGATGATGGTTATCTCGATGCGGGAGATAATGTCTGTGCTGTACATCACGCCTCGATAGATTCTGTCCTCACGGTCCTGGCCGATAGCCTTGACCTCGGCATAAGAAAACCAGTTGATGTCGGCCTCGAAGAGGGCTTCCTTGACATCGTCGAAACGGGTCTTCCTGATAATGGCTTCAATTTTCTTCATTGTGCAAGTAGTTTTGGTTATTAAAAAAAAAGACCGGCCCTGAAAGGACCAGTCTTGTTTGTTCTATTGAGTCTGATTATGTCGTTCAGCTTTCCTGCCGGTCCAAAGGAATTGCAAACGGAACCTGATTCTGGTTCTGATTCTGGAACTGAGCCTGGCTGTTCTGGACAGCAGTGAAATTTGCAAAACCTGCGGACATCGTCTGTCTCTGTTTACGGTGCAAAGATACAAACGAATTTCTATTTGCCAAAAGAATTGGCAAAAATGTTGTCATAATAACATAAAATCGCCCATAAGAGCGATAATATGTCGGTATTATATATAAATAAGTGTCAATCCTCGATGGGAACCGAGCGTTTGATCCGCTGGTCGAGAGAGGTGAGGGTCTCGGTGTTGATGACTCCCGGAATCTCCTGGATGCGGCCGTTCAGAAGTTCCATGAGGTGGTTCGCGTCGTGGGCGTAGAGCTTTATCAGGATGGTGTATGCGCCCAGGGTGTACTGTGACTCCACTATTTCAGGAATCTTCTCCAGTTCCGACACTACGCTGTTGTAGAGCGAGCCTTTTTCCAGGGTGATGCCCACATAGACGCACATATTGAAGCCGAGTTTCTGGGGGTTTACGTGGAAACCGGAATTCTTGATGACTCCGATCTCGGTCATATGCTGCACCCTCTGGTGGACCGAGGTGCGTGAAATGCCTACCTGTTCGGCTACATCCCTGAACGGAACGCGTGCATTGAGTGTAATTATCTTGAGGATCTTGCGGTCGATCGAGTCAATCAGTTCGTTTGTTTCCATAGGTGGTTTAATATTGTGGTTAACGTAAAGATAATAATAATTCCGACAAATTGTCCAAAATTCATATAATATTTTTGAAAAATGTCAGATATGAAATATGTAGTCGCCAAAAATTGAACACTTTGCAGATGTATTGCAGGATATGATATCATTAAGTTGGTAAATACGCGCAAAGACTGAACAAAAAGACAAGAAAATTATTGTAAATAAGATAAAATGTCATAACTTTGCGGCAAGATTTGACAGAGATGGCAAGAACGATTGAATTCACGAAGATGCATGCGGCCGGCAATGACTACATCTATGTCTACGGTCAGGATTTCCACGCCGCCGATGCATCCAGGCTCGCCGGAACCTGGTGCGACAGGCACAAGGGGATAGGAGCTGACGGAATCGTTCTCATCAACACGTCCGACAAGGCCGATTTCAAGATGGAAATGTTCAACGCTGACGGATCTCAGGGTATGATGTGCGGCAATGCGGCGCGCTGTATCGGCTATTATGTCGCGAGCCACGGCTACGCCGATGACTTCGACATCACTCTTGAGACCGCATCGGGTATCAGGATGCTCCACATAGACGATGCTACCGGCGAAATCTCTGTCAATATGGGAATTCCTTCTTTCGCTGTCCGTTCTCAGTTCCTTCCCGGTAAAGAGACGGTCATTCCCGAGGAGCTCCGCGGCAGTTTCGTTTCGATGGGCAACCCTCATTACGTAATCTTCGTCGAGGATATCGGGACGGTAAGGCCCGAGGTCGCCGGAAAAATGCTGGAACACGCCGCCTGCTTCCCTGCAGCTGCGAACATCGAGTTCGCCCAGCTGCTCGGCGACGGAAGTATCCGGATGAGGGTATGGGAAAGAGGATCCGGGGTAACTCTGGCGTGCGGCACCGGAGCCTGTGCGACTACTGTTGCGGCCATATCGCGTTTTGCGCTTGACAGGGAGCAGACGGTTGTCATGGACGGCGGCAGCGTCAAGGTGAGCTGGTACGGGGATGAGGTGATCCTTACCGGCGACGCCGTAGAAGTGTATAACGGCACAATAGTTTTCGATGTATGATACGGATAAACGACAATTACCTTAAGCTGCCCGGGTCTTACCTGTTCGCCGCCATCGCCGCCAAGGCCAGGGCTTTCAGGCAGACCCTGGCCGTCGACGACGTCATTTCCCTCGGCATCGGAGACGTCACCCAGCCTCTCTGCCCTGCGGCTGTCGAGGCTATGCACAGGGCTGTAGATGAGCTGGCAAGCAGCGAGACCTTCCACGGCTACGGTCCGGAGCAGGGCTATGAGTTTCTCCGCAAGGCGATTGCCGCAGGCGACTACGCTTCCAGAGGGGTGAAGGTCAGCCCTGACGAGATTTTCATAAGCGACGGCGCCAAGAGCGACACCGGCAACATCGTGGATATTCTGGGCTGCGGCCGTGTTGCCGTAACCGATCCGGTATATCCGGTGTATGTGGATTCCAATGCGATGGCCGGACGTGCAGGAGATTATACCGGTACGAAGTGGGACGGCCTGACATATCTGCCTTGTCTGGAAGAGAACGGTTTCGTCCCGCAGCTGCCTTCAGAGAAGGTTGATGTGGTGTATCTCTGCTTCCCGAACAACCCAATGGGCACCGTGCTGACGAAAGACGAGCTTGCCGGGTGGGTCGGATATGCTCTCGAAAACGACGTGCTGATTCTCTATGATGCAGCATATGAAGCCTTCATCACCAACCCTGCCGTGCCGCACAGCATATACGAGATAGACGGGGCGAAGAAGGTTGCCATTGAGTTCCGGTCGTTCTCCAAGACTGCAGGCTTCACCGGCGTAAGGTGCGGCTTCGCGGTGATTCCCGACGAACTTGCAGTGGAGGCAGGTGACCGCAAGGTGAGGTTGAACGAACTCTGGAAGCGCCGCCAGTGCACCAAGTTCAACGGTGCCAGCTACATTTCGCAGCGCGGTGCGGAGGCAGTCTACAGCGAGGAAGGCCGCCGTCAGACAAGGAGCACGATTGAATATTATCTGAGCAATGCAGCATATCTGAAAGGAGCCCTGGAAGAAATCGGTCTCAAGGCCTTCGGAGGCACGGACGCTCCATACCTGTGGGTCAAGACTCCAGGCGGGATGCCTTCCTGGGACTTCTTCGAAGTGCTGCTCCGCTATGCCCACCTGATCTGCACTCCCGGTGCGGGTTTCGGCCCTTCCGGAGAGGGATTCGTGAGATTTACTGCCTTCGGGAGCCGCGAGACCTATGTCGAAGCTGCCCGCAGGCTGAAGAAACTGAATATGTAAACAATTAAATATTACCGCTATGTCTTATTTGAGATTTGATGTTCTGGGCGAGGCCTTCAAGAAACATCCCCTGAGAGTTAAACTGCCGGACACACGGCCTGACGAGTACTTCGGAAAGAACGTATTCAACAAAGAGAAAATGTTCAAGTATCTGCCGTCTGAAGTCTATGCCCAGATGGTAAACGTGATGGAAAACGGGGCTGTGATGGACAGGGCCCTTGCCGACAAGGTAGCGGAAGGAATGAAGAAATGGGCTATGGATATGGGGGCAACCCACTATACCCACTGGTTCCATCCCCTGACCGACACTACAGCCGAGAAGCACGACGCTTTCATCGAGCACAACGGAAAAGGCGGAGTCCTGGAGGAGTTCGAAGGCAAGCTGCTCGCACAGCAGGAGCCTGACGCCAGCTCGTTCCCGAGCGGAGGTATCCGCGCCACCTTCGAGGCGAGGGGCTATTCTGCCTGGGATCCTACGTCACCCGCATTCGTGATGGACGACACTCTCTGTATCCCCACCATCTTCATTTCATACACCGGAGAGGCTCTGGACTACAAGGCTCCTCTGCTGAAGGCCCTGCACGCAGTGGACAAGGCTGCAGTCGACGTATGTCACTATTTCGACCCTGCAGTGAAGAAGGTCTATTCATACCTCGGATGGGAGCAGGAGTATTTCCTTGTAGATGAAGGACTGTATGCAGCACGTCCCGACCTGCTTATGAGCGGCCGCACACTGATGGGCCACAATTCTGCAAAGAACCAGCAGCTGGACGACCACTATTTCGGCGCAATCCCCGAGAGGGTGCAGGCCTTCATGAAGGAGCTCGAGATAGAGGCCATGAAACTCGGCATCCCTACCAAGACCCGTCACAACGAGGTGGCTCCCAACCAGTACGAGCTGGCTCCCATATTCGAGGAAACCAACCTGTCATGCGACCACAATATGCTCGTGATGACGCTGATGCGCAAGCTGGCCCGCAAGCACGGATTCCGCTGCCTGCTCCACGAGAAACCTTTCGAGGGTGTAAACGGTTCCGGAAAACACAACAACTGGTCGCTCGGCACTGACAACGGACACCGTCTGATGTCACCCGGCAAGACTCCGACCGACAACCTGATGTTCGTGACTTTCGTGGTCAACACCCTTACCGCAGTATACCGCCACAATGCCCTGCTCAAGGCATCCATAATGAGTGCGACCAACGCGCACAGGCTGGGTGCCAACGAGGCTCCGCCTGCAATCATATCAAGCTTCCTCGGCAAGCAGCTTACCAGCCTGCTCGACGCTCTTGAGAAGTCGTCGAGCGACGAACTGTTCAAGATCGCAGGCAAGACCGGCAAGAAGATGCTCGACATGCCTCAGATTCCCGAGCTGCTGATCGACAACACCGACCGCAACCGTACTTCGCCGTTCGCTTTCACGGGCAACCGCTTCGAATTCCGTGCAGTAGGCTCTGAGGCGAACTGCGCCAGCGCCATGATTGCCCTGAACACCGCCGTTGCAGAGCAGCTGATGGACTTCAAGGCCGCAGTCGACAAGATGGTTGCCAAGGGTATGGACACCAGGGAAGCCATCATCAAGGAGCTCCAGAAACTTATCAAGTACAGCAAGCCCATCCGCTTTGACGGCAACGGCTATTCAGACGAATGGAAGGCCGAGGCTGCACGCAGGGGCCTGGACTGCGAGACCTGCCCTCCGGAGATTTTCAAGCACTACACCTGCAGCGACAGCGTCAAGCTGTTCGAGACCACCGGCGTGATGAACAAGGCCGAGCTTGCGGCCCGCACCGAGATAAAGTGGGAGATGTACACCAAGAAGATACAGATCGAGGCCCGAATATTCGGAGATATGGCCATCAACCACATCATCCCGGTTGCTACGTCATACCAGAGCGAACTCATCGACAATGTCTACAAGATGAAGGGAATCCTCGGCGACGAGGCCGACGAGCTGGCTTCGACCAACATAGAGCTCATAAAGAAGATAGCAAGGCACGTGAAGGCCATAGAAGAAGGTGTAAACCAGCTGGTGGAAGCCCGCAAGGTGGCAAACGTGCTTGAAGACGAATATGAAAAGGCAATGGCATATTACAACACCGTAGTTCCGAAGATGGAAGATATCCGCCACGACATCGACAAGCTCGAAGAGATAGTCGACGACAAACTGTGGCCGCTTCCCAAGTATCGTGAATTGTTGTTTGTATGCTAATCCATAAGAAATGAAAGAATATCATCAGCAGGGAGGGCTTTACAGCAGCAGTTACGAACACGATGCCTGCGGAATCGGAATGGTCGCCAACATCCACGGCGACAAGTCCCACGCTCTGGTCGAATCTGCGCTGAAAGTCCTCGAAAACATGCGTCACCGCGGAGCGGAGGGCGCCGACGGAAAGACCGGTGACGGAGCCGGCATCCTGGTCCAGATACCACACGAATTCATATTGCTCAACGGAATTCCGGTTCCGGAGAAAGGGCATTACGGCACCGGACTGGTGTTTATGCCCAAGGATGAGCAGCGGCAGAACGCCATACTCGAGACGATGATCGACGTTGTCGAAGCCGAAGGACTGTCCCTGATGCGAGTCAGGGACGTTCCTGTAAATTCGGAATGTCTCGGAGAGACTGCCCGTGAAACCGAGCCTGCCATAAAGCAGGTGTTCATCACTGGCGTCAAAGCCGACGAGATGCCGGATTTCGAGCGCAAGCTCTACGTCATCCGCAAGAAGATTGAGCACCGCGTCGCCGACAAGGACTTCTATGTCGTGTCGCTGTCGAGCCGCAGCATCGTCTACAAGGGAATGCTTACCAGTATGCAGCTGCGCGAATACTATCGCGACCTTACCGACGCCTATTTCACTTCCAGCCTGGCGCTGGTGCATTCGAGATTTTCGACAAACACCTTCCCGGCATGGCCTCTGGCCCAGCCGTTCCGCTTCCTCTGCCACAACGGCGAGATCAACACAATACGCGGCAACCGCAACTGGATGAAAGCACGCGAGAGCGTGCTCAACACCGGACTGCTCGGCGACATAAGCGCTCTGCGCCCCATAATACAGCCAGATATGAGCGACTCGGCATCGCTCGACAACGCCTTGGAGTTCTTTGTGATGTCCGGACTTTCGCTGCCTCACGCCATGGCTCTGCTCGTCCCCGAGTCATTCAATGAAAAGAACCCGATCAGCGAAGACCTGAAGGCCTTTTACGAATATCATTCGATCCTTATGGAACCTTGGGACGGTCCCGCCGCCCTGCTGTTCTCCGACGGACGCTACATAGGCGGAATGCTTGACCGCAACGGCCTGCGCCCCGCCCGTTACCTGATAACTGCCGGAGGCGATATGATCGTGGCTTCGGAGGTCGGAGTGCTTGAACTCGACCCCGCCGAAATAAAGCAGAAAGGCAGGCTCGAACCGGGCAAGATACTGCTCGTGGACACCGGAGACGGCAAGGTATATTATGACGGCGAGCTGAAGGCCGAACTGGCAGCCGAGCATCCATACAAGGCATGGCTTGCGGACAACCGCATCCAGCTCGAGAATCTCAAGAGCGGCCGCAAGGTGGAGAACTCCGTGGAAGGATATGCCGGCAAACTGATTTCGTTCGGCTTCGCCCAGGAAGACATCGACAAGACTCTGATTCCTATGGCGGTGAACGGCTCCGAGCCCGTGGCGTCTATGGGTAACGACACTCCTCTGGCCGTGATCTCGGACCGCCCGCAGATATTCTTCAACTATTTCCGCCAGCAGTTCGCCCAGGTTACGAACCCTGCAATAGACCCTATCCGCGAGGAACTCGTGATGTCCCTTACGGAATACATAGGCTGCGTGGGCAACGGCATCCTTACGCCGGACGAGAGCAACTGCAAGATGGTGCGCCTGCCGCATCCCATCCTGAACAACACGCAGCTGGACATCCTCTGCAACATCCGTTACAAAGGTTTCTATACCGAGAAACTGAATATGTCATTTGAAGCCGCACGTGGCGGGGACGGCCTGCGAGATGCGCTGGAAGACCTCTGCCGCAAGGCAGCCGCGAGCGTGGACAAGGGCATCAACTATATCATCCTGTCAGACCGTGACATAGCTCCGGGCCGGGCTGCGATACCGAGCCTGCTGGCCGTTTCTGCAGTCCATCACTATCTGATCGCTGCAGGAAAGAGGGTCCAGACAGCGCTGATCGTCGAGAGCGGCGAGATCCGCGAAGTGATGCACGCAGCGCTGCTGCTGGGATACGGCGCATCAGCCATCAACCCTTATATGACCTTCGCGGTGCTTGACGACCTGGTGAAGAAACACGTCATACAGGAAGATTACAAGACTGCGGAACACAACTACATCAAGGCAGTATGCAAGGGTCTCTACAAGATTATGTCGAAGATGGGAATATCTACCATCCGCTCATATCGCGGTGCGATGATATTCGAAAGCATCGGCCTCGGAGAATCCCTTCTGCACACATATTTCGGTACTGAAGTGTCGACCGTAGGCGGCATCGGCCTCAAGGAGATTGCTGCCGATGCGGTACGACTCATGGAGGCAGGGCAGAAGGCGTCGGCAGATTCTCTGCTGCCGAACACCGGTCTTTTCGCATACCGCAAGGACGGCATCCAGCACGCCTGGAACCCTATGACCATTGCTACTTTGCAGATTGCCACACGTACTGGCGACTACAAGAAATACAAGGAATTCGTTTCATATGTCGACAACAAGCCCCAGCCGGCATTCCTGCGTGACTTCATGGACTTCAAGAAAGCTGCGACGCCCCTGCCGATAGAGGAAGTCGAGCCTGAAGAGAGCATAGTGAAGCATTTCGTGACGGCAGCGATGTCGTTCGGTGCCATCTCTATCGAGGCTCACGAAGCGATTGCGCTGGCGATGAACAAACTCGGAGCCCGCAGCAACACCGGAGAGGGAGGCGAGGACAACGCCCGCTACCACAGCGAAGTCGATGGAATATCGCTGAGTTCGAAGACGAAGCAGATTGCTTCAGGACGTTTCGGAGTGACTGCGGAATACCTCGTGAACGCACAGGAGATTCAGATCAAGGTGGCCCAGGGTGCAAAACCCGGCGAGGGAGGCCAGCTTCCCGGCTTCAAGGTCGACAAGATCATAGCCAAGACCCGCAACTCCATTCCGGGCATCTCCCTGATCTCTCCTCCGCCTCACCATGACATATATTCGATCGAAGACCTCTCACAGCTGATCTTCGACCTTAAGAACGTCAATCCGAAGGCGGCTGTCAGCGTGAAACTGGTAGCAGAGAGCGGAGTGGGCACCGTGGCTGCAGGAGTGGCCAAGGCGAACGCCGACATCATTGTCATTTCCGGTGCCGAGGGCGGTACCGGTGCGTCTCCTGTGTCGTCGATGCGCTTTGCGGGAATCTCTCCGGAGATCGGCCTCGCCGAAGCTCAGCAGACACTGGCCCTGAACGGCCTGCGCGGCAAGGTGCGCCTGCAGACCGACGGCCAGATCAAGGACGGCCGCGATGTCATCCTTATGGCGCTTCTCGGAGCTGACGAATTCGGTTTCGGAACGCTGCCGCTGATCGTGCTGGGCTGCGTGATGATGCGCAAATGCAACACAAACACCTGCCCGGTGGGTGTCGCCACCCAGGATCCTGAGCTGCGCAAGCGCTTCCGCGGCCGCTACGAGTATATCGTGAACTATTTCACCTTCCTGGCAAGGGAAGTGCGCGAGTATCTTGCCGAAATGGGCTTCCGCAAGCTGGACGACATCATCGGCCGCACCGACCTCGTGGAGATGAAGCCGGTCGCCGCCGGATCGAAGCAGTCGACTCTCGATTTCAGCAGGCTGCTCCACCGTGTGGAAGGCTGCGACCTGCACTGGGACGGCAGACCTTTCACCGCCGTTGGCAGCGTCAAGGACCGTGAGATCATCGCTGCTGCGGCTCCCGCCCTTGAAAGCGGCAGGGAAGTCAACCTGAACTACGACATACGTAACACCGACCGTGCCTGCTGCACCATGCTCTCAGGAATGATAGCTGAGAAATACGGTGCGGACGGACTGCCGGATTCTACGATCAATATCTATTTCAAGGGCTCGGCCGGCCAGTCGTTCGGTGCATTCCTCGCAAGAGGCGTGAACCTGAAACTCGAAGGCGAGACCAACGACTATTTCGGCAAGGGCCTGTCAGGCGGCAGGATTGCCATCATGCCTCCGATGCGCAGTACCTACGTCGCCGAGCACAATATGATTGCAGGCAATACCGGCCTGTACGGCGCAACGGCAGGTGAGATGTACATCAACGGCTGCGTCGGCGAACGTTTCGCCGTGCGAAACTCGGGTGCCATCGCGGTTGTCGAGGGCGCCGGGGACCATTGCTGCGAATATATGACAGGCGGCAGGGTGGTGGTGCTCGGAACCACGGGCCGCAATTTTGCTGCAGGTATGAGCGGCGGTATCGCCTATGTGTGGGACCCGACCCACAAGTTCGACTATTTCTGCAATATGGATATGGTGGAACTGAGCCTCATAGAGGAGTCGAGCTACCGCAACGAGCTGCACGACCTCATCCGCAGGCACTGGCTCTATTCCGGCTCGAAGCTCGCCCGCACCATGCTCGACGACTGGAATCACTTCGCCGGCGAATTCATACAGGTTATCCCGATTGAATACAAAAGGGTATTGAAAGAAGAACAGTTGCGCAAGCTGCAGGACAAGCTTGCCGAAATTAAAGCAGAATGACGTTATGGGAGATCCTAAAGCATTTATGAGTGTGCCTCGCATCGAGGCTGGCTACCGTGCCGTAGCCGACAGGATACGCGATTTCGGAGAGGTCGAGCAGACCCTCAATTCAAGGGACCGTCAGCTCCAGGCTTCCCGCTGTATGGATTGCGGCGTGCCGTTCTGCCACTGGGCCTGCCCGCTCGGCAACAAGCAGCCGGAATGGCAGGACGCCCTCTACAAAGGGGAATGGGAGAAGGCCTACAAGATCCTTTCCCTGACAAACGATTTCCCGGAGTTCACCGGACGCATATGTCCCGCCCTGTGCGAGAAGAGCTGCGTGTTGAACCTGACTATAAACGAACCAGTGACCTGCCGTGAGAACGAGTGCGCAATCATCGAAAGAGCGTTCCTGGAGGGCTATGTGCCCGTCAACGAATACAAGCGCAACGGAATGAAGGTGGCTGTGATCGGCGCCGGCCCTTCTGGCCTGTCGACAGCCAGCCAGCTGAACAAGATGGGCTACGAAGTCACTGTATATGACAAGAACGAGGCTGCCGGCGGACTGCTGCGTTTCGGCATTCCCAACTTCAAGCTGAACAAGTCTGTCATCGACAGGCGTATCAGGCTGATGGAGGCCGAAGGTATCAGATTCCTCTACGGACAGACGATAGAAGAAGACAAACTGCCCGAAGGCTATGACGCATATGCCATCTGCACCGGTACTCCGACTGCACGCGACCTCAAGATAGAGGGCCGCGAACTGAAAGGTATCTATCTGGCCCTTCAGCTGCTGAGTCAGCAGAACCGTGTGCTTGCCGGGCAGCAGTTCAGCGACGAAGAGCGCATAAGCGCCAAGGGCAAGAAAGTGCTTGTCATAGGCGGCGGCGACACCGGCTCAGACTGCATCGGAACCGTCATCCGCCAGGGTGCTACTGACGTCTGCCAGATCGAGATCATGCCCGAACCTCCTGAGGGATACAACCCGGCCACTCCCTGGCCGATGTGGCCCAACATCAAGCGCACCAGCTCTTCGCACCACGAAGGCTGTACGCGCCGCTGGCTTCTCAACTCGAACCGTTTCATCGGAAAGGACGGGCATCTGACCGGCGTTGAGGTGGAAGGTGTCATCTGGGAGCCGAATCCGCAAGGCGGCCGCCCGGTCATGAAACTCGACGGAAAGAAAGAAATAATAGAATGCGATATGGTCCTGCTTGCTATGGGCTTCCTCAAGCCCGAGCACAAACCCCTTGCTGACAATGTCTTCCTCGCGGGAGATGCTGCCAGCGGTGCAAGCCTTGTCGTACGTGCCCTGGCTTCCGGCAGGCAGGCCGCATCGCAGATTGACGGATATCTCAAGAAGAAATAGCTATGTGCGGAATCACAGGAATATTCAACATAAAGGAACAGACCCCGGAACTCAGGGAGAAGGCGCTCCGGATGTCACGTAAACTTCGCCACAGAGGCCCGGACTGGAGCGGCATCTGGTGCGGGGGCAGCTGCATCCTCGCCCATGAACGTCTGTCGATCGTAGACCCCCAGTCGGGACGGCAGCCTCTGTTCTCTCCCGACCGCAAGCAGGTGCTTGCAGTGAACGGCGAGATATACAACCACCAGGCTATCCGCGAGGCTATGAAAGGACTGTACGAGTTCCAGACAGGCTCGGACTGCGAGGTAATCCTTGCCCTCTACAAGATGAAAGGCATAGACTTCCTGGAAGATATCAGCGGCATTTTCGCCTTCGCCCTTTATGACGAAGAGGATGATTCATTCCTGATAGCCCGTGACCCTATCGGTGTGGAATCGCTCTATATCGGTTCGGACACAGAAGGCAGGGTGTATGTGGCCAGCGAACTTAAGGCTCTCGAGGGTCAGTGCGACACCTATCGTCCGTTCCCTCCAGGATATTACTACTACAGCAAGGACAACCAGATGACGCGATGGTACAAGCGCGACTGGATGGACTATGAAGCGGTCCGGGACAATCCCGTCGACCTCGACGACCTGCGCGTGTCGCTGCTCTCTGCAGTGAAGCGACAGATGATGAGCGACGTGCCCTACGGAGTGCTGCTCTCAGGCGGCCTGGACAGCTCTATCATATCAGCCATTGCAAAGAAATACGCCAGGAAACGTATCGAGACCGACGACGTCCACGATGCATGGTGGCCGCAGCTCCACTCTTTCGCGATAGGGCTCAAGGGTGCGCCCGACCTGGAGAGGGCCCGCGAGGTGGCCGGATACATAGGCACCGTCCATCATGAGATAAACTACACTGTGCAGGAAGGTCTCGACGTGCTGCGAGACGTGATCTATCACATTGAGACCTATGACATAACTACAGTCCGTGCCAGCACGCCTATGTTCCTGCTTGCTAGGGTGATCAAGAGTATGGGCATCAAGATGGTCCTCAGCGGCGAGGGCGCCGACGAAGTGTTCGGTGGATATCTCTATTTCCACAAGGCCCCGGATCCGCAGTCTTTCCACGAGGAGACTGTGCGCAAGCTCGACAAGCTGCATCTCTACGATTGTCTCAGGGCCAACAAGTCGCTGATGGCCTGGGGTGTCGAAGGCAGGGTTCCCTTCCTCGACAAGGAGTTTCTCGACGTGGCAATGCGTCTCGACCCTAAGGCGAAGATGTGCCCCGGCAGAGAGATAGAGAAGCGCATCCTCAGGGAGGCCTTCGCAGATATGCTGCCACAGGACATACTGTGGAGGCAGAAGGAACAGTTCTCAGACGGAGTAGGATATTCCTGGATAGACAGCCTTAAGGCCCTTGTCGAAACAAAAGTGTCGGACAGCGAAATGGCTGCCGCCGCCGAACGTTTTCCGGTAAATCCGCCGCATAATAAAGAAGAATACTACTATAGATGTATATTTGCGGAGCATTTCCCGAGCGAGTCGGCTGCCAGGTCTGTGCCGAGCGTTCCCAGCGTGGCCTGCTCGACTGCCGAGGCCCTGAAGTGGGATGCAGCTTTCGCAGGCATGAACGACCCCAGCGGACGTGCTGTAGGAGTGCACAACAATGCATATTGACAGATAATGGACGAAACTTACGAAGACAGGTCCTTGCATGAAGAATGTGGCGTGTTCGGCATCTACGGATCGCCGGAAGCCGCAGAGATGACATATTACGGTCTGCATTCCATGCAGCACCGCGGCCAGGAAGGCTGCGGCATAGTCACCGCTGATGAGAACGGCGAACTGTTCTGCCAGAAGGGTGAAGGACTTGTCCACGAGGTTTTCGACGAAGCCAGGATTGCGAGGCTGAGGGGAGATATGGCTATCGGCCACGTCAGATATGCCACCACAGGGGCGGACGTGCTTGAAAACGTCCAGCCCTTCCTTTTCAGGCACGGTACCGGTGACTTCGCGCTGGCCCATAACGGCAATCTCGTGAACTACGTGGAATTGCGCGCCATGCTCGAAAGTACCGGCAGCCTGTTCCAGACATCGTCTGACAGCGAAATACTGGCTCACCTCATCAAGAAGACTCCTGCAGGCAACAGCCGCCCGAGGATATACAATCTGATAGACGCCCTGAAACAGATAGAGGGGGCTTTCGCCTTCCTCGTGATGACTGCCAACAGGATATATGCTTGCCGCGACAGCAACGGCCTGCGGCCGCTCTCGATAGGCAGGCTTGACAACGGAGGGTATGTGGTGGCGAGCGAAACCTGTGCCTTCGACGTAATCGGAGCGACATTCGTCAGGGACGTCGCTCCGGGAGAGATAGTGACCATCGACAGGCACGGTCTGCGAAGCAGTTTCTTTGCAACTGAGTGCCGCCACGCTATGTGTGCGATGGAATATGTCTATTTCTCCAGGCCGGACAGCGATCTCGAAGGCTGCAACGTGCATTCATACCGCAAGGAGTCGGGAAGGATACTTTTCTCAGAGGCCCCCGCTGATGCCGACATAGTAGTGGGTGTGCCGGACAGCAGCCTGAGTGCAGCCATGGGATATGCCGAAGCAGGCGGACTTCCGTATGAGATGGGGCTCATCAAGAGCAAATATGTGGGACGTACTTTCATAGAACCGTCCCAGGCCCTGCGGGACAAGGGTGTCCGTATGAAACTGTCGGCGGTTAAGAGTGTGGTGAGCGGCAGGAGAGTGGTGCTGATAGACGATTCGATAGTACGGGGAACCACTTCGATGCGCATCGTAAGGATGCTGCGCGAGGCCGGCGCTTCCGAGGTCCATGTACGGATAGCCAGCGCTCCGCTGCGCAATCCCTGCTTCTACGGAGTAGACATCAAGAGCAAGGACGAACTCATAAGCGCCCGCAAGTCTGTGGAAGAGGTGAGGACGATGATCGAAGCCGATTCACTGGCTTTCCTGTCCGAGGAGGGGATGATGGCGGCCGGCCGCTGCAGCGACCTGTGTCTGGCCTGTTTCGACGGAAAGTATCCCACGGCCCTGCACGGACAGGATACAAGATAGATAATATGAAAAAGGATAACATATATGTGTGGAATAGTAGGATATGTAGGTGACAGGCAGGCTTTCCCGATACTCATCGGAGGACTGGAGAAACTGGAATACAGGGGTTACGACAGTGCAGGAGTATGTATACTCAAGCCCGCGGCGCCCGGTGGAAGGCAGGGCTCTTTCTCTGTCATAAAGTCGGAAGGCAGGGTCAGCCGGCTCAAGGCGCTTGCATCGGGTAAAGATACTGCGGGATGCTGCGGTATCGCCCATACCCGCTGGGCGACGCACGGAGATCCGTGCACTGCGAACGCGCACCCGCACGTGTCGATGAGCGGCGAACTGGCGATAGTGCACAACGGTATAATCGAGAACTACCAGATCATCAAGGAACAGCTTCTGGAACGCGGTTATGTCTTCAAGAGCGACACCGACACGGAAGTGCTGGTCCAGCTTATAGACTACTATTACAAATCCAACGGACATGAACTGGTCGACGCTGTCCGCCGTGCCCTGAACCGCTGCTTCGGCGCATACGCTATCGCAGTTACCGAGCGCGAGGATCCGCAGCATATCGTTGTGGCACGAAAGGCCAGTCCTCTCGTGATAGGGATAGGCGCGGACCGCAGCGAATATTTCATTGCCAGCGATGCGACGCCGATGATAGAATATACCCGTCAGGTGGTCTATGTGGATGATGAGGACATAGCCGACATACGTCCCGGGAAGGACATCCAGATGACTACGCTGGTGGGAGACAAGGCCAGCGTGACTGTTCACGAGGTCGATATGGACATCTCCCGTCTCAGCAAGGGCGGCTACCCCCACTTTATGCTGAAAGAGATCTTCGAGCAGCCGGACTGCCTGAGAGACTGTATGCGCGGCCGTGTCATACTCGGAGAGAAAGAAGAGGAAAACCGCATCGTGCTGTCAGCCCTTCGCGACTGCCACGACAGGCTTGTCAATGCAAAGAACATCATAATAGTGGCCTGCGGCACCAGCTGGCACGCCGGCCTTATAGGCAAGCAGCTCATAGAACAGCTGTGCCGCCGTCGGGTGGATGTGGAATATGCTTCGGAGTTCCGCTACCGCAATCCGGTGATAGAGCCTGACGACATAGTGATAGCCATAAGCCAGAGCGGCGAGACGGCTGACACCCTTGCCGCAATCGAGCTTGCAAAACGTGCAGGAGCCCTTGTCTTCGGCATCGTGAACGCCGTGGGCAGCAGCATTGCCAGGGAATCTGACACCGGAATATACATCCATGTCGGTCCGGAGCTGGGAGTCGCTTCGACGAAGGCTTTCACTGGCCAGGTGGCTGTGCTGGTGATGCTGGCACTGGCGCTCGGACTGGAACTCGGCACCCTGGACAAGAAGGAATACTGCCGGATGACAGGAGAACTTGCCGCCATCCCTGACAAGATGAAGAAGGCGCTGCAGACCAACGACTATATAAAGGACCTGGCTAAGATATATACCTATGCAAACAATTTCCTGTATCTGGGCCGCGGATATAACTATCCCGTGGCGCTGGAAGGAGCTCTCAAGCTGAAGGAAATAAGCTATATACACGCTGAGGGCTATCCCGCAGCGGAGATGAAACACGGACCGATAGCGCTGGTGGATGCGAACATGCCCATAGTCTTCCTGGCGACGCACCATCAGCTCTATCAGAAAGTCATAAGCAATATGAAGGAGGTCCAGGCACGTAACGGACGCATTCTGGCAATCGTCACGGAAGGAGATGAGGAAGTGAAGAGCATAGCCCGCGACATAGTCGAGGTTCCGCCTACTCCGGCATTGCTTTCTCCTCTGATCAACGTGCTGCCGCTTCAGCTGCTGGCATACCATATTGCAGTGCTGAAGGGACTTGACGTGGATATGCCCCGCAATCTTGCCAAGAGTGTTACTGTAGAATAATGAAGCTGTCGGATTTCAGAAAGTGCAGGCTTGAGCTGGCTGACGGAACGGTGTTCCCGGGCTATGCTTTCGGCGCCGTTGCCGGAGCCGCCGGGGAGACGGTTTTTTCCACTGCGATGGTGGGATACCCCGAGACACTGACAGATCCGTCGTTTGAAGGCCAGCTGCTGTGCGTGACCTATCCCCTCATCGGGAACTACGGAGTCCCGGCCGGCCGCGTCGATGCCGACGGGCTTCAGGCGACTTTCGAATCTGAAGCGATACACGTACGGGCACTGATCATTTCTGACCTTTCTTTTGACTACAGCCACTGGAGTGCGGCAAAGAGCCTTGACGGATGGCTCAAAGAGCAGGGCATTCCCGGAATCTGGGGAGTGGACACCCGCCGCCTGACACAGATCCTGCGTGAGAACGGCTCGATGCCGGGCCGGCTGGTGCAGGAAGATGCCGAACCCTTGCCGTTCGATGACCCGAACGTCACCAACCTTGTGGCGGTGGCTTCCTGCAAGGAGGTCATCCGCTATAACGCAGGCGCAGACAGGAAGGTCGTGCTTGTGGACTGCGGAGTCAAGCACAACATAATCCGCTGCCTGCTGAAGACAGGAGTCGAGGTAATCCGCGTTCCCTGGGACTACGATTTCAATGCCGACCCCGGTATGAACGGTTATGACGGCCTTTTCATCTCGAACGGTCCCGGCAATCCCGATTACTGCGATGCAGCAGTGGAACATATCAGGCAGACGATGAATATCGGAAAGCCTGTGTTCGGTATATGCATGGGCAACCAGCTGCTTGCAAAGGCAGCGGGAGGCCGGACATACAAGCTTCGTTACGGCCACCGCGGCCACAACCAGCCGGTAAGGATGGTGGGCAGCGACCATTGCTTCATAACTTCCCAGAACCACGGCTATGCGGTTGATGAAAAGACGCTGTCTGCCGACTGGGAACCGCTCTTCATCAACCTTAACGACGGAACCAACGAGGGAATAAGGCATCGCAGCCGGCCCTTCTTTTCCGTGCAGTTCCACCCGGAGGCCTCGAGCGGCCCTCTGGACACTATGTATCTGTTCAACCGCTTCGTGTCTATGCTATGAGAAAGTTCAACAAAGTTCTCCTGCTCGGATCCGGAGCCCTGAAGATAGGTCAGGCTGGAGAGTTTGACTACAGCGGCAGCCAGGCTCTGAAGGCTCTGGCGGAAGAAGGCATAGCTACGGTACTCATCAATCCGAATATCGCTACGGTGCAGACTTCGGAGGGTGTGGCTGACAGCGTCTACCTGCTGCCGGTGACACCATATTTCGTGGAGAAGGTGATAGAGAAGGAGCGCCCTGACGGAATCATGCTGACATTCGGAGGCCAGACTGCCCTGAACTGCGGAGTTGAACTCGACCGCAGCGGTGTGCTGGAAAAATACGGGGTAAGCGTGCTCGGAACTCCTGTGCAGGCAATCGTGGACACCGAGGACAGGGATGCTTTCGCCCACCGTATGGAGGAAATAGGAGTGAGCATCATCCGCTCTCACGCGGTGGACAGCATTCAAAAGGCACGTGAGGCTGCCCGGGAGATAGGATATCCTGTCATTCTCAGGTCTGCCTATGCGCTCGGCGGTCTGGGCAGCGGCTTCTGCAACGACGAGTCCGAACTCGACGTACAGGCTGGAAAAGCTTTTGCCTATTCGCCGCAGGTGCTGGTCGAGAAGTCCCTCAAGGGTTGGAAGGAAGTTGAGTATGAGGTGGTCAGGGACTGCTATGACAACTGCATCACCGTCTGCAACATGGAGAACTTCGATCCTCTTGGCATACATACCGGAGAGAGCATAGTAGTGGCTCCGTGCCAGACTCTGAACAATCATGACATAAACCTGCTGCGCGACACTGCAATCCGCATCGTGCGGCATCTTGGCATAATCGGCGAGTGCAACGTGCAGTACGGCTATGATCCTGACAGCGACGACTATCGCGTGATAGAGGTCAATGCAAGGCTGAGCCGTTCTTCTGCGCTCGCATCCAAGGCTACGGGCTATCCGCTGGCATTTATCGCCGCCAAGCTGGGACTGGGCTACGGACTGTTTGAACTGACAAACTCCGTGACCAAATGTACTCCGGCTTTCTTCGAGCCTGCGCTGGACTATGTGGTGTGCAAGATCCCGCGCTGGGACCTGCGGAAGTTCCAGGGCGTATCCCGCAAGATCGGTTCGAGTATGAAGAGTGTGGGTGAGGTGATGGCCATCGGCCGGAACTTCGAGGAGTCACTGCAGAAAGGCCTGAGGATGATAGGGCAGGGAGCGCACGGATTCGTGATGAACAAGACGGCGGTTCCGGAAGATCTGGATGCCGCCCTGAGCGAGCCTGACGATACGAGGGTGTTCGCTATAGCCCACGCCCTGGCGGCCGGCTACTCCATCGAAAGGATACACGAACTGACGAAGATAGACGAGTGGTTCCTGCACAAGCTGCGCAACATCGTGGATACCTGCAACGAGCTGCTTTCTTTCAACGATTGCAGCGAGCTGCCCGACTGGCTGCTGCGCCAGGCCAAGTGCCAGGGCTTCTCAGACCATCAGATTGCCCGTGCCCTGTATAAGGACGGCTTTGACGCCGACCGTATGCAGGACAAGGTCAGAGTGTGGAGGAAGAACCGCGGCATCGTGCCCTGCGTGAAGCAGATAGATACACTTGCCGCAGAATTCCCTGCAAAGACTAACTATCTGTACCTGACCTACAACGGCAGCTATGACGACATAGAATACGAGAATGACGGCAGGTCCGTGATAGTTCTCGGCTCCGGCGCCTACCGGATTGGATCTTCAGTGGAGTTCGACTGGTGCTCCGTGACTGCCCTGCAGACTATCCGTGATGCGGGATGGAGAGGAGTGATGATCAACTACAATCCCGAGACTGTATCTACGGACTATGACATATGTGACAGACTCTATTTCGAGGAGCTGACCTTGGAGCGCGTGCTCGACATCTGCGAACTGGAGCGGCCTCACGGAACGGTGGTTTCTGTGGGCGGCCAGATTCCGAACAACCTTGCGGTACGTCTTGACGAGCATAACGTGCCGATACTCGGTACGAAGGCCTGCGACATCGACAGGGCAGAGGACAGACATAAGTTCTCTTCGATTGTGGACGCCCTGGACATAGACCAGCCGGAGTGGATGGAACTGACAAGCCGCGCAGATCTGGATGCTTTTATCGAGCGCGTCGGATATCCTGTGCTGATAAGGCCTTCGTATGTGCTCAGCGGCGCCGCCATGCACGTCTGCTATGACGCATCCGAGCTTGACCGCTATCTTTCCATGGCTGTCGAGGTCTCGCAGCAGCATCCTGTGGTGGTGAGCGAGTTCATGCAGCGCTGCAAGGAGATCGAGTTCGATGCTGTCGCTGACGGAGGAAAGATTCTGGCATATGCCATATCGGAGCACGTGGAGTTCGCCGGAGTGCACTCTGGCGACGCTACGATAGTGTTCCCGGCCCAGAAAATATACTTGGCCACAATGAAGAGGCTGAAGAGCATCGCCGGCAAGATTGCGGACGCCCTGCATATCACAGGCCCCTTCAATATACAGTTCCTCGCCAAGGACAATTTCGTGAAGGTCATCGAGTGCAACCTCAGGGCTTCGCGCAGTTTTCCTTTCGTATCCAAGGTGTCCAAGATTAATATGATAGAACTCGCCACGCAGGCTATGCTGGGTGAGCATCCCAAGCCGGTTCATAAGGATGACTTCGATTTCGACTATGTAGGAGTGAAGGCTTCCCAGTTCTCGTTTGCAAGGCTGCTGAGGGCCGATCCGGTGCTGGGCGTGGATATGGCTTCGACGGGCGAGGCCGGCTGTATGGGCGACGATTTCAACGACGCTCTTCTGAAGGCCGTGGAGTCTGTAGGCTATCCGGTTCCGGACGGGCCGGTGCTGATTTCATCCGGCGACGCGTTTCAGAAAGCGGACCTGCTGGATGCATGCAGGCAGCTGGCGGCTCATGGCTACACCATATACGCCACCCGAGGTACGCAGCGCCATCTCGAAGACAACGGAGTGCCGGCCAAGAGGGCTCTCTGGCCGGGCGAGGAAAGCGAGAGTCCTGACTTCGAGTATGATTCTGCGCTCGAACTAATCCAAAGCAGGACGGTGAAGATGGTG
The DNA here is from genome assembly GCA_017561885.1 of Bacteroidales bacterium. Classification (GTDB taxonomy): domain Bacteria; phylum Bacteroidota; class Bacteroidia; order Bacteroidales; family UBA932; genus Equibacterium. Next base: position 10,606 of record JAFZBF010000026.1, on the reverse strand, counting down.
ATCAACATTCCCAAGAACTTCTCGGCCACAGAGCTGGAGAACGGCTACAAGATCCGTCGTGCGGCGGTCGATTTCAACGTGCCGCTCTTTACGAACGCACGGCTGGCGACTGCTTTCGTCAAGGCGTTCTGCAATATGTCGATGGATGACATAAGTATTAAGACATCTGCTGAATTCAAGCTGAATACATAGATTATGAGAACTAAATACATATTTGTCACAGGCGGTGTGACCTCGTCTCTCGGAAAGGGAATACTTGCCGCATCTATAGCCAAGCTGCTTCAGAGCAGAGGCCTGCGCGTCACTATCCAGAAGTTCGATCCTTATATCAATGTTGATCCCGGAACCCTGAATCCTTATGAGCACGGTGAATGCTATGTGACCGACGACGGTGCGGAGACCGACCTCGACCTCGGCCACTACGAGCGTTTTCTGAACGTGAGTATGTCGCAGGCGAACAATGTGACCACTGGACGCATCTACAAGACTGTCATCGAAAAAGAGCGCGAGGGTGCATATCTTGGCAAGACTGTGCAGATTATTCCGCATATCACCGACGAGATCAAGCGCAGGATGCTGCTTCTTGGCAACACGGGACAGTACGACGTGGTGATTACGGAAATCGGCGGCGTGGTGGGCGACATCGAGTCGCTGCCGTACATCGAAGCTGTGCGCCAGCTGCAGTGGGAACTGCCCAGGGAAGACTGCATGTGCGTGCATCTGACACTGGTTCCGTATCTGAAGGCTGCCAAGGAACTCAAGACGAAGCCGACGCAGCACTCCGTGCGCCAGCTGCAGCAGAACGGTGTGCGTCCTGACGTGATAGTGTGCCGCAGCGAGCGTCCGGTTCCGGCCGACATGTGCCGCAAGATCGCGATGTTCTGCAATATTTCTTCCGAGAATGTGATAGTTTCGGTGGATGCGAAGAGTATTTACCAGGTCCCGGTATATATGCACAAGCAGAGGCTGGACGACATTGTCGTGAGACATTTCGGGCTGGATCTCCCGCAGGCGGACCTTACTGCCTGGAACAATTACCTGCAGCGTATGTTCCATCACTCCCACGATGTCGATATAGCCCTCGTGGGCAAATATGTGGAGTTGCAGGATGCATACAAGTCCATCCAGGAGTCGTTCATCCACGCGGGTGCTGCGAACGACTGCAAGGTTCACGTGCACACTGTGCACAGCGAGTATCTGAATGCGGGCAACATTGCTGAGCAGTTGGGAAAGATGGACGGTATCCTGGTGGCTCCCGGCTTCGGCAGCCGCGGCCTTGAGGGCAAGATTGCGGCCGTTCGCTATGCCCGCGAGAACAATATCCCGTTCTTTGGCATATGCCTGGGCATGCAGATGGCCGTCATCGAGTTCGCACGGGACGTGCTTGGCTTCGAGGATGCAAACAGCACCGAGGCTGATGAGAACACGACTCATCCTGTCATCGACCTGATGGAAGAGCAGAAAAAGACAGTTATCAAGGGTGGCACGATGCGTCTTGGGGCTTATCCTTGTGTGCTGAAGCCTGGCAGCCTTGCTGATTCGATATATGGGAAGGCCGAGATTTCAGAGCGCCACAGGCACCGCTATGAGCTGAATGCGGCTTATGAGGCTGAGCTGGAGAAGGCGGGGCTTTCAATCAGCGGTGTGAATCCGGCCAGCGGCCTTGCAGAAATTGTGGAAATCCCCGGCCATCCTTTCTTCATCGGCGTGCAGTTCCATCCGGAACTCAAAAGCACCCCGGAGAATCCGCATCCGATTTTTGTGCGTTTTGTCGCTGCTGCACTGTCTAGAGCGACTGGGAAATGACGCTTAGACGGAGCTTGTAGTTCTCTTTCAGCAACTTGACGGCATCGATGAAAGACATGTTCTCATCCCCGTTGATGATCCAGCCGCCGTTCATTGAAGCATCCTCTGCAGGATTCCACATACGGAAATTGTACCTGGCGCTCTCAGTCAGCAGCGCCTGCGCAGCGTCCATATAGTCCGGAATGGTCTCCAACTGCGGCAGCAGTTCATTGAAACGCTTTTTCACTTTCTCCTTGAAGACGGGGTCTTCGAACAGACGGGCGTACCAGATGGCCTTGCCGTTTATCAGGCCTGTCCGGCCCTGAGGTGAAGTGGCGTATGAAAGAATACCCCAGTCGAAATCCCAGCAAGGCCCGGCGACAAGTTTCCCTCCGCGGTCCTTGTGCATGAAGACGCTGCCTGGGTTGCCGAGTTCGTGGTTGCCCATCACTTCGAACACGATCCAGTAGTCTACGAAGGAATCCACGTCGATGTAGCGGGCATAGCCTTTTTCGGGGTCGGCGAAGTCCGGGCCGTAGATGGCCTCCGCCGTATTGTAGACATACTGCTTTATGTATTCTGTCTGAGCCTGTGTTATGTCTTCCGAGTCCGGATACTTGATGCCGAAGGGAATACCGCTGCCCCATTGCTCGCATTTGCCGTGGGGTTCCGCCCACTGGACCTCGTTGTCAAAGTGGAAGTCGAGCTCCAGAAGATAGCCGCCGGTCACGGCATCGCCGCTGTTGTCCTCCGGCGTCATCTCGGTGATATTGACACGGTTCTTGTCGACACGCACCTGCTCGATGAGCAGATAGCTGCCCCAGTGCCTGCCGTTCAGCACCAGTTCCACCGGTTCGCAGCGGGGTGTCCAGTCCAGATTCGTCATGGACGACACCTTCATCGACACCAGGTTGCGCATCAGAGTGCGGTCCATGAAGTTCGCCAGCAGTATCCAGCGTTTGTGCTTCGGCATTCCCAGCACCTTCTCCTTGGCGTCCAGCTTTATCAGATAGGGTTTCTTGGGCCACTCCCAGGTGGTGTTGCCACGGCCCCTGACGGAACAGGTGACCTTGTCCATCGAGAGCTCGCCTTCGACGGTCTTGATGGAAAGTGCGGCTTTCACGTAATCGACCTTGGACCTTATTGAGACACCATTTTCAGTGTCAATGTAGACAGTCGGAAGTCCCGTCTCCGGAATTACGATTTCTTCCTCGGGAGGCAAGTCGTCCGCCGGATTATATTTCTCGCAAGCCGTAGCTATGAACATCGCTGCGGCAAGAACGGCGATAAAGCGCCAGACCGGTCTGATATGAAAAGTGTCCATCATTCCCACTCTATAGTTGCAGGGGGTTTGGAGCTGATGTCGTAGACTACGCGGTTGACGCCCTTGACGCGGTTGATGATTTCGTTTGAGACTTTTGCGAGGAACTCGTAGGGGAGATGCGCCCAGTCGGCGGTCATGCCGTCCACGGATTCTACGGCGCGGAGCGATACCACGCTTTCATATGTCCTTTCGTCGCCCATTACGCCTACTGACCTGACCGGCAGCAGCATTGCGCCGGCCTGCCATACCTTGTCGTAAAGGTGGTTGTCGCGCAGGGCGCGGATGAAGATGTCGTCCACATCCTGAAGGATGCGCACCTTCTCGGGGGTTACGTCAGAAAGGATGCGGATGGCCAGGCCGGGGCCCGGGAAAGGATGTCTTCCAAGCAGTTCCTGCCGCATCTGCAGCTGGCGGCCCACCTTGCGGACCTCATCCTTGAAGAGCAGACGCAGCGGCTCCACGAGCTTCAGCTGCATATAAGCCGGAAGACCTCCGACATTGTGGTGCGACTTTATGGTGACGCTCGGTCCCTTGACAGAGGACGATTCGATGACGTCCGGATAGATGGTTCCCTGGGCCAGCCACTTCGCGTCCTTGACGAGCGCTGCCTCAGCATCGAACACGTCGATGAAGGTCTTGCCGATGGCCTTACGCTTCGCTTCGGGGTCGCTGACACCGGCCAGTACCTTGTAGAAACGCTCCTTGGCGTCCACGCCCTTCACGTTCAGGCCCATGTCGTGGTAAGACTCCAGTACCGAACTGAACTCATTCTTGCGAAGCAGGCCGTTGTCCACGAAGATGCAGTGCAGGTTGTTGCCGATGGCCCTGTGGAGCAGCATCGCAGCCACAGACGAATCTACGCCTCCGGAAAGGCCGAGAATAACCTTGTCGTCTCCGATTTTCTCTTTCAGCTCGCGCACGGTCGTGTCTACGAACGAAGCTGCCGTCCATCCCTGGTCGCAGCCGCAGATGTCCACTACGAAATTGCGCAGGATGGCAAGGCCGTCCACGGAATGATGCACCTCCGGATGAAACTGGATGGCGTATGTCTCTTCGCCGGCAATCTTATAGCCAGCATACTTGACATTCTCGGTCGAGCAGATGCAGTGGTAATTGTCCGGCACGCTTTCGATCGTATCACCGTGGCTCATCCACACCTGCGAACCGTCGTGCACTCCACGCATCAGCGGACAGTCGCGGTCGATGTACTGCAGATTTGCGCGGCCGTACTCGCGGATTTTGGATTGCTGCACTTTTCCGCCTCCCCATTTCGCGAGATACTGGGCACCGTAGCATATGGCCAGCAGCGGAAGTTTTCCCTTCACGGCCGCCAGGTCCGGAACCGGAGCGTCAGCAGCGTTGCAGGAATACGGACTGCCGGAGAAAATCACACCCTTGACATCGGACGTCAGTTCAGGCAGCTTGTTGTACGGGTGGATTTCGCAGTACGTGTCGAGTTCCCTCACCTTGCGGGCGATCAACTGAGTGTACTGGGAGCCGAAATCAAGGATGATGATGGTGTCCATCTAAGTGTTTTATTTCAGTTTGCGGTTCTTGTATGATTCGATGCAGGCGGGAATCATCCTCTCGTACTCCTTGTCGGTAAAGAGCGGAGATGAGATGATGAAGTCTGCTGAAGAACGGTTTGAAGCGTAGGGGATGTTATAGAGCGATGCAAGCCTGCTGAGGCCCAGCACGTCGTTCTGGTGTCCCTGTACTATGAGGTTGTCGCAGAAGAAAACAAGCATGTCGAGCCTGCCTTCAGCGATCATCGCACCGACTTCGGCGTCGCCTCCCAGCGGGCCGCTGAGAAGAGCGTTGACTTCAGGACATTCGTCACCGAGTTTTTCTTCAAGTGCATGTTTGATGAGCCTGCCGGTGGTGCCTGTGCAGTAGAGTGTGCAGTGTTTGATGGTTTCTGCATTGTATGTCACCCAATCTATCAATTCCTCCTTGCGGGAGTCGTGGGCTACAAATCCTATATTCTTGATCATTGTTCTTTTAAGTTTTTATTCCAGACCGCAGATGCCGGCAAAATAGGCTCTGAGGTCTTTCCATTTGTAATAAGGTCCGTAGAAGGTCGGCAGTGCAGGTATGACAGTCTCCTTTTCGTTGCGGAGCATCTTCACCAGCACGTCGCCCTGGCGGTTTTTATAAAATATCATCTGGAGGTTCGATCCCATAGGGATGTATTCGTATGCAGGCCACTCCAGATATGCGTCTGCAAGCGAAGGTGTAGTGTCATAGCCCTCCACCTTGATGGTCCCCAGCAGCGGACCGATGCCCGAATCGTGGCCGAAGCGCAGGTCGGCGCACTTCGTGCTGCCCGGCATCAGAGCCTCGTCGGCCTTTGTCACGAAGTCTGCCAGAAGCGGCACTCCGGTGATGGTGTTGTTCACGTCGCCTGTCTCCTTGGTGCGATGGAACCAGAAAGCGCACTGGGCGTTCCAGATCTTGCCGAAAATCTCAATCTCATCATCTGTAAAATGAGAGAACGGGTCGACGTCGATGTCGAGGCATTTGGCTATCGAACTCTCTTCGACGAGCTGATAGAGGAAATAGATGACAGGTTCATCCTCTCCAAGCTCCTGCTGCACAAGATCGTTGTCCTTGAAAATCGTGCTTCCGGTCTTCACGCCTTTCGACAGGTCGGCCAGCATGGCTTCCAGAGCCAGGTCGCAGATGGAATCCAGCGGGTCGGAGATGGAATCCGGAACGGAATGGACCAGGTAGTTCTTGTATTTGTCGCCGCTGTACAGCTGGAAGTTGAGGTCAGGCTCCAGGCCCTTAAGCGCTCCCGTGAAGTTGAAGGCGCTCTGCAGCACGCGGTGAACCGGAGTCGAGACCACAAGCACGTCTCTGCGGTCCTTCTGGCGGAACACGCGCCTTACCCTCTTGTAGAGGCGGGTGCTGATGCCCTGATGCTCGCGGCTGCCGACCTGGGTGAGGATGCCGTCCTGGCCTGCATGTGCTTCCCTCATAGCGTGGAGGTCATCCCTCAGCGCCTCTCCTTCGGAGGTCAGAAGGTTCTTGTCGTGCAGCTGGTCCATCATGTCGACGGTATAGGTATACCTCGACGAACCGATCAGATAACGGCTGCCGTGACGGCCGTAGTGGCTCACATAGAAAGGAACGTAGCCCTTGGGAGCCTTGGTGTCGGAGTATTCCGGAACAGGATAGGGGTGATAGTTTCCGGCTGCGTTGTATGGATCGCGCCTGAGGGCGTCGCGGTACGGGTCATCGGTGGCCGATGTTGCCAGGATGAAGATGACCGTCAGTGTCGCAAAGAATATGGTGAATCTTTTCATCGTTCTATAGAAAATACGCCGCAAAGATAATAACTTTGGGCTATGAAAGAAACTGCAAGTGAGTATACTTACAAGCTGCGCCTCAGGGTCCGGGACTATGAATGCGACATCGAAGGCGTCGTCAACAACGCCAATTACCAGCATTATCTCGAGTGCGGACGAAACGAGTTCATGAGGCACATCGGACTCGACTATCGCGAGTGCACGGCCAACGACTATCTCTTTATGGTGTCGCGCATTGAAATGCGTTTCAAGACACCCCTCCACGGTGGCGAGGACTTCGAAGTGTGCCTGAACGTCAGGCGCGAGGGCGTGCGCTATCTTTTTGAGCAGGATATCGTCAGGCTGTCTGACAGCAAGACGGCTGTCGAGGCCGAGGTGGAGGTCATCTGCCTGCACGGTGGCCGCATCGCCAAGGAAACACCCTATGACGAAATAATGAAGCCTTATTTCATATCCGGCGACAAGTGAGGAAAATAGTCATAGCCAGTGACTCTTTCAAGGGTTCGCTTCCGGCGGCGGAGGTGTCCGACGCTTTGGCCCATGGCATCAAGAGCGTCGACCGGGACTGTGAAATCTGCACCATTCCGGTGTCGGACGGCGGGGAAGGCCTGGCTGAATGCCTGGTGAGGGCCTTGGACGGCAAGATGATTCACTGTATGGTGAACGGCCCTTTGGGACGGCCGGTCGAGGCTGGCTGGGGCCTGGTTGCTGACAAGAACGGCAGACGCACTGCAGTCGTCGACATGGCTTCGGCTGCCGGACTGTCGCTTCTGGCCGCAGAAGAGCGGAATCCTCTGAAAACTTCTACATACGGAGCCGGCCAGTTGCTGCTGGATGCGCTGGAAAGGGGCTGCAGGGACATCATCCTCGGCATCGGCGGCAGCGCGACGAACGACTGTGCCATGGGGATGCTGAGGGCTCTGGGCGTCCGTTTCCTCGATGCAGGCGGCAAGGAGCTGAAAGGGACGGGGGAGGACCTTGTCGAACTCAGGTCTATCGACGCATCTTCTCTGAACCCTGCGGTCCGGGAAGTCTCTGTCCGGGTAGCCTGTGATGTGTCTAATCCTTTGTACGGTCCTCAGGGGGCAGCCTGCGTCTATGCCCCGCAGAAAGGGGCTTCGCCCGAAGATGTCCGTGCACTGGACGAAGGGCTGCGGAACTTTGCCAAGGTGGCGGAAGATTTCTGTGGCGAGGACGTCTCATCTTTCCCGGGTGCCGGTGCCGCCGGCGGAATGGGAGCCGGTCTCAAGGCTTTGCTCGGTGCTGAAATGTTCCCTGGGATAGAACTGATGTTGTCTATGCTCGGCTTTGACGTACTTCTGCAGGACTGTGATCTGGTCATAACCGGCGAAGGCCGTATGGATGTCCAGACGCTGATGGGCAAGGCTCCGGCCGGCGTACTGAAAGCCGCTTCAGCAAAAGGAATTCCTGCTATAGCCATAGTCGGTGCCGCGGACCTCTCCGAAGACCTGCTTTCGGGTGGCTTCGCAGGTATTTTCCCGGTTTCCGGCAAGGAACTCAGCATCGAGGAGGCTATGCGGCCGGAAGTGACACGCCGCAACTTGAACAGAACAGCCGCCCGGATTGCGGAGCGGCTGCAAGGTAAGTCTGGTGAAGAACTGTCAGATGCTCTCCGGATGCTGGCCGGAAATGATCAGTTCTGACAACGGATCTTCGATGTATTTCTGGATGGCACGTTTGAGCGGACGCGCTCCGTATTCGGGGTCGTATCCCTGCTCGCAGACCAGTTTCTTTGTCTCCGGCTTGATTTCGATGTCATAGCCGAGGGCTTTCATCCTGTCGAGCAGTTCCTTCAGCTCGATGTCGCAGATGGCTGCGATGTCTTCCTCGCTAAGAGGGTTGAAGAGGATGCGGTCGTCGATGCGGTTCAGGAACTCAGGAGTAAACTTCTTGTTCAGGGCTTTCTCAATGATCTCGGCATTGCGCTGCTGGCGGTCGGTCGACGGGGTCTTGAAGCCGATTCCGCTGCCGAAATCCTTCAGCTCGCGGCTGCCGATGTTCGAAGTCATAATGAGAATGGTGTTGCGGAAGTCTATATGGCGTCCGGCACTGTCGGTCAGGCGGCCTTCGTCAAGCACCTGCAGAAGGATATTGAAGATGTCGGGGTGAGCCTTTTCGATTTCGTCGAGGAGCACGACGGAATATGGTTTGCGGCGTACCCTCTCGCTCAGCTGTCCGCCTTCGTTGTAGCCCACGTAGCCCGGAGGCGCTCCGATCAGCGCGCTCACTGAGAATTTCTCCATATACTCGCTCATATCTATGCGGATCATGTTGTCGGCGCTGTCGAACATATATTCTGCAATCTTCTTTGCGAGCTGGGTCTTGCCGACGCCGGTGGGGCCGAGGAAGATGACAGTTCCGATGGGCTTGTTGGGGTCGCGCAGGCCTGCGCGGTTTCGCTGGATGGCCCTTACCACCTTGTCCACGGCCTCGTCCTGTCCGATGATCTTGGTCTTCAGACGTGGCGCCATCTGGATCAGTTTGTCGGTCTCGGCTTCTGAAACCTTGCTGACAGGTACGTTGGACATCATGGAAATGACCGAGGCGATGTCCTGCTCGGTGACTATGGCTTTCTGCTGTGCTCCGGCGGGTGTCGCCAGGGCCTGCTGCTCGGATTCGAGCGCAACTTCCTCCTTGCGCAGTTCGGCTGCCTTCTTGAAGTCTTCTCCGATTGCGGCGTCTCTCTTGTCCTGTCTTACCTTCTCCAGCCTGGCGTTGACGCTGTCTATCTGTGAAGAGGTCTCGCTGTCGACTTTGCGTATGCTGTAGCGGGCTGCGGCTTCATCCATTGCGTCAATGGCCTTGTCGGGCTGGCTGCGGTCGGTGATGTAGCGGTTGGACAGCACTACGCAGGCATTCAGTGCCTCGGGTGTGTATTCAACGTTGTGGAACGCTTCATATTTGGGCTTGAGGGTCTGCAGGATGAGCAGAGTCTGGTCAAAGTCTGTCTGGTCCACGATAACTTTCTGGAAACGGCGCTCGAGGGCTCCGTCCTTTTCGATGATTTCGCGGTATTCGTCGAGTGTGGTGGCGCCGATGCACTGGATTTCGCCGCGGGCAAGTGCGGGTTTGAGTATGTTGGCTGCGTCCAGGGAGCCTGCGGGTCCGCCTGCACCTACCAGGGTGTGGACTTCATCCACGAACAGGATGATGTCTCCGGCGGCCTTCACTTCGTCCAGAACTGTCTTGAGGCGCTCCTCGAATTGTCCGCGGTACTTGGTGCCGGCCACGATGGCGCTCATGTCAAGGCTTACTATCCTCTTGTCCTGCAGTGCCAGGGGCGCTTTCTTGTTGGCGATGTCCTGTGCAAGACCCTCCACGATGGCGGATTTGCCGACTCCCGGATCGCCGATCAGCACAGGGTTGTTCTTCTTGCGGCGGCAGAGGATCTGGAAGATGCGTTCAACTTCCTTCTCGCGGCATACCACGGGGTCGAGCTTGCCGCTGACGGCTTCTGCAGTGAGGTCGATGCCGTATTTGTCGAGGGTGTCGGTACCTTTCTTTTCTTTTTTAGGTGCGGCCTGGGGCTTCGGCTTGTCTGCAGGTGCGCTTTTCTGCTCTTCTGCGGCGGAATCCTTTGCGGAGATGTTTCCTGCCATGACGTAGTTCCGTACGCTCTCGTGGGTGATGCCGTATCGGCGCAGCACGGGGGTTACGGTGTTGTAGGATTCCTTGATGATGGCCAGCAGGAGATGGGTCATCTTCGGGCTGTCGGCGTTGCACTCGATAAGTTCCGTGGACAGATTGCGGTAGACGTCTTCTATGTCTTTGGAGACTTTTACGCTCGAGGCCTTGTCGTAGGGGATGTACTGTTGTGTGCCGATGACGCTCTCGATCTCGGCCTTTATGTTGTCGGGATTGCCCCCGAATGTCTTTATGGTGTCGACGGCGTCGTTGTCACCGTCCCGCAGTATCCCGAGGAACAGGTGGTCGGTGGTGACGGTATTGTTGCCCAGCCTGGCTGCTTCCTCCTTTGCGTAGGATAAAATCTTCTGAAGTATCTTCGTAAAATCCATTATTCTTGAAATCTTCTGCTACAAATTTAGAAAAGTTTTAAAATTGAGGTTGCAACTTAGAAAAAGTTGACTACCTTTGCAGTCCCAAACGGGAATGCTTCCTTAGCTCAGTTGGTAGAGCACGACACTCTTAATGTTGGGGTCCAGGG
>JAFZBF010000025.1 GCA_017561885.1 Bacteroidales bacterium | reverse complement strand
TGGCTGCTTTTCGGCTTTTCAGGGGTGACCGAGAGACTCGCACGAGCGACCCCGTGCCCCCTTTTGGGGCAGGCAACGGCAGTTGCCGGGGGATATCTCTTGCGCGAGAATGCCCACGGCGCAGCCGCGAGTTCGAGTCTCGTTTTCCGCTCAAAGAAACAAAATAAGCCTTCCTGACCACTCTGGGAGGCTTTTTCGTTGGCTTCGCCTGTGTCAAATGAATCCTCAACAAGTCGCTGAAAACAAATATAGTTCTTTTTCTCGCCACAATATGAACGTGAGCTGCTGTGGTCCATATTGCCGCCACATTCTGCGCTATATAGTCGATTTTGTGGCGTCAGTATGAAGAATTGCGCACCAGATTCATATTGTCGCCAGCTCAAAAGACGTATTTTTATCATTGCTGTGTTTTTACTGTAAATACAGTGATATGAAAAGAGCGATTTACATTTGTCTCCTGATCGGAGGGCTAATGATGACGTCCTGCTACAAAGCCGATTCTCCCGTCGGCATTAATAATAACATTTTCAATCTGGTCCTTGAACTCGAACCTGCTTCTGTAGACGAGTACCTCTACAATTCGCAGACTGTGTTTCTCTTTGACACCTGGAGCGGCCCGGACGACTTCACTTATCTGTATTCAGACAAAGGTAAAGTGATGGCCGCATTCGGGGGTTTCTCCGGCAACGGTGACGGACGATGCGCAGACTTCGCAGAGACAGCTACATTCATCCGTACCATCTACTTGAAAGGTCGCTGGCTTGCCAAATAAACTTAAGGCAGACAAAGACATCTCTTCAGTTGTGCTTCAGTAATGTACCTGTTGGCAAAGAATCCATCTGCATTTCTTTGGATTCTCGCCCTGTAACACTCGTCCCACAACAAATCATATAACTCTATCCTTTGGGCAAATGGAAGCAAATAGATAGATTTGTCTTCGTCTTCCTTGAAATATCTGGGGACCAACTTGTCGTCTATCAAAGAACACAGTTCCAAATCGGTCATATTGCGACGCCTTAACTTATCCAAATCTGTCGTCCTTATCTCCTTCAACACAACATCAGTCACCCCTGTTTCTATCGTATCTATTGTCACAAGTGGCAGACTGTTCTCTTCTTTTTGTTTTTCTATCTCTTTTTCGTCAACAATCTTATTCATCTGATACATATAATTTCTTGGAGAAACGTAATATTGCTCTACCAAAGCAATGTCTAACACGTCTTCCCTAAGTAGTGCCCCCTGCGCAGACATCCTGTACTTCTCGGGGATCTTGACGTTTGCGGGTAAGTATTTGTACCTGTTCCACTCGGGCATCAACTGTGGACTTTCATTTTTTCCGAGATCCGAACGGAAGAAGGCATTAGCCGAACAGTGCGGATAACCGAAAGGAGTAATTGCCAGCCCGTGATGAAGGCCTTGTCTTATAACATAGTTGAGAGCGGACAATGTATGATACAATCCATCTATTTCTAGCCAGAAATACCTTTTTTCTCCTATGCTTCCAGAACGGTGATACTTGGTGTTGAAATATCTGGCATAAGCGTATCGGCATCGGAACATAACTTCTCTCAAAGAAGAGGTCCGAAGAAGAAAGTGATAGTGCGTTGTCATAAAACCTTCTGCAAGAAGATGCGAATCTGTGTATAGTGTTGCTACGGCAAGACAGTTGAACCCCATATTCAAATCTGCAGTACTTCTGAACATTACCTCATCGTGAGAAGAAAGGCACACGTGATAAACACCAGTCTTTTTCATAATTGTTTCTTTTTGTCACAAGATAACAGGACGTTCGTTCATACAATGCATCATTACGACAAAACATATCTTTTGCCGTTACTGTTTTATTTTCAAAAACAGTTTTCTTCTGTTTGTGTTTTCAAAAAAGACAATTCTGTTTTCCCTTTTTCTTACCACAATATGAACGTGAGAGGCTGAGATCCATATTGCCGCCACATTCTGCGCTATATAGTCGATTTTGTGGCGTCAGTATGAAGAAATGCGCATGTCGTTCATATTGCGGTCTGACGCTGCGACGGAGCAAAACAAAAAAGCCGGAGATCTCACTCCGGCTTTTCTGCTGTATAATCTGAACTGCTCTATTTGAAGAGCTGCGGTGCGAAGACTTCCAGGTCGGCGCGCCAGGTGACCCATGTATGGCCGGCCTGAGCGTTTTCGACGTATTTATAATTCAGACCGAGCTCGTCCATCACCTTGCGGGTGTTGATGCAGTTCTGGTAGGCGATGTCCGCAGGACCGCCCTGTGTGAAATAGAACTGGCGGTATTCCTTGTTGATCCGGTCTATCTTCGCAGCAATGCCGAGACGCTCAGCTTCCTGCTTTGGGTCAATGCCGGGCTTCAGGCTGGAAGACAGCACCCAAGCATAGCTGAACATCTCCGGATGGGTGAATACGGCTTCCATGGTTTCCATTCCGCCCATCGAAAGGCCTGCGATAGCGCGGCTCTTCTGGTTGGCGAGCACACGGTAGTTCTGCTCCACGAAAGGAATGATTGAAGTGAAAAGGTCTTCGGCGAAAGGCGGGACTTCGTCAGGCACATTGATGGTACCGTTCGGCATCACGACAATCATCGGCACCATCTTCCCCTCGGCAAGGAGGTTGTCCAGAATCCAGCCGGCAGCACCGACAGTCGGCCATGCAGCGTCGTTGTCACCGCCGCCGTGAATGAGATAGAGTACCGGAAGCTTCTGCTTCGAATTGTCATATCCGGCCGGAGTCCACACGTGCATACGGCGCATCTCGCCCAGATTCTTCGAGTAGTACCAGCGCTGCGCCACCGCACCGTGAGGCACGTCCTTGACATAGCCCTCTCCAACAGTCAGCAGAGCTGCAGTCTCACCGGCAGCAGGGCTCTTCGGATCCTGCACGCTCACTCCGTCCACGATGAAGTTATAGCGGAACAAGCCGTCGTCCAGCTTGTCAGAAACTGCCCGCCATACACCGTTCTGTCCTTCGGTAAAAACGATATTATGTCCGTACCCCAGATCGCCGCCCAGCGAAACTGTGCGGGCTTTGGGAGCATACAGCTGGAACATCACCCGTCCGTCCGGCAGCACTATGGTCGAACGCAAGGTATCGTTGGGAGTACGGGGCATCCTTTGTGCAGAAAGCGACAGCGACAGAGCCACCAGAGCAACAATAAGCAGTATTTTCTTCATAGTCGGAATGGTTTATTCTTCAAGTTTGAGCCAGAAAGGAACGAGCGGCAGACCTTCCACACTGTGAATGTTACCGGGCATAAAGTCAGCCCAGCCGTAGCGGACCTCGCGGATATCCGTAACTTCCTGTGACATAGGGATGAGGCTGCCGCGGAAGTACATAATGCGGTCGACTTTGTGCCATACGCCGTCGGGGCCGCAGACTTCCATACCCTCGATCTCCTCAGTACGGTCGAGGCCGTGAGGGCAGTTGACAATCTCGATGCGGGTCATTGCAGGAGCGGCAGCGCCTGCGCCTGCACCAGGTCTTGCACCGGGACGGCCGCCGAAGCCCTGCATCTTGCCAAGCGATACAGCCTCGGGAGCGTCGCAGGCGATGCGGGTGAACCCGTAGTCGCGGTTAAGCGCCAGATAGGCCAGACGGTTGCCGACAGACTCCTTGTCGCAGGGATGGATATTGGCAGCCTCGTAGGGAGCCACCAGGTCATTGGTGCAGATGATGTCGCAGTTCTCAACCAGCTTGGCAACGTCGTGCTGAGCCTTGCGAAGAGCAGCTCCGGTGCCGTTGTGATTGCTGTACGGGGTGATTTCCACCATATAGAACGGCATCTTGTTGCCTACATCCTTCCAGTCGCTGCGCCACTGGCGTACGAGTTCTACCATCCTCGGGACGAACTCGTCCTCGTGGCCTACGTTAGAGCAGCCCTGGTACCAGATGAAGCCGCGGGCGGTGTAGCCCTGAAGGGGAACCTGCATACCGTTGTACATCTCGTAGGGACGGAGCATATCCATCCTTTGTTTCACGGCTTCGGTAGAAACGTCCTCGCCGAATGCAGCCACAGTCTCCTTGGGCAGCCAGCCTTCGACACGGGCGCCGCCGCGGGCGAACGCAACCACGCCTACAGGGATGTCCAGGACCTCATTGAGTTTGCGGGCGAAGAAATAGCCGACAGCGCTCATTTCCGGAATGCTGTTGGGATCTGCTCCGTACCAGCCGTCGGTGTTGGTCACTTCTTCCTGCGGCTCGTCAGCCTGTACTGTCCGCACATAGAGCATACGGATCTTGTCGCGTGCCGGGGCCTGGGTTATGATTTCGTTGTAGCCTTTCACAGGGCAGTTGTCGAAGCCCTTGATGGGCATCTCCATATTGGACTGGCCGGAAGCCATCCACACTTCGCCTATCAGCACGTCCTGGATGGTGATGTTGCCGCCGTCTCCCTTCACGTTGACGGTGTATACTTTATAGCTTGCTTCGGGAGTGGGGACATATGCTGTCCAGTGGCCCTTGGCATCGGCCTTGGCAGTATAGGTCTGGCCATCCCAGGAAGGTGTTACCGTGATGTTCGCACCCGGTGTGGCGAAGCCGAATACGGCAGCCTGGGCCTGCTGCTGGAGGACCATATGGTCACCGGTGGGATATTTGAGACGGAGTTCTGCGTGCACAGACAGGCACGTGAATAATAAAGTTGCAATCAATAACAGTTTTTTCATAAATCACTCCGGATATCGGCTCCGGCGGGCCGGTACCAAAGTTACCATTATTTTTGCTATCTTGTCAAACAAATCAGACTCCCGATGAAAAAAGCTATTTCCATTTTCTTCGCTGTCATTATGGCGAGTGCAACCATCGCTGCTCAGAATCCCCGCAGCAGCAACATCCCCCTTGCCGATCCTTTCATATACTGTGAGGATGGCGTATACTATCTTTACGGCACGGGTGCTGCCGACGGCATCGCTGTCTGCACTTCCACCGACCTGATGCAATGGCAGTGGCCGGAAGGCAAGCAGATGTACCTTGCCCTTTCGAAGGACGATTCTTACGGTGAGAAATGGTTCTGGGCCCCGGAGGTCTACCACATCGGTGACTTATATTATATGTACTATTCGGCCGAGGAGCATTTCTGCGTGGCGACGGCTACTTCTCCCCTCGGCCCGTTCGTCCAACAGGAGAAGGCTCCGATGCGCGAGAAGAAGGGCATCGACAATTCCCTTTTCATCGATGACGACGGCACTCCCTACCTGCTTTTCGTGAATTTCAACGACGGCAACGAAATATGGATTGCCGAGCTGGAGAAGGACTTGCTGCATCTCAAGCCGGGCACCGAGCAGTTCCTTCTTCGGATGAGCCAGGAGTGGGAGAAAGTATGGCCGTCCGTGAACGAAGGGCCGTTCATCGTCAAGCACAGGGGTACCTACTACCTGACATATTCTGCCAACAGCTATGAAAGTCCTATGTACGGTGTGGGATACGCTACCGCTTCTTCCGTGCGCGGCCCGTGGACCAAGTACTCGGGCAATCCGGTGTTGCAGCTGGCCGGCGGTTTCGACGGCACAGGCCATCACGCTCTGTTTGTCGACAACCAGGGCCAGCGCCGCATCGTCTTTCATTCGCACAACCGTCCCGGACGTATCCAGCCCCGCGTGATCCACATCGGCAGCTACGGCTTCACCCCTGACGGCCGCCTCGAGGTCGACGACGTCTTCATCAATCCGGAACTGGCGCAATAGAGTTGGCGACAGTATGAACGACATGTGCTTTTCTTCATACCGTTGCCACAAAACCGACGATATCGCGCAAAATGTGGCGACAATATGAACCACAGTTGCTCACGTTCATATTGTGGTGCGGAAATGAGAAATTACTGCACCGTAATCACATACTGCGCGAAGCGTGTCATAGGACGTTCCGCCCGGTCCCGGACTTCAAGGTTGACGACCAGCTTGTCGCCGCTCTTCGCATCTGAAGGGACGGTGAAGGAAGCATTCCAGGTTTTGCTGACAGAAACCCCGAGGCCCTCGGCCTTGCCCTGCTGATAGGTACAGGCCGCTGCGGGGACATACCAGCTGACCTCCAGACGGTCGCCGTCCGGATCCGAAGCCGAAGCGCTCAGCGAAACCGTCTCACCAGGAGTGGCTGTGAAGTCCAGCTGGCCACCGTCCACTATAGGAGCGTGGTTGCAGTCTGCCGGCTCGCAGATGGCCCAGTCCGCGCGGGCTGCGAGTTCCTCCCACATCACTATAGTGTAATGGTTGTTTCCGCGGTTGTTGACGTCGCTGCGCAGGCCGATGTCTATGAACGAAGCGCAGCCGAACTGGCAGAAAGCCCATGAATACGGCTCATACTCTGCACGCGGGTAGTCTTTCAGACTTTCAGGCCCCCAGCCAAGCTTGGCGGAAAGACCCCAGTCCATATAGGTAATCAGTCCGTAATTGTAAATCAGCGGTTCGCCATATACTGCACGGCCTTCTCCCATCAGCCATATCTGCTCAGGAAGTTTGCCGTGGTTCTGCTTATATGCTTCGAGGTTCCAAGGTGCGTGCATATAAGGCTGCAGCTCTTCCGCAGCCCGGCGCGGAGAGTTGCTGGCGGCAAAGAACGATCCGTAGCTGAAGAATCCGCCAAGACCGTAAACTCCGTTCTGCAGTCCCGGAAACATCTGGTCAATCTTGCTGTCGGCACGGCAGTTGTCTTCACCGCTGCCGCCGATGCGTACCTTGTCTGTCACTTTTTTCAGCACGGCATCCCATTCAGGAGTGTCGTAGTAGCGCTGGTAGATGCTGTAAAGCGCACGGACAGTGGTATTGATTCCACCCCAGTGCTGGATAATGAGCGGCCGCGGGTCATCGTCCAGAATGAGTTCCATTATGAATTTGGACCCTTCCGTCTCGAAACGGTAATCTCCCTCGAACTCAATGTTGCCCACCTTGGTGATACTGCGCAGGTACTCCGGAGCAGGATAATTAGGGTTGTTCCTGCTCATCAGCGTATAGTCGGCTTCATAGCAGTCCAGGATACGCCCCAGCCAGGTCGGATCGACAGGCCGGTATTCAGTCAGGTCGGCCGCAGTCTTGACGCGATGTTCGCAGTGCTGGGCGTTGCAACGGTAGTTAGGGGTAATCTGGCCTAGAGTGTGCAAGCCTCCGTCACCGTTGAAGTGGTACATACCTGCAGTCCAGACAATACCGGCAATATCATACTGGTCGGCGAACATAAGACTTAGGATCAAGCCGTTCATATCGTCGACTTCAAGGTCGGTGGTAATCAAGACACGGGTCTGCTGACTTTTGTCGACAGGAACTGCGAGGTCTTCATAAACCACTGTCTTCGGCGTGCAGGCTGCCAGTGCCAGCATCAGGCATATCGGCAGAAAGTATTTCATAGGAACTGATGCTATTTGGCCGGGGCGGGTGCAGGTATCAGCGGAAGGGTATTGCTGCCCATCAGCTCGCGGGCGCGGGTGTCGGGGTTGTTCTTGACGACGCAGACATTGTTGAGAATCATAGTCTCACATCCGTCTTCCGTATACTGCGGCCAGTGAGGCAGGCCACCTTTCTTACCGGTGTTCGGGTCGCCGGTCAGCATGAATGCGTGAAGGGCGTCGGCCATCTTGCCGGACAGTTCGCGGGGTATCTTTCCACCGCCTGAGTGCGACAGCATAACGTCTGTATTGTAGAACCAGAAACTGATGTCGATATTATGGAAAGAACGGTAGCGTCCGTCGAACATAGGCGGATACCAGTTGTACCAGGCCAGGTATACAGGAGATTTCTGGTGGAGCTTGGCATTGGCAGTGCTGATGACTGAGTTCCTTGAGGTGCTGATGATCGTGAAGATGCCGTAAGGCGAGTTTCCGGGGAACAGTTTGTCAAACTCGTCGTAGATTGCCTCGGTATTGTCACCGAAACGGGGTTTCAGCTGAGCGATGATGTCTTCCCTTGTCTGTTTCTCGAGTGAAGCGTCGTCACGGCTCGAAACAAACTCGTTGGTCGTAGTGCAGAGAAGCATCGGAATGTCGGGAAGGTCGTCGCGATCGAGAGTGAAGAACGTTCCTTTCGGAATATCGATGTCGTCGGCGACCGGAGTGAACGCCCTCGGCATACCCTGCATGCCGTCAGGCCTGAAATTGGCCGACACTGAATATGCAAGCTCGTAGAACTCCTCCCACGGCATATCCTGAAGCTTGTCGATCTCGCCGGGCTTGAGTCCGGCAGCCTTGACTATCTCAGCACCGAGAGCCTCGGCATATTCCTGGTCGGAAGCGCTGGTGGCGCTGCCGCTCAAAGGCACGACTTTGCTGATCAGGCCCTTTGCCGAAGGCATGGAGGCAAGGATGCAGACCTTTCCGCCACCGCCGGACTGACCTATGATGGTTACGTTGTCAGGATCGCCGCCGAAGTTGGCGATATTGTCTTTCACCCACTGGAGCGCAGCCACGCAGTCAAGCATTCCGACATTTCCGGAATGTTTGTACTTCTCTCCGCCCACTGCCGCAAAATCTGCGAATCCGAAGCAGTTCAGACGATGGTTGATGGAAACGAACACGGAATTCTCCCGACGGGCGAAATTCTCGCCGAGATAACCCTTCTGCTCGTACGAACAGCCGAAGCTGTAACCGCCGCCGTGGATCCACACTATTACAGGCCGTTTCGCCTTGTCGATTGCAGGAGTCCAGACATTGAGTTTAAGGCAGTCTTCGCTCATATAAGCGTAGTTCCATTCGTCCTGGAATGTCTTGTAGGATGTAGACTGCCAGTTGCCCGGGGCCTGGGGAGCGCAGGCGCCGAAATAAACCGTAGGAAGGATTCCTTCCCAGGGCTCGGGCGGCTGGGGAGGCATGAAACGGTTCTTGCCCTCGGTGCTGGCACCGTAAGGAATACCGAGGAATGTGTAGATATCCCTCATTATATAACCCTTCACCTTTCCGTACTGGGTCTGGGCAATCGCGATGTCATCGCCGATGAAAACCAGTTGATCGTCCGGATCGTAGCCTAAGGACGACTTGCTGCCGTTGTTGCAGGACAGAGCAAATAATGCCAACCCCGCAATTGCTGCGAGTTTGAAGAAACTTGATATTTTCATTTTATAGTGTTTAAATGACCGTTTCGAACTCGCGGAGGAACCGTACGTCATTCTCAAAATAATGGCGGAGGTCCTTGACCTGCCATTTGAGCATAGCGATGCGCTCTATGCCCATACCGAATGCGAATCCGCTGTAAACCTCGGGATCTATTCCGTTTGCTTCCAGCACGTTGGGATCTACCATACCGCAGCCGAGGATTTCCAGCCATCCGGTGCCCTTGCAGATGTTGCAGCCTTTGCCTTTGCAGATGTTGCAGCTTACGTCTACTTCTGCGCTCGGCTCTGTGAACGGGAAGTAGCTGGGGCGCATACGGATGCGGGTGTCGGCGCCGAACATTTCCTGGGCAAAGAGGAGAATGGACTGCTTGAGGTCTGCGAAAGAAACGTTCTTGTCGATATAGAGACCTTCAACCTGATGGAAGATGCAGTGTGCACGGGCACTGATCGCCTCGTTGCGGAACACGCGGCCGGGGCAAACGACGCGGATAGGCAGGGACTGGCTCTCCATCGTGCGGACCTGCACTGAAGATGTGTGGGTGCGAAGCAGAATGTTGTTGGCAGTCTGGTTGTTGATGAAGAAGGTGTCCTGCATATCGCGGGCGGGATGCTCGGGCGGGAAGTTCAGTGCGCTGAATACGTGCCAGTCGTCTTCAATCTCCGGACCCTCGGCCACAGAATAGCCGAACTTCTTGAATATCGACAGGATTTCCTCACGGACGATGGAAATGGGATGACGGGCGCCGAGAGGCATACGGTCGCCGGGCAGCGTAAGGTCTTCAGCCGATTCCTTGGGGCCTTCCTGACCCTCGAGAGATTCCTTGAGAGTCTCCAGTTTGGAGAGCATATTGTTCTTGAGGGCGTTCAGTTTCTGGCCATAGAGCCTCTTCTGGTCTGCCTGAACGGTGCGGAATTCTTCGAAAAGCTTGGTAATCTCACCTTTCTTTCCAAGCATTTTGACCCTGATCTCTTCTACCTGCTGTTGTGAGGCAGCCTTCAGTTCGTCTATCTGCTTCTGAAGGTCCTCAATAATCTTGTCGTCAATCATTTCTTCCTGTTCTGTGATTTGGCTGCAAATGTAACAATAATCCGAAGAAATCGTTATAGATAGCTCTCTTTATCCTTGACTGCGAGATCCACGAGGATTTCCTTGACCGAAGCGTCGTCGCGAGGGCATATCATAAGGGCATCGGCGGTATCTATCACCATATAGTCCTTCAATCCTTTGACTACCACCAGTTTCTTGCTGTCGCCCTCGTAGATTACGCTGCCGCTGACCTTTGTCAGGATGTTATGTTCACCCTGCACGGCGTTCCGGTCGGCATCCTTGGTTGGAATCTGTTCGTAAAGGGACTGCCATGTGCCGAGATCGGACCAGCCGAAGAGACCTTCAAATACGTGGGCCTTCCTTGTCTTTTCCATCACTCCGTAGTCGATAGAAATAGACGTGCTGTCCTCATACACTTTGTTGATGAAAGCAGGCTCGGCATCAGTATAATAGAGGCCTTCGCCGGCTGCGAACATACTTGCCACATTCGGCAGACAATTCTCCAGTTCGCCCTTGATGGTCTTCAGGTTCCAGATGAATATGCCGGAATTCCACAGGAACTCCCCTGAATCGACGAAAACTTTGGCCAGCTCGGCATCCGGCTTCTCTGTAAATGTCTTCACGGCATATGCCTTATGGCCCTCGAATTCAAATCCGCGTTTCTTGTTGGCCTGGATATATCCATAATTGACATTGGGACTGGTGGGCTTTATGCCGATGGTGAAAAGATCATTGTTTGTGGAGGCATATTTCATTACCGAACAAACAGTGTCCGTGAACAAGCCTTCGTCAGCGATATAGTGGTCTGAAGGACTTACAACTACTGTCGCGTCAGGATTGCGGCTGATGAGCTTGTAGGTCGCATATGCGATACAGGGAGCCGTGTTGCGCTTATAGGGCTCCAGCAACACGTTTTCAGGAGCGATTTCGGGCAGCTGCTCAGCCACAAGGTCCTTGTACTTGGCAGCAGTGACGATGAGGATGTTCTCCTTGGGTACAATCTTGGCAAAACGGTCCACGGTCATCTGGAGGAAGGTCTTCCCCACCCCGAGTATGTCCAGGAACTGCTTGGGCATCCCGTTGCGGCTCACGGGCCAGAAACGGCTTCCGACGCCTCCGGCCATAATTACTGCATAATATTTATCGTTCATCTTATACTGTTTGTAACGTTTCAACAATTAAAGGTTCCATCCGTCGGTATTTTTGTTCTTCTCGACAGCTTTCTCGATAGCGTCATCCAGATTGTGGAAGAAGTCGAAACCGGTGAGTGTCTCGATTTCGTCGACAGACTTGACATAGCTGCCGACGCTGCCGGTGAGATTCTTGTTCTCCATCCAGAAACCGATGGCGCTGTAACCGCCGTTGGTGCTGCTGGAAGCCTTGTACCTCAGGCATACCTTGAAGTAGGCCTTGGGAACGGCAATGTCAGCCCCAAGGTTGTCCTTAGTGTATTTGACTGTCTGTTCATCGGCAGTCCTGACCACGCAGCCGGTCACCACATATACTGTGTCGCAGTTGCGGGCCACTACGCGCAGGTCCTTCTCGAGAGTCTCCCATACACCCGAGTTCATATCCTCGTTCTGGGGAGTGATGTTGGTGGCATAAAAGGTCTGGGCATTGGCCTCGTCGTTGACAAGGCGGTCGGCTGAAGGCAGCTGGTGGCCGCGGCTATAACCTGACAATGCCTTGTATATCCTGGCCTGGTCCCTCTCGGGGACCTTGGGGTCATAAGCCCATGCATCAGAACGGGCGACGCCGCTGAGCACACTCTCATAAAGAGGATAAGCCACCCAGTGGGCCACCTTGTAGCGTGCATCGTAGTATACCGAGTAGTTGTGTACCTTCTTGCCGTCGAGCTCAAATTCGTGGGTGATGAACACCACGCTGTCCTGAGCCTTCACGGTCGGAAGTTCCATACGAACCGGCACCTTGTCGGAAACCAGCGGCTGGAACGGAAGCTGTGTGAGAGTGAACACCAGTTCCTTCTGAGCCACATCAGCTTCGGTCTTGAAGGTCACCTTCGCAACCCTGGATTTCGTGGTGCTGGGGTTGTCGCCGAACGACAGCACGACCTCGGCCGCTCCTTTTCCGGAAGTCTTGGAGAGAGTGAAATCAGCATTGTCGCTGCTTGCGGTCCATTCTACGTCGCCGAGAACCTGGATCGTATAGGTGCCCTTGTCACCGTTGTGAGTATATTCAGAGTAGAACAGCGAGAATGTAGCCGCGCCGGCAAAACGCTCGCCTGTCAGTCCGGCATAGTCGCTCGACTTGGCGATGCAGAGTTGCATACGTTCGCCGTAGACGCTTCCGATACCCTTGAGGGTACCGCTGCCGGTCGGAACCTTTTCCTTGCCGAAGGTGGCGTATTTGCTTGTGAAGATGTCGAACACTTCACCGTTCTTGCCCTCCATAACGATCGATGTGTGGGCATCGTTCATCACGAAGGTCTTGCCTATCTCGGAAGCCTGCACCTGGACGTCCTTGACCGCCACGTACATCGACTCGTACTTATTGGTAAGGAATTCAGCCGCAGTAATGACCACAGGCTCAAGCGCTTTTTCTCCGACCTTGGAAATACCGGCCATCTTGATGCCGTTAAGCTGGACGGGACCCTTGTTGTAGCGGCTCAGCTCCTGCCCTTTCGGAATCACCACCTTCACTTCGTCCCCAGGCTTGAAATCGGTGTTGTTGCTGTCGCAGTACAACATGATACCGGCTGTGCCGTCGCTTATAACCATCGCCTTGACGGAGGTATAATTGTCGAGTCCGGCCTGGCGATAGTCGCTGATGACTGAGCCCTGGATGATATATTTGTCTGCAGTATTGAACTTGTCGTTTTTCTGCCCCTCGTCATAAAACTTGCGAAGCTGAGCGATGGTTATGCTGCCGTCAGAGGGAGTGGGATCCACCGTCTTGCCGGAAGCCTGCTTGACGGTAAGTGTGGCAGGCGTACCGCTCCATGAGAAGGTGACAGTTCCTGTACGGGCCTCATCCTTGTTTTCAGCCACTGTGACCTTCACCGCGCCGTTCTCATATCCAGCCGAAGGGCTGACAGAGATCCATGGCACGTCAGCAGAGGCGTTCCAGTTGACATTCGAAGACACTGTCACCTCGAGTGTATTACCAGCGGCATCCACTGATACTGAAGGGAAACTGATATATAAGAACGGGGCTGCTTCCGGCTCCTTGCATGACGTGATGACCAGCAAGCAGACAAGCATCGCGAAGAATCCTGAGACTTTTTTCATGACGGGCAGTAGTTTGCGAATCGTTTCAAGACAGATTCTAACAAATATACAAAAAAGAGCGCAGACCCCAAAGAAGTCTGCGCCCAACAATAATCAAAGAATAAACCTTTTATTCTGTTTCGGCCACCTTTACGTTCTTGATTTCCCATGTGCCACAAGATTCAGCAGAACTCTTGTATACAAAAGCGACTTTCACATCACTCTTGCTGGCAACACTTGAAAGATCAAGTGTAGTAGTTACGAATGACCAACTGTTGCCCGGAAGAAGTTTGTCTTCCGGGATAGTGATTTCCACTTTCTCTTCTCCGCAGATTGCAACTACTTTGCACTGGTCCTTATAGGCATTCTCAGCAAACTTGTTGGCTGCCTGGTCGAAAGTCAGGGTAACTGACGTAACCTCTGAAAGATCCATTGACGGAGAAATAAGCCAACTCTCAGTCTCATAAGCAGTGCCGCTTAAAAAGGCTGATGCTTTCATGCCATATTTGCTGTCGAAAGACCACACGTATTCGAGGCCTTCTTCAGGCATCTTGACGTTGTCAATGGTGAAAGCGCCCTGGCTCTCCGCAAAAGACTCTTCGAGAAAAACGACGGGTTCCGGTTCGGGTTCGGGAGTGTCGGCGGGAGTATGAGAAACGTACCAGGTAGGATCGGCCTCTACGAGATCCTTGAAGGTCTTCTTGGCTGCCACGATAGTCAGTTCGTCACCTTCTTTCACTCCGAGGGTTCCGAACTTGCCTTTCTCGCCGTTGAGTCCGGTCAGGACTCCGTATACATATACGCTTCCGGTTTCGTCGACAAGGTCGAAATTACCGTAGTTCACAAGATCGAATTTCTTGTTCACGCCTCCGGGAGTAGTGCCTGCGCCGTTGGTAACAACACCTGTGATACGGTAGAATACATCTGCGGCATCTTCAGCGGCAAGGAACTTGTCAATGGTGACCTCTTCTACGTGATAATAGCTCTCAAGATAACCCATAAGTTCGTTCTTACCCTGGTAAGAGGTCTTGTAACCGACGATGGTGACAACGTCGCCTTCCTGAAGGATGGCCGACAGGTCGGTAGATCCGCCCGGTTCGGCAGCGATGTTGAATGCATAGATCTCACCAGAATAGTCCTTGATGTTGAAGCGGCCCTTGGCGAGGTTGTTCACGCTTGAGATGTAACCCTGTACGCGATACAGTTTAGCCTCATCGTCGGGTGCGGCATCAACTTCACCGACAGTAGCCGGAGTGATGGCGCCGGTCTGGCTTACAGTAACGGTAGCAGTATAACTTTCACCTTTGTAGTTTGTGCTGAAAGTGATGTCTGCAGAACGGTTGTTGCCCGTATTCTCAGCCACATTGACAATGACGGTAGTAGTATCAGCCTCGATTGATGAGACTACGACACCGAGCCAGTCCTGAGCGTCGACAGGAATCGAGAACTCGAGACCGTCGCCGAGGCAGAGGAAGCTGGTTCTGAAAGCGCCGCCGCCCTGAGGCATGTCAACTGCAGCGTCAGTCTTGAGAACGAGAGGTTCTACCGGAGGTTCGCCCATCTCAATGAGGCATGGCATAAGGCCGCCAGACTGAGGAGAATCATATACTCCAGCTGAAGAATAACCTGTGCTGAACTGCATCCATTTGTCGTTGGAAGCATTGACGATGTAGAATTCCTGATCGCCTGTCTGCTCGACTGTCCAGACAGCTCCGTCAGCAGGTTTTTCTGCTGCAACGTTGCAACTTGTATAGGTTCCGGTCATATAATAATATCTGCCGGAAGCATCCTGCATAGTAAAACCGCCGTCAACTTTCTTGAAGGTGAATGCATTGGCAGCAGTACTTGTCAGGTTGGGATATGTACCTTTAGCCTCTACAGAATACAGATAGCCGTATGAACTTCCTTCAGGAACAGGAGTCAAGGCAATCCAGGTTCCACCGTTGTTGAACATAATCCAGTAGTCACCTTCCTTGAACTCATCATATTTAGGTTTCAGTGAAGGATCGCCAGGCTGGGCAACTTTGATATACTGGGTTTCATTGCCGCAGGTAAGCTTGAGTTCTACTGCACGGTCTTTTGCAGAAGGGCCGGCAGTGAAGGTTATGGTCGAATTGCCGGCTCCGCCGCTGGTAGGGCTTACGGTAAGCCAGTCGGCATCAAAGGCCTCAATTGCCCATGAACCGGTGGCAGTGAGCTGGATGGTCGGACTTCCACCGTTCATCTCAATCTCAACCATAGATTTAGAAACCTGGATATTGTTGAGTTTCAGGATTTCTTCAGTAGTACACCCTGTCAGAAGGGTTGCAATTACTAATGCTGCCGAGAGTAAGAAATATCTTGTTTTCATCTTAGTTGAGCATTATTAGTTGAACAAATATTTGACACCGATCTGTGCAGACCAAACCTGACCGATACCGACGGCGTATTTCCAGATATCAACATCGGGTGTTACTGCAGGAATCGTAGAGATAACAGGAATACCGTCAGCAGCAATGCTATCAACTTTGAGGATACGGCCGCTCTTGAGGTCCGGGTTCATGGCCTTGCTTACACCCCAGTTGCTGTTGAAGAGATTGAGCAGGTTGTGAACGTCAAGGTTGAGCTGAAGTACGTTCTTACTATTGCCAACGCGTACGACGAAGTCGTGTGCATAGTGGAGGTCGAGACGGTGTACCCACGGAGAATATACGCTGTAAGCCTCGGCATACTGACCCATGTGTTTAGACAGATATGCGTCTTTCTTTGCATATGCGAAGAAACGGCTGGCATCATCTGCAGTTGCGAATCTCACTTTGCCTTCCTTGAGGTCAGTCTCAGTAGGGATGTAGATAGCATCGTAGTTGTAGTTGTCGCCGTTGAGGTCGTTTGCATACATGTATGAGTAGTTGTAGCCACCGCGCCAAGCCTCATAGAACAAGCTGTAATGGTTATTGCTCTTGTCGTTGTACGTGAGGTTCACATAGTAACGGTCAGGAGTTACATACTCTGAGTTGTGGAGCACGGGGTTGTTGGGACCATCGACTGAAGGGATGTAGGTGAATGCTGAAGAAGCATCGCTACCAGGCATACCGGTAAGTTCCTTCGAAATGGTGTGGGTGTAAGCGGCAGAAATGTTCAGACCCTCGACCGGAGTGGTGTTGATCTGGAAGCTGCCGATGAAACCGTAACCCCTGCTAGTGTTCTGGAGGAAGAATGCAGATGCCTTGGTATACGTATAGTCCGCAGGGAAAATCGGACGGTTGTCGGCGCCGTTGAGGCGTGTAAAACCGTTTATGGGCTTCAGGTTGAGGTCCTGGATATAAACTGCATTGACGTTCTTGTTGAAGATACCTTCAGCGGTGATGCTGAACGGGAACGAGAACGGCAGGTTATAGTCAACAGCGAGAGATGTCTTCCAGATCTGCGGCATCTTGAACTTCGGATCGACGGCGGCGAAGTTTGTACCAACCGTACCCTTGTCAGGAGTGATGGTAAGCGGGAACTTTTCCGGATCTACACTGTTCAAATACTTGAGAAGTTCGTCTTTGTCAGTGATGAATTTGCCGTTGAAGGCATCCAGGATAGCCTGGTCTGTTCCTTTCGGATTGACAGCGCCGTCTTTGTATTTGGTACTTGCCTGGCCCTTGTTCTGATACATGGCGGAGTTAGAAGGCATGTTAGTAAAGAACACGAGAGGCAGACGGCCTGTAAACAGACCGGTACCGCCGCGGAACTTGAGGTCACCGTTGCCGAGCACGTCATAGGTGAAACCGATGCGCGGAGAAGCCTGGAGTTTCGGAGTAGGCCATGTGCCTGTATCTACGTGATATCCGTTGTAATCGAGGTTGTAGATGGCGTTGTTGCGGATCACATCCTGATTGTCATAGATGATGGTCTCGAGACGGAGGCCAGCGGTAAGTTTCAGTTTAGCAGTGGGGTTCCACTCATCCTGAGCGTAGATGGCTGCTTTGTGGTAACGTACGCGAGCGCCAGGGGCTTCAGTTCCGTCATAACCATAAGTAAGGTTGACTGTCTCGGGCGTAGCCTTGTTGAAGAAATCATCCATAGAATAGTAACGGTAGTAACCGGTACCGTTACGCATGTATACGTTGTCCACCATCTGGTAGTCGTAGCTGATACCTGCCATCAGTTTGTGGTAACCGAAGTAGTAGGTGATATCATCTTTTGCGGTGATGCTGCGGTTGTGGTAACCGTTGTGCCAAGTAAAGAGCTCATATCCGAACGAAATATAAGGATTGATCTCACCTGTCTCGGCAAACGTTCCATCCAGAATCTCAACATAAGGGAATGGTGCTGACGGAGATCCGCGCCTGGTATCAAGGATTGAATAGGTCACCAGCAACTGGTTTGACAGATTGTTGCCGAAGCGGCTGTTCAAGTCGAACGAGAAGGTGTTGGCCACGTTGTCTGAAGAATAGACTGAATTGAAGTATGACATACCATACTGCGAGAAACGTCCGTATACGACACGCTGATAAGCATCTGATGAAGTAGGGCTGGTAGGCGACCATGCCCTGTTCAAAGTGTAATTGTAACGGACTGCGAGGTGGTGGTTCGAAGTGATGTTCCAGTCGAGACGTGCAAGTGCCTTGGTATCACCTTCTTCTGCAGAAAAATCGTTGTATGAACCCACATCGTATCCGTAAGTATCTTTGACATATTTGGCAACCTTCTGCAAATCAGCCACGGTAGTACGGGAAATATACTGGTCAGGGACAGCTACTCCGTCGGTAGAAGGACGCCATGAAGTAATCTGGGTAGGAGTTGCTGCCTTCTCGAAGTTTACGAAGAAGAAAAGTTTGTTCTTGACGATCGGGCCGCCGAGTGTGAAACCGTAAGTAGTGTTGCGGTCACGGTCGCGGGCTGTTGCGATGGTTTCACCGGCAGCCACGTCACCGCGCATGTTCTCGTTGCGGTGATAGATGTAGGCGCTTCCCTTGAAGGTGTTGGTTCCTGACTTGGTGATGGCATTGACTGCACCTCCGATGAAGTTTGTCTGACGGACATCATAAGGAGAAACCACAACCTGCATTTCCTCGATTGCATCGATTGAGATCGGGTTGCCGCCGCCGGGAAGGGACTGTGAAAGACCGAAGTTGTTGTTGAAGCTGGCACCGTCGACAGTGAAGCTAGAAGTACGACCGTCGCTTCCGGCAATCCTCATGCCTGCACCACCATAAGGAGACACTTTGGTAACATCAGTGATACTGCGGTTTACGTTAGGCAATGCAACAAGCTGAGAGTTGTTGATGTTGGTTGCAGCACCGGTCTTCTCGGTAGCGAACTTTGAAGAAGCTGTTGCAATTACCACTGCCTCGCCAAGAGTGAGAGATTCCTCTTTCAGTGTGGCATTGAGACCGTATGTCTCAGCCAGCTGAAGTGTGATGCCTGTGTATGTGGCAGTCTGATAGCCGAGGCTGGACACTTCCACGTGGTACGGACCGCCGGGGCGCATACCGTTGATCGTGAAACGACCCTGGCCGTTAGTGGCTGCTCCATAGACAGTTCCCGAAGGCTCGTGGGTTGCGATAACGGCAGCTCCGATAACCGGCTCACCGTTCTCGTCCAGCACAGAACCGCCGAGAGATGAATTGGTCACCTGCGCAAAGGCAGACACCGTCACGAAGATGGCTGCCAATGATGCAAGCAAGCATTTAAAAGCTTTTTTCATAGGTAGTTATTTTATTGAACTTTATTGGTAATTCTGGCCCAAAAATATAAATATTTTTCATCTTTGACTGAACAACAATAAACATGTTATCAACATTCTTACTTATTTCGTAATATTGTAAAAGAAATCTTCTCCGGCATGAAAAACCTTACTACTGACATCTTCGAAACCTCTTCCGGCAAGAAGCTGGAAATCACCTTCATAGTACACGCGAGCCTTAAGTTCAGATTCGGGGACAGAGTGATCTATGTGGACCCGACTTCAGTCCTTGCCGACTACTCCGGCTGCGAAAAAGCCGACTTCATCCTCTACACCCACCAGCACAGCGACCACTTCGACCTGCAGGCGCTCGACGACCTCGCAACTGCGGACACGACGATCATCTGCACCAAGGATGTAGCCGCATTGATCCCCGACCGG
Source organism: Bacteroidales bacterium (assembly GCA_017561885.1). GTDB lineage: Bacteria > Bacteroidota > Bacteroidia > Bacteroidales > UBA932 > Equibacterium. The sequence goes on along the minus strand of JAFZBF010000025.1, from coordinate 38,216 downwards.
GACAGCCGGGACATCGAAGTGATGAAGAACGGAGATTCAGCAAATTTCAGGAAAGGTTTTACCGTGGAAGCCGTTCCGGCATACAACTATCTCCTGAGGGAGCGCTTCCACCCCGTGGGCCGCGACAACGGCTATATCCTGCAGTTCGACGACCTCAAGGTCTACGTAGCGGGCGACACCGAAGACGTTCCAGCAATCCAGCGGCTTGCAGACAGAGGGTTCGACATCGCCTTCCTGCCTGTGAACCAGCCTTTCACCATGACCGTGAAACAGGCCGCCAACGCAGCCAGGATAATCAAGCCGCGCATATTCTACCCGTACCATTACGGACAGACCGAAGAAGAGACCGACCTGGAAGCGTTATGCGCCCTGCTGGAAGGTTCGGGAATTGAAGTAAGGTTAAGGGAAATGCCCTAGATCTGTGGCAGTTCGCCGTCCTTGGACTGTACGATAAGAAGGTCTCTCTCAAGGGTTTCAGACCTTATCGGCACATTGACGCTGCGCTTTTCACCGCTGTCGTTTCCAGATATGGTTATCTTGACTGTCGCAGTCGCCTCTCCATAATCGGGAGTGACGTCCAGCCATTTGGCATTGACTTCACCGAGTTCGACAGACCATTCGACATTGGAATTGATGACTAGCGACAGTTCCTGCGGGGCTTTGTTCACCAGGATCGTATCCTGACTCAGGACAAGCGAAGGCAGGAAGTACTTTTCGCAGGAAGTCACGCCGGATGCTGCAACAATGACAGCCGCGACAGCCACCACAGCCACCAACAATTTCGTTACAGCTCTCATATCCGGCAGATTTTTTGCAAAGATATCATATTATCTTAACTTTGCTCAACGATTCAAACATTATCGCAGTGACATTCAAACGTCTTTCCGTCCTTGTTCTAGCGGCAGCCGCCTTGATCCTCAGTTCTTGCGCCAAATATGATGTCAACACGAACATCTATCCTTCATTGGCCGAGATAAGCGCTGCAGGAGGCGAGATTACGACCACCTTTGTCTCAAACGCCGCTTGGACCGTATCATGCGAGGAAGATGGTCTTTCCTTCAATCCTTCAAGCGGAATCGCAGGTACCTGGACCGTCGTCATAACGGTTCCGCCCTCAACCCGTGACGTTGAAAAGACCTGGAAGGTAAAGTTGCAGGCCAAGTACGACAGTGACGTCTCGACCAGGTATTTCACCATCACACAGCATCCTGCGAGGTAAATTAAAGAAGGGTCTTGCAGAGATCGACGCTGTCGAGCAGCTCCCAGCCGAAGAACTGAACTTCTTCGGTTATTTTTTTGCCGTCTCGCGTCAGTTCCACCGGCGCCTTGTAAGGAGTGCGTCCGAAATGGCCGTAGGCGGCTGTGGGAAGGAAGATGGGATTGCGAAGGCCGAACTTCTCGATGATGGCTGCGGGCCGCAGGTCGAACAGGCTGCCGATCCTCTGCGCCAGCTCGCTGTCGTCCAGGCGGGAGTGACTCTTGCCGAAAGTGTTGACGAAGATGCTCACCGGCTCTGCGATGCCGATCGCATATGATATCTGCACCATTATTTCGTCGCAGACGCCTGCTGCAACCATATTCTTCGCAATGTATCTTGCTGCATAGGCTGCACTGCGGTCCACCTTGCTGGCATCCTTGCCGCTGAAGGCTCCTCCGCCGTGGGCGCTGCGGCCGCCGTAGGTATCCACCACGATCTTGCGGCCAGTGAGGCCGGTATCGCCGTGGGGGCCTCCGATCACGAACTTGCCTGTAGGGTTGACGTGAAGAATCAGGTCATCGTCGAAAAGGGCCGCGATCTTCTCGCCCATACAGTTCTTGATACGGGGTATGAGGACGTTGCGGACATCTTCGCGTATGCGGCGCTGCATCGCTGCTTCCTCGTCGAACTCGTCGTGCTGGGTGGAGAGGACAAAGGTGTGGACACGCACCGCACGGCCGTCAGGTGCGTATTCGATGGTGAACTGGCTTTTCGCATCCGGCCTCAGATAAGGCATCGGGCTGGGATTCTCGCGGCGTATGTCGGCCAGGATCATCAGGGCCTTGTGGGCCAGTGTCACGGGCAGAGGCATATAGTCCGGTGTTTCGTTGCAGGCGTAGCCGAACATAATGCCCTGGTCGCCGGCACCCTGCTCGAGGGCCTGCGCCCTGTTCACTCCCTGTGCTATGTCGGCGCTCTGCTCGTGGATGGCAGAGATTACGGCGCAGCTCTCGGAATCGAACTTATACTCGCTTTTGGTGTAGCCGATGCGGGCGATCACGTCGCGGGCTACTTTCTGCAGGTCGACATAAGCGTCGGCAGAAGACACTTCACCGCCCAGCACCACCAGGCCGGTGCTTACAAAAGTTTCGCAGGCTACGTGGCTTGCTGGATCCTGACGCAGGAAATCGTCAAGGACGGCATCGGAAATCTGGTCGGCGACTTTGTCGGGATGTCCTTCGGAAACGGACTCTGATGTAAACAGATAGTTTGTTTTCATTTTAGCATTTTTTTAGATGGAGGTTGCAAGCAGTCAAATCTGTCCTCCTCGTATGTCGACGCGAAGATAGCGCATTTTTGCGAAATCGCAATTATTTTCATCCGGAGCGCATCCCACGTGTCTTGGAGATATGGCCTTCCGCGCCCATCGTCCCACCGAATGGGACGATAGGAGCACTTTGAACTAAGCCTTGCTACTGCAGTTTCACCACCGTGATGCCCGCGCCTCCCTGGTCCAGGGGAGCGTCACCGAACGACTCCACGCCGCCGATTGTCTTCAGGTACTTGCGGATTTCTTCCCGCAGCACGCCGTTGCCCTTGCCGTGAAGGATTGTCACCTGCCCCACGCCCACCATCAGGGCGTCGTCCATAAAGTGAAGCACCTTGTCGATGGCGTCGTTCACCCTTTCGCCGCGCACATCGATGGACGGGCTGAAATTCAGCCTGCGCTGGTTCACCGAATCGTTCTGGTATGCGTCGCCAGAATAGGTCCGGTGGCCTGCACCGGCCGCATTGGTCTTCATGGCGGTCTTGTATTCCGTCGCGGAAATCCTCTGCACACGTTCACGTGCCATAGTGGAAGTAATGGAACCGATAGCAACAGAAACCTTGCGGGCGGTGAGCTTGGAAACCTCGCCGATGAGGTCGCTGCCGATGACACGCACCTTGTCGCCCACCTGCAGCGGACGCATTGCTTCTTCCTCGGCAGCCTTGGCCTGCTTCTCGGCCTCGTTGGCAGCCTGGATGCCCTGCTTTCGCGCACGGGCTTCCTTGCGCTTGCGCTCCCTCTCCTTGCGGGCGGCAATCTGCTCCATCTTCTTCTCTATGTCCTGGTCGCTCTTCGAAACAGTCTCCTGCTCCAGTTTGGCGGAGTATTCCGACAGTTTTTCGCGGGCTGCACGGGTCCTCTCCTTCTCGGCCTGGCTCTCGCGGATCTCACGCACAGTGCGTTCCACCTGCCTGTTGGCCTCTTTCACAATCTCCTTAGCCTCGGCGCGTGCCTCGTCCAGGATGTTCTTCTTGAGCGCTTTTATCTCTGAAAGCTCCTTCTGGTAGCGGTTGGTCAGGCCCTCGAGGGTCTTGTCGGCAGAGCGAACCTTTGTGAGCTTCTCGTCCAGGACCCTGCGGTTGCGGGCAATCTTGCGCAGCTGCTTCTCCATATCGACAAAGTCGTTTCCGGCCTTTTCCTGGGCGCTTTTCACTATGAACTCAGGGAAACCTATCTTGCGGGCCAGTTCGAAGGCAAAAGAATTGCCAGGCAGGCCCTGCTCCAGCTGGAAGAGCGGCTGGATGTTCTCCACATCGAACAGCATCGCGCCGTTTGCACAGCCTTTGCTGTTCTCGGCATATATCTTCAGGTTGGTATAGTGCGTGGTGATGACACCATAAGCCCCGTTCTCCTCGATCTGAGCCAGCACCGCCTCGGCAATCGCACCGCCTGCGGCAGGCTCGGTGCCGCTGCCGAACTCGTCGATAAGCACCAGCGACTTCTTTCCGGAGCGGACCACTATCTCCTTGAGGTTCTGAAGATGTGAACTGTAGGTGCTCAGGTCGTTTTCAAGGGACTGGTCATCGCCGATGTCGATGAAGATTTCGTCAAATATCACGAATTCCGACACCTCCGAGGTAGGTATCAGCATTCCCCACTGGAACATATACTGCAGCAGACCGACGGTCTTGAGGCACACCGACTTGCCGCCGGCGTTCGGGCCGGAGATCACGAGTATGCGCTTGTTGCGGTCGAGGTGGAGATTGAGAGGCACTATCTTCTTCCCCTCGCGGGCCAGGGCCTTCTCCAGTATGGGATGGCGCGCCTTGCGGAGCCACATTTCGCCGTCCTCCGATATCACGGGCATTCCCGCAATCATATCGATGGCAACGAGAGCCTTGGCGCGGATGAAGTCTATTTCGCCGAGAAATTCGGCGGCCTGCAGCAGTTCAGGAAGATAAGGGCGCAGGAAATCGGTGAACTGGGCCAGGATGCGGGCAATCTCAGCCTGCTCGTCCTGGTGCAGCTCATACAGGCGGTTGTTCATCTCCACGATTTCGATCGGCTCGATGAATACCGTCTTGCCGCTGGCACTCTGGTCGTAGACAATGCCGGGAATGCGGTACTTGTTGGCTGCCGACACCGGAATCAGCGTCTTGCCGTCCCTGACCGCCACTCCGGCATCCTCCTCCACGAAGCCCTCACCCTGGGCCTTCTTCAGAATCGACGCTATAACCTTGGAAACTGACTTTTCCTTCTCGCGGATAAGTCGCCTGATGCCCGCCAGGGTGTCGGAAGCGTTGTCGCGGACATTGCCGTAACGGTCGATTATGGCGTCGATGCGGCGGCTGACCTCAGGGAAGTAGGCCACCGGGCGCGACATCTCCTTGAGATTGGGGTAAACGCCGTCCTTGCTCTTGTCGAAGAACGTGACCACCTTGCGGACGGTTTCGAGAGTCGTACGCAGCGTCACCAGCGTCGGCAGGGAAATGGAAGCGCTTTCGGACGTCAGCGGCAGCAGCAGTTCACGGGAATCGGTGTAACCCTCTGCGGGAAAAGTGTCTTCGAACATACAGATAAGCCTCATCTCGTCGGTGAGCTGCAGGCGGTGCAGGATTTCCTGCTTGTCGGTGCAATACTCCTCACCGTCGACGCGGCCCGCAGCGTATTTCGACATACACTTCGAACGCACCTGGGAGCGGACCTTGTCGAAACCTATCTTCTGTTCGGATACCATTGATCGAATTGTTGCTGCTACTTGTTGTACGAGTTCTCGAGGGTAAGACGGAGCTCTGCTATGCTCTGCATAGTGGTTATGTTGCCGTCAGCCACATATGAGATATCACCGGTTTCCTCGGATACCACCACCACTTCGGCGTCGGTTATCTCCGACACGCCTATGGCGGCGCGGTGGCGCATCCCGTACTTCGGATTGATGTCGGTGCGGTTGGTAAGAGGCAGGATGCAGCGGGCTGCGAGTATCCTGTTCTGGGTCATGATGATGGCGCCGTCGTGCAGCGGAGAGTTCTTGAAGAAAAGGTTCTCTATGAGGCGGCGGTGTACTGCGGCGTCGATGCGGTCGCCGGTATCTATGAGGCTATCGAGAGAAGACAGGTGTTTGAATACTATCAGCGCACCGGTATGGGTTTCGGACATATACTGGCAGGCGGCTGTTATCTCCTCCAGGGTCTCCGAACTGATGGCCATTTCGTTGTTGAACCAGGTTCTGCGCCGGCGTGTCTTAAACTTCTTGCGGCCGAGGATGTAGCGGTTGCCGAAATGCAGCAGGAACTGTCTGATCTCCTGCTGGAATATGACAATCATCGCTATCACTCCCACTCCGAGCACCTGCCCGAGAATTGTCGACAGCAGTTTCATATCGAGAGCGCGCACCACGATCCACAGTACGTAGAGCAGCAGGATTCCGATAAATATGGACATTGCCGACGTACCTCTGATGAGCCTGTAGAACTCATAGATGAGAAGTGCCACGAGCAGGATGTCGAGTACGTCTATGAATGTTATGTTGACAAAATCTATCATGATAGGCTGATATAACTTTCAAATATACTTATTATCTTTGACAAAACGAAAGTGATGGGCAGTGGGGCAAGACATATCTTCAGACTGTGCGTCGCCTCTCTCGGCGACCTTTTTTTTCCTCGTGAGTGCCTTGTATGCGGCGCGAAACTGGATATAGGAACAAGGCATCTCTGCCCTTCCTGCGCCGACGACATACCCTTGACATATTTCTGGAGCTGGGAAGGCAATCCGGCCGAGCAGCGGCTGGCGGGTCTGGCACACGTGGACAGCGCCTGCAGCCTGTTCTTCTACCGCCGCGACAGCGACTACAGCCGGCTGATCCACCAGTTCAAGTACGGCGGTGACATACGGCTGGGTGTATGGCTTTCGCGTAAGCTCGCGGAGCAGATGGTTTCGTGCGGACGTTTCGGCGATGTCGATGCCGTGGTACCCGTGCCGCTGCACCCGCTCAAGAAGTTCAAGCGCGGTTTCAATCAGAGCGACGTCATCGCACGGGAACTGGCTTCTGCGCTTGGCGCCCGCTTCGAGCCCCGGCTCATCCGCCGCCGCAGGTTCACGCGGACTCAGACCCGGGCCGCCGACCGCCGCAGCAACATGGCCGGAGCCTTCGCTGTCAACGAGAAGGCGCTGCAACGCCTGCAGGCCGCCGGAATGCACCGCATCCTGCTTGTCGACGACGTCCTTACAACCGGCAGCACCATAGCCGCAGCCGCCTCTGTCCTTCCGGAAGACTTCCGTCTTTCAGCCGCCACTCTTGCCTGCGTGGAATAAGGCATCATTATTGAAGAACTTGTCGTAACTTAGTAATCAAAATAACTTCAGTTATGTCCCGTATACGTTTATCCAAAATTGCGTCCCTGTTCGGATCACTTTTTTTACTGACTGTTGCCTGTACAAATATGGAAGCTAAAAAACCTGTTTTCAAAAATACCGTGTGGGTATGCGAACGGGAAATGTTCGTCGCCGACGCCGGAACCATGACCCAGACTTTCACTTTGAAACTGCTCCCAAGGAATGAATGCATTCTCGTGAGCAGCTGGTATATGCCCGCCTATCCCGCCATGTACGTCAACGAGGACGGATCCATTGACATGCACCCTGCGACCAGTTCGGAATTCTCTTCCAACGGAACCTGGAAGTACAGCGGCGGAAAACTCACAGTCACCTTTGAAGATGAACTGGAATACGTCTTTGAACTTAAGGACGACACTCTTGTCTCCCATCAATTCTACGGCATAGAAGGCACCTTCGTAAAGCAATGAAACGAATAGTGTTGTTATTGGCGGCACTGCTGATTGCGGGCAGCGTCTATGCCCAGTCAGGTTCCCGCACTGACGAGGTAAAGGGTTTTCAGTGGGGAGTTCATTACAAGCAGGAAGTCTTCGGCTATGACGGCTGGCTTTTCCAGGCTTCTGCCAATGCTTCCATGGGGTACCGTTTCAACAGGCGCAACTATCTGGGCGCGCAGACGGGCTATGCTTTCAAGGCATTTGTTTCCGGTATCGGAGGAAACGATCCGTGCAACGCCATCCCTTTTCTGGCAGATTACATCCATTATTGCCCGATAGGCAAGGCGAAGAAGAATTCCTTCATCTGGGGTGCCGAAGCTGGCGCTATGATTGTGCTTTATGTTGAAGAAACAGGCCTTGTCATGAATGAATTATGGCCGTTTGCCGGCCTGAAGGCTGGGTTGGACTTCGCTATTGCAGATTATACTCATCTTATGATAGCCCTCAGGGCCAACTACCTGGGTCCGGGCATCTCGATCGGCTTCACTTTCTGATGTGACATGTATCCGAAGTTCATCATAATGGCATATCCCGACAGGCCTCTCGCCGGAACGTTCATTTACGGCAAGGTGTACAATCACTGCGATCTTGCGAAGGGATATGGCAAGGTATACGGCGGTGGCTGGTACGAGAAGGATGACACCCGCAAGACTATGCTGCTTTACGGCGCCTCTGGTGACTATGGCGAGCCCTGCCTGGAATTACTGTGCCGCATCCCGCGCTCGCTGAAAGGCTACGCATTCTACTACGCTTCCGACCCGGACGACCGTCCCCAACCACTCGACCTCAATTCCGTCGAGTGGATCTGATGCGTGCTTTCGGCAATAAAAAAGGATGACCTTGACAGGCCATCCTTTTTTTCGTATTGCTATGAGCAAAAGACTTAGTCGCTGAGAGAGAAGCGGCGGAAAGCCGTAACCTTGGCGTCCTTGTCGATGCCTGCGATATAATCCTTGACAGAGATCTTGCCTTCCATCACGAACTCCTGCTCTTCAAGAGTCTGCTCCTTGAAGAATTTGGCCAGACGACCCTTGGCAATATTCTCGATCATAGCTGCAGGAAGATTGGCGGCCTTCTCGGCAGAGACAGTCTTGATGATGTCACGAGCCTGGGCCGCCTGCTCGGGAGTAAGCCAACCCTTAGCAGTGTTGGACTCGATATGATCCTCACTGTCGCAGTGAGCCGGATTGATGCCGACTTTCTTGAGAGCTGCATCAACAGCCTTGCGCACCTGCTCTTCCTTGGTTTTCTCGGTAGCAACTTCAAGCTCCTGCTTAACGATCTCGGCGGGAACGCTCTCAGCATTGACAGCAACCGGCTTCATAGAAGTAACCTGCATGGCGATGTGCTTGCCGAGGTCACCCGGAACTTCCTTGTTGAAACCAACGAGGGCGCCGTCCTTGTGAGTGAAGTGAATGTAAGAACCGATGAACGGAGCCTCGAGAGTAGCGTAGTAAGCAATCTGATGCTTCTCACCGCTCTTACCGGTCTGCTCGGTAACAGCTTCGGCAACTGTACGGCCGTTAGCCAGTTTCACATCGTTGAGAGCCTCAGCGTCAGCCGGGAACGCAGCGATAGCTGCATCGGCGATAGCCTCGGCAAGAGCCTTGAACTCAGCATTGGCTGCAACGAAGTCAGTCTCGCAACCAAGGCTTACAAGAATAGCCCTGTTACCGTTGACCCTTGCAACGACAGCACCTTCCGTAGTCTCACGGTCAGCACGTTTGGCAGCCACGAGCTTGCCCTTCTCACGAATGATTTCCTGAGCGCGGTTGAAGTCACCCTCAGCCTCTACAAGTGCGTTCTTGCAGTCCATCATACCCGCACCTGTCATTTTGCGCAATTTAGCGACATCTGCTGCTTTGATTTCCATGTCAATAAGTATTAAAGGTTATTCATTGGCAGGAGCCTCTTCTGCAGAAGCGCTCTCTTCCGGTTTAACTTCGGGCTGAGCCTCAGCCTTCGGCGCTGACCTGCGGGCGCGAACCCTTCTTGCAGGAGCGGGAACTGCCTCGGCGGCCTCTTCATTTTCATCCTGAGCTTTGTCCTTCTCCAGCTTGCGCTCTTCCAGACCCTCAGCAATAGCCTTGCAAAGCACCTCGGTAACGAGAGCTATAGACTTTGCAGCATCATCATTTGCCGGAATCACATAATCAATGTTGGTAGGGTCGCAACAAGTATCAACCATGGCGATTACGGGAATGTTGAGGCGGTTGGCTTCCTTGACAGCGTTGATCTCTTTCTGTACGTCAACTACGAAGAGTGCTGAAGGGAGGCGGTTGAGGTCGGCGATAGAACCGAGGTTCTTCTCGAGTTTAGCCCTTTGACGGGTGATCTGAAGACGCTCACGCTTGGCAAGAGTCTCGAAGGTACCGTCGCTGATCATCTTGTCGATGGTATTCATCTTCTTGACAGCCTTGCGGATAGTCGGGAAGTTGGTGAGCATGCCACCTGCCCAGCGCTCAGTTACGTACGGCATATTGACTGCCTGAGCCTGCTCGGCGACAATCTCTTTGGCTTGTTTCTTTGTGGCTACGAACAGTATCTTGCGGCCTGCGCGGGCAAGCTGTTTCATAACTGCTGCAGCTTCATCTATTTTGACAACAGTCTTATGCAGGTCAATGATGTGAATCCCGTTCTTCTCCATATAGATATAGGGAGCCATTTTAGGATTCCATTTTCTCTTCTGGTGACCGAAGTGAACACCTGCATCGAGTAAGTCTTGGAAATTTGTTCTAGACATTTTGGTTTGTTTTTGTTTGTTTTCTGTGATCCTCCTTTGCGAGGATTCTCTTTTTGTCAATTCTGCAAGTAGCGTCTTACGGTCTTGCAGATTTTCCGCAGATGGCCAAACGACTGGTAGCTATTGATATGCAGGTCCGGTCATTTTCCTGTAAACCACCTGTGCAATTGTTGTAAATCGTAAATAAACGTTAACGTTTGCTGAATTGGAAGCGTCTGCGTGCACCGGGCTGACCAGGTTTCTTTCTCTCGACCTCGCGGCTGTCACGTGTAAGGAAGCCGTTAGACTTGAGAATAGGGCGGTAAGCCTCCTTGTCGATCTTGCAAAGTGCGCGTGCGATTGCAAGGCGGAGAGCTTCGGCCTGACCCTTGATTCCACCGCCGTCAAGAGTAACCTTGATGTCGAATGAAGAAAGGGTACCTGTGAGTTCCAGAGGCTGCTGCACGATGTAACGGAGAGTGTCCTCCCTGAAGTACTCTTCGAGGGGACGGTCGTTGATCGTGATGTTGCCTTTTCCAGTGTTTACATAAACGCGAGCAACAGCTGATTTACGTCTTCCAAGGGCGTTGATTACTTCCATGCTCTGTTTAGATTTCGTTTAATGTAATAGTTCTAGGGTTCTGTGCTGCGTGAGGGTGTTCGTTGCCTGTGTAGAGATACAGGTTATGGAACTGCTGCTCACCCAGACGTGTCTTGGGAAGCATGCCTTTTATGGCGTGCTCGAGAACGGCCAACGGCTTGCGTTCAAACAGATCCTTCGGCGTAGTGAAACGCTGTCCACCCGGATATCCGGTGTGGCGGACGTACTGCTTCTGGGTAAGCTTCTTTCCGGTCAGACGTACTTTGTCTGCGTTGAGAATGATGACGTTGTCACCACAGTCAGCGTTCGGAGTGAAGTTGGGCTTGTTTTTGCCACGGAGCAAAATCGCTACCCTGCTTGCAAGACGGCCGAGGACCTGATCGGTAGCATCAATGACAACCCACTCTTTAGAGGAGTTCTCTTTGTTGACCGACAGTGTTTTGTAGCTAAGTGTGTCCACAGTCTTGATTGTTAAATAGTTAATACTTAAATGTTGCGATTTCCCACTTTTTTGGGGGCTGCAAAGATAGCCATTTTTTCATAACAAGCAAATTATATAATTCTGTTTATAACGTTCTTTTTCGTATTTTTATGGTCCGTAAACCCCAAACTACTATGAAACGACTCATTCTAGCATCTATGGCTGCTGTCGCCTGCATCGCGCTCGCATCCTGCGGCAGCAACGGCGGCAAAGCACCCGCTGAAGCGACAAACAAAGCAACCATCACCATCCATCCCGACAAGGCTGTAAACGTCATTCCTGACGAACTATACGGCCAGTTTGCAGAACACCTCGGATCCGGCATCTACGGCGGCATCTGGGTGGGCAAGAATTCATCCATCCCCAACACGGACGGCTATCGCAACGACGTGCTCGAGGCACTCCGCGAGCTGAAAGTCCCTGTGATCCGCTGGCCGGGAGGATGCTTCGCAGACTACTACCACTGGGAGGACGGAATCGGCGACAACCGCCCCACGATGGTCAACTCTTCCTGGGGAGGCACCGTGGAGAACAACAGCTTCGGAACCCACGAGTTCCTCAACCTCTGTGAGATGCTGGGATGCGAACCCTATATCAGCGGCAATGTCGGCAGCGGAAGCGTCCAGGAGCTTGCCAACTGGGTGCTCTATATGACAGCTGACGGCGGCAAATGGGCCGACCTCAGGGCAAAGAACGGCCGCAAGGAGCCCTGGAAGGTAAAATACCTCGGTGTCGGCAACGAAAGCTGGGGCTGCGGCGGCCAGATGACTCCCGAATACTATGCAGGAGAATACCGCCGCTATGCAGAGTACTGCCGCGACTATGGCGGAAACCACCTGTTCAAGATAGCCAGCGGAGCTTCCGACTATGACTACAACTGGACCGAGGTGCTTATGTCAGGCATCGGCCAGCAGATGGACGGCGTCGGCGTCCACTACTATTCTACAGACTTCAGCTGGCCCAACCACGGATCTGCCACCGACTTCGACGAGGACTTCTACTACTGGACCGTCGGCAAGTCGATGGGTATCGAGCCCGTCATCCAGAAGCACATCGCCATCATGGACAAGTACGACCCTGAGAACCACATAAAGCTGCTCATCGACGAATGGGGCACATGGTGGGACGTAGAGCCCGGCACCAACCCCGGCCACCTCTTCCAGCAGAACACGATGCGCGACGCCGTAGTGGCTGCTACCACCTTCGACATCTTCCACAAATACACCGAGCGCATCAACATGACCAACATCGCCCAGATGGTCAACGTGCTGCAGGCCATGCTCCTCACCCAGGACGACAAGATGGTCAAGACTCCGACATACTTTGTGTACAAGATGTACAACACCCACAGGCAGAACAAATACGTTCCGGCCGAAGTGAAGTCCGACCTTCTGAAGGCTGCCGACGGCAAACTGGCAGAAGTTCACGCCATCAGCTCGACCACCTCAATATCAGATGCCGGCAAGCTCAGCATCTCTGTGACCAACGTCAACCTTGACAACGATGTAGACGTTACAGTAAACCTCGGTGCAAGCGGCAAGGCCTTCACCGCAGAAATCCTGAACAGTCCGGACATCAAGGACTACAACTCCTTCGACAATCCGGAGAAAGTCGGCACCGCAGCATTCAGCAGCTTCAGCGTCGACGGGTCAACCCTGACCTTCAGGATTCCGGCTCACTCAATTGTGACTTTTGTAGAGAAGTAGGTCGCTCTCCCCTTCAATCAGCCTGGTCTCTATAGGTACATAGAAGAGACGGGTGCTGATGGCCTTGCAGGCCTCTTCGACAAGAAATAACCGCTGTGCGTCCTTCTCCGTCGTGAGCAGGACCGCAGCGGGATATTTTTTGGCCAGACGGGCGAGAGTCTTTATGTCGTTCTTCGTATAGAAATGATGGTCGGGGTATTTCACCTCGTAGATCTCGGCATAGCGCGTGGTGAGATAGTTGCGGAGCTCCGTGGAGTCGGCGATGCCTGTGAAGAGGATGCACTCCTGACTGTATATGAACCTGCCGTCAGCATCTTCGAACACCTTGACCGGCTTGAGATAGTCCACCGTCGTGAAGAATACCTTCTGGTTCTGGTTGATGCGGTTTGCGGAGATGACTTTTTCCTTCTGCCACTCGTCAAGCCAGGCCGGGCTGCGGGTTATTATTATGGTGTCGGCACGCTTGATCTGTGTCGGCAGGTCACGCAGCCTTCCGAACGGGAACAGGCTGTCCTTGAATACAGGCTTGCTGTAGTCGATAAGGACGATGGACCTGCCCGGAATAAGCTTGCGGTACTGGTGGGCGTCGTCGAGCAGGACGATGTCGACAGGCGTACCGAGGGGAGGATTGATAAGCTGTTCTGTGGGGACTTCGCGCTTCTTGTCGACGAAAACCTGGACCTGGGGGAACTTGCGCTTGATCTGGACAGGCTCGTCACCCACCTCCAGTGCGGATGAATCCACAGAAACCTCTATCGGCTCCTTGGTCTTGCGCTTGTAACCTCTCGACACTACGGCCACAGTTTTCCCTTCGGCAAGGAAATGCCTTATGAACATCTCCACGTGCGGAGTCTTGCCTGTACCTCCCATAGCTATGTTGCCCATAGAAATGACCCTGTCACCGAAGAACCTGTAGTCCATAACTTTGCGGCGGCCCTTGTCATAAGCGCGGTTGCGCGCTGCCAGCACCGCATAGTAAGGGAAAAGAAGAACCTTGTTTACAAAATCTGACATTTGTCTTTGTTACCCCCAGTTATCTTGTATATAGTCCAGAATGGAATTTATCTCATCGACATCCAAAGATGTCACTAATTTAAGTCTTGTTTCCTTGAAGTTGCTCAGCGACTTGAAATAACAGCTCATATGCCGGCGCATCTCGAGGATACCGGTGCGTTCACCCTTGACCTCGATAGACTTTGCCAGATGTTCCTTGGCGAGCGCCACCCTGTCGGCAACCGACATCGGCGGCAGCTCTTCTCCGGTTTCGAGATAATGCCGGATCTCCTTGAAAATCCAGGGATGTCCGAAACTGGCGCGGCCGATCATCACACCGTCCACACCGTAACGGTCGAAAGCGTTCGCAGCGTCCTGAGGGGTCTTGATGTCACCGTTCCCGATGATTGGGATGTGCATACGGGGATTGTTTTTGACCTCACCGATAAGCGTCCAGTCTGCCTCACCCTTGTACATCTGGCAGCGGGTACGGCCATGAATGGTCAGCGCGGAAATCCCTGCGTCCTGAAGCCTCTCGGCCAGTTCCACTATTATCTTCGAATTCGCGTCCCATCCCAGGCGGGTTTTCACCGTCACCGGCCTCTTCACGGCATCCACTATACGGCGGGTGATATCCACCATCTTGTCGGGCTCCTTCATCATCCCGCTCCCGGCCCCGCGGCGGGCTATCTTGCTCACCGGACAGCCGAAATTAATGTCGATCACGTCAGCCCCTGCCTCGTCCATACGCCTTGCCGATTCCACCATAGCATCAGGAATGTTGCCGTATACCTGCATCCCGATGGGTCGCTCGTAGTCGTAAATCACCATCTTGGCAATACAGCCTGCGGCATCGCGGACAAGACCGTCGGAAGATATGAACTCGGTGTACATCATATCGGCGCCGAATTTCTTGCAGACATACCTAAATGACACGTCTGTCACATCCTCCATAGGAGCCAGCAGGAGGGGTTTGGAGCCTAAATCGACGTCACCGATTTTCATAAGAGCAAAAATAATTATCTTTGGATAATAAATATTAACAGTATTTCAACATGGCATCTTTTGAAATAGAAGGTGGACATTCCCTGCACGGCGAAATCACTCCCCAGGGGGCGAAGAACGAAGCGCTGCAGGTGCTGTGCGCAACCCTGCTCACCAGAGACGAAGTCATCATCGACAACGTCCCCGACATCGCCGATGTCAGGAACCTGATCGGGTTGCTGCAGGATATGGGCTGCAAGGTTGAGAAGGCCGGTGAGAAAAGATGGTCTTTCCGGGCGGAAGACATCGACATGGAATTCCTCCGCAGCGAGAAATTCCGCAACGACAACGCCGCGCTGCGAGGTTCGGTTATGCTTGTCGGCCCACTGTTGTCCCGCATCGGCTATGCCATCGCCGCCAAGCCCGGCGGGGACAAGATTGGACGCCGCCACCTCGACACCCATTTCGAAGGATTTGCCAAACTCGGAGCCAAAGCCGTCTACGACACAGAAAAAGCCGCCTACATCATTACGGCAAAGCATCTCAAGGGTGCTGACATCCTGCTGTCGGAAGCTTCAGTCACCGGCACGGCCAACATCATCATGGCAGCAGTGATGGCCCACGGACGTACCGTCATCTACAATGCAGCCTGCGAACCGTACGTGCAGCAGCTGTGCAGAATGCTGGTGGGCATGGGAGCGCACATCGAAGGCATCGGCTCGAACCTGCTTACCATCGACGGGGTTGAGACGCTCCACGGAGCCAGCCACACCATCCTGCCGGACATGATCGAAGTCGGCAGTTTCATCGGTATGGCCGCAATGACCTGCAGCGAGCTCACCATCAAGAACGTCTCGTACAAAAACCTCGGCATCATCCCCGACAGCTTCCGCAGGCTCGGCATAAAGATCATCCAGAAAGGCGACGACATCTACATCCCCGCCCAGAAGCAGAACGCAGTGGAAACCTACATCGACGGCTCGATCCTCAAGATCGCCGACGCGCCCTGGCCGGGTCTCACCCCCGACCTGCTCAGCGTTATGCTGGTCGTGGCCACCCAGTCGAAAGGGAGCGTGCTCATCCACCAGAAAATGTTCGAGAGCCGTCTCTTCTTCGTAGACAAGCTGATCGACATGGGAGCCCAGATCATCCTCTGCGACCCGCACAGGGCCGTAGTCATCGGACACAACCACACCCGTCAGCTGAAGGGCCGCGAAATGACGTCTCCTGACATCCGCGCCGGTATCGCGCTGCTGATCGCAGCTCTCGGCGCAGAAGGCAGGAGCATCATCCACAATGTCGAACAGATCGACCGCGGTTACGAAAACATCGAAGAAAGGCTGTCAGCCCTCGGTGCGAAGATACGCCGCATCAACGACGCACCTACTCACTCCTGAAGGTACCGCCTGCAGTATGTCCCCTGTATTCGGGAGCGTAGAGCGACTCGATCTCCACAAGACCCTTGTTGAACACACCCTCCTGAGTCACGTAGAATGACTCTGTGAGCCGTGTGTCTTCCTCTGGCAGCAGCTGGTAGTAATACTCGGTGCCGGTAGCCGTCTGCTCCTTGTAGAAGTAAGATGAGCCGTATGAACGCTCGTCCACCGGATAGAAGCAGGCCGGGCGCATAGCATGAACCTGTACGAACGAGCGGTTCTCGCCGTTCCACAGGTCGTAGCGCACCTCTATGCGGTCGCCCACGTGGAGCACGTCGCCCTCGGCAAGCTCCTTGCCGTCACGCCAGAAACTCCTCTTGACAGACATATCGTTTGAGAACTCCTTCACCTGCTGCATCGGAGCCTTGTAGGTGTAGTAGACGGCGCCCAGACGCAGGTCTTCAGCTTCGTGGGTAAGCAGCGCGAACACCGCGTCGGCGGTGGCCATATTGCTCTCCCAGGCCTGGTTGTGCTTCTGGAGCAGCAGCCACTGCTGGAGCGCGGTGACCATTTCCTTCTCGCCGAGCTTGAAGAACAGTTCCTGAAGCTCTGCGTGGGCATAGACTTCGGTGCTCATCAAGCCGCGGAAAGGCATAACCGCGTTGGGGAAGTAGCAGCCCACGGTCCTGTTGACCACAGCGTGGTCGAGCAGCGACTCGGTGAGGGTCTTGATGCGGCCGTCGAAGGTGCTGCGCCAGAAATCGGTGCCTTTGGTGCGCAGCAGAGTGTTGGTGAGCTGTGCCTTGGCAAGGATCGATGTGGTCTGCCAGTCCTTCTCGGAAGCAGTGAGGTATTTGTTGAATGCGTCCTTCACCTTTGCGGGCATCTGGATGTCCGGATAGAGGCTGCGGACGGCGAAGTAGTCGATCAGGGAAGTCCATTTCCAGTTCTTGTTGTCTGCAATCGAAGCAATGCGGCTGTCTATATACTTGACGGCCTTGCGGACGCTGGCATCGAGACCTGCCGGACGCACTCCCATACGGTCGAGCTGGCTCATCTTCTCGGCAAAGAGCATCGTGAGGACATCTGAACCGTACATGCACGGGAACCAGCTGAAGCTGCCGTCTGAGTGCTGCAGGGAGATGATCTTTTTCACGGCGGCATCTGTGAGGTCCTTGTCCACCGTCTCGCCTATCTTCTGCCTTGCCTGTGATACGTATATTACATCCAGCCAGCTGATGAAATTGTCATTGGCGGGACGCTCCGGGGCGGTTAAGGCGGCACGGACTGCATCGAGAGTGCCGTATTCCTCATACCTTACAACCGCATCCTTTGCACCGATGCGGTCGCGGAGCTGACGCTCATAATAGCTTCGGCCGTGAGGCCCTCCGAGGATGAATGAAGCGGTCTCTGTAATCTCCTGCACCTGCGGTACGATCTCGATCGCGTTCTTCTCGCCGTCTGAGATGCCGTCGGCAGTGACGTCGATGGTCACGAAAATCCTTTCGGCAGCAGGAATTGTCACGGTCCACTCCAGTTCGCTCTGAGCACCTGCGGCCAGGGTCACCTTCTTGTCCTTGGTGCCGAGGTCAATCTTCTTGCCGGTGACTGCGTCCTCGAAGGCGATGTGGGCGGTGCCTTTCAGCTCGCGGCCGCTGACATTGGCCACGACGCTCTTGAGGGTGATCTTGTCACCTTCGGTGGCGAACAGAGGGAGCGAAGGCATCACCATCAGCTCTTTCTGGACTATGAACTTCTGCTCGGCAGAGCCGCTGTGCAGATTCTTGTCGTGAGCCAGGACCATCACCCTGAAAGTGCCGAAGGCCTGGCGGGTGGTGTATTTCACCTCAACCTTGCCGTCGTCTCCTATGGTGATATGCGGGTAAAACGCTATGGTCTCGCCGAAATCGCTGCGGACATCGGCCTGCTCAGCGCCCTCTTCCTCTTGTTCCGCAGCAGAATCGAATCCCATCGGAGCAACTGCCGCTTCCTCAAGCACCATCATATCGTCCATAACCATCGCCTCATTCTTGGCCATGGTGTTCATCGATGAGACTCGGCGCAGCAGCCCTCCTCTGGTTGAACCATATCCAATCACCACCGTCTCGCCATATACCCTGCCGCGGCCTTCCGGAAGGTTGGTAGAGATGTAAGGACTGCTGGTATAATAAGCCTGGAAGGGAGAGAAGTTGAAACGGTTGGCGCCGTAGCGGTCAGTGGTGACGTCGAAGATCGACACCGTCAGCTCGCTGGCCGGGCCTTTCACTATGAAGCTCTCTTCGGTCTCGGGAGCTGTGCGGTCGCGGAACGACTCGATCTGCAGGTCGAACTTCACGGGGCTCACCGGACGTTTGAAGGTGTATGTTTCGTGATATTGCTTCTGGTCGCGTATCGTGAACAGCGACAGTTCCACGCAGTCGTTGTATTTGTCGAGGTAAGGCAGGCTTATCCTGCGGGCCTCGTTTTTCAGGTGGAGGGGCATCCGATAGAGTTTGAGGTCGCGGTCGAAGAGTTCCACCTCGATGTAGAGGTCTTCCTCAGTCGTTCCGACAAAGAACTCAATTCCACCTTCGGTCTCGATTGGATAGAAGAACAGCTTGCTCTCAACCGGAACCTTGGTGTCGGAAGGCGAGAACAGAGCCACTTCCCTGTTGCCGGAGATGGTGCGGCCGCGCCAGATCACCTGATATTCCAGCCTGTAGCTGCCTGAAGGCAGGCTGCTGAAGTCGAGGTCGCGTTTCTTGCCTGTAGTGAAGTCGCCTTCGGAGAGCACCTTGCCGTCGCTGAGCAGGCGGAATGATCCGTCCACCGTCTGGGGTATGCCGTTGCGGTTGGTACCGTTTATAAGGATATATTTCTCGACGTCGCGGTTTACTGCGATGACAGTGTCATTGACTGTCACTTCGCTGGCGAAAGCGGTGCTGAGCTGCAGCGGGATATCGGCCACCATCACGCTCTGCGAAGCCTCGTGGGTCTCTCCCTGGCGGTCGGTCACCTTCACCTCAACGAGGAACGATGCGCTGACGTCGTCATCATCCTCGGGAGCCTCGGGCCTTTCTGCCTTGAAGGAGATGGCGAAGCGGCCGTCGGCATCGGCAGTGACGCTGCCTTCGTCTATGGTCTTCCACCCGGTAACATTGCCCATTCGCCATACCCTCCAGTGAGGCTGGCGGCGGACGGTATATTCAACCTTCGCACCAGCCATCGCGATGCCTGCATATCCCTTTACCTCTCCGGTCTGGGTGATGATGTCGTCGAAGGTGTAGAGGCCTTCGAGGACAGGCATCTCGAGATAGAAGTCGGGAGTGGTGTATTCTTCAACTCGCACGCTCGTGCCGCCATAGTCGGTGCGGATGGAATAGCTTCCGTTGCGGCTTCCCTCGGGAATCGTGAACGAGCCGCTGGCCGAGCCGTAGGCATTGGTGACGACTTTCACCGTTGCCACTGGCTTGCTCTCCGCCGGAGCGTAGAGTTCAACTTCCAGTTTCTTGCCTTCGAGAACCTCGCCCTCCTTGCCGTTGGAACGGAAGGCGACGACCTTGAACTGTATTTCGTCGGAAGGCTTGTAGAGCCTGCGGTCGGTGTAGATATATACTCCTTCCTGGCTTATCTCGCGCTCATAGTGCCTGATGTACGGCCTGTTGACGCCCATAGGGCTGGTGAAGCTGTCGCCGTCGGCAGTCACGTAGAAATATCCGTAGTTCTCAGGAGACTCGTAGAGCTTCTGGCTGAGGGGAGTGAAGCCGTTCTGGGCATATTCCTTCGCGGAGAAGATCACCGGCGACAGGAATGTTCCCTTGCCGCGGCCGTCGCGGTAGGCTGTGACGGTCAGCTTGTCATAGGGCTTGCCGCTGACAGCATCTGCTGCATATACTTCGTATTTGCCGTCCACCTCGCGAAGGGCCACTGCCACGCGGCTGATATAGACATAATGGTACGCCGACTTGTCGGCAGAGACAAGCTTTACGATATAGAGACCTTCTTCGTCGAACTTCCAGGTCGTCTCTACTGTTTCCCAGATGTTGTATTTGTTCTTGAACGTGTCGATCTTCTTCGAACCGACCAGCACGCAGCGGGTCGAGCCGCTGTCGTATTTGGCGAACTTCTCGCCGTCGCCTATTGAATACCGGTCGCTGAGGCGGTAGACCTTGAAGTCGGCCGACGCGATGTTGTTGGTGTTGATCTCGTAGGTGAATTCTGCGCCGGGATAGCCTCTGTCGGGGCCGCCGAAGTTCATCCAGCGGGCATCCATATCGTCGATGAGGGCCTGCAGCCTACGGGTATGGTCAGATTTCGGAAAAGCCTTGATGGCTTCCTGGCACATCTTGCGGATGTTCTTGTAAACATCTTCGCTCTGCTTCGCGTCGTCCTTTCCGTCCTCTTCGTTCTTTAGCCTCTCTATCTTCTCTGCGATGAGCATAATCACCCTTGGATGCTTGCAATACTTTTCGATATTGGTATCGAGAGAGCTGAACACGGAGTCTCTCAGACCCGAATATGCGGAATAGTAGTCGCGGGCTTCTTTCCAGTTATAGCGGCTCAGGCAGTCGTACCTCTGCCTCATAACTTCCAGGCGCTCGAGCTCATCCCCGTTGGCGCGGGTCATCTCTTCGAGTTCGCCGAGGTACTTGGCTGCGGTCTGCGGCTTGCCGTCAGCAAGCGCTTTTTCTACTTGTTTCCACTGCTGCGCATACTGCGCTGTGTTCCATTGGGGGTTTTGGGTATTGTACACTAGTCCGAGGAGTAAATAAAGAGTTACCATAACTAGTCATTTTTATTTGACAGTCATATTAGCTAAAAGCATGCCACCCGAAGGTGGCATTTCAGAAGAAGCGCTATTTGCACCAACGGTCGAGCCAGTCGAAGAACTGACGGTGCCAGTACACCGAGTTCTGGGGCTTGAGCACCCAGTGGTTCTCGTCGGGGAAGAGCAGCATCTTCGAAGGCACTCCCATCATCTGGGCGGCGTTGAAGGCGGCCATTCCCTGGTCGACCGGCACGCGGTAGTCGAGCTCTCCGTGGACCACCATAATCGGGGTGTCCCAGTTCTGGATGAGTTTGTGCGGAGAGTTGTCATAGTGGCGGCGGGCAACGGGGTTGTCGCTCCACGGTGCGCCTGCCATCACCTCATCGGGACGGGCTATGCCGCCGTTGTCCCAGTCGGGGAACCACATCTCTTCGGTGACCTCATACATATGTTCTTCGTTGAAGATACCGGCATGGGCTATGAAAGCGCTGAAACGGCCCTTGTGGATGCCTGCCAGATAGTATACCGAATAGCCGCCGTAGCTTGCGCCGACAGCAGCCATCTTGCCCACATAGGGTTCGGCGAGCATCACGTCAGCAGCGCGCAGATAGTCCTGCATGTTCTGGCCGATGTAGTCTCCTGAAATCTGCTCGGTCCATTCCTGTCCGAACGCGGTGGTTCCGCGGCGGTTGGGAAGAACCATGATATAGCCCTGGGAGCACATCAGACGGTAGTTCCAGCGAGTGGACCAGCCCTGGCTCAGCGTGCCCTGGGGGCCTCCGAGGCATATGAGGATGGCCGGATAGGTCTTCGAAGCGTCGAAGCCGTCGGGGTAGAGCACCCATGTCAGCATCTTCTTGCCGTCGGTGGTGGTGATCCAGCGCTCCTCGACAGTCGGCTGCTCGAGCTTCGCAAGGATATCGTCGTTCTCGTGCGTGAGCTGCTTCCAGCTGCCGTCGGCCAGCGAAACTGAAACGATCTCCGAAGGACGCATCATCGACTGGTTGGTGGTTATCATACGGTCGGCCAGCACGGTCGGAGTGTCGAAGTCGTACCATTCGTGTTCGATGGTCACCCTCTCCATCTTCGATGCGGCGAGATCATAGCGCCAGATCTCCTGCACGCCCTCCACGAGCGATGCGAAATAGATGTATTTCTGGTCGGCGCTCCACACCGGTATCGAGCCGTTGTACTTGAAATCTGCCGTAATCTCTTTCTTCTGGCGGGATGCCAGATCCATCACGAAGATTCGGACCTTGTCGGCCTCATACCTGGCCCTCTCCATGCTGCACCAGGCGATCTGGTCGCCCTTCGGGCTGATGACAGGTTCGGTGTCGTAGCCCGGCATACCCTCGGTGAGATTCTCGCAGGATCCGGTGGCCACGTCATAGAGATATATGTCGGTATTGGTGGAGAAAGCATAGTCGATGCCGGTCAGCTTGCGGCAGGAGTAGGCAACCTTGCTGCCGTCGGGACTCCAGCTGAGCTGCTCCAGCCCTCCGAAAGGCTCGGTGGGGAGTTCGTAGGGCTGTCCTTCGAGGATATCCTTACCCTCGCCGACCTTGCCTCCATCCAGGGACGCAATGAAAGTGTGGGGAATCTCCTCCACGAAGTGGTCCCAGTGCCGGTACATCAGGCCGTCTATGGTGCGGACGGTGGCCTTGTCCAGGTCGGGATATACGTCGGTCGGCGCCGTGTAGTTCTTCACCTCGCCGACATACATCAGCTGCTTTCCGTCTGGAGCGAGCTTGAACTCGCCGATGCCTCCCTCGACGTCACTGATCTGCACCGCAGCACCTCCGGCCGCAGCCATCTTGTATATCTGGCCTCCGCTGAGATAGAGTATGGTATTGTCGTCAAGCCAGCGGGCGTTCGAGCAGCTTTTGCCCGAATGTGTGAGCTGGGTGCGGTTGCCGCCGTCGATGTCCATCACGAAAAGCTGGCGGACACCCTTGTTCTGCTCAATACTGGTGTAGGTCACCCCGAAGAGGATGCGGCTGCCGTCAGGACTAACCTGCGGGTCGGACACCTTGCCCAGCATATGCATCACTTCCGCAGTGAAGTGAGTTGCCGTGATCTCAGGTTTCGTGATTTCGCCGCTGTCTGCCTGCGACTCCTTGCAGGCTGTCATTGATAAAACTGCCATAATGGAGGCTGCTATAACAAATATCTTTTTCATCGTTTATCCGTTCATTGCGTTTTCAACTTCTTCGACCGTCCTTGGCAGGCGTTTGCTGCCGAGGAGCCTTGCGCCGTTCTCTGTGATGAGCAGGTCGTCCTCGATGCGGATGCCGCCGAAGCTGCGGTAGGCCTCCAGCCTCTCAAAGTCTATGAAGTCACGGCAGGTGCCTTCGGCTTTCCACTTGTCGATGAGGGCTGGGATGAAATATATGCCAGGTTCGTCGGTCACCACGTTGCCGGGTTTCAGGACCCTGGCCATACGGAGCGAGCCGAGACCGAGCTGCGTAGACCTGGTGACAGTCTCGTCGTAGCCCACGTAGTTCTCTCCGAGATTCTCCATATCGTGCACGTCAAGACCCATGTTGTGGCCCAGGCCGTGAGGCATGAACAAGCCCTGTGCACCGGCTGCGCAGGCTTCGTCTATGTCACCTTTCACAAGCCCGAGATTCTTGAGGCCCTGAAGCATCAGGCGGCTCACCGCCAGATGGACATCCCTGTAGCTGATGCCCGGCCTTGCAAGCCCCAGCGCCAGGTTGTTGGCCTCGGACACAATCGTATAAACATCTTTCTGCTGCTCGGTGAAGCGACCGCTGCAGGGCAGGGTGCGGGTGAAGTCCGAACAGTAGTGGCTGGCAATCTCAGCACCGGCGTCGATGACGGTCAGACGGCCTTCGGTGAGAATCTGATGATGCGAATGGTTGTGCAGCGTCTCGCCGTTCTGCGAAAGGATTGTCGGGAATGAGGTCATATATCCTCCGCTGATCACCACGCCTTCCATAACGCCCACGAGGTCCTGCTCGAGCATACCGGTCTTCATAAGCTTGGTTGCCGCCATATGCATTGCATAGCCCAGGTTGCAGGCTATGTCGATCTGCTGGATCTCGCAGGGTTCCTTCACCAGGCGCATCTCCACTACAGCCTTGATGAACTCCACGCTCGCATCATCCCTCATACGGTCGAAGCCTGTGCCGAGCAGAGAGTTCAGCAGAATCATGTTGCGGAACCGGTAAGGAGGCAGGAAATGCACCTTGCGGCCCTTGGCCACGGCATCCTTGACCACCTTGTCAAGGGCTGCCAGAGGGGCTGTGCGGGCCACACCCACTTCTTCAGCCCTGCTGGCCACAGAGGGCTGGGGCCCCATCCAGATGATGTCGTCGATGTCCACATCGTTGCCGAAGATGATCTCCTCTCCGTTTTCCACATCGATTATAGCCGCCATATCAGGCTGGTCTATGCCGAAATAATACAGCCAGGTGCTGTCCTGACGGAAGATGTACTGGTTGTCACCGTAATTCGAAGGAGCCTCTCCGTTGCCCAGGAAAAGCAGGATTCCTTCCTTGACGCTCTTTATCAGTTTCTGTCTGCGTGCGACATAAATATTTCTGCTGAACATAGTTTGAGATTTTAGTAATGCGTAAAGTTAATAAATCTTAACTTTGTGTCACTATGAAAAAACTATTGTCATTGCCCGCGCTGCTTATTTGCGCCACCATATGCGCCCAGACCATCTCGCCGAAAGAGCTGAGCCAGATCCAGTCAAGTTTCGTCAAGGACGACGCCACTGCCGCCATCCAGAACATCCTCGTCCAGAACAAGAGTATAAAGGCCCTCGCCCTCAACCATTCGGCCGAGCCCATGGACCACTTCTTCAAGTACACGACTTCTGTCAAGGGCATCACCGACCAGCTGAGCTCAGGACGCTGCTGGATGTTCACCTCCATGAACCAGCTCCGCCCCATCGCAATGAAACGCTACAATGTCAGCAGCTTCGACTTCTCCCACAACTTCAGCTATTTCTGGGATATGTTCGAGAAGGCCAACCTCTTCCTGGAGGACATCATAGCCACCGCCGACCGTTCTTTCGACGACCGCGAGGTGGTCACATATTTCAAGAGTCCCGTAGGTGACGGAGGCGTGTGGAACCTGTTCTACAACATTGCCGAGAAATACGGAGTGGTGCCGGCAGAGATCATGCCCGAGACAGAGCACTCCAACAACACCAGCCAGATGGTGAGCATCCTCAACGAGAGGTTGCGCGCCGGCGGTTACGAGCTCCGCGAAATGAGCGCGGCAGGCAAGACTGTCGATGCTGTCCGCGCAGAGAAGGTCGAAATTCTCAAGGATATCTACCGCATCCTCGCCCTCTGCCTCGGAGAGCCGCCTACAGAGTTCACCTGGAGATACAAGGACAACGACGGCAAAGTGCAGACCGTGAAGACCACTCCCGCAGAGTTCTACCGCAGCGTGATTCCGGACAACTACAACCCGGACACCTACGTGATGATAATGAACGACCCCACCAGGCCCTACTACAAGGTCTACGAGATAGAGAACTACCGCAACAGCATCGAGGGAATCAACTGGTATTACCTCAACCTTCCCAACGATGTCATCAAGGTGGCAGCCCTCAAGTCCATCAAGGCTGACGAGCCGATGTACGCATCCTGCGACGTTGGCAAGCAGAGCAACACCGCAGCCGGAGCGGGAAATCTCGACCTCGGCACATACAACTACGAGAGCCTCCTCGGAGTAAAGCTGGCCATGGACAAGAAGGCCCGCATCCTCACCCGCCAGAGCGGTTCGTCTCATGCGATGCTGATCGTTGCCTGCGACACCGACGACAATGACGTTCCTGTAAAATGGGAATTCGAGAACAGCTGGGGCGCCGCTTCAGGCGACAAAGGATACCTCACCTTCTCCGACCGCTGGTTCGACGAATATCTGTTCCGCATCGTTATAAACCGCAAGTATCTCGACAGCAAGTCCATCAACGCCCTCGGCTCAGAGCACGTGATGCTCCCCTGCTGGGACTATATGTTCTAAGATGTCAGTGCTGATCCCGAACACGCTTGGGCTCGAAGCCCGTACGGACAACTACTTCGAATATGCCGGCGAAGGGGAGCTCGCCGCCTGCCTGGCAAATGCGCCGAAGCCCTGGCTGCCCGTAGGAGCCGGAAGCAATCTGCTCTTCTCGAAGCCGCAGTTTGAAGGCAGCGTCTTCCGCTGCACCGACACTTCGTGGGAGACCTCGTTCGGCAGCGGTTATGTCCGAGTTCGTGTCGGAGCGGGAATGCGCTGGGACGATTTCGTACGGCTCTGCGTAGACAACGGCTGGTACGGGGCGGAGAATCTCTCCCTGATTCCGGGCGACGTGGGTGCCGCCGCAGTTCAGAACATCGGTGCTTACGGCGCGGAAGCCGGCAATCTTGTAAGTTCAGTGGAAGTATATGACACCGAAGAAGGACTGTCGAGAGTGTTCTTCCCCGACGAATGCGAGTATGACTACCGCTCCAGCATCTTCAAGAAGAGCGGCAAGCGATATTTCGTGCTGAAGGTGGTCTTCAAGCTCTCCCTGATTCCCGCCTTCCGTCTGGAATACGGGAACCTCCGTGCCATGGTCGAGGGCGAGCCCACCCTGCAGAAGGTGCGCGACGCCGTCATCGCCACAAGGCAGTCCAAGCTCCCCGACCCGGAAGTCATCGGCAGCGCCGGCAGTTTCTTCATGAATCCCGTGGTAAGCCGGGAGCAGTTCGAGGCCCTGAAGGCGGCATATCCGGAGATGCCCAGCTATCCTGCCGCAGGCGGGGTTAAACTCTCTGCGGGCTGGCTGATAGACCGCGCGGGCTGCAAGGAGATGTCCGTAGGAGATGCCGCTGTATATGAGAAGCACGCTTTGATCATAGTCAACCGCGGGCACGCCTCCGGCGGCGACGTCCTGCAACTCGCCTCGGAAATCATAGAAAAAGTGGAATCAGCATTCGGCGTACGCCTCAGGCCTGAAGTGGAGACTGTCTAGTCCGCCCTCCTCTTGACGTACTGCCTCAGGATATGGAAAGCCGGAGCCGCCATCTCTCCGTGACTGTATCCGTCAAGTTCGTAGATATAGGTCTGTTCGTGACCGATCAGTTTCATCATTCGCCACATGTAGGCGTTCTCCTCGTAGCGGCCGTAAAGCTCCAGCTCGCGGTCTCCAGAGACGATGACATAAGGAGGACCGTCGGCCCTGACATGAGCGATCGGAGCCGTATCGTCGATGGAAGGTACATATTCGCTGCCGCCGTTGCGCCTGCGGTATTCGTAATGGGTCATCACCTGGCCGCTGAAAGGTATCAGGGCTGCGATAAGGTCGGCGTCGATGCCGTATTTTGCAAGATATTTCTTGTCAAGCCCGACCATACTGGTAAGATAGCCCCCTGCAGAATGGCCGCTGACATAGATGTTTTCGGGGTCTCCGCCATATTTTTCAGCATTTTTGAAAGCCCACGCCACGGCTGCCGCAGCGTCGTCGATGCATTCCGTCACCTCAACCTTGGGCATGAAACGGTAGTTGGCGGCTATCACCACATAGCCCCTGTCCTTCAACTGTTCGGGAATGGACTTGTTGCCGGAAACAAGGCCGCCGCCGTGGAACCACACTATCACGGGGCAGTTGCTGACACCGACGGGATAATAGACATCCAGCACACACCTTTCCAAAGAGTATGCGTCGGTGTTCCATGAATAAAATATGTTCTCGTCGGTGCGGTACTCTACCCGGCTGCGCTGCTGTGCTGAAGAAACCGTCACCGCCAGGATGGCAACGAAGCAGAAAAGGAATTTCTTCATAATGTCGAATTGTGTCTTACAAATATATGGAATTTGCTAAATTTGTCGTATTAGTAAAAATGCGAAATCCTATAGCGTATGTTATCAGCTGACAATAAACTCTTCGTGGCCCACTGTGCGAAAGGCCCGATCTACATCAACGGACAAATGGCAAACAGGCACGGCCTCATCGCCGGTGCGACCGGTACCGGAAAGACCGTAACGTTGCAGGTAATTGCCGAAACATTTTCACAGGCAGGCGTACCCTGCTTTATGGCCGATATGAAAGGTGACCTTTCAGGCATCAGCCAGGCCGGCAAGATGTCGGGTTTCATCGAGAAAAGATGTCCCGAATTCGGCATCGAAGACCCCAAGTTTGCAGGCAACCCCACACGTTTCTACGACGTGTTCGGAGAGCAGGGTTTCCCTATGCGCACCACCGTGTCCGCAATGGGCCCCCAGCTGCTTTCAAGGATACTTGACCTCAACGACACCCAGGAAGGAGTGCTGAACATCCTTTTCAGGATCGCCGACGACTCCAAGCTGCTGCTTCTGGACCTCAAGGACCTGAGGATGATGCTGGACTTCGTTGGCAAGAACGCTGACAAATTCACCACCCAGTACGGCAACATCTCGTCTGCCAGCGTCGGCGCCATACAGCGCTCTATCCTGACCCTCGAGAACCAGGGCGGGCAGCAGTTTTTCGGGGAGCCGGCATTCGACGTGGCCGACCTGCTCGACACCGAGAACGGCCGGGGAGTGATGAACGTGCTGGTGGCCGACAAGTTGATGCTGCAGCCCAAGCTCTATTCCACTTTCCTGCTGTGGCTCATCACTGAACTGTATGCCAGGATGCCTGAGGTCGGCGATATGGACCTTCCCAAACTGGTGTTCTTCTTCGACGAGGCCCATACCCTCTTTGAAGGCACTTCGAAAGCCCTTGTCGACAAGATCGAGCAGGTTATCCGTCTCATACGTTCGAAGGGCGTAGGCATCTATTTCGTCACCCAGGCTCCCACCGACCTGCCTGACAATGTGCTGGGACAGCTTGGAAACCGCGTCCAGCACGCACTCAGGGCCTACACGCCGAAGGACCAGAAGGTCGTAAGGACAGTGGCCGACACTTTCAGGGCAAATCCCGAGTTCAAGACTGCCGAAGTCATCACCGAACTTGCCACCGGAGAGGCTCTGGTTTCGTTCCTCGATGAGAAAGGCGCCCCTTCAGTTGTGGAACGCGCCAAGATACTCTTCCCTCTGAGCCAGATCGGCGCCATCTCCGACGGGCAGCGGCTCGACATCCAGAATGCCGCCCCGGCCCGCATCAAGGAATATTCGGCAGTGATCGACCGTGAGAGCGCCTACGAAATCCTGACTGCACAGTACGAGGCTCAGGCCCGCGCTGAGGAGAAAGCCCTTCAGAAGAAGGAGAAAGAAGAAGCCAAGGCTGCCAAGGAAAAGGAGAAAGCTGCCACCAAGAAGAGCAGCAAGAACAGCAAGGGGCTCAACCGCACCATCCTCGGCACCCTTGCTACAGCCGCAGCCACCACCTTCGCCAGGAGTCTCGCAAATTCTGCTGCCAAAACCATAACCGGAGGATCCAAGAAGACTGCTTCTTCATCAAAGAAGTCAACGTCTACGGGCAAGAAGACCGCATCGACCACAAAGAAGAAAACCACTTCCAGCAAATCGGGGTCAGCTCTTCAGAAAGCCACAAAATCAGCGGCCAACACCGTAACGCGCACCATCACCAACGAGGTGCTCAAGTCCATCCTTAACGGGAGATAGCTTCTATCCAGCCTTCCAGACCGGCTGAAACATCTTCAGGCACGATATCCAGCGCACCGGCGGCAAATACCGTCAGCTGGATGCGTTTTGCCTCGTCCAGAGAAATGCCACGCGAACGCATATAGAACAGCTCGTCGTCGTTCAGTCGGCCGACCGTAGCTCCGTGCGTGCAGATTACGTCATCCGCATATATTTCAAGCTGCGGTTTCGCATTGGCCCTTGCATCATCGGTGAGCAGCAGATTGTGGCACTGCTGGCGAGCATCGGTCTTCTGTGCATCCGGAGCCACCTTAATCAGGCCGAAGAAATCGCTCCGGGCGCTGCCCGAGCATATGCCCTTGAATATCTGTTCGGATGTACAATACCCCGTTTCGTGGTTCATCCTGACATCGAACTTCACATCAGCCTTCCCACCGAGCAGCCAAAGCCCCCTCAGACGGCAGGTCGCGCCCCTCCCGACAAGGTTGACGGACAGGCTGTTGTCCACACGGACGTCTCCCAGAACAATGAAGGCCAGATCCAGCGAGGCATCCTGTTCCAAGGTGATGTCCACCGGATACACGCCGTCACTTTGCTGCATCACCAGCAGGCTTCTGGAACAGCCTGCTTCGATGCGCAGTTTCATGCCGCCTTCCTTCAGTTCGAGAGTTTCCATCCTATAGAGTGTTGATGATCCAGTCGTAGCCGCGGTCTTCGATTTCGCGGGCGAGTTCCTTTCCACCCGTCATCACTATACGGCCCTTGTAAAGCACGTGTATGAAATCAGGCACGATATAATCGAGCAGACGCTGGTAGTGGGTGATGAGGATAGTGGCGTTGTCGGGACGGCGCAACTTGT
This sequence comes from Bacteroidales bacterium, assembly GCA_017561885.1. Lineage (GTDB taxonomy): Bacteria > Bacteroidota > Bacteroidia > Bacteroidales > UBA932 > Equibacterium. The sequence goes on along the minus strand of JAFZBF010000025.1, from coordinate 7,921 downwards.
CGACTCCTGTACCCACGATGCGCAGGGCATCCACGTCCAGGCCGGAGTCAGATTCGTCGAGGATTGACAGCCTGGGGTCGAGCATAGCCATCTGGAACACTTCGTTGCGCTTCTTTTCTCCGCCAGAAAAGCCAGCGTTCACCGCACGTGAAGAGAAGCTGGAATCCATCTCCACAAGCGCCATCTTCTCTTTCATCATACGCAGAAACTCGACGGCAGAAACAGGACCGAGACCGCGTTGCTTGCGGTGTTCGTTCACGGCCGCCTTCATAAAGTTGGCATTCGAGAGGCCGGGAATCTCAACGGGATACTGAAAGCCCAGGAAAATGCCTTTCCAGGAACGCTCTTCCGGAGTCATCGGCACGAGGTCTTCGCCGTCGAAAGTGAGGCTTCCCTGCGTCACGCTGATATTGTCCCTGCCTGCAAGCGTTGCCGCCAGGGTGCTCTTGCCGGCGCCGTTGGGCCCCATTATGGCGTGCACCTCCCCCGCCTTCACCTGAAGGTCTATCCCCTTGAGTATTTCGATGTCCCCTACGGAAGCGTGAAGTCCGCGGATGTCGAGCATTATGTCGTTGTCTGCCATATACAGATGTTATTATGCGTTTTTATTGTAAAGTTTCCCCCAGTTGCGCAGCGATATTATTCCGTTGATGAGATACAGCCCGCAGACAATCGGCATGAACACGTTGCCTACGGAAATGTGCAGCGCCATCTGGGTCACATTCACTATGAGCCAGGCCACCCAGCAGTCCCACTTCTTCTGCGCCGAAAGGAACTGTGCGAGCAGGATCAGCACCGTCACGCAGGAATCGAGGTAGGGGTGAGGGTCGGCTGGGAACAGGCGGTTCAGCAGCCAGCCCCAGGCGAAAGCCACGACGAAGACCGCCGCTATGCAGAGTGCGCGCTCAGGCCAGCTGAGCATCGTCACCTTCAGCGCACTGCTGTCTTCAGAACTCTTCTCGTCCTCGCGGGGATGCGTCCAGCGGTAATGTCCCATAATGTTTATGGCAAGCGATATCGGCTGCAGCATCAGCGACGCCAGCAGGTTCTTCTGCCAGAACAGCAGGAACAGGGCGGCGGTATATAGGTAGCCCACCCAGAAATTATACTTGCTGTTGCGGCCTGCCAGAACCACGCAGGTCAGACCGAGTACCGATGAAACAAGATCCAGCCAGTTCATTATCCTATGCTCCCTTCCAATGACAATGCCAGCAGTTTCTGGGCTTCGACGGCAAACTCCATAGGGAGCTTGGCCAGCACCTCGCGGGCATATCCGTTGACAATCAGACCGACTGCGTCTTCTTCAGTGATGCCTCTCTGACGGCAGTAGAACAGCTGGTCCTCGCTTATCTTCGATGTGGTGGCCTCGTGCTCGAGCACCGCATCCTTGTTTGCACATTCAATCACAGGGAAAGTGTGGGCGCCGCACTTGTCACCTATCAGCAGCGAGTCGCACTGAGAGTGGTTGCGCACTCCCGTTGCGTTCGGAGCAACCTTCACCAGGCCGCGGTAGCTGTTCTGGCTGTGGCCTGCCGAGATGCCCTTGCTGACGATGTTGCTGACCGTATTCTTTCCTATATGTATCATCTTCGTACCTGTGTCGGCCTGCTGCCAGTTGTTGGTCAGAGCCACCGAATAGAACTCCGAAGAAGAGTTGTCGCCCTTCAGTATCGTGCTCGGGTATTTCCAGGTAATCGCGCTGCCTGTCTCAACCTGAGTCCAGGACAGCCGGCTTCCGCTTCCCTTGCAGATGCCTCGCTTCGTCACGAAGTTGAAGATGCCTCCGCGACCCTCGGCGTCGCCCGGATACCAGTTCTGCACGGTAGAATACTTGACTTCTGCATCCTTCTCCACCACAATCTCCACGACTGCGGCGTGCAGCTGGTTCTCGTCGCGCATCGGGGCGGTGCATCCTTCAAGATAGCTCACGTAAGAGCCTTCGTCAGCGACGATCAGAGTGCGCTCGAACTGGCCGGTGCCGCGGGCGTTAATGCGGAAATAGCTGGAAAGCTCCATCGGGCAGCGGACTCCCTTAGGAATGTAGCAGAACGAACCGTCGCTGAAAACGGCGGAGTTCAGGGCGGCATAGTAGTTGTCGCCTGAAGGCACCACGCTCGCCAGATACTTCTTCACCAGCTCCGGACAGTCGCGTACAGCTTCGCTGAAAGAGCAGAAAATGATGCCCTTCTCGGCCAGCGTCTGCTTGAAGGTGGTCTTCACCGACACGGAGTCGAACACCGCATCCACTGCCACTCCGCTCAGCACGTCTCTTTCGTGCAGGGGAATGCCCAGCTTGTCGAAAGTCTTCAGCAGTTCCGGATCCACTTCGTCGCGGCTCTTGGGCTTCTTCGGGGCGGCGAAATATATGATGTCCTGGAAATCGATGGGCGGAATCTTAAGATGTGCCCAGTGCGGCATCTTCATCTTGAGCCACTTGCGGTAGGCGGTCAGACGGAACTCCAGCAGCCACTCCGGTTCTTCCTTGAGAGCCGAAAGCTTGCGGATTATGTCTTCGTCCAGGCCTTTCTCAAGCAGGTGCTGCTCGATGTCGGTCTCGAAGCCTTCGGCATATTCCGAACGGGTGAAGTCCTTTATTATCTGCTGATTTTTACCCATAGACGGGCAAAGTTAATCGTTTTCCATTATTTTTGTAAAAAATGACTCTTATGGCTGACAAGGACAAAAAGCGCACAGAATTTTCCGAAATAGGCAGGATTGCCGCAATCGAAGCCCTTTTCAAGGACAGCGGTTTTGAAAACAGGCCGGCCGTTCTCAAGAGCGGCGAGTTCTTCGCGCACAAGGTTATGAGCGAAGGCGTGGACTTCGACCTCGTGTACAATCCCCTGCGCCATCTCGGATACAAGGCCGTGCTGAACGTTCTCGGAGAGGTATATGCAGCGTTCTACAGGCCCAAGGCCCTTTCCGTGGTGCTGGGCATCTCGGCCCGCTTCTGCCTCGAGGATATCTCCGAGCTGTGGGCCGGCATCGTAGCTGCAGCCAAAGAACATTCAGTGGAGAGCCTGTCGCTTGAACTCAATCCTTCTGTCAACGGTCTCAACATCAGCCTCGGCGCTTTCGGCAGCCAGAAGAAGAAGGTGCTCGACGCCCGTCCCCTGCCGAAATCGATGGACCTGCTCTGCCTTTCGGGCAACGTGGGTGCGGCCTATATGGGGCAGCACGTGCTGGAAAGGGAGAAATCGTCGTTCGTAGACACGCCGCAGGCAAAGCAGCCTGACCTGAGCAAATACAAATATATACTTGCCCAGTACCTCTGCCCCGAAGTGCAGGCCAACACCATCGACCGCTTCCTCGAGCAGGACATCGTGCCTTCGGCCGGAGCGTTCGTCACCAAAGGGCTTGCAGAGGCTGTCAAGAGGCTCAGCGCCGCCACCGGGCTGGGCGCCAAGATTTATGTAGACAAGATTCCCATCTCGTCACACACGTTCGATATGGCAGAGGAGATCAACATGGATGTATTTACCGCCGTGTTGAACGGAGGCGACGACTACCGCCTGCTTTTCACCGTCCCCATCGACAGGCACGAAGTCCTCAGCCGCGAAATCCAGACCTATGATGTAATCGGGCATCTGTGCCAGCCTGACGTGGGCTGCCAGCTGGTCACTCCGGAAGGAGCGGAGATTGAAATAAAATCTCTGTAAAAAATCATTATTTTTTCCGTTGCCGCTGCAACGTTTCAGTCGGGCTTTGCATCTTTAATACAGGTTTAGGTTTTAGTACACGAGAAGGGGCTCGATTCTGGCAGAGGATCGGCCTCTTTTTTTTGTATATATTTGTATCGGCAGTACAGGATGGATCGTTGCTCTTTGGACCGACGCTTCGCGTCTCCTTCCCACGCTGACGCGTGGGCCCCTCCCTCTACCGACCGAGGGTGGTCAGGGTCCTCGGATGCAACATTCCATCCTGTACTTGCCTCAGCCGCACAAATACAGCTAAGACAATGACGAATGCATGATGAACGATGATATACAATATATGAAACTCGCGCTGGAACAGGCGCACGCCGCTCTCGAGCGCAAGGAAGTGCCCATCGGCTGCGTGGTGGTCTGCGACGGAAAGGTCATAGCCAGGGCGCACAACCTGACTCTGCCCCTCCATGATCCGACTGCCCACGCCGAGATGCAGGCCATCACAATGGCCTGCGACTACCTGGGCGGCCGCTATCTCAATGACTGCACCCTGTATGTGACAATTGAGCCCTGCCCTATGTGTGCCGCGGCTATGGCCTGGGCCCAGCTGGGCAGGCTTGTGTGGGGCGCCGACGACCCGAAGAGGGGCTTCACTCTCTTCTCGCCGTCTCTGCTTCACCCAAAGACTCAGACGCTTAAAGGCGTGCTGAAGGAAGAGTGCAGTACCCTCGTTTCCGATTTCTTCAAATCAAAACGATAGAAGATTGAATTTATCAAATATCAAAATCTTTGTATATTTGCCGCGACACTGAGATATGGTGTAATGGTAGCACTACAGATTTTGGTTCTGTCTGTCGAGGTTCGAATCCTCGTATCTCAACTCATTCACCAATATGGCACTATTTCTTACCAAGGAACTTGACAACGGCGCTTCAATCTACGTTTGGGACATCACCGAGACTGAAGAAGAACTGCTTGCGCTGGGTTCCATTCCGAACGAAGAGCTTGAGGAGCTGAGTCTGATACGCAGTGAAAGCAGGCGCAAGGAGAAGCTGGCTGAAAGGGCTCTTCTTAACACGATATTTGAAGAGAAGGTATATCTCGGCCATCACGACAACGGCAAGCCCTACCTTCAGAATTCGCTGCAGGAGCTCAGCATCACCCACAGCAAGCGTTTTGTCGCAATCATCACTCATCCCAGCGAAGACCTCGGCATCGATATCGAGAGTCTCGACAGGGACTTTTCCGCCGTAGAGGCAAAGGCTCTGTCCGAGGACGAGATCGACGACCTTGACGACAAGAAACGCAACCTGCAGCTTGCCATCTACTGGTGCACCAAGGAAGCTCTGTTCAAGAGGATGTCGCTGATGGAGGTGGACTTCGCAGAGCAGATCGAGGTGGAGAAATTCCGGGCTCACGACGAAGGATGGCTCGAAGCTACTTTCTACCACAAAGACGGTACTGAGGACGAATTCGAGCTCGAATATATGGTTTTCGAGAACCATGTGATGGTCTGGATCGTGGGATAGCCCTGAATTTCAGGCAATAATTTTTGCTAATTGTATTTTTTATTGTACTTTTGCAGCCCCGCAAAAATGCGCGGGGCTTGTTAATTTATTAATATATAACAATTTATCTATGCCTGGATTAATTGGAAAGAAAGTCGGAATGACTTCGTTCTTCGATGCAGACGGAAAAAACATCCCCTGCACCGTCATTGAGGCTGGACCGTGTGTTGTTACGCAGATTCGTACAGTAGAAAAAGATGGTTATGCCGCTGTACAACTTGCCTATGACGAAACTACAGAGAAACACGCCAGCAAGGCCCTCCAGGGCCACTTCAAAAAGGCAGGAACCACTCCCAAGCGCAAACTGGTCGAGTTCAAGAGCTTTGACACGGCCAAGATGAATTTGGGTGACACTATCACCGTCAGTGACCTCGACATCAACGAAGGGGAAATTGACTGGGTTGACGTAACAGGTATTTCCAAAGGCAAGGGATTCCAGGGCGTTGTGAAGCGTCACGGTTTCCAGGGTGTCGGCGGTGTTACCCACGGTCAGCACAACAGACTCCGCAAGCCGGGTTCTCTTGGTGCATCTTCTTGGCCGTCAAGGGTATTCCCTGGTATGAGAATGGGTGGCCACATGGGTGGCGACCGCGTCAAGGTACAGAATCTTCAGGTCATGAAAATCGTCCCTGAAAGCAATCTTCTCATTTTGAAGGGTTCTGTTCCCGGTGCTAAAGGTTCATATGTAATTGTGGAGGATTAACGTCTTATGAAATTAGCTATATACAAAATCGACGGATCTGCTTCTGGAAAGGAAGCCGTCCTTGACGATGCAATCTTTGGGATAGAGCCCAACGATCACGCTATTTATCTTGACGTGAAACAATACCTCGCTGACCAGCGTCAGGGTACTCACAAGTCCAAAGAGCGTTGGGAAGTATCGTACAGCACCAAGAAAATGGGTCGCCAGAAAGGCGGCGGCGGTGCTCGTCACGGCAGCATCAAGGCTAACATCTACGTAGGCGGCGGCCGCGTGTTCGGTCCCAAACCCCGTGATTACAGCTTCAAGCTCAACAAGAAGGTAAAACAGCTTGCACGTTTCTCTGCCCTTTCTTACAAGGCTCAGGAAAATGCAATCACAATGGTTGAACCTTTCGCAATGGAAGCCCCGAAGACCAAGGAATTCATCAAGATTCTCGATGCAATCAAGGCTAACGGCCGCAAGACTCTCGTGGTGCTCCCTGAAAATTCAAACAACATTTACTTATCGTCTCGCAATCTTCCTGAGGTCAAGGTCATCACCGTTGACGAAATCAACACCTACGCCATCATGAATGCTAATCATCTGGTTATGGTTGACGGAGTTCAGGATATCCTTGTTGAAAGACGCAAATAATTTGAGCGATGGGAATATTAATTAAGCCAGTTGTAACTGAAAAGATGACGGTTCTAGGCGATAAGATGAACCGTTACGGTTTTATAGTTGACCGCGACGCCAACAAGGTGGAGATCAAGAACGCGGTCGAGCAGATGTATGGTGTCTCTGTATTGTCAGTCAATACCGTAAGATACCATGGTAAAGTAAAAAGCCGCTATACAAAAGCAGGTATGTTGACAGGCCGCACTAATAACTACAAGAAAGCTTTCGTGACTTTGGCCGCAGATGATAAAATAGATTTCTACAGTAACATTTAAGGTCATGGCAGTTCGTAAATTCAAACCGGTAACTCCCGGTCAGAGAAATAAAGTTATCAGTGCATATGATGACATCACTTGCACGACTCCCGAGAAATCCCTCCTGAAGCCCCTCCGCAAGAGCGGTGGCCGCAACAACCAGGGTAAGATGACCATGCGCTATATCGGCGGCGGTCACAAGCAGATGTATCGCGTAGTCGATTTCCTTCGCGACAAAGACAAATATTCTGCAACAGTGAAAACCATCGAATACGACCCGAACCGTACTGCACGTATCGCTCTGGTACAGTATGAAGATGGCGAGAAACGTTATATCATTGCTCCGAACGGACTGAAAGTTGGTCAGAAGATTTCTTCAGGCAGCGGTGTCGCTCCCGAAATCGGAAACTCTCTTCCTCTCGGTGAAATTCCTCTGGGTACCCTCGTACACTGCATCGAGCTCCGTCCCGGCACAGGTGCTGCAATGGCACGTTCAGCCGGTGCTTACGCACAGCTCACCGCACGTGAAGGCAACCACGCTATCCTCCGTCTCCCTTCAGGCGAGACCCGCATGGTGCTGGTTTCATGCCGTGCTACAGTCGGCATCGTATCCAATACTGAACACAACCTCGAATCTCACGGAAAGGCTGGCCGCCGCCGTTGGCTCGGCCGTCGTCCTCACAACCGTGGTGTTGTAATGAACCCTGTTGATCACCCTATGGGTGGTGGTGAAGGTCGTGCTTCCGGTGGACATCCTCGCAGCCGCAAGGGCCTGCCGGCTAAGGGCTACAAGACTCGTAATCCCAAGAAGACCAGCAACAAGTTCATCATCGAAAGAAGAAAGAAATAACGGAATAAATTATTGAACAATTATGAGTCGTTCACTTAGAAAAGGTCCCTACATTCAGGAAGCTCTCGAAAAAAGGGTTCTTGCGATGAATGAGGGTACAATGAAAAAAGAAGTAATCAAGACCTGGTCGCGTGCAAGCATGATTTCACCTGACTTTGTCGGCCACACTATCGCAGTGCATAACGGTAACAGATTTATTCCGGCATATGTAACTGAAAACATGGTCGGTCACAAACTCGGCG
>JAFZBF010000024.1 GCA_017561885.1 Bacteroidales bacterium | reverse complement strand
CCGTCCGCGTCCCCAGCGCGGGTCACGGAAGATGTTGACGTTGGGGCACCAGAACGACAGGCCGTTGTGCCATATGTTGCCGTTGGGTTCGGTCACGCCCATCTGGTTGTGGTCGGTGGTGTTCCACACTGCGCGGGCCTCGTCGGATACGGCCTGGTAGATTTCAAGCTGCTGGGGTGCGTCGAAAGTGGCGCCCAGCGCTATGACCTGCGGGAACACGGTCACGTCGTCGTAGCAGATGCCGTGGCAGGCTTCGTTCCACCAGTTGTAGGCCGGAATTCCTAGACGGTCCACAGATACGGAACCGTTCATCATCAGTCCTACTTTCTCCTCGGGAGTAAGCAGCGACAAAAGGTTGTCGGCGCGTTTCTCCACTGACAGGTTCGGATTCTGGAAAGGGTAGTCGTAGTGCTTGCACCCGACGGCGAGCAGCGTGAGAGCCGCAGCGCATAGTATGAGTCTTGCTTTCATATTATATAAGATCAGGGATTTTCTTGTTCAAATTTACGATTTTTTATTTTTGTTGTAGTTTTTTCGTGGAAACTGCGTCTAATGTGCAAAACAAACAAGACAGACAATGACAGAACGAGAATTTGAAAACATCGTGAGAGAGCACAAGGGTACCATCTATACAGTGTGCTATATGTTCTCGAACGACCGTGACGAGGTGGCAGACCTCTTCCAGGATACCCTTATAAACCTCTGGCGGGGTTCCGGAACCTTCCGAGGCGACAGCGCGCTGAACTCCTGGATATGGAAAGTTGCCCTCAACACATGTATCTCCTACGACCGCAAGCAGAAACGCGGCATCAGGACCGAACCCCTTACAATGAACGTCGACCTTTTCGACGACACTGCCGAAGACAACCGTCAGATCACCATTCTGAAGGACAGGATAGGCAGGCTTGGCCCCTTCGACCGCGCAATCGTCCTGCTCTGGCTCGAGAACCTCAGCTATGAAGAAATCGGCCAGATCGTGGGAATCACTCCCGGCAATGTCTCAGTCCGTCTTGTCAGAATCAGAGAACAACTTAAAAAGATGCAGTAATTATGGAAACCAACGATAACAACCTCCTTGAAATGCAGGAGCAGATGAAAGTGCTCCGCGAGAAACTCGAAAACGAGAAAATCATCAACAACAGGATTATGCGCAAGACCAGCAGCCTGACTGCCAACCGCCTGAAGTTCAAAGCTAACGTGCCGATCCTTTTCGGCGTGGCTGCAATCCTGCTCGCCCCTTCATATTTGAATCTTGGGGCCTCCTGGTTCTCAGTCATCTTCACCTGGGCACTGATGCTGATCTGCATCGCAGCCACCATCCTCTGCAACCGCTACATCCCGAGTATGGATAAAGACCTTGTGTCAGCTGCCGAGGATCTCACCAAGTTCAAGAAGTTCCACGCAGAATGGATCAAGTTCGCCATACCTATGATAATCATCTGGGTCGGAGCGATTGTATGGGATGTTATGCGTGGAGCCGATATGAGTCAGACAGACCAGATAGCATTCTTCTCAGGACTGGCAGTAGGTGTGATACTTGGAGGCCTCATCGGATTCAAACTCCGCCGCGACCAGCTCGAAGCTGCCGACGACCTTCTGGACCAGATCGAGGATTTGAAAAAAAGTCGCTGAAATTTCAGCGACTTTTTTTTACAACAGTTTTATGAAATAACCGCCGACAACGCTCCTGGCCTTGAATCCTCGGTAATTGGGCTTGTCGGTGTATACCCAGTCTGACATCGGGACGCGGTCCACTGTTTCGTTCTGGAAGTTCCACAAGGGTTCGATGAAAGCCTCGAATGTGGCTTTGTCAGGAGCCATAGTGGCAGTCCACATGATCCAGTCAGTTTTTGTATAGGTTTGCCGGTTGTCCAGCGGCAGGCCGTATTTGTTGAAACGTGAAGGATAGTAGGCAATTTCCCTGGCAGCCACTTCAGCAGGGAAAATATCCAGGCCGAGCAACTGATCCCATACCAGGTTGTATTTCTGGCTCCAGGTTCCGGGCTTGTCGAAAGTCAGACGGTAGTGGTCGCCGTCATCGTCCATCTTCATCCACTCTGCAGCCATCTGTTTTGCGGCAGCAGTATACTTGTCGGCAACGTCTTTCTTGCCGAGCAGTCCGGCCATCCGGCCGTATGATGCGATGCCGAGGATCGCTTTTATGGAGAGGTTGGCGTTGTGGGCGAAGTGGCCGGCAAAGTCGTCGGTGCAGAGCTGGTTCTCCGGGTCGAGGCCGAATTCGAGCAGATAATCGGCCCAGGTGGTCAAGCTCTCCCAGTGCTGTGCGGCGTAATCGGTACTGCCTTCATACTTGCATATCGCGGCAGTCGCGATAATCATGTTGCCGGCTTCTTCGACAGGCATGTCGCCTCCGTAAGTCTGGCCGTTGGCAAGAGGGTAGGTGCCCACGTCGTGTGCAGGAAAGGGTTTCGTCCAGCGGCCGCTTTCCGAGTAGTAGAAGATATGGTTCAGCAGGTACTCCGTGAACTTCGGATTGTAGCGCAGGAAAATGGGAATCGAGGGATAGGTGACGTCCACCGTGCCGATGGAACCGTTGGAGTTGTTCTCTTTCGACAGCCAGAGCAGGTAGCCGTCAGGAGCCTGAACCAGCTTGTGGGCGTGGATGCTCTGGCGGTATGCCAGGGCGCAGAGTTCGGCGTATTTCCGGCCGCCGGCCTTCTCGGCTTCCGCCATAAGGCTGCGGTCGAAGTCCGCGCAGCGCTTCATCAGCTGCTTATAGTCGCGTTCCGCGGCGGCGAACTCGTCGAAGATGGTCTTGTCACCGTTGCGGTTCCAGTAGGGGCGCAGGTTCTCGCCGAAGTACTGGATGGAATAGACGTCGTCATAGCCGATCAGCACGTGGCCCTCCTTTCCTGCCTGAAGTGACTGGACGATTGCCATACGGCCTTCGTTGTCGTCGCCTTTCTTGATATTCAGGCCGTCACCGTCGATGAAGGCCTGGCGCAGCTGTTTGCCTGTGCCGATACCGGCCTTTCCGTCAGATGCGCTCATATAGAACCATCCCCAGTCGATGCGGCGGTCGTCGCCCTTCTTGGCCAGGATGTTCTGCGACGTGCTGCCGGTCTTCACCCAGATGCGGCCGTCCTTCTCGAAGGCTTCAGAATGTGAAGACTGGAAAGCGTTGTCGAGCGCCCAGCGGGGTGATGCCTCCAGATAAAGCTCCAGATCGTGTTTCTGTCCGTCTTTTGCATTGACTTTATAGCTGATGTAGTTCACGGGACGTGAAATGAGCTCCAGGTCTTCGAGCAGCAGCGGTGCGGTGAAGGAGAGTTCCAGTTCCACAGGGCCGCATTTGAAGGCGTAGAGCGTACGGGTGGCCTGAACGTCGGCATAGAGCTGCTCGGCGGCATTCTCCAGTATCGAGTGAGGCTCGTTCTGCAGCATCAGTCCCATATCCAGATATGCGAGTCCGCCGGTATTGATGCAGTATGCTGCAAGGATGTTCTTGCCGGGGCGTACGACGCCGTCAGGGATGGGGGCTGAGGCGTTGGTGTGGCACTCGTGGCCGGTGTTGAGCACTTCGACGCCGTTGATGTAGAAGATCGCGTCGTCATCGTTGCTGTATGCCAGATAGACGTGCTTGCCTTCGAGGCTTTCATTGACTTCTACTTCGCGGCGCAGCCATATCTTTTCAGTCAGCCAGGGAGTCCTGGATGTGGGGTTTTCAGCAGTGCCGAAGCCAGCAGTGCCTTCTTTCCAGCCTCTTGGCTTGTAATTCTCGGCGAACCATTCGCCTGCAGGCTGGGTGTATGTGTAAAATCCTTTCCAGGGCTGCTCGGTTGCCAGAGGGGAGAGGTTGGTGAGTTCCACTTCTTCCTTGCCCATGAAGCGGTAAACGACGCCGTCAACCTTGAGCGCGCCGATCAAAGGGAATTCAGCTCCGGTCCAGTGCTTCACCGGACCGTCGTACAGATGGTCGTACATGCTCCATGCGCTTGTGTATGGATCGATTGAGACAAGAGGATAGGCCGAAGGCCTCAGTTCGTTGTGCAGAGTGGTCTTTGCAGTGGTGCAGGATGTGATAACGGTAAGGACCGTCAGAACTGAGAAAAAAAGTTTTTTCATGGAGAATGGAAATAAAGGTCTGGTTATAATGGTCTTTATCTGTATACAACAATGAGAAAACCGCCGCGGGGCTGGCATTCGATCTGAGCAGGGAGTTTCTTGATTGTTTTGATGTCCCATCCGCCGTTTCCGTCATCGGCGAAGAGTCTTGCCTTCACTCTTTTCTTTTTAAGGAAGCCTAGGTTCAGGGCAAGTGTCTGCGGGTCGTCCAGGCCGTTTATGCCTGCAATGTACCAGGTCTTGCCGTTTCGGCGGGCAAGCACGGCGCTCTCACCGGGATATCCTGTGACATAGCGGGTCTCGTCCCAGCCGGTGGGCAGCTGTCCCAGGAAATCCTGAACCTGCTGCGGCTGGGCGAGGAAGCTCTCCGGACGGTCGGCAAGGTGCTGCAGGCCGCTTTCGTAGAGCACGGTGAGCGCCAGTTCGTGGGCATTGGAGGTGATGTGGGGGTGCTGCGAATCGCTGAATGCGCAGGGGGTGTAGTCCATCGGTCCGATGACGTTCCGTGTGTAGGGCAGAGTGGCGTTATGGTTGGCCGCCTTTTGGGTGAAATGAGAGACGTTGTTGTACCACTCGGCGCCGTAGACGCCCTCGGTAGAGAGCAGGTTGGGGTAGGTGCGTTGCCAGCCGCGGGGGATGGTGGCGCCGTGGAAGTTTACGAGCAAATGGTGGCGGGCCGCACTTTCCATCAGATCCTGGCAGTAGTCCATATTGGCCTGGGTGTCTCCGCTGAAGAAGTCGATCTTCACGCCGGCGACGCCGAGCTTCTCGCACCAGGCGAACTCTTTCTCACGGTCTTCGGGCTTGTTCAGACGGTATTTAGGTCCCGGAGCGCCGTCAACCCAGCCTATCGACGAATTGTACCATATCAGCGGCTTGACGCCCTTTGAAATCGCGTATGCGACAGCGTCTTCGATGGTCTTGCCCTCGTTGGATTCCAGCTTGTCCATCTCGTCCCACTCGGCATCGATAAGCACGTAAGGCAGATGCAGGGTGGCTGCCATATCCACGTATTTCTTGATTATGCTGTAATCGTTCGATCCGTGGTTGTAGGCCCAGTATATCCAGGACACCACGCCGGGTTTTATCCATCTGACGTCTGCGTATCTTGTGGGTTCGCTGACATCGGTCACCAGTGTCGACTGGACTATGTCAGCCAGAGTGCCGATGATGACTACGCGCCACGGCGTGTGCCAGTCGCCGTTCAGCAGCAGTTCGTTCTCGTCCTGCACCACGCTGAACACCTCGCCTTTGTTGAATAGGCTCGATGCGCTCTGACGGCGTTCAATGTTGGCCTCGGTGATGAGGGTGAAGATACCGTCGACGGGCTCCACGAGCAGGGGATAGCCCCAGTGGGTGTTTATTGTATTGCGGGCGAAAGCTCCTCCGAAGCCTGCCAGCGTTTTCACTTCGGCAGTTGTGGTCATAGGGAAGAATCCCTCATAACCGTCGCTCCATTGCTGCATCCAGCGTTTCGTACCCTCGGGGATGATGTAGGCCGTATGCTCGGCAGGCACCTTGCTGCCCTTCAGGTCTGTATATTCATAACGGAAGGCGATGCCGTCGTCGTAAAGCCTGAGCACTATCCTGGCGTTCCGGCCTATGGAAGCGGTATACTCATTGGCTTCGTTGGTGCAGTGAAGGCGTTTGCCCTCCAGCATCCGGTAGTCATCCTTTACCTTCCTGACGAAGTCCAGCCTGCTGAAAGCTATGCTGTCCATCTCAAGCGCCTTGCTGCCGCTATAGTTGATGACCATTTTGCCGCCATCTATTCCGGCAGACAGTTTTCCGTTAGGCGACACTGCGTCCTGGGCATTCGCGGCCAGTGTCAGACAAGAGAAAAGAACAATAAAGAACAGTTTTTTCATAAGGATACAAATGGTTTGATTACCAAAGATAAGGATTCTTTATGGGAAATGATATTTTGCTATCTTTGAAAGAGAAATGAAAAGGAGATCGTTCATAAAAGGAGTAATGGCTGCCGGGGCGGCATCTTTGCTGCCGGCCGGAGCTGTCACATCCATACTTCAGGGATGCAGTGCTCCTGTGTCGGAAGATGGATGGAACTTCGATGAGGTAATCGACAGGTCGGGAACCTGGAGCATCAAGTATGGCAGGGCAGGGGAGAACCGTTTCGCGATGTGGATCGCGGATATGGATTTCCGCACCGACCCGGCGGTGAGAAAAGCTCTGCAGGAAAGGTTGGACCGCGACGTGCTTGGCTACACTTCAACTCCCGAGGAGTTCTTCGAAGCCGTGCGCGCCTGGGAGGAAAAGCAGCATGGGTGGAATGTTCCCCTCGAGTGGGTCGGATATGCCCCGGGCGTGATCAGCGCCATCAACCAGGCATATCTCACTTTCTCCCGGGCCGGCGACAAGATTATCGTCCAGCCGCCAGTCTATGATCACTTCCGAATGTATGCAGAGCGGCTTGGCCGGGAGGTGGTCGACAATCCTCTGATATTTGAAAACGGGAAGTACAGGATGGATTTCGACGGTCTTGAGAGACTGTTCGACGGACGTACGAAAATGCTGGTGCTTTGCAACCCGCACAATCCCTGCGGCATTCTCTGGGACAAGGAAACTCTGATCCGGCTCGCTGAAATCTGCGAAAAGCACGGCGTCATCGTAATATCTGATGAAATCCACGCAGACTTGGCCCTGTATGGCAAAACTCACATACCCTTCTGCAGTGTAAGCGATGCTGCCGCAAGAGTGGGACTAATATTCGGCGGGCCGACGAAAGCCTTCAATCTGGCCGGACTTTCTGGTACGGCCTTCTGCATTATTCCGGATGAAGAAAAACGGGAGAAATACCTCGGCACACTAAGCGCCGCTAAACTGGACGAACCTTCCATCCCTACAATCGTGTCCACAATTGCTGCCTATACGTCGGAAACTGGATGGCTGCCAGCTCTGAAGAAGTATCTGGAAGGCAACGTCGACTGCATCATGGATTTCTTCAGGAAGAACGAAGTCGGTATCGGTCCTGTCCGCCCCGAGGCTTCCTTTCTGGTATGGCTGGACTGCAGGAATCTGGGCTTGTCCCAGGATAAGCTGATGGAACTGTTCAGGGACAAGGCAGGGGTATATCTTAACAACGGAGCATCGTACGGCACAGGCGGCGAAGGATTCGTACGCATTAATATCGGATGCCCCCGCAGCGTCCTGCAAGCAGCGCTCGAGAGTATCAAGACAGCCATATAAACAAAAACAGCAGGCTAGCTGTCTGCTGTTTTCGTCCTTTCGCCAAAACTCAAGAAAGACTTCTACTTCCCTGCCTTCTCTCCGGCAAGGATGCCTTCGATGACGGCTTTGGTGAAGCCGTTGGCTTCCATTGCGTTGATGCCTTTGATGGTGATGCCGCCGGGAGTGGTGACTTTGTCGATCTCGGACTCGGGATGGTTGCCGCTCTCCTGAAGGAGCTTGACGGCGCCCTTCACGGTCTGCAGCACGATATCTTCAGACACCTTGGGACTGAAGCCGATGGTTATGCCGCCCTGCATCGAGGCTCTGATGTACTTCATCGCATAGGCGATGCCGCAGGATGACAGGGTCGTGGCAGATGCGAACTGCTTCTCCTCTATTTCCATGACAGAGCCGACAGATCCCAGCAGATCGAGAACGGCTTTCTTCTCTTCGGCTGTCGCGCCAGAAGCGTGGACGAAAGTCATAGATTCGCCATACTCTGCAGCCGTGTTCGGGATGACACGGAAAAGGGCGGGAGCATTTCCGCCGAACCACTCCTTGAGGGTATCGACAGACACACCGGCCGCTATCGAGATGACAGGGACTGACACGTATGTCGCGATCTCGCGGACAACCTTCTCGGCAATCCAGGGCTTTACTGCAACAATGACACAGTCGGCGCCTCTGACAGCCTTGACATTGTCGCTGCACCTTACTATTTCGGGATTGAACTCTTTAATCCTGGCAAGGTTTGCCTCGCATACGTCAGAGACCGTGACGTCGGCCGCCCTGACAGCGCCGCTTTTGACGATTCCCCTGACAAGGGCGCCGCCCATATTGCCTGCACCTATGACTGTAATTTTCATCGTTCCACAAGTTTTCTGCAAAGATAATGTTTTATCGATACATCAAAATATGACACAATGTCAGTTTTTCGGCCGTTTTGGGGGTTGGCACAATCTTCGTTAATTCAGGGGTCAAACAAAACTGAAAAACGAAACAATTAAAAAATCAATATTATGGGAAAAATTATCGGAATTGACCTTGGCACCACGAACTCCTGTGTTGCCGTTATGGAAGGCAATGAGCCTACCGTTATCATAAACAGTGAAGGCAAGCGCACCACCCCGTCAATCGTGGCATTCGCCGACAACGGAGAGCGCAAGATCGGTGACCCTGCAAAACGTCAGGCCATCACAAACCCTAAGAAAACCATATTCTCCATCAAGAGGTTCATGGGCGAGACCTATGACCGCGTAGCAAAGGAAATCAGCCGCGTGCCCTACCAGGTTGACCGTGGCGAGAACAACACTCCGCGCGTCAACATCGACGGCCGCCTCTATTCTCCTCAGGAGATCTCTGCAATGGTTCTCCAGAAAATGAAGAAGACTGCCGAGGATTACCTCGGACAGACTGTCACAGAAGCTGTCATCACAGTTCCTGCATACTTCAGCGACAGCCAGCGCCAGGCCACCAAAGAGGCTGGCGAGATTGCCGGTCTGACAGTCAAGCGTATCATCAACGAGCCGACTGCCGCAGCTCTGGCATACGGCCTCGACAAGAAGAACAAGGATATGAAAGTCGCCGTGTTCGACCTCGGCGGCGGTACCTTCGATATCTCTATCCTCGAACTCGGAGACGGTGTCTTCGAAGTGAAGTCAACCAACGGTGACACCCACCTCGGCGGTGACGACTTCGACCACAAGGTCATCGACTGGCTGGCCGACGAATTCGCAGCAGAGAACGGCGGTCTTGACCTCCGCAAGGATGCAATGGCTCTCCAGCGTCTGAAAGAGGCTGCAGAGAAAGCAAAGATTGAGCTTTCAAGCCAGACCACCGCAGAAATCAACCTGCCGTACATCATGCCGGTCGACGGTGTTCCTAAACACCTTGTAAAGACACTCACCCGTGCCAAATTCGAGCAGCTCTGCGATCCTCTGAT
Source organism: Bacteroidales bacterium (assembly GCA_017561885.1). Classification (GTDB taxonomy): domain Bacteria; phylum Bacteroidota; class Bacteroidia; order Bacteroidales; family UBA932; genus Equibacterium. The sequence goes on along the minus strand of JAFZBF010000024.1, from coordinate 519 downwards.
CAACGCCACCATCGAACCTTGCCGCAAGGCTCTTGCTGACGCAGGTCTCCAGGCAAGCCAGATCGACGAGGTCCTGCTCGTCGGCGGTTCAACCCGTATCCCCGCTATCCAGGCAATCGTCGAGAAGTTCTTCGGCAAAGTTCCCAACAAGGGCGTCAACCCTGACGAAGTAGTCGCAGTAGGTGCTGCCATCCAGGGCGGCGTGCTCGCAGGTGACGTGAAAGACGTGCTTCTGCTTGACGTCACTCCTCTTTCACTGGGTATCGAGACCCTCGGCGGCGTGATGACCAAACTCATCGATGCCAACACCACCATCCCTACCCGCAAGAGCGAAGTGTTCTCGACAGCCAGTGACAACCAGCCGTCAGTAGAGATCCACGTGCTGCAGGGCGAACGTCCGATGGCACGCGACAACAAGACAATCGGCAACTTCCACCTCGACGGCATAGCTCCGGCTCCGCGTGGAATCCCTCAGATCGAGGTTACTTTCGATATCGACGCCAACGGTATCCTCAACGT
>JAFZBF010000023.1 GCA_017561885.1 Bacteroidales bacterium | reverse complement strand
GAGGTCGGCTCTTTCTGTGCGGGCGAAGGGACTCGAACCCTTACGCCTTACGGCACTAGATCCTAAGTCTAGCTTGGCTACCAATTACAACACGCCCGCAGGCTTGTACCCGTTAGTATGAACGGGCTATGGCTATGAAATCGTCAGCCTTGAGAGAGGCGCCTCCGATGAGACCGCCGTCGATGTCAGGGCAGGCAAAGAGCTCTTTTGCATTGCTCGGCTTGCAGCTTCCGCCATAAAGGATGGTTATGTCCTTTGCAAGGTCACCGAACTTGGCGGCGAGAGTCTTGCGGATGAAGGCGTGAACTTCCTGTGCCTGCTCGGAAGTAGCAGTCACACCGGTACCGATAGCCCATACAGGCTCGTAAGCGATCACTACCTTGGCCATCTGCTCTGCGCTGAGGCTGAAGAGAACCTCCTCGAGCTGAGCCTTGATGACATTGAAATGGTTGCCGGCTTCACGCTCGGAAAGCATTTCTCCGACACAGTAGATAGGGCTGAGGCCATTCTCAAGGGCAAGGGCCATTTTGGCAGTCAGAGTCTCTGAAGTCTCGCCATAATACTGACGGCGTTCGCTGTGTCCGAGAATTGTGTAGGTGCAGCCCGTACCTGCTATCATTTCGGCAGAAACCTCGCCGGTGTAGGCGCCTTTGGCCTTGTCGGCGCAGTTCTGGGCAGAAAGAGCCACTGCAGTACCTTTGATGACGTCAGCTATGGTTGCCAGATGGGTGAAAGGCGGCGCGATGATGAGTTGAACGTCCTGGGGAACCTGACCGAGGGCGGCAACGATATCCTTTGCCAGCTCTTTACCTGCGGCAACGGTGGTATTCATCTTCCAGTTGCCTGCTACTATTTTCTTTCTCATTTTAAGTATGCGTTATGTTGATTTGATTATAATGTCTTGAATGAACCGCCACCTGATACCATCGGGTTCAGACGGAGACCGTCACGGTCCCTGTATTTGCAGCTGGAAGCTCCTGATATGTCGGCCTTCAGCGACTCGGATGCATCGACAGTCACGGAACTTGCACCTTTGACCTCGATCTTGGCTTCGGACACTGCGAATTCCTCGGCTCTGAGCTTGCTCGCTCCTCCGACCTCGGCATCGAGTTCCATGCCCTCTCCGACAAATTCAGCCTTGCTGGCTCCCTTGACTTCTATGTCGACATTGTCCATCACGCCGGTCACGTTCAGTTCGCTGCTGGCAAGAACCTTTGCATCGAAATCGCTGCAGCGGCCGTTGATGGTGAGCTTGCTTGCACCTTCGACATCAGCTTCCAGGTCAGCGAATTCCCCGTCCAGGAAAACCTTGCTGGCTCCCGATACTTTGATGGATGCGTCTATAGTTTTGACCTTAAGTGTATTGACGGTGCAAGAGCCTGAAATCGTAGCCCTGAAGTTATTCATACCCAGCGAGAATTCATCGATGCAGGTGAGTTTGCAGGCTCCCGAGAGGTCGATGTAATTGACCATGGGGGTGCGAATTATCATCTTGAACGGATCCTTTCCGATCTTCATCTTGATGGGAAGCTTTTTGAAGCTGACCTTGAGAATGCCCGCCTCAGTCGTAACGGAAAGATAAGGGGCATACTCGGAATCCACTTCTATGGTTACCGAGTTTTTGTCTGCCTTGATAAGCTGGATCTCGAAATTGTCAGATATTTCGATACCGGTGAATGTCAGGTCGTAGTCTTTGGTAATGTTTCCGGCATTTGCGGAAAGGCATAACCCCATAAGAGCTGTAAGCATCAATAATCTTGTTTTCATAGCTGTCATGTTTATAATTATGACCTAATACTTTGCAAAAGTAGTCAAATTTTGTAAATTTGCTTTAATGTGTGCTTATACGTGAGCAAATTTCGTGCAACTATTAATAAACCTTGAAATATGTATCTTTTAGGCTATGATGTCGGCAGTTCTTCAGTAAAGGCTGCGCTTGTCAATGCAGACAACGGTCAGATCGTCGCATCTGACTTTTTCCCGAAAAACGAGATGAAAATTACTGCCGCCAGAGCAGGCTGGGCGGAGCAGAGTCCGGATATGTGGTGGGAGAACCTCAAGCTTGCTACCGAGAGCGTGCTTTCAACAGCCGGCGTAGCAGGAGAGGACATCAAAGCTATCGGAATCTCCTATCAGATGCACGGCCTGGTCCTTGTAGACAAGGACAACATGGTCCTGAGACCTGCCATTATCTGGTGCGACAGCCGCGCCGTGCCTTACGGCGAGAAGGCCTTCAAGTCAATAGGAGAGGAGAAAGCGCTGAGCCACCTGCTGAACTCTCCCGGCAACTTCACTGCCGCCAAACTGGCATGGGTGAAAGAGAATGAACCCGGCTTGTTCGAAAGGATCGACAAGTTCATGCTGCCCGGAGATTATATCGGTCTGCGCCTCACCGGTGATGCAGTCACCACTATCGGCGGTCTTTCAGAAGGTATCTTCTGGGATTTCAAGGAGGGCTGCCTTTCAAGGGACGTCATGGACTTCTTCGGTTTCGACGACAGTATGGTTCCCGAAATCAAGCCGACGATGGGAATCCAGGGTTACGTTACAGCAGCGGCTGCAAGGGAACTCAATCTGGCCGAGGGCACTCCGGTGACTTACCGTGCCGGCGACCAGCCTAACAATGCACTTTCACTTAATGTGCTGGAACCAGGCGAGATAGCGTCTACAGCCGGAACTTCAGGAGTTGTCTACGGCGTGCTGGGCAATATCAACTACGATCCCCTGTCAAGGGTGAACACTTTCGCGCACGTAAACCACACGCCCCAGAAGAACCGTCTTGGCGTATTGCTCTGCATCAACGGTACGGGAATCCTCAACTCCTGGTTCAAGCACAACATTGTCGCTGCAGGCATGAGCTACAACGATATGAACGACATGGCCGCCCAGTCGCCGATAGGTTCACGCGGCGTATCGATCATTCCGTTCGGAAACGGAGCTGAACGTATCCTCCAGAACCACAACCGCGGCTGCTCTGTCCACGGTGTCAACTTCAACATCAACAAGCAGTGCGACCTCATCAGGGCAGCTCAGGAAGGTATCGTGTTCTCGTTCCAGTACGGAATGGAAATCATGCGCGGAATGGGGATGGATATCAGCGTCATCAAGGCAGGCAAGGCCAATATGTTCCTGAGCCCTATATTCCGTCAGACGCTCGCAGGCGTCAGCGGTGCGGCTATCGAGCTTTACGATACTGACGGCGCTGCCGGAGCCGCAAAGGGTGCAGGCATCGGAGCAGGTATTTACAAGAACAGCAAGGAAGCGTTCGCTACGCTCAAGAAACTGGATGTGATAGAGCCGTCACAGGCGCTGCGCGACCAGTATCAGCAGGCATACGAAACTTGGAAACAATATATCTAATAACATTTTTAATAAAGTATTACAATTATGGCACAAAAAGAATTCTTCCCTGGAATCGGGAAAATCAAGTTTGAAGGTGTAAACAGCAAGAACCCCCTGTCTTTCCGCTACTATGACCCTGAGAAGGTTGTCAACGGCAAGAAGATGAAAGACTGGTT
>JAFZBF010000022.1 GCA_017561885.1 Bacteroidales bacterium | reverse complement strand
CTCTGTCCCTGATTTGAGGACAGAGGGAGCACTAGAGTTTTGCACAGAGAGTTTGTTCTATTCGACCACCGGCTTTTTGGTCTCGATGATGATGACGCCCCCGGAGGTGCCATACTTCATCATAGTTGCTGCGTCTTTTAAAACAGTCATGCTTTTTATCTTGCCCGGGTCGAGATTTTTGATGGCATCCTCACCTACTGGGTCGCCGCCGTCGATTATGAAAAGGGGAGCTTCAGCGTTCGGATCTGTCTGTCTGACTTTGATTTTTGGAAAGGAAACGGAAAGGGAATCCATCCCAGCCGATATGTCTTGGATACGTATTGACTCAGGTGGATTCGGGATGCCATAGACTGTCGTTGTTGCCGGAGCTGTGGTGATGGCATGCACGGTGACGGCCTTTTTGCCGCTGCCCTGAGTTGAAATGTGGTAATTCTTGATGATTTTACCCTGGAGCTGGGAGCCGTCGAATTTCTCGACGGTGACATTGTCTATTACGTAGATGGTCTGCTGTGCAGAGAGTGAGAAGCAGGCGAGGCAAAGTGCGAATGCGATGATGTACTTTTTCATAAGATTTTTAATGTTTTAATGCAACTAGATGGAAAGACTCTCCACCGTCCATCGGGGTGAGGAGGAACGATGCGGTGCTGCCGTCCTCGTAGCGGGCGGTCATGATGAAGCCGTCGCCGACGGGCTCGAATTCGTAGCCTTCTGCATCGGCGGGATCCAGGCTGGAGATGAGCTGCAACTGGCGGATCATCTCCATGGTATCCTGCCCGGCAGGTTGGGGTGCGGCGGGCTTTCTCGTCAGGAAAACCACGGCGACAAGGATGGCTGCAATGCCTGAAATGGCGTAGCTCCAGCGTCGGAAGGTCCGTCTGCGCGCACTGCGGACTATCCGGTCGAACTCCTCGCAGGCATCCGGCAGCGGAGCATACTCATCGGCAGCGAGAGCCTCCGATAGCAACCCAACGTTCTTGTCGGACTTGGCAAGCTCCTGCTCTTCTGCCACAGAGGTCTCTGCCTCCAGGTATTTTTGAATCAAGTCTTTCTTATCCATTATGCTTCATTTAATGCTTTAATAATCTGCTTCCGGGCTGCCGAGATGGAGCTCTTCACGCTGCCTTTGGGGCGTCCTGTCGCGGCGGCTATCTCATCCAGGCTCATTCCGGCCGTACGGAGCTTCAGCAACTGACGTGTGCCCTCCGGAATCTGCTGCAACGCTGCGGCGACGGCGCGCTGGCTTTCATCCGTCTCAATGGCTGAAGATGCAGAATCCGGCGAAGGAAGGGTTTCGGGTATGGAAGAAACGGAGAATTTGCAGTGCTTGCGGAGCTGCGAGATGCAGAGGTTCTTTGTGACGGTGGTGGCCCAGGCCTCGATGCTCCGGATCTCCGCCCCGTCTCGGCAGGCAGTCCACAGGCGGACCAGCGCCTCCTGGGCGATGTCTTCGGCCTCCATCCTGAGACCGGAAGCCCGGACAAACTGCCGGGCCAGACTGAGGACTTTGGGCCGCACTGCGGCAAGCTCTGTTTCGAACGATTTTTCCATACTTCACCCTTAAGACGCAAAAATCGCAAAAAGTTAAGGGAGAAGGAAGATTTTATTGGTTGATGTAGTCAACTCCGCTGTAGTAGCGTACCACAGCCTGCTTGATGAGGTATTTGAAGAGGCTGTTCATCTCGTCGGCCTTGGATTTCAGATAATTGTTGTTAGCTGTCTGGAATTCCAGCGGGGAGATGAGCCCCTGCTCGAGCTTCTTCTGGTTGAGCGAGTAGGCTTCTTCCTGCACTTCGGCCTTGCGCTGCGCCTGCTGATAGGCCACGTCGGCACCGTCGCGGTCCTGGATGGCGCGGCGCACTTCGCTCTCCACGTCGCGGCGGGTCTGGTCGAGCTCGGCAGTCGCCTTTGCGAGAGCGTGTTTCTTGCGGGAAATGGTGGAGTTCTTGCCGAGACGGTTCCAGATGGGAATAGAGAGCGACATCTCGACATACTCACCGCCGTTGTTGCGGAACTGGTCGGCAAATGTGGCTGTAGTCGAGCCTTGATATGTGTAGTAGCTGGTGTTCCAGCCCGCATATACACCGACGCTCGGCAAGGTCTGCCAGCGGGCAGTATTCAGTTCACGTTTCGCATTCAGCTCCTGCATCGAAGCGATCTGGATGCCCGGATTGTTTTCCAGGGCGTAATCCACCACGGCGCTTGCAGAAGTGAGGTCTGTCCGCCAGGCCGGCATCCCGGTGTCGATCTCTAGCTCCTGGTCTGTCGGCCAGAACATCAGGTCGGCCAGGACCATCTTCTGGTCGCAGTACATATTGTATGTGTTGGTGAGGTCATACTGGCGGTCTGCCAGATCCGCCTCCATCTCGATCACGTCGGCGTGGCCTTTCTGGCCCAGTTCCTCCTGCCTGCGGGCCTTCTTGAGAGCCTCTTCAGCCGTGGCGACCTGCTCCCTGTAGACATCTGCGAGGCGCTTGTAGTACACCACGTTGTAATAGGCTTCCATCACAGCGAGGCAGATGTCAGCCTCGACCTGCTTCTCCTGCGAATCGGCAATCTGCAGGCCGGTGCGGGAAATCTTGAAATTGTTCACCGCCTTGAAACCGTCGAAGAGGTCGTATCCGGCGCTGACGCTGTAATTGTTGTGGAACGATGTGGTGTTGAAGTAAGTGTTGGTCTGGGGGTCGATGCTGCGGCCGAAGTTGTAGTATGCATAGGTCTGCGCATTGATCTGCGGCGTGAAAAGCTTGAGCGCGGCATCGCGGCGGTCAATCTGGGCATCTCCTTTGGCAGCCTGCTGGATACGCATCTTCGTGGAATTGGACACTGCATACTCCATGCAGTCGTGGAGCGTCATCACTTTCACTTCTGCCTGACCCCAGGCCTCCGTCACGCTGACGAAGGCCATGGCAGCCAGAACGAACATTGTTCTAATAAACCCTTTTATCATCGTATGAACTGTTTTTCCTGCGCTATACATAAGCACCCACAATGCCACACGAGTCAAAGCGCTGTCATCCAGTCACTTAATCGGTCTGGCTGCAATGAAAAAAGTGTAAAGCCCTGTAAAGAACTTTACACTTTATGCTTTACACTGATGTTAATAAATAAAATTTTACCGGTCTAGGACTATATCGATGAAGTGGGAATAATAATCTCTGTATTTGGTCGGACGAACAACAACTGTCTTGACAGCGACCTCTTTCCCTTCGAATATTGCCTTCGTGCAATGAGGATACTGTCGTCCCGACCTTATATCTTCCGGATTGAACTTGATGCAGATATCATCTTCCCAACAGGTGACCAGTTTGTGGGAATTATAGTCACCGAACAAGGCATAGCTATTGATTTCATAAGTAATGGAGTCCTGCCGGGGATTTTCCCTGATATCATTCTCCCCATACAGCAAAGCCATGTCGTAACCATAATACATGGCCGAGCCGCACTCGTTGCTTAGATAATATTTTCCTTCGCCCTCGGTATACTCCGCACCGAAGTGGGATGTGACCTTATAATCACTGTCAAACTTCGCCATCGTGAAATATGGCGCCTTTCGGTCATACTTCACTCGATAGGAGTCAAACGGACCACATGGCTCGCCGAAAGTAATAGCCAGAGTATACTTGCTGGGGTTGACTTCGCCATACCAGTATGAGTGGTCATTCGCCGGTTTCCATCTGTCTTCACCAAACGGCGCAACAAGGTCATTTCCCTTGCTGTCGGTGAAACTGAGCGCTATACCGTAGATGTATGCGCTCCCTGCCAACCTGAAGTCAGGACCTGTGTTCCCGCGCAAGATTTCGGGAGAGACAAGCTCTTTTTCACAGGACACAAGCATCGCCGCCATTAGCAGCGCCATCGCCAATGTTTTAATCTTGTTCATCGTTCGTTCGAGTAAGTTTGTATGTGGTTGTTATGCTTCCGCCTTTAAGAGCGTGGAGTGTCATCTTCTTTCCGGAGATAGTTCCGGTGTACTCCTTGGTAATCTGCTCTCCGGTGGTGGGATAAAGGTCGAAACTGCTCGTGCCGTTCCAGCGAGCTTCATAAACGTGCCTTACGTCGCCGAGACCGGCGCCGCCAAAATTGATAGAGCACTTGTCTCCTCCATTTTGGAAATACAAATAGATGAACTCCGTGACGGCCACCGATTCGCCGGTCGCTCCGTTTATGACATTTGTAAAGAACGTCCCTTTCCACAGGTAATTCAGATTATCACCCATTTCTTCTTTCGTGCAAGAGGTGCAGAGCAAGCAGAGCGCCCCAAGAGCAATGACGACAAGTTTCTTCATTTTCCCATCCCGTAAAAAAACCGTTTCTGCTATTTAAACACACAAATTTACGAAATACGTCTTCCCGGCGTTAGAAATTTACATTTAGGTGCGCCTATCGTCCCAATGTCGGGGACGATAGGCGCAGTTTGCCCACGTTTTCGCTCCTATCGTCCCCCCGAATGGGACGATAGGAGCACCTGTGGTGTGGCAGCTACTCCCTGTCCAGGTACTCGGCGGCTTTTTCATACGACAGGCCGGTGATTCTTGCGAGCTGGTTGACGTTTGAGGAGAAACGGAAACGAAGCTGGCGGAGCAGCTCGACCAGCTGATCTTCATTCAACTCCCCGACTGCAGGTTTTTGGAACAGTGTCCGGCAGAGATCCGGAAGAGCGGCCGCAATCACTTGGTCTCTGAATGCGGGCATATTCTTTTCGCCTGTCTCGACTCTCTGCTTTGCCTTGGAGGAATTCTGCAGAAAGAAGTTCATCCGCTTCGGTGTGCGAAAGATTCTTTCAACGAAATCTTTGCATACATAAGATCCGGGAGTGACATATCCATCGCTGCAGACCGACCAATATTGTGGCAACTCAAGCTTGGTATGCAGCAGACGGATCCGTTCGCGGGCGGACAAATCCCTGAGACACTTGCCGTTTTCACATGAGGCCGAAAAGAACGTGTTTCCTGTTCCCCAAGGGTATTCCACCGGATGTGCGCAAATATTGGCCGCCACGCAGTTCATCTGGACATAAGCTATTGCTCTTTCCAATGACTCGTTGTCCTTAGGAATCGGACGGATATCAACAGATTTACGCCTTAATAATTCTCTAATACTGTACTTATTCCATAAATATCTGGAATATTCCCCCTTGAAGCCATTTATAAAGGTTTCGACCTGAATCCGGTCGCCTTCCGCAACGAAGTGCACGTGGTTGGACATCAAGATAAAGGCGAGCATATTGATCCGCGCCTTGTATGCCTGTACGGCGACATAATTCATCCCGACAACAAAGTCGTCGAAATCTTTGAAAAGGAGGCTGTCCTCCAAATGTTCAGTTGAGATGAGCCAGTATTCCATATCTCTTCCTCCATAATCTTACTCCAACCCGGAACTGGCGGGCAGATGTTTCAACAAAGATATCTATTTGAAATTTGATTCCAAACACTGTTTTCTATGCAAATGCTCCCGCCGGTCCAAGACGTGGACCGGCGGGAGCATTTTACCCCCTTTTTCGCTCCTGCCGGTCCAAAGAATGGACCGGCGGGAACACCTAGGCAATTCAAGACTGCTATTGTGCGCTGTACCTTCCGGCGAAGAGGATGGAGTTGGTGCTGGTTTCGGTAATCAGATACAAGAAAGGACGGTCGGCGTGGAAAACGATAGGGCCAAGATTGATGCCAGTCGAACCATATCTGATCTCAGCTATAGATACCGCTGCGGCTTCCGTGCCTGATTCGTCAACCTTTATGGCGGCATCCTGCTTGATGAGGCTTATATAAGCAGGGTATTCGCACATAGCGCTGAAATCCGCCACATCGGGCCTGAACACCGAGGGCATACCCATCGCAGCAAGGATGTCGTTGAGTTCAATCTCATACTTTTCAATCTCATACTTGGGCAGCCAGAGATCCACTTCCCTGGAGGCGTACATACCATTGACAAAGCCGCTCCAGTCCATAGTCTTGAGCGCAGCGGTAACATCAGAAATGGTTTTTCCTTCGGCGGGAAGCAACACCAGCATATTGAAAGCTCCGTTGCCATAGGGAATCTTCAAAGCCCGGAAAGCCTCACATTCTCCATAAGGGTAATTATTCTGCGCCTTCATCATCGGAACCTTCTTCTGCTGGCCAGCTCCTGTCGAGAAATTTTCATTGGAAGTGTTGCTCTTGGAGAACTTTTCGCTCCACTGGCTCTTGAAATACAGGGCGTTCAGAAGATATGCTATCGCGTCCGGAGTAACCTTATCCAGCACCTTGGGAATCATACCGTTCGTCTGCTTGTTGCACCAGTTGTTGATGGTCTTCAGACTGCCGTTGGCATTTGTGAAGTCGAGATTGGACACCTCTGCATTGAAATTCTTTCCTACTGCCTTCTTATAACTGTCAAGCAGAGGGATTTTCTGGTTGACGAAGATGGCATTTGCAATTGAAAGCTTCGTCTGTTTGTCAAGCTCGGGGAGCTGCTCCAGCATAGAGAGGCAATACTCGTTCACTGCATCCACTTCACCGGCGCCATAGCCCAGCACATTGCAGATCTCATCGGCAGTCTGTCCTTTGGTTCCGTCCAGGATCATTCCGAGCAGGAACTGCATGCTGAGCGGAGAGATTATGTAATCTTTTGTCTCGAAAGCGTTGATGCGGTCTATGTATTCGAAAGCGAAGCTGTTGCCCAGCCGAGCATATTCAGCCGACTTGGTTGAGAGACTCAGAGCCTTGTAGGGATTCTCACCATCATTGTCGCCGCCTCCTTCTATCTTATCGCAGGACAGACCGACCATCATCAGGGCTGCAAAGGCAGCAATCATTCCAAAGCGTTTCATACTGCTAATTTACTTTTATGTTATGGCGACAATCTTTCTCATCGTGCACTGTATCTGCCGGCAAATAGGATTGCGCCGGTACTGGCTTCGGTAATGAGATAGAGGAACGGATGGTCGGCATGGAATACTATCTCCTTGATGGGGAGTGCGGCGCCTAAGGTCATCCCCGCGATCGATACCGCTGCGGCTTCCGTACCTTCTTCGTCAACCTTTATGGCGGCATCCTGCTTTACGAAGCTCAGATATGCCGGGTAGCTGGTCATAGCGCTGAAATCAGCAAGGTTGGCACTGAAAGCGGAATGTATACCCATAGCGGAAAGGATATCGTTAAGTTTTATCTCATACTTTTCAATCTCGAACTTGGGCAGCCAGAGATCGACTTCATCCCAAGTGGACCAATTGTTCATAAAGCTGTTCCAGTCAGCAGCCTTCAGCGCTGCGATGACATCAGATATGTTTTTGCCTTCCTTGGGAAGGAGCACCATCATACTGTAGGTTCTGTTGCCATATGCAAGTCTGACTGCCTGGAAATCTTCATACTCATAATAAGGAAACTGTTTTTTCGCCTTCATCATGGGAACCGTCTTCTTCGAGCCTGATTCTTGAATAAAAGTTTCTTTTGAAGTATTGCTTTTAGAAAACGGAACAGTCCACCGGCTCTTGAAGTAAATGGCATTCAGAAGGTATGCTATATCGTTCGAAGAAACTTTATCCAGCACTTTGGGAATCATACCTTTCGTCTGCTTGTTGCACCAGCCGTTGATAGTCTTGAGACTGCCGTTGCCATTCGAGAAATCCAGATTGGACACCTCCGCATTGAAATACCTTCCTACAGTGCTTTTATAACTGTCGAGCAGAGGGTATTTGTTGTTGACGAAGATGGCGTTTGCTATTGATAGCTTCGTCTTCTTGTCAAGCGCAGGCAGCTGCTCAAGCATAGAGAGACTGAACTCGTTCACGGAAGCCACCTCGCCGGCTCCATACCCGAGAACCTTGCAGATTTCATCGGCAGTCTGCCCCTGGGCGCCGTCAAGCAGCATCCCAAGCAGGAACTGCATGCTCAGCGGAGAAATGATGTAATCCTCCTTCTCAGCAGCATTGATCCGGTCGATGAAATCAAGGGCGAAGCTGTTGCCCAGCCGGGCATATTCAGCCGACTTGGTTGAGAGACTCAGAGCCTTGTAGGGATTCTCTCCATCATTGTCACCGTCTCTTTCTATTTTGTCGCAGGAGACGGCTGCAAGCATCAGGCACGCAGCCACAACAAAAAACCTCAGTGTTTTCATATCGATTATGTGATGTTTCTGATATATAAACACACAAAAATACAAACTACGTCTCTTCAAAAGAGTTTTTTTATCTGAACACCAGCTGGAAGACCGTCTGGTCGGCATCGCTGCGCAAGAGGTCGACCGTGCCGTTGTGGTTTCGCATAATCTGGCGGGCAAGGGCAAGTCCGATGCCGGAACCTTCCTTCTTGGTCGTATAGAACGGCACGAATATCTGCTCCTGGCTCTCTGAAGGAATTGGAGAGCCGTCGTTGGCAACCTGGATGATCACTTCATCTTCCTTTCCCATCCGCGCAGAAATGTCGATGTGCCTGGCTCCTGCCTGCAGGGCATTCTTGATCAGGTTGATGAATATCTGGGAAATCTGTCCCTCGTCGGCATAGACCATAAGGTCCGGCTCTTCGGGACGGTAACTGCACACAGCCCCGCATGATGCCGTGTATTCGCTGTTCAGGGCAATCACGCCGTCCACGAATTCCTGAAGTTCGAGCGCCTTGCGGACGGGCTTCGCCACACCGGACAACTGGCGGTAGGTCTGCACGAAGTCTATCAGGTTCTTTGACGAATCTGAGATGGTCTCCAGGCCGGCCTTAATGTCCAGCTCGCTGCGGCCGTTCTCATCGACCGACTTAGCCATAGCGTCCGAAAGGGATGCAATCGGCGAAACGGTATTCATGATCTCGTGGGTCAGCACACGGATCAGCTTGGTCCAGGAATCCTGCTCGTGAGCCTGGCGCTGCTTCTCGAAGATGGTGCGGATTCGGTTCAGGGTGCGGTTGAAGCGGTTGTTGTCCTTGAAACGGAAGTTCAGTTCCCCGTCCTCCAGGGCATCCATCATATAGGCCACCTTGCGAATGTCCTTACGACGGGTACGGACTGACGCAAGCAGTGCAGCAATGATGGAAGCAATTACCGCCACTCCTACGATATGCCAGACAGTGAAGGTCATAGCCCGTATTTCTTCATCTTTGCGTAGAGAGTAGGCCGGCTGACTCCGAGCATCTTGGCTGCAGCGGAAATATTGCCGTTGCTCCTTTGCACCGCTTCACGCACCAGACGTGCCTCTTCGGCATCGCTGACCGTTTTCAGCATCCCGGCGGCAGTTTCCGCCTTCGGCTGCTCTATCTGGATGTCTCCGGCAGTAAGTGCCGTTCCTTCGGAAAGGATCACCGCTTTCTCTATACAGTTCTGCAACTCGCGGATATTGCCGCCCCACCGGCCTGCCTCGAGAACCTGCCTTGCAGATCCGTCCAACCCTGAAAGCTGACGGTGATACTTTTCGGCGAACTGGCTGACAAAGCGTTCTGCCAGCGGCACGATGTCCTCCTTGCGTTCGCGAAGGGGTGGCAGGGCGATGTGTACAGTATTTATGCGATAATAGAGGTCCTCACGGAACCGTCCTTCCCGCACCAGTTGCTCAAGGTCCATATTGGTGGCGCAAATCAGCCTGATATTGACAGGAATGGCCTGGGAGCCCCCTACCCTAACCACGCTGCGGTTCTGTATCACCCGCAGAAGCTTGGCCTGCAGATGAGGCGGTATGTTACCGATTTCATCCAGGAAAAGCGTACCTCCGTCGGCCTGTTCGAATTTCCCGACGTGGTCGGTATGTGCGTCTGTAAAGGCACCCTTGACGTGACCGAAAAGTTCGCTTTCAAAGAGGGTTTCGGTAATCGCCCCGGCATCTACGGCCACCATAGGCCTTGCATTCCGAAGGCTTCTGGCGTGAATCTCGCGTGCCATGACATCTTTGCCGGTACCGTTCTCTCCGGTGATCAGGACGGAGGCATCTGTGGGAGCGATCTTTTCGACCGTTTTCCGGATAGCGGCCATTGCTTTGGAAGTGCCCCAGTACATAGGCTCTCCGCTCCGGCCGGAACGGCCTGAAGCCGAAGAATCCTTTCCCATCGCCTTGCGGGCCTTGTCGCGGGCAGCTGTCAAAGTAGCCACCAGTTTGTCATTCTCCCACGGTTTCACAATGAAGTCGAAGGCCCCGCGCTTCATTCCTTCCACCGCAAGCTGGATGTCGGCATAAGCAGTGAAAAGCACCACCTCGACCTCCGGCATCAACTTCTTGATCTCCCCTGCCCAGTACAACCCTTCGTTACCGGTATTGATGGCCGTGTTGAAATTCATATCCAGCAGCACAACGTCGGGTCTGAAACGTTCCAGGGTGGAAACCAGCGTCATAGGCGACGGCAACGTCTCAACCTCGGCGAAATGAACCGGAAGCAGGATCTTCAGCGCCTGACGGATTCCGGCGTTGTCGTCCACGATCAATATTTTCCCTTTCTTTGCAGCCATAATCAACCATAAAATTACACAATTCGTCTGATGAAAGAAAAAATTCTAATTTTGAGACGTATTTTCAAACTATGTGTGTTTATATATCGGGAACTGTTAATTGATCATTACTCATTATGAAGAAAATCTTAGCATTTACCTTTGCTGCAATCTGCCTGATCTGTACATCCTGCAACGATTACGAGATGGATTACAATAACTCCACCTGGTACGGTGTCACGGGGAACGGATATGTCTATCTGCAATTCTCTGACGGGGTGAACCTCTGTACAGTCAAGACAGGAAGCAAGGAAATCAGTTTCGCAAATGGCAAGACCTTCGAGGCCCGCTGGACAGGCAAATACACATTCGACCTGTATCCTGTTGACGCTGAACAAGTTGTCAAGCAATTCTCAGGGACCATCGAGCGTAACAGGATGACGTTCAGTTATATTGAAGGAGGAAGTACTAAAACCACATATGACCTTTCGAGAATAGAATTAGTTCAAGAATAGGCCTTGAGTGTATAAAGAACTGGATGAGCAGGAGCTGGCTGCGTACTGTATAAGAGGTGACAGGTCAGCTGAAGACGAGCTGTATACAAGATATGCGGCCAAGATTTTAACGCTCTGCCGCCGCTACACGGACAACCTTGACGACGCCAAGGATCTGATGCAGGAATCGCTCATACAGGCCCTGGACAAGATCCAGACATTCAAATATGTGAGAAAAGGTTCTTTATACGCCTGGATCAGCCGGATTGCCATCAACAAGGCCATCAACCAGATAAAAAGGCAGCGCTGGAACATGGTTTCCCTGGACTCTAGAGCTGAAGATACCATTCCTGAGCCCACGGAAGAAGAGATAGAGACAATACCGCATGACAAGCTGCTGGAATGGATATCCAAGCTGCCGGATGTGCGCAAGGCCGTCTTCAACCTGTACTGCATAGACGGCTATTCGCATAAGGCAATCGGCGAGATGCTGGGAATAAGCGAGAAAGGCTCGGCAGGGATATTGGCCAAAGCAAGGAAGCAACTGAAAGAAGAAATCAGGAACTATCTTAAAGAAACGCAGAAATGAAGAACTGGGAAGACATAATCAAAGACAAGCTGGAAGGATACGAAAGTGTCCTCCCGGAAGGAAGTCTTGCCGAGTTCAGAGCCCGCAGGGAGGAAACCGGCAAGACCGCGGCGAAGAAACATTCGCCGCTGGTGTGGATCCTGCCGGCCGCCGCTGCAGCAGGCATCGCTGCCGTTCTGCTCCTTAGACAGCCTGGCGTTCCTGAACAAAACATCCAGCAGTCACAGCAGCCGACAGTCGCCGTTGCTGTATCCACTGAACCATCCGGTGAAACTGAGTCATCAGGTGAACCGGAAACATCCGCCGCAACTGCCCCCGTACAGGTCAAGCCGCTTGTTGCGCACGCAGTGACGCCAAAGGTGACTGGACAAAGCGCCCTGTCGCCGGAGGAAGAAATTATACTTCCGACAGATACGGCGCAACCTGAAGAGGCCCCGGCGGAGCAGAAACCGGCCGGCCAGGCCCCGGCGGAACAGGCCAGTACCATTGATATGACCACAGGCTCGTCGACACCCCAGATCCATTTTCCGGAAGTTACTGTAGCCGACAGGGGGATTACATCTCTGAATACCGCTACCTGGGGAAAGATAACCGGAGGAGGGTTGCTGGCAGCTGTCCTGGTTTCCGCAGTAGGGAAAAATTATGACAATGCCGAACCGGCGGGCGCTACACTAATTCTTCGCGCGTATGCGCATGGAGACAGTTCATATCTGTATACTGGCAATCCAAGTTATGGTACTAGTCCGTTTAGTGACGAAGATTCCCAGCCTGCCGAGGTTGTTAAAGGCATCAGTCACAAGCCCCCTCTGAAAACAGGTCTGTCCATAAGGGTTCCCCTGTCCCAGAGAATCAGCCTGACTACAGGACTGGACTATTCATTGTATTCATCAGAGTTATCTTATTACGGTCCGACGGACATCAGGAAGACTCAGCATGTACATTATATCGGCATTCCGGTGCGGCTTGACCTGACTCTGCATTCCGGCAGATGGCTCGACCTGTATGTTGGAGGCGGAATAGAGGGTGATTACTGCGTAGCTGCAACTGTCGCAGGGAACAAAATCCAGAAAGACAAGCCCAGTCTCTCCCTGATAGGGACGACCGGCATCCAGTTCAACATCACTGACAGGCTGGGACTGTATCTAGAGCCTCAGCTTTATTGGGAAGTTCCGTTCAAAGGCCATAACCTGCAGACTTACCGTACAGAAAAGCCCGCCAATCTCTGCAATGTAGCCACTGGCCTTAGGATAACTCTATAGCCTCGTTATTTCTTGGGTGTTCTGATGTAGAATACCAGCGGACAGTGACCGGGGATGGTGCCGCTGCCTTCATTTTCATAGCCATATGATGAACTGAAGAACACAACAGCTTCTTCGTCATACTTGAATTCGGACATTGCAATCGCAAATCCGTCGACGAGAGTATTCGCAGAAATACACTCATCGGAATCTTTCTTGTATACGACAGACAAGGCACTGTACTGGTTGTCGCTGCTGTAACGCCTGTACATACGGGCGGTGTCAGCAATATTGGTATCAAACAGGAAACTGTCGGTGATACCGTCGATTATGTGGCCGGAGTAGTATACATCCACCGAAGTACCGTCCACTATCGTATCGCCCTCAGCTGGATTTTCCTTAAGTTTCTTGAAATAATAACCTCTCAGGGTAGAATCCAAACCGCCCCAGTACTTGTCGGCATAATTCTTCAGAAGGTCGAACTCATATTGTTCGATATCGGTTACCGTCTTCTCGAGAGATATTTCGTATATGGTATTTTTGGAAAATTCCGGATTGTGGCTGGTATAGTAGGTATTATAGTGTTCCGGATATGTGATGGAAGACAACTCGGGAGGAACAATAGCCGTAACCTTGCCTCCGGTCTTCATTTTGGACAGCAGTTCGCGGACTCCGTCATTCTCGGTATAATCGGCAATCCTCCATATCGCAGGACTCCAGTAGAGAGTATCAGAATAAGTGCCCAGATTCATCTTGGCAACTTGGGGATCGGTAGTTTTGGTGTAAGTCCCGTCCAGATTCCTCATTGAATAATGGACGAAGCAGTATGTCGAATCCTTGACAGCGGAACCGGAGCCGGGGGTTTCTTCGAGGATGTAGATTCCAGATTCGGTGAGAGCCACATAATCGCTACCGTAGTTAACCCTTACCCAGGCATCTCTCACTCTTTTGTTCTGAGTCGTAGAATCATCCACAGGCGAAACTTCGCAGGAAACGAGCATCGTTGCAAGGACAGCGCCGGCAAGTATGAAGAGCAAGGACTTTTTCATTATTTATAGATATCTTCTAATTTGACATAATAGATGAGCGGAGTCATCGGGACGACGGACCCTGCAGCCTGGTCGAAGAAACCATATCTTGCCGAGAAAATGATATAGGCCTCCTCACCTCGCATCATACCGGCCATACCTTCGTCAAGACCGCTGAGCAGGCTGCCGTTGCCAAGACGTGACTTGACAGTACCTTCGGCAAACTGGTTTCCGGGTCCGTTTTCAAAAGTATACCCCTGGTAAGAAAACAGTACGCTGTCCCCTGCCTGGGCCGGATTGCCTATGCCGTGGACCATCACAACCCGGGAAATGCCGTGTTCCGAAACCACGACTGTAGAGTCTGCATATTTGTTAGCTATGTATGATTCGATGTTCTCTTCCTGCGTGACGCACAGACTGATCTTGTCTTCCAGCGTGCAGGCCGACACAGATACAATCGCAATGGCTAATGAAGCAAAGATGAGAACTGACAGTTTCATACGAGCGCAAATTTAGCAAAAGCTATGCCTTTTTGAAATAATCATATACGCTCTCTGTGAAATATGCTGCAGTTTCGGAGATATTCATATAGAGTCTCCCGCCGGAAGCGTTGCGATGACCGCCGCCGTTGCAATATTCCCTTGCGAACCGGTTCACGTCCAGATCGCCCTTCGAACGAAGCGAGACCTTCACGAATTCGTCATCTTCCGTAAGAAGGGCTGACATCTTGATTCCCTTTATCCTGAGCGGAAGGTTTACAAAGCCTTCAGAGTCTCCTGTACGGAATGAGTATTTCTCCTTTTCCGACTTGTCGAGAATCATAAAGGCTACGCAGCCATCCTGGATTATCTTCATCTTCTCCGAAAGGAGGTAACCCATAAGCTTCATCCTCGATGCGGAATAAGAGCAGAAGATTTCGTTGTACAGACAATCTCTGTCCACTCCTCGCCGGAGGAGAAGAGACATCCTTTCGAGGGTTGCAGGAAATATCGAGTTGGAGAAATTGTTGGTGTCAGTAAGCATACCCGCTGCGATCGATGTGGCGCATTCCAAGCTGAGCCTTGATATGTCTCCGTCAATGACAGGTGATTCCAGGATCAGCGACAGAAGCAGTTCGCAGGTCGAAGACACTTCCGTATCGGAAATCACCGTATCGAACGGATCCACATCCGGATTGAGGTGATGGTCGATGAGTATCCTCTTCGTCAAGCTGTTTTTCAGTATGGCATCAGACATCTCGTCAATGCGCTTAGGTCCGCTCATATCCATACAGATGATAAGGTCGGCATCTGCAATGAGTTTCTCGCAGACATCAGTATCGTTCCTGTATATGAGCACTGGCTCTTCTGCAGGGTTCAGGCACGACAGGAAATCAGGGAAGGAATTGGGGACCATCAAGGAGGCACTCTTGCCGGTCTGCCTTATGAAATAGTACATTGCGGACAGGGAGCCTATGGCATCGCCGTCCGGATTCGTATGCCCGACCAGAACGATTCTGGAGCTTGACTCCACCAGACTCCACAACTGTTCTGCATTTTTACAGGTCTTCACTTGACGCAAAAATTATTTCTGCAAAATTAAAAATATATTGCAAGGACTAAATATTATTTTTATTTTTGTAAGCCAGATTAGCATATCTGTATTAGCACGGATAATAGAAAAAATAAATAAATTATAACATGAAAAAACTTCTTACCTACGTCATTCTGCCTTTGATGATTCTTGCGCTTGCATATCTGCTTGTCAAGAGTATCATGGAACCTGTAAAGTTCAATAATGAGAAAGCTGCCAGAGAAGCTGACGCCATCACCCTTCTCAAGGACATCCGCACTCTGCAGGTTGCTTACAAGAATGTCTACAATCACTATGCTCCTTCAATGGACTCTCTGATTGACTTCTACAACAATGGTGAAATGACCATCATCAAGCAGATAGGTTCAATGGACGACTCTGTGGCCGTTGCCCAGAAGCTCGTAAGGCGTGAGAGCATCAAACTGAAAGTTCGCGATACCCTTCTGAATGACAGAGTGAATTTCAATCCTGAGTATCTGCGCACCATTCCTTATTCAAATGGTGATCCGGTTATCATGAAATCCGACATCAAAGTGGTTTCTGGCGTGAACGTTCCTCTGTTCGAGGCAGACATCCCTTACAACTCTCTTCTCAAGGGTATGGACCATCAGCTCCTCGTCAACCTCAATTATGAAAGGACCGACCAGGGCCGTTATCCCGGACTGCAGGTAGGTAGCATCGACAATCCTAACAACAACGCCGGTAACTGGGAGTAGTGGAGAAATACACGCTCGTTCCGAAAGAGTTCTTCAACGGAGACGTACAGGTTCTGTCACAGGTCGTTGGAGTCTCGCCATCGGAAACAATAAGATATGTAGAA
This sequence comes from Bacteroidales bacterium, assembly GCA_017561885.1. GTDB lineage: Bacteria > Bacteroidota > Bacteroidia > Bacteroidales > UBA932 > Equibacterium. Next base: position 29,890 of record JAFZBF010000022.1, on the reverse strand, counting down.
CTGCCCGCTTTTGAGGCAGTTCTGCTTTTTGTACCCGGTGATGACGACAGGGAACCGGTCATATATGACCTGCTTTGCCGTCTTCCCCAGATCCACGATTACAACAAAGTGCTGTTCTGCATAAAGGATTCAGCGATCCATCTGGCAATCGGTGCCGGAGACAAGCTGCTGCTTGCGAACTCCTATGAAGCCAAGGATTTCACTACTGCCCTGTACTTCATATTCGCCACCCTGCACGATTTCCAGATCAACCCACAGATGACTACCCTTTACTACAGGGGTGACATTGCATACGAGAACCAGGAACTTATGTTCTCTTATTTCAAGGGAGTGGAGCCTCTATGCGGATAATCGGCGGTGACTTGAAAGGCAAGGCGATAATGCCGCCGGCCGGCTATGCTGCGCGGCCGACCACGGACTATGCGAAGGAAGGGCTGTTCAATACCTTGACTAACGAACTTGATTTCGAGACGATATCGATGCTCGACCTGTTCTCCGGTACAGGCAGCATCTCATACGAAGCCGCATCCCGTGGCTGCCGTGACATCATTTCGGTCGAGATGAATCCGGCCAATGCACGTTTCATCAAGAAAACTGCAGCGGCTCTCGGAATCAAGGGGATGCAGGTGGTGCACCACAATGTCTTCGATTTCCTGAACATATGCACAAAGAAGTTCGACCTGGTGTTCGCCGACCCGCCATATGCCATCGACAACCTTAAGGGCATCCCCGAGAAGGTTTTTGCTGCCGGTATCCTCAACGAAGGCGCTTTGCTCATACTCGAGCATCCCGGCACCTTCAGTTTCAAGGATGCACCCCGTTTTGTAAAAGAGAAGAAATACGGCAACGTGCATTTCAGTTACTTCAAAAATTTGTGATATATTATTTGCACATTTTTGAATATTGCCTATATTTGCAGTCCCAATCGGGAAAAATGGTGCGGTAGTTCAGTTTGGTTAGAATACCGGCCTGTCACGCCGGGGGTCGCGAGTTCGAGCCTCGTCCGCACCGCAAATAAAAACGCAGCGTTTTGCGCTGCGTTTTTATTTTTGCAGGTGCGGATATTTATTGATCCTTGTTGCGTCGTGCAGCCCGTTTAGCCTTCTTGGCAGCTTTCGCTGCCTCTGCCACGCGCTGTTCCTGCTCTGCCGCGGTCTTCGTCTTGAAGATTATTACTCCGTTCTGTCCCTGCATGCCGTAAATCGAAGAAGTACCGTCCTTGAGGACCTCTACAGAATAGATATCTTCCGGCTGAAGGTATGTCACATTGTCCGTCAGGATTCCATCCACGACGAAAAGAGGTTGAGTGTTTTCGGTATTGGTGCTGATGCCGCGGACGTAGATCTTCGGCATGACTCCGTTTCCACCGCCCGGAGCGACATATACGCCTGGTTCGTCACGCAGCAGGTCGAACACATTGTTGTACACAGTCTTTCCTGTCTTGACCTTTTCCTGTGCGCACAGGGTGCCTCCCAGCATCAGGGTGGCAGCAATTATCATAAGTAATCTTTTCATAGCCATCATTTTATTTTTTGCAAAGATAGCTTTTTTTCTTGCATAGATTGTGCCAGCTATCGTCTTGTGCCCATTGTGGGACGCGGAGGAGTCAGGGGCTCGCCTATTTCGGAGGCCTCTGCATCGTTTTCGTCGAGTTTCCAAACCATGAATTCAGGCTTGGCCGCAGTGTACGGAGTCCATTCACCGCCGTCCGGACCGTTCGGATCACCGTATTTGGCGAAGTTCGACCATGCGGTGAGCATTCTCTCAGAAAGATCCCAGTCGCCCTGAGTCCAGGGACGCCAGCAGTGCTCGAGGGACTTGAACACGAACCAGAGGTCTGAAGAATGGAAAGCGCCTGACAGTACGTTAGGACGTCCGTCAGTCGGGAGAGGACGGGCAAACTGATAGGCATATGCCTTGCCGCCCATTTCTTCACGGTTGAGGCAGAATGTACGTATCTGGCCGGCCATATTCCCCGCATCATTGAGAGTGTAACCGATCATATAGGGAACCTGTGCAAGTGAGCCGTCGATGCAGGCTTCATCAAAGTTCTTGTCCATTACATAGCCGTCGATATAAGGAGCTATGGGCGAAGCGGACAGTACGCTGCGCTTGCCGGTTACGGAAGTATAAAGGCTGCCCATAGCATAGATTGTCTCAGTAGAAGCCCTGCGAAGGGATGCGAGATCCTTGAATCCGGCCCAGTCGGCCACTTCCTTTGTAGAAGCTTCAGCCTCGGCCAGAGTGTAGTGGCTCTGAGAAGCCATAGGCATTGCAGGCATACCCGGAACGGCTGGAGCTGTCTGTTGTGCACGCGGATCCACCAGACCGCTGGCACTCATGATGACAGCCTTGTTGAACAGGCCCTTTGTGAGCGGAGACGCACTCAGGAACTTGGTGCTGCGGCCGCCGGCGCTCTGTCCGAAGATCATCACGTTGTCCGGATCGCCTCCGAACTGTGCGATATTGCGCTTGACCCACTTGAGGACTTCTATCTGGTCCAGGGTACCCCAGTTGCCGGTAGCATGCTCAGGATCCTCTGCAGAGAGCTCAGGATGGGCAAAAAAGCCGAACGGGCCCACACGATAGTTGAAGGTCACGATAACGACATCCTTGCCAGCCCAGTTCTTGCCGTCAAACTCCGGCTCGCTGCCCCAGCCTTCGCGGAGACCGCCTCCGAAGATCCACACTGCAACCGGCAGTTTCTTGTCGGTCTGTCCGGGAGCCTTGGTCCATACATTAAGATAGAGGCAGTCCTCGCTGTAGGGAGCCTCGTCTCCGTATCCCCACTCTGTGGTGTAACCACCGGGATAGTGGACAGCCTGATACGGCGGATGGCCGAACTGGTCGCAGATGCGCACGCCCTCCCAGGGAACGACAGGCTGCGGTGCACGCCAGCGGTTCTCGCCGATAGGAGGCGCGGCATAAGGGATACCACGGTATACTGTCACACCGGGAGCATCATCAAGGGCGACTCCCTGGATCTGACCGCCCTCTATTGTCAGGACAGGATTCTTGGGAGCAGTCGAGCACGCTGCTACAGCCAGCGCGCCGACGAGAAGTATCATTAGTTTCTTCATAGGTGTATGTTTTGGAATTATCTGACGTTAATTATTATACGACGGTAAGCCGGAAGATTGAAGGGGCCGTCGTCGTGGACTTCACAGACAAGGTCTATGCGGCTGAACTCTGCGTCTTCAGGTATGCGGAAGCTGACCTTGGAGGATGTTGAGTTTTCCAGAGCGGGTGCCTTATGGCCACCGGGGAATTCCTGGAACCACCATTCGAAGCGAAGGCCGTCGCCGTCCGGATCCCAGGAGCGGGATGCATCAAAGCTGATGGTCTGCCCTGCCTTAGCGTCGGCCACGACAGGAGCAATCCCGCCATCGCGGCCTATCAGCACCACGGGATTATGGTTGCCGCTGCCTTCCGCCGCCCACTGCATACGGGCTGCGAAATCACGGAATTCATCTGGATAAAAGCGTTTCTCGTAACGGTCCGATATACCTTTGAGAGGCTCCTGCCAGTTGGTCCAGGCGAAGGTCTCCCTGTCAGGCGAAATGCCGAATTCGTGCTGTCCTCCCCAGCCCACCTGCACAGGATCGTCAGGGTCGTTAAGACCGTTGGGCATTACGTGCAGGAAACTGGGCGTATCGCCCTCGACTCCCCAGAGGAAATGCGGATACACGCCGCCCATGGCGCCGTGCCCCTGGATATAAGTTGCATATGATTCCCAGTCCGAGCGCCCGAGGGCATTCTGGTTCAGCCAGGCACTCTCGTCCCATATAAGCATCAGATCTTCGCTGAAATCTCTTCTCAGCCACATATGAGAACTGTATGCACGGTTCATGCGCATTCCGTACACCATATCCTGGTCGGTAATTGTGTAGAGACGGAACTTGCGAAGGAATGCTTTCAGTTCTTCCGGGCTCCGCTCCTGCTGGACCTTCCACACAGCCTGGGAGAAAGTGTTGGCGCCACCCCATACACATACCCAGATGGGACGGTCGTCATCCTCGTCAGCAAGACGGATGATCAGTTCGCTTCCCGGAGTGTCATTGTCAGGACCGATCACTCCGATGCCTGCCCGGGGACTTCCGTAAACGGTGCGGCTTCGGATATAGTCAGCACTGGGCCAGTATCCGAGCTTCTGGCTGCCCTGCTCCTGATCTCCCGGCAGAAAAGCCTTCTGTCCGGAGCGTTTCATAAGGTTCGGGACATCCTGCTCGTATGCATCGACCACGCGATGCAGATACTCCGCCCACTCCGGCGGGTAAGGATCACAGTTCCATCCTATTGTAGTGATGAGTGCCTCTATCTCGAAGCGGTCGGCGTAGGCCAGCAGACGCACTGCCGACTCATTGTCGTCCGGCTCGACCTCGGCGGGGCCTATGTCGGTCAGCACCACGATGCGAGGCTTGAGGCCAGTATCCTCCTTATGCACCCCGTAACAGCCGGAGACAACAGCAAGAAGGATGGCTGCAAAAAGAATCTTACGCATTTTTCCAGGCTTTTCGTGCAATCAGCAAAGTAATGAATGCCACAACCAGAGCTTCGCAGAAGCAGATCAGTTCAAGAGAGAACATACTTACGGATTTCTGGATGTACACTACCACTCCGTCGACCAGAGCGTGGATAAGAATGGCTGCCGGCAGGAGCCAAAGCCACTTGCGGCCTTTGCGGACTGCTGTCCATACAAGCACTGACAGGGACAGTTGGAGAATGATGGCTGTAATTCTCTCCCAAAGTCCATACAAATAATCTGAGGCAGGGGTATTGGCAACAGCATCGAGCTGGGCCTGGGCCTGTGCCAGAGCGTTTGCCGGAGCCTTGGCAAGGAGTGCGTCTGTCTGGCCGCTGTTGATCATAAAAGCCATGGCAAGAGTGGAGATCGTGCCGATGCCGAAAAGGATGAGCATCTCGGCACCGCCGTGGCCGACTCCATAAGCGACACCCGACATAATGCTGTCGGGTTCCTTCTTCATAAAGAACTTCATCGCCACAAAACGTCCCACCTCCTCGAACAGTCCGGCCATCAGACCGCCGTATAGCGCAAAATACAGCGTGTTGTTCATTATTGCGCCGCCGTGCGGGCCTTTCAGCACGATATTGTGGACCAGACTCTCCAGCACCAGGGCGAACACTATGAAGGTCGCAGCGCCGATCAGGATGGCAGACCAGCTAACCTTGTATTTCTTAACCATCCACCATGCAAGCAGCACCGGTACGGCAAAGCCGAGAACAGTGTTCAACACCATCATGAATATAGAACTTGCGGGAATCATATATATGGTTTTAAACTATTATAACAATCTGTCAATCATCATCTGAATCGCCCATTATGATGACCAGCTTGTCACCGACCATCAGAGGCATACTGCCGTGAGGAACCAGGAACTTGTCGTCACGGCGTACCATCATCACACGGATGCCGTGCGGAAGATGCAGGTCGCGGAGCGTCTCTCCGCCCGCCAGGTCATCCTCCGTGACGGTATGGTCGCGCAGCATTCCCATCACTTCAGGAACTTCTATTCCGAAGGTCTCAACCTTGGGGGTCTCAGGATAGCAGAGTTTCAGAAGCTTTGCAAAAGAGCCAAGGGTTGTTCCCTGCAATGACAGTGAAAAGAGGGTGATGATGAACACTATGTTGAATATGTCGCTGGAACTCTCATATCCCACAACTACAGGATACAATGCGAAGAGAATGGGGCCGGCGCCCTTCAGGCCCACCCACGAAGTCAGCAGCTTCGCCCTTGCCGACAGATCGCGGAAAGGCAGCAGGCAGGTGAATACGCTCAGAGGACGGGCCACGAACATCATAAAGAGGCCGATCAGTATTGCGGGCAGCAGCACCGGCAGCATCTGAGAAGGACGGGCCAGCAGACCGAGCACCAGGAACATCACAAGCTGCATCAGCCAGGTAAGGCCGTCCATAAAGGTGATGATTTCCTTGCGGTGGGACAGCTGCGCCTTGTTGCCGATGATGATGGCTGCAATATAGAGCGAAAGAAGGCCGTTGCCGTTGAACAGCGATGCAATGCCGTTTGCAAAGAAGCCTACGCTGAGTATCAGGATGGCGGTCAGGGCGAAGCCAGGAAGCCGCACACGGTCCAGCACCCATTTGGCAGCATAGCCGACGGCAAATCCGACAACCACGCCCACGATAATCTGGATCAGAAGGATAAAGAGGGCGTTGAGCGCAAGTTGAAGCCCGCTGTAATACAGCAGGCCGTCGCTGGAAAGCATCTTGACCAGGATGATGGTGAGAGTATAGGCCATCGGGTCGTTGCTTCCGGATTCCAGCTCCAGCATAGGCGCCAGATTCTCGCGGAGTTTCATTTTCTTGTCTCTGAGGATCGAGAAGACTGAAGCAGAATCTGTAGAGCCCATCACAGCTGCCAGCAGCAGACATCCCAGGACAGGCAACCCGATCATATTTCCCAAAGCGAAGAAAATGAACAGACCTGTCAGGAGCACTGTCAGCAACACGCCAAAGGTTGAAAGGACGGTTCCGTGCTTGATAACGGGGCGTGTCTCGGCCAGTGATGTCTCCAGTCCTGCTGTGAGCAGGATGACAGTCATCGCGAAATGGCCTATGGATTCGGCCACCTCATATTCTTCGAATTGAAGACCCAGTCCGTCAGCTCCGGCCGCCATTCCGAGAAGCAGGAACAGCAGCAGCGAAGGAACTCCGAAGCGCGATCCGAGTTTTGTAACCATAATGGCCACAAAAATCAGGATGGAACACAGCAGCAGGAGGTTCCCAGACATCAGGTTGACGTCAAAGATGGACAGAGGTATCATTCTATGTCGAAGAGGTTAAGGAAGCCTGTCATCATGAAAACGCTGCGTATTTCATCCCTTATGGAGCGGACCACAACCCTTCCGCCCTTCTCGGCTGCGGCCTTGCGAAGGGTAAGGAAAATACGGAGTCCGGAACTGGAGATGTAAGTAAGGTTCTTGCAGTCGAGCACAATGGTGCCTGCAGCATCTTTAGTGAGGGCTTCCAACTGCGGGGCGAATTCTTGTGTGGCGGGAGTGTCCATACGCCCTACAAGTTCTGCAACCACTTCTTTGTTTTGCTTGTAAATGTTGACTTCCATAGTATTATATATTTTTAATCATTGTCAGAATATTCTTCCCGTCTTCCCTGCGATATGAGACGGAATCCATGATCCGCTTGACAAGGTGTATGCCAAGCCCTCCGATAGGACGGTCGTTCAGACTCGCGGATGTATCCACCTCAGGTCTTGCCGTAGGGTCGAAAGGCTTGCCGCTGTCTGTGATGATGAAATCAAGGGTCTTCTCCCTGAGAATGGCTTCGATGTCCACAAGGCCGTCTGCGCCTTCGGGGTAAGCATACTCGATGACGTTGGTAACCGCTTCTTCAAGGGCCAGGTTGATGCTCATCGCCATACTCTGGTCAAGGTTCTTCTCACCGGCGATGGTCTCCACGAAATCTGCCAGCTGCGGAATTTGCTGGATATCGTTGTGAAGGATGAGATGGCGCTCGCTGCGCATAGGACTGGTATCGTTCATATAGTGAATTAATAGCATAGTGAGGTCATCACTCTGCGGGGCGTTTCCTACAAATTTGTTTACAGCTTTCCGGACCTCTTCAAGATGGTCCTGGGCATTTCTCCGCTGGTCAAGCATGGCCTTAGCCCTCTCCAGAGTGAACTGCTCATGGGCAGAATTCTCAGCCTCGTTGAGGCCGTCTGTATAAAGGAAGACCGTATCGCCGAAGTCCAAGTCGGTTTCCTGCTCCTGGTATGACATCTTGGGCATCACGCCCAACGGGAGGTTCGGCTTGACGTCAAGTTCGACAGCCCGGTCAGAAAGAATCAGCGGCGGATTGTGACCTGCATTGCAATAGCGCAGGTGACCTGTCGCAAGATTTAGGATACCGCAGAAGAAAGTGACGAACATATTGCTTTCATTCATGTCCGACATAGAGTCGTTCATCGTCATCACGATGCGCTGCGGACTGTTTTCGTGTGCGGATACTGTGCGGAACAGGCTGCGTGTCACAGCCATCACCAGGGATGCCGGCACTCCCTTGCCGCTTACGTCACCTATGCAGAAGAAGAGCTTCTCGTCTCTTATGTAGAAATCATACAAGTCTCCTCCTACCTCCTTTGCAGGAATCAGGCAGGCGGCGATGTCGATGTCCTTGCGCTCAGGGAACGGAGGGAAGATATTGGGGATCATCGACATCTGGATGTTGCGGCCGATCTTGAGTTCGCTCTCCATCAGCTCTTTCTTCTCATTGACCTTCTGGTATCTCAGCTGATTCTTTGCGAGCCCGCGCAGAATCAGGACAAGCATACCCAGTCCAAGCAGCTGGAAGAACCTTTCCAACCACCTGACGCGACGGATATCGCCGTAGATTTCATCATCAGGTATCACAATGGACATAGCCCACCCCAACTCTTCCACAGGAGCAAAGAAAACCTGGTTGTTCTCTCCGTTCCTTCTTATCGGAATGTTGCCGGACCTGCCGGCACGCATAGCGGTTATCAGCCTGTCAAAATTAGCGGTGTCATCCATCCTGCTGTCCAGTTCATCGACGGTAGTAAGCTTGACATATCCGGTTGACAGCACCAGCAGCTGACCGCCCGGGGTGGCTATTACCTGGAACGAATTGGGATACACAAGCTCGCTGCTGGCAAGCATCGACAGCCAGTTAAGCGAGATATCGGCGGTAAGCACAGCAGCCGGACGGCCCTTCGAGTCCTTTATCGGCACGGAATAGGTGGTCATAAGCACTTCTCCGCCACCTGTATCGATGTATGGTTCAGACCATACTCCACTGTCCTGTTCCAACGGCTTGGTGAACCACTCCTGAGACGGATAGTCATATTCGGCGGTGGCAAGTGATTTCATGACAAGGCTGTCCCCCTCGCGGCAGAAATAAGGTGAATACCACGGCAACCGCCTGCTGTAGTTGGGAATCAGAGCAAGCGTGGATCCCATCACTGTCGGATTGTCTTCCACTATGCGTCTTACCACTACGGGCAGACTGTCAGGATAATCCAGACACCACCCGGCTATCCAGATACTGTTGCGGACCGCGGATTCAGCCTGGTGTGTCGCATCGAGAATCTGGAGTCTGGTGGTCTCAAGCAGATTCTCCGCACGCAGCTGAGCTTCTTCCATAAGGCCTTTGCGTGAAAAATAGTTCTGCAGCAAGGACGTCGCCTCCAGCGTAAGCGCAGCAACGATTATGAGCAGCAGCCCTGCTCCGGTCGACCGCCTTAAAACGTTCTTAATGTTAGAAACCTTCGTTTTCATATATGTCATTTAAGGCTTCGGCTGCCGAATACCTTGTCGATCAATTGTTCGAATTCTTTATATGCATCTGTGTCCTGCAATTCCTTAAGAGAATCTGCAAGACCCCGGTAATGCCACTCATGATCTTCGTGGACTTTGATGTTGAACATATTCCACAAAGATTTCCCCTGCGTTTCAAAATCCCTTGCTATTGCCCGCATATTCGAAAGCTTGTCACCTAGAGCCACGATCTTGGCATCGAGCGGAGCATTTGCAAGACGGGTGATGGCATCCTGCTTGCGTCCGTGCCAGCTGTCCTTCTTGCTTATTCCCTCTTCTATAGTATCGCTCTCGATCGCCACTAGCATAGCGACCCTTTCGCCGAACTCCTCGCGAAGCTGTTCGACGGTTACATCCGTATCTTCCACCGTATCGTGGAGGACAGCGGCGGCAAGAAGTTCCTGGTCCGAAGTCATCGTCGCTACGATCGACATGGCTTCCATAGGATGGACGATATACGGGAATCCCTTTCCACGCCGCTCAGTACCGGAATGGGCACGGACCGCAAAAATGATGGCGCGGTCGAGAAGAGATGTATCAAGAGCTTTATTTGCCATCCTGCTTGTCTTTCTGGTTCATGAACGGCAGGCCTGAGGCTTGCTGTGTCAGCATTTCCGCAATCATGTCATTGCTGTCCGACGGTCCGCTGAGCATGTCGAATATATACCGTACGCCTGCCTTGCCGCCTCCGTTCTTAAGGATGAATGCAATGCAAAGGTCCTGGGGGGCAAGGGAAGATGAAATGATATCCAGGTCTGTCAGCCCGATCTGGTAGCAGGCAATCTGATATGCTCCGTCCCCGTAAACATCTATCAGCCGGTTGACATCTCCCAGTGTATGCATCCCCAGCCCCTTGAAGATGGTCAGGTAGGGCATCAGCGATACTTCCTGAATCTCCGCCTGATTGACAGCGGCTATACGCTTGTTCAATGCATCGAAAGGTTTCAGGTCGAGATAGCTCCTGAAAGTATCTCCGTCCAGAGGGACATCGTCGAGATTGCCGCTTGCGACAAGAGCCTTTACCCTCCGGCGGTAATCGGAAATTTCTCTCCTGATGATGCTGAACTGCTCGTCCGCAAGTTCGAGCACTCCTGCAAGGCGGTTGAGATTGCGGAGATATTCCCTTGGCACTTCCACACCGCTCTTGTAGCCTATGTCATGGTTCATATTGGCCCAGGCATGCTGGAGGACCGTCCTTATCTGTATCTCAAAACGGTAGGGAAAATCAGGCATCGAACAGATATAATGCAAAGAGAGATAGCCGAAGCTGTCGATCTCGTGGATCTTGCGTTTGTCTACAGAATTTTCCCAGTCAATGTCGAAGAGACGTTCCAGCACTGAAGCCACCTTGTCCACATCGTCTACGTAGAATGTGACCACCCGGATGCCGATGATGTCCGTGATGTCAGCCAGTGACTTGTACTTGCCGCCCTTCAGTTCAAGTTTGCCGGCAAGGGAGTCTCTGGTCTTGACGCGGGATTCCAGGGCGGCGACTACAAGTCCCGCTTCCGCGAAGGTCTGCTTCAGCTTCTTATGCACGTCGGCGGCTGTCTCCCTGAACCGGGGCAGCATATCGTGATATTCATGAAGGATTGCCTCGCAATGGGCGTCAAGATGTCTCTCCATAAACAGTTGGGTTAAAATCAGAAATTCGGGCGCAAAGCGTATCTGTTATAGAAATCTTCGATGATGTTCACAGCTGCGGACACTGTATCCACGACTTTGAACAGCTGCATCTCGTCAGCGCTTATATTGCCTTCCTCTACCATTGCAGTCGAAAGCCAGTCTATCATTCCCTGCCAGTATGACTTGCCGACAAGGATTATGGGGAAGTTGGCAAGTTTCTGTGTCTGCACCAGTGTCAGCGCCTCATAGAATTCGTCAAGAGTGCCGAAGCCGCCGGGCATCACGATGAATCCCTGGGCATAGCGGGTGAAGATGGTCTTGCGGGTGAAGAAATACTGGAAGTCGATGCATTTGTCCTTGTCGATGTAAGGATTGCTCGACTGCTCCATCGGCAGCACGATGTTCAGGCCCACGCTCTTTCCTCCGCCTCGGGCAGCGCCTTTGTTTCCGGCCTCCATAATGCCCGGACCGCCGCCGGTGATGACGCCGAAACCGCGCTGGGTTAGTTCGTAGGCTATTTCCTCAGCCATCACGTAATACTTGTTTTCAGGTTTGGTGCGTGCCGAACCGAAAATTGCCACACAGGGGCCAATGGCAGACATCTTCTCGTAGCCGTTGGCGAATTCGCCCATAATCTTGAAAATCGACCACGCGTCTTCAGCCTTGGTCTCGCTCCAGTTCTTTTCCTTGAAACTCTTGCGGATCCTTTCCTGTTCTTCTTTTGTCAGCATATCTGTATCATTTTATTTTTTTGTACTTGAATCGTTTGGGTTCTACGTCACCTAGACGGCGGCGTTTGTTCTCCTCATACTCCGAGTAGGTGCCTTCGAAGAAATAGACTTTGCTGTCTCCTTCAAAAGCAAGGATATGTGTCGCGATACGGTCGAGGAACCAGCGGTCGTGGGAAATGACCACCGCACAGCCGGCGAAATTCTCGAGACCTTCCTCCAACGCCCTTATGGTATTCACGTCCACGTCGTTGGTCGGCTCGTCGAGCAGCAGCACGTTTGCGCCTTCCTTGAGCGTCAGGGCGAGGTGGAGGCGGTTGCGCTCACCTCCCGACAGGATGCCGCACTTCTTCTGCTGGTCGGCTCCCGAGAAATTGAAACGAGAGATATAGGCCCTCGCATTCACTTCCTTGTTGCCGAGATAGACGAAATCCGAATCTCCGGCTACTGTTTCATATATAGTCTTGTCCGGGTCGATCTTCTTGTGCTGCTGGTCTACATATGCTATCTGCACCGTCTCCCCTATCTCGAAGGTGCCGGAATCCGGAGTCTCCAGTCCCATTATCAGACGGAACAGGGTGGTCTTTCCGGCGCCGTTGGGACCGATGACACCTACGATGCCTGCAGGGGGCAACTTGAAAGTAAGGTCTTCAAAGAGAAGTTTGTCTCCGTATGCCTTGCTGACACCGTTGAACTCGATAACCTTGTTGCCCAGACGGGGACCGTTGGGAATATATATCTCAAGCTTTTCTTCCTGCTGCTTTGTCTCTTCGTTCAGCAGTTTCTCATATGCGCCCAGACGGGCTTTCGATTTGGCCTGGCGGGCCTTGGGTGCCATACGCACCCATTCCAGCTCACGTTCCAGAGTTTTGGCGCGCTTGCTCTGTTGTTTCTCTTCGACTCTCAGGCGGGCGGTCTTCTGCTCCAGCCAGCTGGAATAATTGCCTTTCCAGGGAATGCCTTCTCCCCTGTCGAGCTCCAGTATCCAACCTGCAACGTTGTCCAGGAAATAACGGTCATGCGTCACAGCTATCACGGTACCCTTGTACTGGCGCAGGTGGGCCTCGAGCCACTGAATGCTTTCAGTATCCAGGTGGTTGGTCGGCTCGTCGAGCAGCAGCACGTCCGGCTCCTGAAGCAGCAGCCGGCACAAAGCCACCCTGCGCCGCTCTCCGCCGGACAGATTGGCCACCCGTGCATCCGGGTCAGGACACTGCAGCGCATCCATGGCCCTTTCAAGCTTGCTGTCGATGTCCCAGCCGCCGAGGTGTTCTATCTTCTCTGTCAGTTCGCCCTGCCGTATGATGAGGGCGTTCATCTCGTCGTCGTCCATAGGCTCGGCGAACTTCATATTCACCTCCTCGTACTCCTTTAGTGCGTCGACGACTTCCTGGACACCTTCCTCAACGACTTCACGCACGGTCTTGTCATCGTTCAGCAGAGGTTCCTGCTCCAGATATCCCACGCTGTAACCGGGCGCCCACACCACTTCACCCCGGTAGGACTTCTCGATGCCGGCGATTATCTTCATCAGAGTGGACTTGCCGGCGCCGTTCATACCGACGATGCCTATCTTGGCGCCGTAGAAGAACGACAGGTAGATGTCCTTGAGGATTACCTTGTTGTTGTGTGGCAGCACCTTGCCCACACCGTTCATCGAGAATATTATCTTTTCGTCCATAGCAGAAAAAGTGTCATTTGCCCAGTTGTCTAATGATGCAGTCTACGCAGCCGTCTATTCCGAAGCGGCTGCTGTTGAGACAGAGGTCGTAGCTTGCGCTGTCGCCCCATTCCTTGAAAGTATAGTAGTTGTAGTACGACGTACGGCGGCGTTCTCCCTGGTCGATATATTTCTCCGCTTCCCTCGCCGACAGGCCGTCCTTTTCCATGATCCTTGCTATGCGGTCCTGCTTGTCGGCGGTGATGAACACGCTCAGCATACCCTCGCGGTCACGGAGCACATAGTCGGCGCATCTGCCCACGAAAATGCCGCTTCCGGCATCGGCCAGCTGGCGGATGATGTCGCTCTGGGTCTTGAACAGGCCGTCCTCGGATATGGCGCTGTCCAGCACATAGCTGCGGGCATCGATGACACTGTTGCTCTTCTGCCCCAGGAAGCTGGTCAGGCGGCCCCTGGAAACGGGTTTCTCGTCGTGTTTCTCGAAAAACTCGGCTGCAAGGCCGCTTTCGCGGGCGGCAATCCATATCAGGTCCTTGTCATAGACCTTGATGCCGAGGCGGTCGGCAAGCTTATGCGCTATTTCCAGTCCGCCGGCGCCTATCCTTCTTCCTAGAGTTATGATTGTCTGTCTTTCCATACCGGTTTATTCTAAGATGGCCTTTTCGTCTCTGCCGAAAGATTTCATAAGACGGCTGATCATCACAAAAGCAATTACGGCTGCCACAAAATCCGAGGCTGGCATACTCCACCATACTCCGTCAGTTCCCCACAGCCTGGGGAAGATGATGAGGAAAGGCAGCAGGAAGAGCAGCTGGCGGCTCAGGGACAGGAATATGGCCTTGTTGACATAGCCGATGCACTGGAAGAAATTGGAAACCACTATCTGGAATCCGACCAGAGGGAAAATCGCCACGTCGATCCTCAGCGCGTGAGCGGCCAGTTCCCTGAGAGAAGCGTCCCGGGTGAACAGGGACACTATGGGGCCGGGAATCAGCTCTCCGGCCAGGAAACCCAGCGTGGTTGTTACAGTAGCGCAGATAATGGTGAGTTTCAACACCTGCTTCACCCTGTCATACTGCTTCGCGCCGTAATTGTAGCCTGCGATAGGCTGCATTCCCTGAGTGAAGCCCAGGTTCAGCATCACGAACAGGAATACGATGCGGTTGATGATGCCGTAGGCGCCGATTGCCATGTCTCCGCCGTGGAACTGCAGCTGGCGGTTGATGAGAATCACAACGAAACAGGAAGCCACGTTCATCAGGAACGGTGCCATACCGATCGACAGGGAGCGCTGTGCGATCTTCCGGTCGAAATGGAATATCTCGCGGCTGAAGTGCAGCACGTGGTCTCTGTCGCAGAGTATTCTCGTTATCCAAGCCAGCGCCACTATCTGGGCAAGCACGGTAGCTATCGCTGCGCCCCTGATTCCCATCTTCAGCACGAAGATGAATACAGGGTCCAGGACTGTATTCAGGCCTACGGCCAGCAAAGTCGCATACATAGCCTTGCGTGGCAGGCCGCTGGCGCGCACAACTCCGTTCAGGCCGTAATAGAGATGCGTTATGATATTGCCGGCCAGGATAATCACCATATACTCGCGGGCATAAGGTATAGTAACGTCGCTGGCGCCGAAAAAGTACAGGATGGGATCGAGGAAAACCAGGCCCACCACCGTTACGAAAATGCCGATGGCGACATTCAGCATCACCACGTTGCCCAGTACCCTGTTGGCCATATAGTAGTTCTTCTGGCCGAGCAGCATCGAGATCAGGGTGGCGGCGCCCACGCCGACCAGGGTGCCGAAAGCTGTGGACAGGTTCATCAGGGGGAAAGTGACGGCGAGGCCTGCGATGGCCATAGGGCCGACTCCCTGCCCGATGAATATGCTGTCGACCATATTGTACAGGCTGGCGGCTGCCATTGCCACTATGGCCGGCATGGCATACTGCTTCAGCAGTTTGCCCACATTCTCGGTTCCCAGTTCGGTAGGAATCATTTATTTCGATTTGGCGGTCAGAGCAGCCAGAGCGATTGAATTAAGTTTGGTGTCGATACTGTCGGCACGGCTCGAGAGCACGCAGGGAGCTGCGGCGCCGGCCACGATGGCGGCTTGCTTGACGCCCTTCATCAGCTGCGAGTTGCTCTTGTAGAAAACGTTTGCAGACTCGATGTTCGGGAATACGAGGCAGTCGGCGTCGCCGGCCACTTCGCTCTTGAGCTTCTTGATGCCTGCAGCTTCGGCGCTGAGGGCAACGTCGAGGGCCAGAGGTCCGTCTCCGACGCAACCCTTGATCTGGCCGCGGTCACACTTCTTGCTGAGGATTGCAGCATCAACGCAAGCCTGCATGCCTTCCATCATCTGCTCGGTGGCGGCGATGAAGGCAACCTTCGGAGTCTGGATGCCGAAAGCCTTTGCTACACCCACCACATACTTGGTGATGGCTTCCTTCTGCTTCAGGTCCGGAGCGGGGATGACCGCCATATCGCCGAAGATGATGAACTTGGGATAATTAGGGTTCTGGATTACGCTGACATGGCTGAGGACAGCCTTGGGAGGCAGCAGGCCGCGCTCCTTGTTCAGGATGCCGCGCATATACTTGTCGGTGCTGCAGAGCCCCTTCATCAGGATGTCGCCCTTACCTTCGTTGATCAGGTCGATGGCCTGTGCGATGCTTGCAAGCTCGTCCTTGTTGTCAACGATTTCAAAAACAGAAGCGTCGATGCCTTCGCGGGCGCAGACTTCCCTGATCATATCGGCGTCACCCACGAGAGTGGCGTCGACGATGCCGAGAGAGCAGGCCTTTGAGGCAGCGGTTATAGTGTGGTCATCTACAGCCCAGGCTGCGACCAGTCTTTTCTTGGGTTTCGAGCGCAGAGCCTCGAACATTTCTTCAAAATTGGTAATCATATCAGTAATTGTTTAATTGTTTTCATTACGTACCGCCTTTTCCTTAAGGGCGTTGACGATATCCATCGTATCAGTGGCGATCACAAGCTCTTCGTTCGTAGTGACAGCCATCACCTTGACCTTGGAACCGGGTTTGCTGAGCACGACGTCTTCGCCCCTGGTTCCCCTGTTCTTCTCGAAGTCGAAATCTACTCCAAGATACTCGAGACCGGTGCATACGAGTTCGCGCACCCTGTCGGAATTCTCGCCGATGCCGCCGGTGAACACTATCATATCAACTCCGTTCAATACCGCAGCATATGCGCCGATGTATTTCTTGATGTCGTAGGCCAGCTTGGCGAGGGCCAGCTTCGCACGGTTGTATCCGGACTTCTCTGCATCCACCAGGTCGCGACAGTCAGATGAGAATCCGCTGATACCCTGCAGGCCGCTCTGCTTGTTGACCAGATTGCTGATGCCGGCCGCATCGAGGCCTTCCTTCTCCATCAGGAAAGTCACCACGCCTACGTCCAGGTTGCCGCTGCGTGTGCCCATAGTGACACCTTCCACGGGTGTGAAGCCCATCGAGGTATCGACAGAACGGCCGCCGTCGATTGCCGTGATCGAACTGCCGTTGCCGAGGTGACAGGTTATGAGCTTGGCATTTTCGAGACGCATCCCGGCAAGCCTGCACGCCTTCTCTGCCACGAACTTGTGGCTGGTGCCGTGGAAACCGAAACGGCGAATCTTGTATTTTTCGTAGTATGAGTAGTCCAGGGCATACATATATGCGTAGTCGGGCATACTCTGATGGAATGAAGTGTCGAAGACAGCAACCTGCGGGACATCGGGCATGAGTTTGGCCATCGCCCTGATGCCGGTCAGGTTTGCAGGATTGTGGAGCGGTGCCAGCTCGCAGCACTTCTCTATCTTCTCGATCACCTCGTCGTCGACTGCGACGCTCTTGAAGAAATATTCGCCTCCGTGAGCCACGCGGTGTCCTACGGCATCGATCTGCGACAGGCTGTACAGCACTCCGTAGTCGGGATCTGTCAGGATGTCGAGAACGCTCTTGATGCCTTCGGTATGATTGGCTATCGGTTTCTCAACCTGATACTTTTCCCTTTCATCAACCTTGTGGGTATGGCAGGCATTGGCGCTGCCTATACGCTCTACAAGGCCTTTAGCCAGAAGGGTATTTTCATTAGGGCCCATCTCGAGCACCTGATACTTCAAAGAGGAACTGCCACAGTTCAGAACAAGGATTTTCATAAGCTAAATTTGAGATTCATTAATCTTTCAAATTTAACAATAATAATTTATATATTTGCAGGGAAAGGAGGTTGAAATGGGGAAAGGTAGGGACATAATATTCTATGCGCTCGCATACATCCTGGGGGACGTGCTATGGCAAGTCCTTCTTTCTTTATGGGGCCTTCCCCCGGTGATAATCCTTGCCGTCCTTCTTGCCGCAGAGGCCGGTTTCTGCATATCGGTCCTGTGCAGGAAAGGAAACGGCACAGTCGATACCTTTCTGCTTCTGGCGTGTTTTGCTTTCCTTGGGATGTCCGGAGCCATTGTCGGAGGAATATCCCGTGAAGGAATGTTCATTTTCGAAAAGGCCGGAGAACTCAAGGATGTCATTTCCGGGATTCTGGACGGACTGCTGCCTGAAGGCAATCCCGACGAGACCGCTGTCGCCAAGGCACTTGCCATAGGCGACAAGTCGATGATCGACTCCGCCTTGAAGAATCAGTACAAAGCCAGCGGAGCAATGCATCTGCTGGCCCTGAGCGGACTGCACGTAGGAGTCATCTATGCATTTCTCAACGCCGCCATGTCATTCCTCGGGAACAGCCCCGCCGCCAGGACGGTCAGGCGGATCTCAGTGCTGGCCGCACTGTGGAGTTTCGCCCTGATATCAGGACTAAGCAGTTCCATATGCCGCGCAGTGACAATGATCACTGTCTATGAAACGGGATCCTTCCTGGGGGCCGGCCGCAATATGCTGCGTGCCCTGGCGACAAGCGCCCTGCTGATCTGCCTGTTCAACCCGGACGCTCCGTTCGGGATAGGCTTCCAGCTGTCATACAGCGCAGTTCTCGGCATCTACTTCCTGTATCCCAGACTCAAGGCGCTCCTGGATGCCCGCAGTCTGCCGTTGAAATATATCTGGAACACTGTCTCCCTCTCGATATGCTGCCAGGCCGCCACGGCTCCTCTGTCTTTCCTGTATTTCGGCAGCTTCCCTAAATATTTCATGGTCACCAACCTTCTGGCGATTCCGCTCAGTTCGGCTGCAATGTGGCTGCTTCCCATAACGGTGGCCGCCCGGAACATCCCTTTCATAGGAGTGCCGGGCGGCCGCATTCTGCTCGAAACGCTCAGGACCTTGAACGAGGTCATAAGCATTATCTCTTCGTTATGATTCTGCAGCAGGTCTTTCGTTGGCTTGTGTTACATTTATGGTGCGTCCCATATGTTCGGTACCGTCAAGGGCAGCTATCGCCTTCCTGGCATCCTCCTCGTTCATTTCTACGAAACCATAGCCGCGGGAACGACGGGTTTCCTTGTTTATAATGATTCTTGCGGATGAAACTTCCCCGAACGGAGCGAAGAGCTCGATAAGATTTTCTCTTCTGGCCTTAAAACTCAGGCCATAAACGAAAATTGTCATATTTGTTAAACATTAATAGGTTAAAGTGGTATTTCTTCAAAGATAATACAATTCAACCTAAAAATGTAACAAATCCTCAATTAAATGACACAATTGTCGCTGCCGTCGAAGCAATGGGTGCAGATACAACTCTTGTCGAGACCTACCGCAGCCACCAGATTGTCGATGGTATTGAACTTGAGAGTATTCATCTTCAGTTCCTTGCGGATGGCATCTACCATAGCCACGTACTTATCGCTCCCATACATCGCATATTCCTGCAGATGCTTGTCGTGACTGCCTTCCAGGTCCTTGATCACCCTGCGGGAAATGAACTCCAGCGGAGACTTTGAAGCGGAGTAATTGAGGAAAGGACAAGGAAAGATCAGAGGAGGACAGCTGATGCGGATATGGACTTCGCGGGAACCGTGACTCTTGAAAGCCTCGACGTTGTCGCGGAGCTGGGTGCCGCGGACTATCGAGTCGTCGCAGAACGCGACGCTGCGGTTCCTCATTATGGAATAGTTGGGTATGAGTTTCATCTTGGCCACCACGTCCCTCATACTCTGGTCGGCAGGCATAAAGCTGCGCGGCCATGTGGGAGTGTATTTGACCACTGCGTTGCGGTAAGGAATACCGCGTCCCTGGGCGTAGCCGATAGCCATACAGGTTCCTGAATCGGGTATAGAAGACACGATGTCGACAGGAGTATCATCCTGACTGCCCATAAGGCGGCCCAGATTATATCGGACGTCATCCACGTTGACACCCTCGTATGAGGCTGACGGATAGCCGTAATATATCCAGAGGAAAGAACAGATATGAAGCCTTCCACGAGGCTCCAGAATCTGTTTGAAGCCGTCTGCTGTAATCAGGACAGCCTCTCCGGGGCCCAGTTCGTAGCATTTCTCATATCCGAGGTTGCAGAAGCTGAAATCTTCGTTGGCAACAGCATAGGCATCTTCCTTCTTCCCTATCACGAGCGGAGTGCGGCCA
This sequence comes from Bacteroidales bacterium, assembly GCA_017561885.1. Classification (GTDB taxonomy): domain Bacteria; phylum Bacteroidota; class Bacteroidia; order Bacteroidales; family UBA932; genus Equibacterium. The sequence goes on along the minus strand of JAFZBF010000022.1, from coordinate 9,983 downwards.
TTGAAGTCCCTGGCCGCTATTATGCCCTCCTGCGTCAGGAGAAGCAAAGAGCACGATCCGTAGACCTTATGGTGCATATAGTCGATTCCTTCGGCAAATGTCGAACCTTCGGTGATAAGGTGGCAGATCAGCTCTGTGGCATTGGTGGCGCCGTCACTCAGTTCAGTGAAGTTCTTGCCTGAATCAAGCACCTGCTGTTCCAGCCTGTCGATATTGCTTACCTTGGCGACAGATACGGCAGCGAAACGGCCGAGATGAGAATTCATCACTATCGGCTGAGACTCGTTGTCACTTATGACTCCTATGCCGCAGTTGCCGTTGAACTTATAAAGTTCGTCTTCAAATTTAACCCTGAAATATGATTGTTTGAGACTGTGGATGGCACGGACGAAAGTGCCGTCGGGGTTGATGCCCGCCATACCGCCTCTTTTTGTTCCCAGATGTGAGTGATAATCAGTACCGTAAAACAGATCCGTCACACATCTTCTTTTGGAAATGACTCCGAAAAGACCCCCCATAGTTATAGTTTTAGTTTTTAAAAAGGAAGGCTGCCCGGGGGGCAGCCTTCCTTATGGTCGAGTTGATTTATTCGCCTTTCAGGAAGTTGTTGTACTTCTCGTAGGCTTCCTTGTAGCTGTCTGCTTTGTCCCTGAACCTGTAGTAGATGTTCTTCAGATAGTCGGCCACAGCAGTCTTGATGTCGTTGTCCTTAGTCATCTCGAATGCTTTCTCGAAAGGCTCGATAGCTTTCTCAAGATAGCCGTTGAGCTCGTCTACGAGTTTGGCATACTTGGCGTCGTCAAGCTCGAGGCTGGCTTTCTCCTGAGTCTCTACAGCCTGGTCGTAGTACAGGATACCTTTGTTGAGAACTCCGTAGATGTAGCTGGGATCTACAGTAGAAGACTTGTCGTAAAGTTCGAGAGCCTTCTCGTAGTCACCGAGTTTCTTGTATGCATCACCTTCTACATAGAAGAGAGAAGCGTTGGTCGGGTCGTTGGCCTGTGCGTTGTGAAGCAGGGTGAAGAGTTTGTCAGGCTCGGTATTGGTCTCAAGATAGTGGTTGATGAGGCCTACGAGGATTGCCTGGCTGTTGGGGAAGCGGGTGAAACCGTCCTCGAGTGTCTTCATCGCCGTCTCCGCGTCACCTTCAGCCTTGTAAAGATCGGCGAGGTTTGAGAATACGTTGCCGTCATTGAAGAAACCCTTTGCCATGCACTCTTTGTATTTCTCGATAGCCCTGGCCCTGTCTCCTGCCATAGCGGACATAAGAGCGGAGTTGTATACTGCCAGAGAGTCGAACGAGTTCAGAACCTTGCCTGCTGAGATAGCGGCAGTCTTCTCGAAGAGCTTGCTTGCCTCAGCCGCATTGCCTGCCAGATAGGTATTGACAGCGTCATCATAATACTTGTCGTGGATGGCGTTGGCTTTCTCTGCATAGGACTTGTTGGTAGCAGCCTTGGGATCGAGAGAGTAAGCTTTCTCGAGAGCGTCGAACGCTTTGTCGAGAGCATTCTCGGCAACAGGTTTGGTGACTACCCAGAAATCGAGGACACCGTTCCTGAAATAGAGATCCTTGTTGTCATAAGACACAACTTCATAAGGAGTGCCTTCAGCTCCTTCCTTGTTGCTGATGCCGGTAGCTTTCTGACCTTTGAGGAATACGTTCACGTCAGACATCGGGCTGCCTGCCAGAAGGTTCTGTGCGGGAGCGTCAAATGCCTTTACATAAGCGTCGCTGAGTGCAGTCCAGGTTGCAGCCTTAGCTGCCTTGCCTGAGTTCTGTGAATTAGCTATAGCCTTATCCAGTGCTTTCTTGGCATCCAGGACAGCCTTGGCTTCAGAGGCATTGGTACCTGCTCCGATTGCGGCTGAGATAGTGTTTCCACCACCCTGAGGACCACCGCCGCCAGGACCGCCGGGGCCACCCATACCACCACGCATTCCGCCGCCACCCATAGGGGGCTGCGCCATTGTCAGCATCGTTACTGAAGATGCAAGAACAAAAAGAAGAATCTTTTTCATTTTAGTGTAGATTAGTTGTTTATTTCTGTTTGTGTTTGCTGATTGTCAGGATTTGGATCTGGTACCGGGTCCGCAGCTGCTTCTGCAGGTGTATTATCTTCGCTCTTGTTAACCACACAGACTGCTGCGATACTGTCGTTTTCTCTAATGTTTATCAGTTTGACTCCCTGAGTCGCTCTGCCTGCCACCTTGATGTCCGAAGCCGCCATCCTTATGGTGATGCCTGACTTGTTGATTATCATCAGGTCGTTTTCATCGGTCACATCTTTTATGGCTATCAGCGGGCCTGTCTTTTCAGTTATGTTAATGGTCTTTACTCCTTTACCGCCGCGGTTGGTGATCCTGTAATCCATTATCTTGGATCTCTTGCCGTAACCGTTCTCGCTGACCACCAGGACCTGAGGCAGGTTTTCTTCCGGAATGTCGTCATCTACACATATCATGCCAACGACTTCATCGCCCTCTGAAAGGCTTATTCCACGCACTCCTGTGGCCGTTCTGCCTATCGGGCGGACCTTGCTTTCATGGAAGCTGCAGAGGTAGCCGTCGCGGCCTGCGAGCTGCACGTAGTTGTTGCCGTTGGTCAGACGGGCTTCGATCAGCGCATCCCCTTCGCGGATGTTCACGGCAATCACACCGTTGGCACGGGGACGCGAATAGGCCTCGAGAGATGTCTTCTTTATGACGCCGGTCTTTGTGGCCAGGATGACAAAATGGCTGTCGACATATTCCTTGTCATCGAACGACTTGACGTTGATGTAAGCCTGCACCACATCATCCGGTTCGATGTTGATGACGTTCTGGATGGCGCGTCCCTTGGAAGCCTTGGCGCCCTCCGGGATCTCGTATACCTTGAGCCAGTAGCACTTGCCGTTCTTGGTGAAGAACATCATGGTGCTGTGCATGTTGGCCACGTAAATATGCTCGATGAAATCCTCCTCGCGGGTAGTGCTGCCCTTCGAGCCTATGCCGCCGCGGTTCTGCAGACGGTATTCGGTCAGCGGAGTGCGCTTGATATAGCCCAGGTGGGAAATCGTGATGACCACGTCCTCGTCTGCATAGAAGTCCTCGGGGTTGAAGTCCTCGGCGCTCGGCGCGATCTCGGTGCGGCGCTCGTCGCCGTACTTGGCGATGAGGTCCTGCATCTCTTCCTTGATGATGCCGTACTGGAGGCTCTCATCGTCGAGGATGGCCTGCAGATGGTGGATGAGGGCTTCGAGCTCATCGTACTGAGCCTGGAGCTTTTCTCTTTCCAGACCGGTCAGCTGGCGGAGACGCATCTCCACGATGGCGTCGGCCTGCGGCTGTGTGAAGCCGAACTTCTCCATCAGGCCGTCGCGGGCTTCCTGAGGAGTCTTGGACGCACGGATATGCTCGATGATCAGGTCGATGATGTCCAGAGCCTTGAGCAGACCTTCGAGGATGTGGGCCTTCTTCTGGGCGGCGTCGAGGTCGAAGCGTGTCCTGCGGAGCACGACTTCGTGGCGGTGACGCACGAAATATTTGATGAGGTCCTTGAGGTTCAGCAGCTTGGGGCGGCCGTCCACAAGGGCGATGTTGTTCACCGAGAAGCTGGCCTGCAGCTGGGTGTACTTGAACAGGGTGTTCAGCACCACGTTGGCCACAGCTCCCATCTTCAGCTTGATGACGATGCGCATACCCTTGCGGTCGCTCTCGTCGTTTATGTATGAGATGCCGTCGATCTTCTTTGCCTCCACGAGTTCGGCAATCTTCTCGATGAGTTCCTTCTTGTTGATCTGATAAGGAATCTCGGAAACCACGATGGTCTCGCGGCCGCTGTCGGAAACCTCGATCTCGGTCTTCGAGCGGACCACGATCCTGCCGCGGCCGGTCTCGAAGGCGTCGCGGATGCCTGACAGGCCCTGGATGATACCTCCGGTAGGGAAGTCGGGACCCTTGATGTGCTCCATCAGGCCTTCAACCGTGATGTCAGGGTCGTCGATATAAGCGCAGATGGCGTTGCAGACCTCGGTGAGGTTGTGAGGAGCCATATTGGTCGCCATACCTACCGCGATACCTGCGGCACCGTTCAGCAAAAGCAGAGGAGCCTTTGCGGGAAGCACGGTAGGCTCCTGCAGCGACTCGTCGAAGTTCGGCATAAAGTCGACTGTGTCCTTGTCGAGGTCTTCGAGCACCTCTTCCGCAAGTTTCTCAAGCTTGGCCTCAGTATAACGCATTGCAGCGACCGGGTCGCCGTCAACGCTTCCGAAGTTACCTTGTCCGAAGACGAGGGGATATCTCATATTCCACGGCTGCGCCAGGCGGGCCATGGCATCATACACGCTGGAATCACCGTGAGGGTGATACTTACCAAGGACTTCTCCTACGATACGGGCTGATTTCTTGGTGCTGCCGCTCGAGCCGACACCAAGTCCTTCCATACCGAAGAGAACGCGCCTGTGCACCGGTTTCATACCGTCACGCACATCCGGAAGGGCACGCGACACGATCACCGACATAGAATAGTCTATGTAGGCGCTCTTCATCTCCGATTCTACACTGATGGGTATCAGGCGCTCGTTGGGTTCTTCTACAATGTTGTTTTCTTCAAAATCCATCTAAAAACTTCTCGTGAAATATCGGGTAAAGATACGAAATTTTTTGTAAGGGGCAATAAGAATCCTACCTTTACATCATGACTTTCACAGAAGATTTTTCCGAATTCCTGAACGGTCAGGGAGTTGCCTTCGAAAGGGATGGGCTGCTCTTTTCATTTCCTGAAAACGGGGTGCAGATCAGGCTCGTCCCGCTGGACGGATTCGAGCGCCCGGAGCGTGTGAAAGGAGTCATATATCTTTATGAAGACCGCTGGCGGACAGGAGGACCTTACATCAAGGAGAGAGTCCTCGCCCACCTCGGCCGCTTCAGGAAGATTTTCGCAAGAAAATGTGAGATAAAACGAATTGACGCAGTCACTGCCGCCGCATTTCTGGATTTGCATCACAGCTACGGCACAGCGAAGGCAAAATATAAATATGGAATGTTCCTGGGAGAAGAACTCGTTGCCGTGTCGATGTTCTCTTCTCCCCGCACTATCCCCCGCGAAATCGAAGGCCGCAAAGTGCCGTTGCGCTCGTTCGAGTGGGTAAGATATGCCAGTCTCTCGGGCAGCCGCATCAGCGGAGGGATGAGCCGGATGCTCGCCCGTTTCGTGGAAGATACAGCTCCGGACGAAGTGATGACCTATGCCGACCTGGAATGGTCCGACGGCTCGACCTATTCGAGGATGGGATTCCACGAAGCAGGACTCCGGGAGCCCGTGACGTTCTGGGTGAACCCCTCCACCTTCGCCAGGGAGAGGACCCCGGAACACGGAGGAGGCAGAATCGTCAATTTCGGCAGTTTGAAATATTTGAAACAGTATAAGAAATGAAAAAGTTCACCGCATTCCTCGCCGTGATGGCAATAGCCGCCATCGGCGCGTCAGAAATCCGGGCCCAGCAGGCAGACAGATGGGACAGCACCCAGGCATTCGCCGTGCGTGACACCCAGGTTCTCGCACTCGACTTCTATTTTCCTGCGCACAGGCAGGAATCCGACACTCTGAGGCCCTGTATGATATTCGTCTATGGAGGAGGCTTCGTCGACAACAACCAGAGAGCCGACCTCTATTCCCAGTTCTGCCGCGACATTGCAGACCATGGCTATGTGGCCGTGGCCAGCGACTACCGTCTCGGCCTGAAGGATTTCCACGGAGGAAGCCTGCTGAAGATGATGGAACCTGTCCGGAATTCGATCACAATGGCGACCGAGGATCTTTTTGCTGCCATAGAATATATCATACGCAATGCCGAAGCGCTCCGCATCGACACCGGCAAGATAGTCCTCTGCGGAAGCAGCGCCGGTGCCATCTCGGTGCTCCAGGCAAACTATGAACTCAGCAACCGCACCCCGATGACCGCTGGCATCCCCGACGACTTCCGTCTGGCAGGAGTAATTTCGTTCTCCGGTGGAGTCTTCTCCAGCAAAGGAGAATGCAAATACACAGTCCACGACCCCGCTCCGACTTTCTTCCTCCACGGAGACGCAGACAAGCTGGTGCCGTACAACAAGATTCAGATTTTCCGCCTGGGAATGTTCGGCAGCAAGCCGCTGGCAGCCGGCTTCAAGGAGGCCGGATATCCATACTGCTTCGCCACTTTCACCAACCATTCACACGAAGTGGCCAGTTTCCAGGACCAGGAGTTCAGCAAGGTCCTGTGGTTCCTGGACAACTATGTCGAAAAAGCCGTAAACTGGCAGATTGAAATGGAGATCACCGATATGGACCACCAGATCGGCAAGGTGTTCGCCAGCCCGCAGCAGGCATATTCAAGAGGTTTCGAATAAGCCTTTTTGCCGGCTCCCATAGGTTTCTACATTTTTATTTTGTAGATTTGCTATGATTATACCCAGATTTTAGTACAAATTTCAACTATATGTCTAATAAGAATTTTAATGCTACAAATTTCAGGTGGGTGATATGCTCCATGTTGTTCTTGGCAACAACGGTCAATTATCTGGACCGTCAGGTGCTCTCGCTGACCTATGATGAATTCATCAAGCCAGAATTCCACTGGACTGATGCAAACTACGGTACAATCACCAGCTTCTTCTCTATCTTCTACGCACTCGTCAGCCTCTTTGCCGGCAAGTTCATCGATTGGATGGGAACGAAGAAGGGTTACCTGATCGCCATCGGAGTATGGTCTTTCGGTGCCGTGCTCCACGCAGCCTGCGGCTGGGCCACCACCCTCTTCGTTGACGGTGTCGACAGTGTTGCAGCTCTCAGGGCCGTTCAAGCCGGCAGTAACGTTGCATTGGCCATATCGACGGTTTCAGTTTACATGTTCCTGTTCTGTCGAGGCATATTGGCACTTGGTGAATCAGGAAACTTCCCGGCAGCCATCAAGACAACTGCCGAATATTTCCCGAAGAAGGACAGGGCTTTCGCAACTTCAATCTTCAATGCCGGTGCTTCTGTAGGAGCTCTCGCCGCTCCTCTCTGCATCCCCGCTCTTGCCAAGAATCTCGGATGGGAAATGGCATTCATCATCATCGGTGCCATCGGTTTCGTATGGATGTTCTTCTGGGCATGGCTCTACAACAAGCCCGAGAAGAGCAAATATGTGAACGCCGCCGAGCTCGAGTATATCCACCAGGATGACGCTGAAGAAGCAGCCGAAGCCGCCAAGGCTGCCGCCGAGAAAGAAGAGAAGACTATTTCTTTCCTGCAGTGCTTCAAATACAAACAGACCTGGAGTTTCATCACCGGCAAGTTCTTCACTGACGGTGTATGGTGGTTCTTCCTGTTCTGGGCTCCTTCATATTTTGCCAACCAGTTCGGCATCAAGGCTTCCAGTCCTAAGGGCCAGGCTCTTATCTTCACTCTCTACGCTATCGTGACAGTGGTTTCAATCTTCGGAGGATATCTTCCGAAACTGTTCGTCGAGAAGAAAGGCATGCACCCTTATCCCGGCCGTATGCTTGCCATGTTGATCTTCGCCTTCTTCCCTATTGCTGCGCTCTTTGCCCAGCCTCTCGGACAGCTCAGCCCCTGGTGGCCGGCTATCCTCATCGGTCTTGCAGGTGCAGGACACCAGGCATGGTCAGCGAACCTCTACTCTACCATCGGTGACATGTTTCCGAAAGGAGCCATTGCATCAATCACCGGAATCGGCACGATGGCCGGCGGTATCGGCTCGATGATCGTCCAGAAAGTTGCAGGTAACCTCTTCACTTATGCAGAGAATGCCGGTTCGGCCTTCACCTTCCTCGGTTTCGAAGGCAAGCCCGCAGGTTACTTCATCATCTTCTGCTACTGCGCCGTCGCTTACCTCATCGGCTGGATTATCATGAAGTCCCTCGTTCCGAAGTACAAACCCATCGAGGTATAATCTTCATGACATATATCAATAACAAAGGGTGGCTGAAAACATCAGTCACCCTTTGTTGTTGACATTGCGTATGTTCTCTAAGGCAATGATTATCTGGCAAAACAATAAAGTCCTCCCTATCGTTTCGAGGAGTAGGACTTTATGCAAAGACGTAAGAATAAAGAGATAGCAAAGCGCTGCCGGTAGTGCATCATCCAAGAAGATATCCTCGGACGCCAGCTGGAGCCACCCAAAGAGCTCCAGCTGGCGAACGGGAGATATCTTCTTCTGTACCGTTCCGTCAATATTCTGCCCAGCTATAAAGTGCATTTTCACATTCGAATACAAAGTGCCCCCTAGTTTCTGCATAGCGGGTTTGTACAATCCGTGAATTGCAACTTTCTCCAAACACTCATTTTAAGCCATTGCAGTGGGTCCCCATTTCAAACCCAACTTTCACGGAATGACACCAACCCCCTCAGATTGCCCTGCAGAAGGTCTCCCAATAATCAGTGGTAGGAAATCCCACCACGGATTTGCGACACACCCTCTGGAGACCCTTGTAGCGTAGACAAGGCTTATCCGTGAAAGTTGGTTTTTGTATCATCATTGTACTTTTCAAATAAATCAAGCCGTCTGTCCCAATTTGGATTTTGGAACACCTGTCAGGTATTGTCGATAGAGTGTATTGCACTTCCCCAAATCAGTTTATATTTGAGCCCCGTCGGTCATTAGAGGCGCGGGGCAAGATTATGGATACAGACGCCCGCATTATGAATCAAATCGAGACTGACCTCGGTCTCAACGTGCCATTTGTAAAGGGACAGCAAATTCCGGTAAAAAACTGCTGGCATTTCAGTACAGATGGCAATGCCGTAGATGCAATGTTCCTGGATGAAACGGATTTTTGTGCCGGAATGAACCGCATATTACCTCTGGTTCAAAGGCACGGCATCACCATTCTGGCGTTTTCGTTAATGGACACCCATGTCCATTTTATACTCTATGGCGCTTTTGACTTGTGCAACAGATTTATACACGATTATGTAAAACAAACTTCATGGGCAATTTCGCACCGACATGGAGACAGGCACAAGTTCCGTTCTGTACCGATCAACCACCAGGTCATCGACACAGACCGATATCTCAAGACGGCCATATGCTATGTCATCAAAAATGCACCGGTCGGAGGAATCCCTTTCAACGCATATGATTACCCCTGGTCCAGTGGAGCCCTGTATTTCAGGAGTGCCGGTTATTGGACTTCTCCAAATTGGTCTCACATAAAGAAAGACGTTTCGACCACGACTCAGGAAAAAGTGTTATTTCCCGGAGAATATGTTGACTATCATCTGGTAGAGAAAATCTTCAAGACACACAAAAGTTTCAACTTCTTTATGTGTGTATCAAAGGAAAATGATGTCGAAGAAAGGGGAGGCAGCATCTCTCATCTGTCAATGCCCATTCAGGAGATGCGCCAGCACAAAACAGAAACTTGCGAAGAACTGTTCGGTGTCAACAGCATCCGCACACTTACCATGGCTCAACGCCTCCATCTTGCCAAAGTCCTTAAATCGCGCTATAACTCTTCCTCAAAACAACTTGCCCGCCTCTGCGGACTTGTATATAAAGAAGTAAGTGACAAGATATAGGCAAATAGTATTGAATAAAAGATATCTATGGGCCCTTTGGGCGGGTGTATTTCAAACCCAACTTTCGCGGAATGGCAACACCCCACGCAGAGCCCCTGAAACGGTCATTACATCAATCCGTGGTAGGAAATTCCACCACGGATTTGCGCCACACCCCCTGGAGGCCCTTGTAACGAGGGCAAGGCTAATCCGTGAAAGTTGGTTTTTCCAAAAGTATCCAATCGATTCACAAAACGGCGTTCCGTTGGGAACAAAAAAAGAAGGCGGCCGAATCGGTCGTCTTCTTTGCTAAACCCGTGCTCCCTCAGGGTCTCGAACCCTGGACCCCAACATTAAGAGTGTCGTGCTCTACCAACTGAGCTAAGGAAGCATTCCCGTTTGGGACTGCAAAGGTAGTCAACTTTTTCTAAGTTGCAACCTCAATTTTAAAACT
>JAFZBF010000021.1 GCA_017561885.1 Bacteroidales bacterium | reverse complement strand
GTTTGTTATCGTTGGCTTCGGGCAAGATTTCAAGGACCTTCATCGGCTTCCTCGTCAGGAAAAGCAGACATATTATAATACGAAGAGCCATTTTTAATTTCTCGCGATTATGGGGGTATCTGGCATGAATGACTGAAAAAATGTTTCAAAAACCCAACTACAAGACACTGTGGGGCGCTTGTAAAAATGTGCGCGATTTCTTACCTTTGTGAAAACGCGAGAAATGCCCATCAAATTCTACCTGGAAAGACGCTTGAACAAGCACGGAGAGGCCCCCATCCGGATGGCCTGGGCCTTCTATGGTGACAGGTTCCAGACCACAATCGGCTACAGTATCCCGCCCGAGGCTTGGGATGTGGAAACCAGCCGCGCGACGCCGGAGGCATATAATCACAAGAAAACGCCGACCACCACCATCAACAATTTCATCGCTGCACTGGAGCGAGCCGCCAACCGGATGGATGACGAGGCAAGGAAAAACAATACCAACCTGACAAAACCCCTGGTCAAGCAGATCTTCAATGACGTGATGAGCGCCGGTGGCGAGTATCCGAGCAAGAAAGAACAGGAATGGAAGCGGATTCTGAAACAACGGAGCCTCAACCACGACCGCTACTTCGAACACTTTAAGGGTGGCAAATACAAACTCATCGGCTTCGGCAAAGACTCTGAAACCCTGGACGACGTGGTCGTTTACCAAGCCCTCTACGGCGTGCAGGACATCTGGGTTAGGCCGTACAAAGAGTTCTTCAGCAAGGTTACCCTACCCGATGGGACGGAGGTGGAGAGGTTTAAGGAAATAACGATATGACGAGATAAACATGGAATACACAAGCTACGCGAAGTTCAAAGAAGAGGTTGTCGACAATCACCTGGGCAAACACTACAACATTTGGAAACAAGGAATCTGGCCGGGGAATAAGTCCTCTTATCCTCATATTGTCGCCATCCCGGGAAAGACTCAAATTGAGATTGTAAAAGCCATTATTGAAAATGACGGGTGTGAGTTCGTCCCTGAACTATTCCCCAGTCCTCATAAATATGCCCACCACCTAAACTCATCACAGGTGGTATGCTACGAGTTCTTTAAGCCATACGTCGATTATATAGCGGAAAAGTCTTGTACAAAAACGAAACCTGAAGTCCCACACCTACTTGTTAAGATGGGTTTTGAAGGCGCTTTCGCCCAGCAGTTCTTCCCGGGTTTCGCAGAATTCGAGTGGATACCCGATAAGACAGAGAACACGAATTTCGATTTTTACCTGCATAGTTCAAACAGCAATAAGAAAATCTACTTCGAGATCAAATATACGGAACAGGGATTTGGGACTTGTAGAAACGACGAAGAGCACAAAATAAAGTTCGATACGATCTACAAGGAGATGATTGAAAAATGTGCCTGCTTATTGAAGAAACCGACCGTATTCGACGAGGAATGGCGCAAGAACTACCAGCTATTTCGCAATGTGCTGCGCATCACGAACAACAATTGGGAGAATGAGTATGTCGTCTTCCTGTTCCCGAAGATGAATAAAGCAGCCAAGGCTCACTTTGAGCGCTTCAAAGTTGAATACATCAACCCTGCCTTTGATGAACATATCAAGGAGGTATTCTGGGAGGATCTCACCGACACCGAGTATATGTCCAATAAGTTCAGACAGAAGTTCTTCTTCTACGCCCTGTAGATTCTAATCAACGTAAACCCCGCGAACAGCACCTACACGACGAACGCCACGTCGTGGGCGGCGAAGTGCGCGTAGCGCACGGAGCAAGAGCTCCGGCCGAAGGCCGGTAGACACAATGCCTTGCTGCCGGAGGGCGGTTTCTGTATGGAGTGGGCTTTGCCCCGACAATCAGAAACTGACTGGAGGCGGCCCTGCCGCAGGCACCGCAGCGCCGGAGCGGTGCGGGGTCACCCTTGAGGGTTTGGGGTGAAAAAAGATGTGCAAGTTTGTGGAAGGCCCTTGGGCCTGGAACAATCTTGCACACCGAGTGAAAGATACTGCTAAAGAAGATGCATTGCGATATGGGCGCAGGCCTCTGCGTCGGCCAGGGCGTGATGATGATTCTTGAGGTCATAGCCGCAGGCGGCTGCGACGGTCTGGAGCTGATGGTCCGGTAACCGATGGCCGAAATGACGCCGTGATGCGGCGCAGGTGTCGTAGAACGTGTAGTCAGGATAATCCATCTGGTAGACTTTGAAGACTTCTTTCAAGCAGCCTTCGTCGAAGGGACTGTTGTGTGCCACGAGCGGCAGGCCTTCTATCATCGGGGCAATCTTCTCCCATACATAAGGGAAAACCGGAGCATCATCCGTATCTTCTTCACATAAGCCGTGGACCTGCTTGCAGAACCATTGATAGTATTCCGGCTCAGGGTGAATTAGGCTGTAGAATGTGTCCACAATCTTACCGTCACGGACGATGACGACGCCTACACTACAGACACTGCAGCGATTTTCGTTAGCCGTCTCGAAGTCTATTGCCGCAAAATTATTCATAGCGGGCAAGCATGGCTTTAATCTCCGCATGGATCTCGTCGCGGAAGGATTCGGGGGCAAGGATTTCGACACTCCGGCCTTTGCTGAGAATCTCCTGCATGAAGTCGAATGTCGGTATAAGCTGATACTGAAAAACGGTATACTCCTCGGTCGTCTCGATCTCTTTCTGGGAACTGTGGAGCGGCAGCGATTTGTAATACTTGACCTGGTCGTCATCTACTTTCAGACGGATGGTCTCGGGCTTGCGCTCGTCCACGATGATGCCGAAGAAATGTCTGAAGAATTCGTCGGCCTTGAACTTCTTGGGAACTATCAGTGGGTTCTTTGTCTCCTTGACGGTGCGAATGCGGTCCAGGGCATAGATTCGGGGCTCCGTATATGCTTCGCTCCTGGCCAGTAGATACCAGCGTTGCTTGAAGAGCTTCAGGCACCATGGATGTGCCTCAAACGTATTGGGCTCAGTACGATTGAAACTCTGGTAGGTCATTTCAATAGTTTTTTGGTCCTTGATGGCATTAACGATGGCCGTCAGCCAGCGCTGGCTGGAGGGAATCTCTTCGAATAGGATGCGGTCGCGCATCTCGCGGCTCTCATTCATCAGATTGTTCAGCGACAAGGAATTCAGCAGCCATTGGCGGATACCGTCTTCCTCAAGATCTTCGTCATTGGCAATATAGTATCCCATCGAGCGGTCGCACTTGATCTCGATGCCGAAGGTATCCAGGATGGCCTGGCGGTGATTATGGAATGTACGCTCAGGTAGGTAATTCTCGCCAAGTTTATTCAGCGGACTGCGCGCCCACAGGTAACTGATGTCACTAAAGAAAATGTGCCCATGCCGGTTGATGGTATCAATCAGCCAGATGTAACGGTCGAAATAGTTCTTGGCCATACAGGTTTATCATTTGCGGATACAAAGATAGGGATAATTTCTGCCAAAATGTGGCAGCATTATTCAGAACCCGATTTTT
>JAFZBF010000020.1 GCA_017561885.1 Bacteroidales bacterium | reverse complement strand
GGCGTCCTCGCTGGTAAGTCGCGCCCCACGTGGGCGCGTGGATTGAAACTTGAACTTGAGCTTGCCGATGTATGCTGAAGCGGGTCGCGCCCCACGTGGGCGCGTGGATTGAAACGCTGTACAGCTCCGGAGTGATGAACCCCTGCCATGTCGCGCCCCACGTGGGCGCGTGGATTGAAACTGCAGGTCAAGGCAGCATGCATCCGCCTTGCTCTGTCGCGCCCCACGTGGGCGCGTGGATTGAAACCTTGCTGAAATCCTTGCCTGTAAATGCGATTACATGTCGCGCCCCACGTGGGCGCGTGGTGGCGAACAAACAATGAAGAGGAGGCGATACTTACTTAGGCGCACCAGCGCCGTGACGAAATTGTGATGTGTCCTTCGGACACGAACCATGGTGTCACCCGCATTCAACGATGTGGAAAGCGGCATTTGCCCCTCGGCAGGGCTCCGCGAAGCGGTGGGGCTGCAAGCATCCCACAAAAAAAAACCGGCTTTCCGCCGGTTTATTTTTTGTGGGAGCTGAGGGATTCGAACCCCCGACCCTCTGCTTGTAAGGCAGACGCTCTGAACCAACTGAGCTAAGCTCCCTTACTTTTGGGACTGCAAATGTATCAAATAATTTTGAATTCCCAAAAATAATCAAAGTTTTTTACATCAGATGCGCCGCGTAGATATTCAGGAGAACCTCCCTCACTCCTTCCGGCATCCCTGCGAGTTCTCCGTTGATATGCGCCAGGAATTCCTCCCTCTGCTTTGAAGTATAATAGTCTGCGTAACGGTCTCTGCCTGACAGGATGTCTGCTGCAATGTAATTGGACGGCCAGAGCTTGAATGCCGGCAGCACGTGGCTGTCGATGATTGATGCAAGCACCCTGAACTTCTCGTTCTTCTCAGCTTTGTCAGCCTCCTGAAGTTCCTCGAGCGTAATCGGCTTGCAGAACTCCAGGTGCACGCGCCCCTTGTATTGCTTGATGCCGCTTATCATGCTTGCCAGGTCTTCACCCTGCTTTTTCTGATAGAAGCCGTCACGGGCCTTGCACATAAGTTCCAGGGCCTTCAATGCACCGCAGGTCTCATATTCATAAGAAATTGCCATAGGCATAATGTGCAGATCGGCGAAATCCTCGATGAAAGAGCCGCTTCCGGACATACTGAGCATCTTGAGCACGCCCTGTTCGGTGGCGTCGTGACCATCCTTGCTTCTGCCCTGCTTCTGTGCCAGCCATATGCTGCACTCCTGGTTTTTCATCTTGGTCCTTATATATTCCGAAAGAAGCAAAGCTGAATTGTACAGTTCCTTGGCTGTTCCGCTGCGCTTCACGGTTATCATCCTGTTGGAACGGATGAGGTCACCGACCGAAGGCACATCGATCAGGTTGTCGCCAGCGGCTATTTCAGTCAGCGGAATGCCGTTCTTGAGAAGCGTTATCTGCACGAAAGCCGGGTCGAGCACGATGTCCCTGTGGCTGGATACCAGCAGGAACTTGCCGATGCTGCCGTCTTCTGTACGGAAGTTCTCAAGACCCTTGACAGTAAGGCCGGCTGTGGTAAGGGCGATGGTCCTGTCCACGATCTGAGACATCACCTTGCTCTGAAAGTCGGCAACACCCTCGACAGTCATCAATATCGATGAAAGGTAACCGTGAGCCTTGTCGCGGAAGAGGTGGTCTTCGAACATATAAGTTGTTGGAGATATGGCCATCCTCTTGGTGGCGGCTACTACCTCTGCGTCGTTGTAGGGACGTATTTCGTCGAATTTGCTGTCCATTGCTTAGAGATTTTGTTCACTGCGACCGTACAGATCTGCGCAAGGCGCAAAGATCGCGACTACTGAAAAAGTTAATGCTATTATATAAGGCAATTGTTCAAGTGAATAATCAATATCGTCTATTTTGCAGCATAATACTGCAGTGGCAAAGGCGATTGCTATCATCAGCCAGCCTCTCCATCCCGTCAGCCTCCACAACAGGAATGCAATGGCCGTAGCCGAGAAAACGACCAGCAAAGGTTTCACATCGACTTTCAGGACAAGACCGACTATTGCAAGCAGTGCGGCAAGCATGGAAGCGCCGAACAGTGATGCGTAATCATATCTGATGGTCCCCGCCCCCGCCGCACTCTTGCGGAGCGAATTGGCAGATGCAAGTTTCGCGGCTTTCGAAGAACCTACCATATATTGCACCCCGAATATCAGGAGCACCGCCAGGAACACAGCCATAAACAGCAGTTCGGACATCTTGCCGTCAGAGATGCGAGCTGACAGCAGAGAAGCCAGCCAGGCGACCAGGACACTTATCGCACAGAACAGCAGGTTCCTCAGGAATTTCAAAACAGCCTCACCGGCCTTTATGCGGCCTGACACGACCGTTGTCACGAAAAGGAAACACATAAGGGCGAATGCGACTGCAAGCCATATCCATGTGGCACCTGTTCCCGGCTTGAGCCAGCCGGTCAGCATTTCGGTGTTCAGCAGCCCGATCAGGCTGGAGAAGGAAGCAAAGCCCACAAGAAGGGTAACTATTGGTATAATGAATTTTCTGACTTTTCTCATAACGGGTTGTTGAATTTGTATTGCACCTTCAGCAGAGACGAATCACCGTAGCTCAGGAAACGGTATCCGTTATCCATTGCGAAACCGTACATCTGCTTCCAACCATCACCGACCGCAGCTGCGATCAGGAGCAGCAGAGTGCTTTTAGGCTGGTGGAAATTCGTAACCATATAGGTGACGAACTTGAATTCATAGGAAGGGACAATTATTAAATTTGTTCTTGATGTGATAGTATTTAAATTATTGTTTTCTAAATATTTAATTAATGCATTAACAGCAGCGGCCGGAGTATAGGAATAACCTTCGTCCCGGTACGGCTCCCACTGCCCGACCACACCGGGCTCCCCTCTTTCAATGCAATGTACACCCAGGTAATAGAGCGATTCGAGGGACCGGATCGACGTGGTTCCGACTGCCACAATTTCTTTGCCGGCATATCTGGAAAGAGTGCACAGAAAATCTTTTGATACAGAGAAAGGCTCCCCATGCATCGAATGGTCGGCAATATATTCGCTCTTGACAGGCAGAAACGTGCCGGCGCCGACGTGCAGGCACAGTTTGACGCGTTCGATCCCCTTGCTGTCTATAGCATCAAGTTC
Source organism: Bacteroidales bacterium (assembly GCA_017561885.1). GTDB lineage: Bacteria > Bacteroidota > Bacteroidia > Bacteroidales > UBA932 > Equibacterium. Next base: position 82,522 of record JAFZBF010000020.1, on the reverse strand, counting down.
TTTATCTGTAAAGTGAAGGCCTGCAGTCGGAGCGGCCACCGAACCTTCAATCTTTGCATAAAGAGTCTGATAACGCGTGGCATCGATAGGCTGGGAGTCACGGTTGAGGTACGGAGGGATCGGCATCTTGCCGCACATTTCCATTACCCGAGAGAACGATTCGCTGCCCTTCCAGGTGAACTTGACAATGAAGGCGTTGCCGTCCCGTTCAATCAAGTCCGCCTTTAGGTCAATGGACTTGATTTCCTCATTGTCAATATGTTCCACATATAAAGAAAGAGTATCACCCTTCCACTTTCTGGCATTGCCGACTATGGCTTTCCATATGCAGCTCTCACTGGTAGCAAAAGCCTGCTGATAGTCCGCCGGTTCTTTGGGTTCCAAGCAGAACACCTCGATGAGAGCGCCGGAGTCACGCCTGAACAACAGGCGGGCGGGAACAACCTTGGTTTCATTGAAAACCATAAGAGATCCTGAAGGGAGATAATCGGCGATATCACGGAATCTGCAATCTCTTGGTGAACCGTCAAGGTTGACAAGCAATTTAGAATCGTCCCTGTTGGCGAGGGGATACTTTGCGATACGGTCTTCGGGAAGATCGTAGAAATAGTCATCGATTCTGATTGCAGGTTTCATAGCGTTTTTCAGGGAGTACAAAGTTAGTCAAAAAAGAGCCATATCAAATAAATCGTTCAAGATAGACGACGCTCTGATATGTTTAACATTGTATCACAAATTTCGCCATTAAAATTTACGCTCGTAACATTAATGCCAACAACAATCATGTTTACAAAAGTTATTAACAAATCCCTGACGGAGTATCACCAAGCGGCCATAAGCAAAAATTATAGCATAGAATTTCTATTATCAATATCCTAAAACCCAGTATTTTATATTATTCTATCTACACAATAGAATAGTCTCATCGGCAACCTTGGACGGCCAAAATAGCCTATTTACATAGTATCCATATGGTTAATTTATTCAAACCCAATATTTTATCAAGTTCAACTAAATAATAAGTCTATGTTTGGTTTTTAAAACATCCTCCCTGCTTCAAGATATTTCTCCCAATATAACGTTTACAACTTTGCAGTTTAATATTGTAAACATAAATTACCCTTTGATATGAATGTAATTTGTATTACATTTGTAAAAATCAATGATTTACAAAATGGAACAGAGATTACAGCTCTTTCTGCAGATGGAACAGCTCAGTCAAAGTCAGTTTGCAGACAAGATGGGAATACAGCGTTCCGGTGTCACCCATCTCCTATCCGGCCGCAACAAGCCGAGTTATGAATTCATAGCGAAGATGCTGCAGGCCTTCCCTTCCCTTAATGCAGAATGGCTCATCCTTGGCAAAGGAAAACCCTACAAAGATTCTTCTGCAGCAGCATTTGAAGCACCTGTCACAGATCCGGAACCACCTGTCCAGGAAGCGGACCTTTTTACTGAGATGAGCCAGCCTGAAGTACTGGTAACTACTGAAACAATAGATTTCGGTAACAATATTCAATCTTCTGATAATAAGAGAGGTCAACAAGACATAAAACTTCCCGGACAACCCAAAGCAATCAAGTCCATACTGATTTTATACGAGGACGGAACATACGAAAAGAGATAATTGATTATTTTTGTCTCTGTATGTACAGGCTGCTCAGACCCCTCCTATTCCTCTTTCAACCAGAAACCATCCACAGGTTGATTATGAATCTGCTGAAGTTCTGCAGGTTCGTTCCTTTGTGCCGTCCGGCCATCAGGGCTTTATACAGCCCCCGCTTCAAGGGTCTGGAGCGCGATGTCTTCGGAATCAAGTTCAAGAACCCCGTAGGCCTTGCCGCCGGATTCGACAAGAACGGCGATATGTACAATGACCTTGCGAATTTCGGTTTCTCCTTCGTGGAAATCGGCTCCCTGACGCCCAAGGCCCAGGACGGAAACCCGCTCCCGCGCTGCTTCAGGCTCCCCAAAGACAAAGCCATAATCAACAGGATGGGCATAAACAACAAAGGGGCGCGCTATGCAGCCAACATGCTGATCAAGGAAAAGCCGGTTAGATGCAAGGTCGCCGCCAGCATCACCAAAAACGCGGTCACACCCAACGGCGTCGCATACAAGGATTACGAGAAATCCTTCGCCATACTGTATGATTTCGTGGATTTCGTTGTCCTGAACGTCTCCTGCCCCAATGTCAAGGACCTTACCGAACTTCAGGACATCGATTCCCTGGCTGAAATATTCGAACACATCAATACTGTCCGCCGCTTCAACGACGATCCGAAACCGGTTCTTCTGAAGGTTTCTCCCGACATTCCGCTGGAGCAGCTGGATGAAATCATAGATCTTGCCCTTATAAGCGGCATAGACGGCCTTGTAGCCACGAACACCACCCGGTCGAGGGAGAACCTCAAGACGAGTCCGAAAGTCGTAGAATCGATAGGAAACGGCGGTTTGAGCGGTGCTCCCCTTTACGAGAGGTCGAAAGCGTTCGTACAGCATATTCACGCCCGCACCAAAGGCATACTGCCAATCATAGCTTGCGGAGGTATAATGACACCGAAACAAGCGCTTGAAATGCTCGATGCAGGTGCCTCACTGATAGAAATCTACACTGGATTCATCTTCAATGGCCCAGCGTATGTGAAACGTATTAACAGATATCTTGCAAAGGCTTACGCCAGAAGGAAAAAATGACGACTGCTTCTATATGCACGATCGGCGACGAAATACTGATCGGCCAGATCGTAGACACCAACTCATCGAAGATAAGCACGGCTCTCAACCGTATAGGAATCAAAGTCCGCTATATGCTTTCAATCGGAGATGACCGCGAAGAGATAATATCCAATCTTGACAATTGCCTGAAAAATACCGACATAGTCATTGTTACCGGAGGTCTTGGTCCAACTAAGGACGACATTACGAAAGACGCTTTGGCAAGCCTGAGCGGAGCCACCGGCTACAAAGAATCCCCCGAACAGCTGGCCATCGTAAAGAGGATCCTCGGCGCAAGACACATCGACCTTCTGGACATCAACCTGGCCCAGGCGCAAGTTCCGGACACTTGCGAGGTCATTCCCAACAGACTGGGGACCGCCCCCTGCATGAAGTTCCCTTTCGAAGAGAAAAGATATGGACATCCTGCGGTTCTCTACTCGCTCCCGGGCGTTCCATATGAAGCTGAAGGCCTTCTGGACGACATCCTCGATGACATAAAGAAACACTTTACGTTAGAGAAGATAATCCACAAAAATATAATCACTTTCGGAGTTCCAGAATCTGTCCTTTCCAAGCAGATAGAGACTTGGGAGGACGCTCTTCCGGAATGGCTCCACCTCGCCTATCTGCCGAACGCCACCATCGGCATCAGGCTCCGCCTGTCCTGCTATGGAGCTGACGACGAATCGAGGGTCGCCCGTATGGACGAAGAGATTGAAAAGCTCCGGGAGATCCTGGGAAATACCATATATGGCTACGGCGACGACACCCTGCAGTCTATTCTGCCCCGGCTTCTGAAGTGTCCGCCCGAAGCAGCATATCAGGAAACCCTTTCCGTGGCCGAATCCTGCACCGGAGGCCATCTTTCAGAGCTCATCACCTCCATTCCGGGATGCTCAAGGTATTATAACGGCTCCGTTACATCGTATTCCAATGAGGTCAAAATCAACGTATTAGGAGTAAATCCCGAGATTTTGGAGAAATTTGGAGCCGTAAGCCGCGAATGTGCCGAGGCGATGGCCCGCGGAGTAGCCTCCCTCATGAAAACAGACTACTCGATCGCCACGACAGGCATAGCCGGACCGGACGGCGGAAGCGAAGAAAAGCCAGTAGGAACTTGCTGGATAGCAGCCGCTCACAGAGACAGATCTACAGGAGAATTTGAAGTTATTTCCAAGAAGATACTTTCAATGTCCGCATCGAGAGACGTGAACATAAAACGATTCGCTTCGAACGCACTTGATCTGCTAAGACGGCTTGCCGAACAGCAGCTGTTCTAGATATCCTTTTCCTAATTGTTTTCCAGCCACTTGCGGGCGTTGATGAACATATCGACCCACGGAGTCGCCTCGTCGTGACGCCTTTCCTCCGGATACCAGGCCCAGTTGTACGGACGCAGTCCCCTTTCGGGGTGCGGCATCACTGCCAGATGCCGTCCATCCTTGCTGCAGACGCCAGCAATAGCATATTCTGATCCGTTGGGATTTGCCGGATATGCATCGTAATTGTACCGGAGGGCTACCGAGAACTCCTGCTCTTCCAGCTTCCTGCCTGAAGGCAATGCGAAGCGGCCCTCTCCGTGAGATACCCAGATTCCGAGTGAGGATCCTTGCAGCGACTTGAGCATTATCGAAGGCGACTCGGGAACATTCACACCCACGAAAGCACACTCGTGCTTATGAGAAACATTATGTTTCATCTTGGGCGAAGCTTCTCTGTGTTCGGGAGTTACAAGCCCTAATTCAGCCATTAGTTGACATCCGTTGCAGACACCGAGGCTCATCGTATCCTTCCTTGCATAGAAGCGCTCCAGCGTCTTGCGGGCCTTCTCGTTGTATTGGAGAGCGCCCGCCCAGCCCTTTGCCGATCCAAGCACGTCGGCATTCGAGAAGCCGCCCACGAACACTATCATCCTGACATCTTCGAGAGTCTCGCGACCGGCGGTGAGGTCGGTGGTATGCACGTCCTTAACCCTGAAACCGGCCATATAGAGGGCCCAGGCCATCTCACGGTCGCTGTTCGACCCTTTCTCGCGGATAATGGCCGCAACGGGCCGGTCTGCCTCATTCCCTTCGCCGAACAGTCCCTCCTTCCAGAGTTCACGTTCAGGGAAACGGAACCTGAGCGGCTGGCTGCCATAATTCGTCATTCTTTCCTCGGCCATTCCGCCGGAAACCTGCCTCTTGTCGAAAAGGTATGACGTACGGAACCAATCGTCCCTCATATCGTCGATATCAAGCTTCAGCGAGCCCTCGGCATATTTAATAACCGCAATTCTATCAGCAATGGTATTACCTATTGCATAATAACTTACACCCACCCTATCAAGTATTGCTTTAACTGCGGCAGCGTCGGCCGCCTGCAGCACGACGGCAGGGGTTTCGCTGAAAAGTATATTGGAATCGAATCCGCCGAGATCGACCGACAGGCCGCCCTCGACATTCGGGAAGCAGCTTTCAAGCAGTGCGGTCAGCAGACCTCCGGCCGAAACGTCGTGTCCGGCAAGCAGCAGTTCACTGTCGACAAGCTCCTGAACGGCATTGAAACATTTCTTGAAATAAGAGGCTTCAACATCCGGACACTCAGAACCTACCGCAGCAAAAATCTGCGCAAATGCAGAACCTCCGAGAGGATACTTGAGATCCTTCACGAAAGGTACGTAAAGCAACTCATGCTGACCTTGGGCGAAGTTTGCGTGTACAGTCTTGGTTATATCCTTCACCCTACCGACAGTCGATATGATCATACTGCCGGGAGCCAGGACCTTGCTGCCGTCCTTGTATTTCTGGGTCATAGACATCGAGTCCTTGCCGGTAGGGATGTTCACGCCGAGCGCACAGGCGAAGTCACTCGCACCCTTCACAGCACTGTACAGACGGCTGTCCTCGCCCGGATTCCTGGTGGGCCACATCCAGTTGGCGCTCAGGCTGACAGCATCAAGACCGCCTTCGATATCCGCCCATACAAGATTGGTCAAAGCCTCGGCAATAGTCAGCCTCTCGCCCGCCGCCGGATCGATGAGGGCGGCAATGCAGGCATGTCCGATCGAGGTGGCAATACCCTCGTTGCTGTCATATCCGATCGCCGTGACTGCTACGTCGTTCAGCGGCAGCTGGATCTCGCCGCAAGTCTGCTGGCAGGCTATCAGTCCGGTGACGCAACGGTCCACCTTGTTGGTCAACCAGTCCTTGCAGGCCACCTGTTCCAATGAGAGCAACTGCCTAATTTTTAAATATATATCTTCTTTCGTCAAAAGTTTTACATCAGGTACATCCGCAAAGCTTCTCTTCAGCGTCACATCCTCCATCACAGTCTTCGGAGTCGAGCCAAGCATATCGCCGATCGCCAGATCCATAGGCACCGCTCCGGTCTTGCTGTCCCTCAGAGTGAAGTTGTGCCGCCCAGTGGTCTCACCTATTTCATAAAAGGGAGCCCTTTCGCGTTCGGCGATAGCCTTGATCTCGGCGACATCTCCTTTAACAACCACCATTCCCATCCTCTCCTGGCTCTCGTTGCCGATAATTTCTTTATAAGACAAAGTCTTGTCACCGATAGGCAGCTTCGCTATATCCATCGTGCCGCCGGTAGACTCCACCAGCTCAGACAAGCAGTTAAGGTGGCCGCCTGCGCCGTGGTCGTGAACCGATATGATTGAATTGCGTCCGCTCTCGGCGACAGCTCTGATGGCATTGTAAACCCTTTTCTGCATCTCCGGATTGGATCTCTGCACAGCATTGAGTTCTATTGCATCCGCATATTCTCCGGTAGCGACCGAAGACACGGCGCCGCCGCCCATACCGATGCGGTAGTTGTCGCCGCCGAGCAGCAGAACCGAATCGCCGGCCTCAGGCTCGTCCTTCAGGCAGTCGCGCTTCTTGGCATAACCCACGCCGCCGGCCTGCATTATAACCTTGTCATAGCCATAAGTACCCTTTTCGTCAGAATACTCGAAGGTGCTCAGCGAGCCGCAGATGATGGGCTGGCCGAACTTGTTTCCAAAATCGGACGCACCGTTGGACGCCTTGATAAGGATCTGCTGCGGAGTCTGGTACAGCCAGTTCCGGGGAGCCTTCTCCCACGGGCGGGGATTCTCCTCAAAGCGGGGATACGGGGTCATATATACGGCAGTACCTGCAATGGGAAACGATCCCTTGCCGCCTGCCATCCTGTCGCGGATTTCACCGCCGGTGCCGGTCGCAGCGCCGTTGAACGGCTCCACCGTAGTCGGGAAGTTGTGGGTCTCAGCTTTCAGCGAGATAACGGTCTGCTCCTCGTCCCTCTCGAAGAACGAAGGCTTGCTGCCGGACTGGGGATGGAAGAGGTCGAGAGTCGGTCCTTCAATGAACGCACAATTGTCTTTATACGCCGAGACAACAATGCCCGGATGCTCCTGAGTCGTCTTCTTGATAAGCTTGAAGAGAGAGAGCTCTTTTGCCTGACCGTCAATGATAAAGGTACCGTTGAAAATCTTATGTCGACAATGCTCGGAGTTGACCTGGGAGAAGCCGAAGACCTCCGAATCGGTAAGCGGCCTGCCAAGTTTCGCGCTCAGGTTCTGCAGGTATGCGATCTCGTCCGCAGATAGGGCCAGGCCTTCCTGGAGATTGTACTTTTCGAAATCAGTGATATAGACAATGTCCTCCGGTTTGCGGTTCACCGTAAAGACATCCTGGTCGAGACCCTTGTACATCCTTTGCAGCATCTTGTCGAAAGAGCTGGACTCAGACTCGGCGCGGAAGAATTCCTCGATCCTCTCAATCGCCTCTATATTCATATTTTGAGTAATCTCAACTGCAGTAGTACTCCAAGGAGTTATCATCTCCCTCCTGGGACCGATGAAGAGACCCTCCACCCTGTCCGCATCTATCTGACGGGCTTCGGAGAACAGCCACTCGAGGGCCTTGATATCTTCTTTGTCTAAAGGTTTGCCGCAGCTGACGGCAATTACTGAGTTCTGGTTTGTCTCAAAGAACAGAATATTCCGGTTTTGACTCATTGCAATGGATTTGATTGGCAAATTTAGGCATTATCAAAAAGCAATGACAGGAATTATTGCCATATTTGCGGACAATTTTATGAACAATGACGTACGAAGAACAGATAGAGCGCCTCTACAACCGTTTCCCTTCATTCCAGATAGTCGGAAACCGTGCATACAAACCCGGCATAGAGACCGTCAAGGAGCTTGACGAGGCTCTTGGCAGGCCGCACGAACGTTTCAAGACCATCCACGTAGCAGGCACCAACGGCAAAGGTTCAGTATGTCATCTGCTCGCCTCCGCCCTCGCCCACACCGGGCTCAAGGTCGGACTCTACTCATCGCCCCATCTCGTAGATTTTCGAGAGAGGATGAAAATAGTGACAGCCGAAGGTTATCGGATGATCTCAAGGGAAGCTGTATCTGCTTTCCTGACGAGATGGGATGCTTTTTTCGACGAGCACAATCCTTCATTCTTCGAGATAACGACCGCCATGGCCTTCGACTTCTTTGCAAGTGAGGCGGTTGACGTAGCCGTCATCGAAACAGGCCTCGGCGGCAGGCTCGATTCCACCAACATAATAACTCCAGTCCTGAGCGTCATTACCAACATAGGCCTGGAACATTGCACCTATCTCGGCTACACTCTTGAAGAGATTGCCTTCGAGAAAGGAGGCATCATCAAACCAGGCGTTCCGGTTGTAATCGGCAACGCAGACAGCCACACCGCACCGGTGTTCGACAGACTTGCCAAAGAGAGAAACGCCCCTATCACGTACGCTCAGGAGTATGACACAAGCAACGCAAGTATCAGTGCAGATAACCTGGATTTAAAAGGTGATTATCAGCACGAAAACCTGCGTACAGTATTATGTGCACTTAATCAGCTCGGACTCTTGAGGCCGGACGCGGTCGAAGGCCTTAAATGCGCAGCCGCCACCACCGGACTGAGAGGAAGATGGGAAAGCATCAACCTCGGCGAGGGCAAACCCAGGCTGATCTGCGACATCGGACACAACCCGCACGGCCTGAAATGGGTGTTCTCACAACTGAAAGACGAAGATGCGGCAAGGATATTCATCGTTTTCGGTATGGTTGCCGACAAAGACCTCGAATCAGCCGCAGAATTTATGCCCCGATCAGGAAAACATTTCCGTTATATATTCACCCAAGCCTCTACTGACCGGGCACTTAGAGCGAAGGAACTGGCCGAGAGGCTGCGCCCTTTCGGAATCAGGGGCAGAGTTGTGCCGGGCGTAAAAAAAGCATTGGAATCCGCCCTCAAAGTGGCAGATTCCAATGATCTCATATTCGTCGGCGGCAGCAATTTCACGGTTGCCGACGCCCTCCTGGCTCTTGAAAGCTAGATAAGGATCTGGCGCGCATATTTCACGCAGGTAGCTATCTCCTTTTCGGGAGTAGACCACTGCGGAACAGTATATTCCAGCTCGACATCGCAGTTGATATAAGGATATTTATCCCTCACCAGTTCAAGTATTTCTTTCAGAGGGGTCTCACCCTGGCCCCACACCTGGTTCTGGTTGCTCTGATAAGGATTCTTGAAGCTGGTCTTGTCCTTGATGTGGATGCTGACGATACGGTCGTGGAAGTACTCTATGAATTCCATAGGGTCGAGTTTGGGACCGTCCTCATAGCCGAAGCCGAAGTAGTGGGGAGCGTCGAAGTTCAGCCTGTTTGCAGGTGACATATCGAGCCATCTCTCAATCTCTGCGATAGACAGGTTGGCATACTGGCCGTGGTTGTGATAGACTGCCAGGGAGCCGTTCCTTTCAGCAATCTTTCCGAAAGAAGCGCATTTCTCGGCCGATCCTTCTGTAGTGATACCTTTGGCGCCGACAGCATTTGCTGCAGCGAAAGAATAGTCGAGCAGTTCGTCGGTGTCTCCGGCTTCAAATTTCAGAAGATGCACATTGATACCTGCCTCGCGCAGTTTCCTGCCCAGTTCCGCCCAGCCGGCGATGGCAGCAGAAGACTTGCGGAATTCAGCAAGCTCCTTGTTGTACTTCTCCTGCTCGGGAGTCATCTGACGTCCCATACCCTGACCTTGACCCCGGCCCTGTCCGCCGCCCTGCGGAGGCATACCGCCCTGAGGAGCGCCTTGCGGAGGCCGCTGGCCGCCTTGTCCGCCCTGCGGAGGCATTCCTCCACCTTGGGGAGCACCCTGCGGAGGTCTCTGTCCTCCTTGCGGAGCGCCTTGAGGCGCACCCTGACCCTGAGGCCTTGGAGAATTCACCATCTCCCACATAGGACGGACCTGGTTGGGATTGGCCGGACCGCCGATGATAGACTCGAACTGGCCCATATTCCTCAGCTCGACAGAACTGATGTTGGAAGCCACGCAGGCATTGACGAAATCTTCGAGGGTATTGATATTCCTGAAACTGTTTGTAATGTTACCGATCTGCACACCTGCAAACTTTGAATTAGGCTTGCCATCGGGGAAGACGAGACCGTTGAAATCAGCCGGTGCAGCCGGAACGGCAGCACGTACGTCATTGAACCTGATCAACGAAGGACCTGCTATGGCAGCCCCTGAAAGGAGAGCTGCACTGCCAAGGAAGTGGCGCCTTGACATATTCTTCGATTCGTTCATATAACAATATTTAAAATATTAATTATTAGATATTTGAGTATCAAAAAATCTCAACATCAAAACCCTCGTCTCGCAACGGGGCAGTTATCTCCTGGAGTCGCTCCCTGCCAATCTTCACAAGCCCGTCCACAGGAGTGTCGCGGTCGAGTGAATAGGCCATGATCCTGTATGGCCGCAGCCTGCGCACTATGTCGAGCCATCCGGCCACCAGCTCAGGTGCAGTGAGGTCTATCTCACGGCCTTCTACAACGCCCTTGAAGAACATAGTCTGCAGTATGAAATCTCCTTTGAAACGTTCGAGGTTCTCAAGGACCTTCTCAAGGGAGAACCTTCCTGCAGGCCGGTTGACATCCTTCAGTATCTGTATATCGCTGCAGTCAACCTTCATTATCCGGTTGTCGACCTTCATCAGGGCGTCGAAGACACCCGGCCTGTCCAGCGTGGTCGAATTGGAGAAAACGCTTATCACAGCTGCAGGGAAATATTTGTCCCTGAGTTCGACGGTCTTGTCAACGATTGCGGGGAAATCCTTGTTCAGCGTAGGCTCGCCGTTGCCGGTAAAGGAAATGGAGTCGACCTTGACTCCCTGGTCAAAAAGTTCCTTGAAACGGCTGGACATCGCCTCTGCGACCTGTTCATAGGAAGGCATCCTGCGGTCCTTCTTCGGCGCACCGGAGTCCATCGACCCGCATTCACAGTAGATGCAGTCGAATGTGCACAGTTTGCCGCATACGGGCAGCAAGTTGATTCCCAGGGAGGTCCCCACCCTGCGGCTATGTATCGGGCCGAACACTATGTCGCTCCAAAGAAAGGTCGCCATCGCAAATAATATTACTTCGTTCCGAAGATGCGGTCACCGGCGTCGCCGAGACCGGGAACTATATATCCCTTTTCGTTGAGATGGTCATCCACGTGGGCGCAGAATATATCGACTTCCGCGTGGGCATTCTTCAGCACTTCCAGTCCTTCCGGGGCTGCGATGATGCAAAGGAACTTGATAGACTTCGGATGGCGCAGCTTGATCTGGGAGATGGCGTTGACTGCCGAACCTCCCGTCGCCAGCATAGGGTCGAGTACAAACACATCCCTGGACTCGATGTCAGCAGGAAGCTTGCAGTAGTATTCCACAGGATTCAGGGTATTCTCGTCGCGGTAAAGGCCGATATGGCCGACTTTAGCCGTAGGAATCAGCTGGAGCACACCGTCCAGCATTCCGGTACCGGCCCTGAGAATCGGCACGAAAGCCAGCGTCTTGCCGGAAATTTTCTTGCATTTTGCCACGCCGCAGGGAGTCTTGACTTCTATTTCCTCAAGCGGAAGGTAACGGGTGGCCTCGTAAGTCATCAAAGTCGCAATCTCATTGACCAGAGCGCGGAACTTATATGTTCCGGTCTGCTCATCACGCAACACTGAGAGTTTGTGCTGGATCAGCGGATGATCCATTATGACGATTTTTCTGTCCATATGAAATATAGTTTAATCCTTGTTTTTCATTAACTCGTCCATACCGGCCACGATCTGTTCCCTGAGGTCGAGGGCACGGAAGAAACGCTTGTCCTTCTTTGCCACGAATGACGAACGGCGGAAACGGTTCACAAGCTTCTTGAGATAGCCTGTCGAGCGGGAGAATATGATTACCGTGAAAGGCAGCAGGATCAATGATATCACTCCATACCACCAGGTGTGGGTCACAAGCGCTAAAATCACTGAAACTATGAGATACCAGATCGGTCCGGCAATCAGGGTGCCAACCACGAAATGGAAAGACGGATGCAGGAGTTTGTCCTTCACCTTCTTGGTAAAGAGGAAACCGCTGAAGAAAGGTATCACGTTCAGCAGGGCGCATACAAGCCATATGGGAAGGTAGAGCAGCCACAGGACAGTACGGACGATTATGCCGATGACGGGATGGCGTCTTTTCGTGAATATCCAGTCTCTCAGTTTCAGGTCTTTCAGCAGACCGCCGTATTCCGTAGCCTTTTCTATCAGGCCTGCATATTGTTCCGGGCTGCCGTTGCGGCATTCGCGCAGCCTGTCGGCGATCGCCTGGTCGGCCACTGTCTCGCTTCTGATGCTGTTGGCCGGGCGTATCTTGTTGTCCTTAATGTAATTCTTCCTGTACACCGTACACAGCGTTTCGAGAGCCTCGTAGTTGGGAATGTCGTCCAAGTTCACCATCAGTTTCTCGACAGCGTCGTGAGCCCTCTTTGCCAGCAGGTATCTTCCACGTTCCTCATGTGTCTTGTATACCTCATACAGGTCGGTGAAATCGAAAGGCTCGCCGACAATCATATTCAGCTTGGACTGGAAGCGGAAATAGTCGGAATAGTTGTTGGCCATCGGGACTATCTTCAGCTTCATCTTGAAATCAGTCTTCTCGACCGTCTCGAAAGCGATTCTGGCGAATCCTTTCTTGAAAGTGCCAAGATATCTTCCGTTCTGATGCAGAGCCTCGGGAAACAGGACTATCGGATCACCTTCTGTAATGACACGGGCCGCTTCCCGGAAAATCGCCTCGTTCTTTCCCAAATCCTCGACTCCGTCCCTCAGCCTGTAGGCAGGCATGATGCGCAGCCACTTCAATATCTTCGCTATGGCAGGTTTGTTGAAAATGTCGGCGCGGGCGATGAATACCGGATATCTCTTGCCTGTAGTGAACAGGATGCCGAGAGCGTCGTTAAGGCTGTTCTGGTGATTGCAGACCACAAGATACCCTTCGTCCTTCGGCAGGTTCTCCCTTCCGGTGATCTTGAACTGTCTGTAGTAGACATAATTGTGTACGAAATGGAGATAGCTGCGTGCAATCTTGTACGACAGGGTATCTTTATTTATATCGCTGAAGTCAAGTTCTTTTGCCATATCGATAAATCGTATTAACTCTCTAAGTTACGAAAATCTTCTGAATTCACTGCAAACTACAGCCGCTGCTGCCGACACATTCAGCGATTCGCAGCCGGACCCTCCGGCCGGATATGGAGGGATAAACAACTTTCTTGTGACGGATTCGGCGAGGTAATCCCTTATGCCGAAGGACTCTGAACCCATTATGACCAGAGCGTGCCGTTCCAGCTTCTGAATGCGGATATCCTCCCCTTCCAGGAACGTACCGTACACGGCAGCACCGGCATCGGAGAACAGCCTTGCAGCTTCTGCAAGGTCACAATAGATCACTTTCTTGCGGAAAACCGATCCCATAGTAGACTGGATGGTCTTGGGATTGTAGAGTTCTACGGTGTCGGGCGAAGCCAGGACAGCATCGATTCCGAACCAGTCGGCTATGCGGATTATTGTTCCCAGATTGCCTGGATCCCTCACCCCGTCCAATGCAAGACAGAGAGTTCCGGGATTTGAAGCGAGCGCGGAAAGTTCATCTGCAGATGCGGCCGGCGGCATTCCAAGCACTGCCAGCGCCGGAGACGGGCTGCTGAGCAGACTGATGCGGTCCATAGTCTTCAAGTCGACAGGTTCAGCGGCTGGATGGGACGTTATCCTCCCGTCCACTCCGTCACCGCAGTAGAAGACCTTTTTCACCTCGAATCCGGAAGCTATCGCCTCTGCGACCAGTTTCTCGGATTCCACCACGAATTCACCGGCTTCTGCGCGGTTTTTTTTGCTCTTCAGGGAGCTTATATGTTTGATTTCGGAATTGGTCATCTCAGACAAAAATAAGAATTATTATCTATATTTGTGACAATGAAGCTCTTCAGGACCACACTTCTTCTATTGGCCGCAACGCTTTTCATCGCAGGCCTTGCGTCTTGCGCATCCTCCAGATTCGCAGCTATGCTGCCTGAAGGCGAGCACTTCCTTGCCAAGAACAATGTGGTGATTGAAAACTCCAAAGAAGTCAAGAGTTCCGACCTGGCAAAATATCTGAGCCAGACCCCGGCGAAATCCACCGGCTTCGGTGTCAGCGCGCTGAAGGCCGAACCTGTGATATACGACTCCACCCAGGTTGTCACGAGCATCAATTCCATAATCCAGAGGCTCGAATACCTTGGATTCTACGATTCCAAAGCAGAAGCCCATACCGACTTTGACGGCAAGAAGGCCATAGTCACATACAAAGTGACCCTTGGAAAGGAGTATCCGATGAAGGAGATCACATACAATGTGGCCGACAGCGTGATGGCGGAAATCTATGAGGACAACCGCGCCAAGACACTGGTGAAGGAAGGTGACAGACTCGCAGAATCCGTTCTTGAACTGGAGTCCCAGAGGATGGCGTCCGTCTTCCGCGACAACGGCTATTACGGCTTCAGCAAGAACTATTTCTTCTTCTTCGCCGACTCCACCGCCGTTCCTGACAGTTCCCTGCTCACAGTTGAGCTGAGAAACTACACCAGGAACGAAAGTCCCTCCGCAGCAAAACCGCATACCCGTTATACCATCGGCACGGTTTCGGTGGTACCTCAGGGCAGGCTCAGGGTAAAGAGCAGTTTCCTGCAATATCTCAACCGTATCACGCCGAATTCCCTTTATAAGGAAAGCGTCATCAACAATACCTACAGCCGATTCACGGGCAACCGTCTCTTCAGCACAGTGAACATCGAGATGACTCCCAGGGATTCATCGGTTGTGGACTGCGCCATCCTCCTGTCACCGTCCAAGATCCAAAGCATAGGCTTCGACCTGCAGGGATCCGTCAATTCCACCGGACTTTTCGGCGTCAACCCGTCCGTCTCATATTCTCACAAGAACCTTTTCGGTGGAGGAGAGTATTTCACCATGGCAGTCGGCGGCAACTACCAGTTCATGTTCAACAGTCCGGCGTTCACTACCGAATTCTCGCTTGCCACGTCACTTTCGATTCCCAAGTTCCTGTTCGCTCCCTCGAAACTGTTCAACGGACCGGTCCTTCCCAGGACCAATATCCTTCTCTCCTACAACCACCAGAGACGTCCCGAATATGACAGGAGCATAATAGCGTCTTCCTACGGATACAGTTTCAGTCCGACATCCAACATATCGATAGAATGGACTCCTGTAAGAGCGAACGTAGTGAATGTCTACGACATGGACTCCACCTTCTTCAGGAGCCTGAGCAGCAGTTACCTCCAGTACAGCTACATGACGCACGTAGACATCGGCGGCGGAGTCAATGCATACTATACCACAAATACGTCGACTAATCCCAAGGAAACTTATTTCTACGTACGTTTCTCCGGAAATGTCGCCGGCAACCTGCTGAACACTCTCGACCCGCTTCTGAAGCAGAACAAAGAGGGCCAGAGCCTTATCCTGAATGTACCTTACGCCCAGTATGCCCGCGGAGAACTGAGCCTGGTGCGGACTACTTTCTTCGGAAGTTCTCCTGACCTTGCCCTTGCCGCGAGGGTGGCAGGCGGCCTCGGTTATGCATACGGCAACTCTGACGTCCTGCCTCTCGAACAGCGTTTCTATGCCGGAGGTGCCAACAGCCTCAGAGGATGGCAGTCACGCACTCTTGGCCCCGGCATGTCACCGATAGACACGGCGTTCACCATTGCCAACCAGACAGGAGACCTGCGTCTGGAAGCGAACCTTGAGCTGCGTTTCCCCATCTACAACATCGTGAAAGGCGCAGTATTCGTTGACGCCGGTAACATCTGGGAACTCCCCCACTATTCTTACGACAAGCAGTCTGTTGAAAATGAAGATGCGGTCCTGACCTGGAAAAATATGCTCAGGTCCAGTGCCCTCAGCTGGGGTGCCGGAATCAGGGTCGACCTGCAGATGCTTGTGATCAGGGTCGATATGGGTATCAAGGGATACGACCCCGCCGAACAGGCCTGGCGAAGTCCCGACAGATGGTTCAAATCAGACGGCTACACGCTGCATTTCGGTGTAGGATATCCTTTCTAGAGATATGGCCAAATTCATCCTGTACCAGCTGTTCGTCAGAGTTATGGGAGACCGCAGATGGACTCCCGGAGGCGACTATGCCGAGAACGGCAGCGGCAAGTTCAACGATATCACGACAGAATATCTCCGTAATCTTGCCGACGGCCTTTCCGTCGGCGCTGTATGGTATACCGGCATTCTGGCCCACTCTACAGCTACCTCGTTCGAAGGCTTCCCTGCTGACTGTCCTGCAATAGTGAAAGGCAAGGCCGGCAGTCCCTATGCTATCCGCGATTACTATGACGTAGCACCGGAACTGGCCGAAGACACCGCCCGCAGGCTTGATGAATTCAAGGCACTCGTAGATCGCACCCACAAGGCAGGAATGAAGGTGGTCATAGACTTCGTACCCAACCACGTCGCAAGAAGTTATCATTCGACGACGAACGACTTTACGCAGGCGAATTTCTTTCCTCTTGACGGACCTCTCGAACTGCCCTACAATGTCGCCGGACGCGAACTGTACAACGAAGACCCTGCCCTTGCCACCGGAAATGACTGTTTCTCGAGGCATCCCGGCATAACCGACTGGTACGACACCGTAAAGCTCAACTACAACTACCGATTCACCTGGGACAAGATGCTCGACATACTGCTTTACTGGGCAGGAATGGGAGTCGACGGTTTCAGATGCGACATGGTGGAGCTTGTAACGCCGGAGTTCTTCGAGTGGGCCATCAGCAGCGTAAGGAGTCAGTACCCGGGAACATTCTTCATTGCCGAGGTCTACGACAAGAAGAATTATATAAAGTATGCTGCCGCAGGTTTCAACTACCTTTACGACAAGTCTGGTTTCTATGATGCCCTGAAGGCCATCAGCACGAACAGGGAGCCCGCTTACTGGCTGACTGACGAATGGCAGTTCCTCGGAGCCCTGCAGCCCAGGATGCTGAATTTTCTGGAGAACCACGACGAGCAACGCATCGCCTCAGACTATTTCCTCGGAGACGCCCGCAGAGGATTCGCGCCGCTGGCAGTGTCCATGCTGTTCAACACAGCCCCGTTCATGATCTACTGCGGACAGGAGTACGGAGAGCGCGGAATGGCCTGCGAGGGCTTCAGCGGAATGGACGGCCGTACATCCATCTTCGATTTCTGCACCCTCACCTACCGGGACAATCCGCCTGAACTCCGGAATGAAATCTTCGGGAGATACCATGAGCTGACCTCCCTTGCGACAAGCGACATTTTCGCCAAAGGCGGCACATATGACCTGATGTATGCAAATCCGACGGGCGAGAATTTCGACGCCCAGCGCATTTTCACATTTATGCGCGGATTCAAAGGCCGCACCGCCCTTGTCGCCGCCAACTTCTCTGACAGCGCAAGACAGATAAAAATAAGCATCCCGCAGGATGCTTATGATTATTTCGGTACCGGAAGGGTCCGGAAGTTCGAAGAACCGATGACCCTGAACCCCTTCGATTACATAGTCCTTCTATCAGAATGACGGCCAGTTGAGGATCTTGAAGAAATCGTATTCTTCAGGATTCTTTACGAACTGCCTTGCAGCCTCGTAGTCATCCTCTGTGATGTACTGTGCGATATGGTTGTAGATACCCTTTGCCATCTCGCCTTCGATATCCACCCTGCGCGGCGGAATCTTGCCTGTCTGGGGATCCTGGAGATCCTTGAGATAGAGCGGAGTCACCTTGCCTGTGGTGTCGACGTAAACCATACATCCTGTCTCTCCGCGTGCGAAGAGGTCATATACGCCGCAGCCGAGCTGTGAGCAGTACATCAGGTCGTATGCTATAGGAGTCTGGCAGCGGATGTCATAACCGATCTCGATGGGACGGGTCTTGACCTTGATGCCGAGTTCCTTCATCTTCATCTCGATAAGCTCGCTGAAGAGCTGGGCCTTTGAGATCTTGCCGAGCTCGGGATGGCCGTGCTCGTCATATGTGAACTTGATGCCGGTAGCTTTGAGTTCTTCGTCGTTGAGCTCGTGGAACACACCTTCAGACACGACGATTCCACCATAGCGGATGCCGAGGACCTTGCGTTTGATGATTGCAGATACGCCAAGCTTGACAATCTTGTCAACGGTGATCTGAGTCTTGTTGAACATCTCGGGGATGATGATCATCGGATAGTGGCAGCTTGCACCCACATGGAGTGCGAGGTGACCTGCACTGCGGCCCATAAGGCTGACGATGAACCAGTTTCCGGAAGTGCGGGCGTCTTCATAGACGGTAGTGGCCACGTGGGCGCCTTCAGCCTTGGCTGAGTTGAATCCGAAAGTCGGAGTGTTTGCGGGAAGCGGAAGGTCGTTGTCGATGGTCTTGGGAACGTGGATGTTATGGATAGGATAGTTCTTTGACACGAGGAACTTGGCGATCCTGTTGGCAGTAGATGCAGTGTCGTCGCCGCCTACGGTGACAAGGAGCTTGATGTTGTTGTCCTGGAAAAGCTTCAGGTTGAAATTGTTTTCAAAATCTTCCTGAGTCGGTTTGAATCTGCTCATACGCAGGTAAGAACCGCCCCTGTTGAAGATATTGTCCGCTTTCTTGAAATCCATCTCCTCGATCTCGGCGTCGTGACGGAACAATCCTTCATATCCTCCGTGCAATCCGATCACTCTGTATCCACGCGATACAAAAGCTTGTGTGATGGTACCTACTACTGTGTTCATACCCGGTGCCGGGCCGCCGCCTGTAAGGATAATGATGGAATCTTTCATATGTTTCTGTATTTGTTTTAGGCCCGCGCAGAGCGTATGGGCAATTATTTAATGAGCGCAAAAATAAGAAAAAATAGACTATCTTTGCAATATTGCCATGTCTAAAATTTCAAAATCAGAAGCAAGGGAGCGGATAGATTTTCTCCGCAAGGAAATCAACGGACACAACTACAATTATTATGTCCTGAACGCCCCTGTCATCTCCGATTTTGAATTCGACCTGATGCTTCAGGAACTTGCCGCTCTCGAGAAAATGTTCCCTGAATTCGCATCTGCAGACTCCCCCACCGTCAAGGTCGGCAGCGACATTGCGGAGCCCCCTGCAGATTCCGGTGAAGGACGGAAAAACTTTGAATTCGCAACCCGCACTCACAGATATCCGATGCTCTCGCTGGGCAACACCTACAGCCGCGAAGAACTGGCCGAATTCAGCGACCGCATTGCGAAGACTGTCCCGGAACGCTGCTGTTACAGCTGCGAACTCAAGTTCGACGGCACGGCTATCTGTCTGACATACAAGAAAGGCAGGCTGGCGTACGCAGTGACCCGCGGCGACGGTGTCAAGGGCGACGACGTGACTGCCAATGTCCTCACGATAAAGTCGATTCCACAGACCCTCAAGGGCGATTCCTTCCCGGACGAGTTTGAGATCCGCGGCGAAATCTATATGCCTTTCGAGGCTTTCAACCGTCTCAATGCAGAAAGGGAAGAAATCGACGAGCGGCCTTTCGCAAACCCCCGCAATGCCGCATCGGGCTCGCTGAAACTGCAGGACAGCAGCGAAGTTGCCTCCAGAGGCCTGGCCTGCGTGCTCTACCATATGCTGGGAGAGAATCTGCCCTTCTCCACCCATTCCGAAGCCATTGCAGCGGCCGCATCATGGGGACTCCCTGTCTCAGAGTACTCGAAGGTCGTTGACAGCATAGAGGAAGTGAACCGGTATATCGACTACTGGGACGAAGCCCGCAGGAACCTGCCGTTCGCCATAGACGGAATCGTAATAAAGGTCAACCGTCTCGACTGGCAGAGAAAGCTGGGTTATACGGCAAAATCACCCCGCTGGGCCACTGCATACAAGTTCAAGCCAGACAGGGCTCTCACGGAACTCCTCAGCATCGATTACCAGGTGGGCCGCACGGGCGCCATCACTCCGGTGGCCAATCTCGACCCCGTTCCGCTGTCAGGGACTATTGTGAAGCGTGCATCCCTCCACAACAAGGATCAAATGGACCTGCTCGACATACGCATCGGCGACTATGTCTATGTAGAGAAAGGCGGAGAGATCATTCCCAAGATCACTGAGGTGGAACTGTCAAAGCGCCCTGAGGATGCACAGGTTCCGGTATTCCCGAAGTACTGTCCTGACTGCGGCGCCGAGCTTGTAAGAGACGCAAACCAGGCCAAGCACTACTGCCCCAACAGCAACAACTGCCCTGTGCAGATCAAGTCGGGATTCGTCCATTTCATTTCCCGGAAGGCGATGGACATCCTTGCCGGCGAGGCCACCATCGACCAGCTTTACGCTAAGGGATTCATACGACATCTCAGCGACCTATATTCACTCACCAAAGAGCAGCTGCTCACCCTCGACGGATGGAAGGACCGCTCTGCCGAGAACCTTCTGGCCAGCCTGGAGAAGTCGAAGGCCGTGCCGTTCAACAGGGTGTTCTACGCGCTGGGAATACGGCACGTGGGCGAGGCCAACGCCAAGCTGCTGACAGCCCATTTTGGAAACATAGATGCCATAATGGCGGCTGACCGCGACGCTCTGGTGCAGATAGACGAGGTCGGAGACATAATGGCCGACTCTATCATAAACTGGTTCGCCGACCCTGTAAATCAGGAGCAGATTGCCAGATTGAGGGAGGCGGGCCTGAAATTCGAGCAGGAAAAGACTAAAAAAGTATCAGATACGCTTTCTGGTGGTATCTTTGTGGTTTCCGGAGTTTTTTCCGTCTCGAGGGAAGAGATCAAGCAGTATATCGAGAGCCACGGCGGGAAGACTACATCATCGGTGAGCGGACACACCAGCTACCTGGTGGCTGGAGACGCACCAGGTGCGGAAAAGATTAAGAAAGCCGAAAAACTAGGCACACAGATAATATCCGAAGAGCAATTGCATAAACTGGCTGAAGGAAGAGAATGAGTTTCATAAGCAGGATAAAGGCAATCACGCGCACTGTCACCCACTTTCTGGGCGAGGGCATCTGGAACATTGACATCGCCGGATTGAGCCCCAAGCGTGGTTTGCTCTACAAGCACCTGAAAATCATTCTCATAACCCACCGCCACTTCCAGTCGCTGCGATGCGGCAGAGAGGCTGTGGCCCTAAGTTTCTTCACCACTATGGCCACCGTCCCGCTGATCGCCGTCATACTTCTCGTCGCCAGCAACTTCGGACTGCTGGATGTTCTGACAGAGATGATCTCCAGGCTGTTCATCAACAACCAGCAGATGGGCGAGATGGTTTTGGGCTGGGCCAACAACATCGTCAACATGACTTCGGGAGGAGGCTTCGGCTGGATCAGCTCGCTGACGTTCATCTGGCTGGTACTGTGGATGATGCTCTGTGTGGAAGATGCATTCAACCGCATATGGGATGTCGGCAAGTCTGCCAACATCTTCCGCAGGCTGCTCGTATCCATCGGTGTCCTCATCCTCTCTCCTTTCGTGCTCGTGCTCTTCTTCTACGGAGTTGCCTACTTCACCCGCTTCATGGGTTTCCTCGGAGGGTCGAAAGTGGTCGGATTCGTTACATCTTACCTGTTCTGGGTTATCTTCTACGGCCTGGCAGTGCTCATCATCTCTGCGATGTACAAGTTCATCCCGCACGCCAAGGTCAAATACTCAGCCTGCGTCAAGGCCGCCCTCGTTTCAGCCTTGGGCTTCGTAATCATACAGTATCTCTATCTTGAAACACAGATTGTAGTGACCAGGCTCAACGCCGTCTACGGCGCGGTCGCCGCAATCCCGCTATATATGGTGTGGCTGAATTTATGCTGGTTCGACATCCTGTTCGGTGTAGACCTCAGTTATGCGTTCCAGCACGTAAACGTTTACGACCCTGAAATTGACAAGCGCCGATGAAGACTGACGAATTCACACAGGCAGACAAAGAACTCATCCAGCGGGAATTTGAGCCGCTGCGCATCGCAAGCCTCAAACGCTGCGCCGACCAGGAGCAGTATGAGCTGGTGCTGAAAGCGTTCGACTTTGCAAACAAGGCGCATTACGGAGTGCGAAGACGCTCAGGAGAACCGTACATCATCCATCCGATTGCGGTAGCCAGGATCGTGGTGCAGGAAATCGGCCTCGGATGCAAGTCTATCTGCGCCGCGCTGCTGCACGACGTGGTGGAAGACACTGATTATACCGTCGAAGACATCCGCAGCCAGTTCTCAGACCGCATCGCCCTTCTGGTGGACGGCCTCACCAAGATCAAGACCGCACTCGACAGTGAGAAAGGTGTCATCGAGGAGCACTCGCAGCAGGCCGACAACTTCAAGCGCATCCTGCTCACCCTCAACGACGACGCCCGCATCGTGCTGATAAAGCTCGCCGACAGGCTGCACAATATGCGCACCATCGAATATATGCCGGCGTACAAGCGGGAGAAGATCCTCAGCGAGACGATGTACATCTTCATCCCTCTCGCCCACAGGCTCGGCCTGAACAACATCAAGAGCGAGATGGAGAACATCTGGCTCAAGAACAAGGAGGCGCAGGCATATCAGGACATCGAGCGGATGCTGGCCAAGGCCACGCTCGAGAAAGGTCCCATCATCGACAACTTCATAGGTCCGGTAGAGAAGATCCTCAAGGATGCTGGATTCAAGTTCCACATCATCAAGAGGATGAAGACCCCCTACTCCATCTGGAAGAAGATGACCACCAAGAACATCCCCTTCGACGAAATATTCGACATCTATGCGGTCAGGATCATATTCGAACCCAAGACGGATGTCGACGCAAGCGAAAGGGACCAGTGCTGGCACATCTTCTCTTTGATAACAAGCCATTACAGATACAAGCCTGAAAGGACCAGGGACTGGGTCAGCGCCCCGAAACTGAACGGATATGAAGCCCTCCACCTCACCCTGATTTCCGAAGGCACCTGGATCGAGGTCCAGATAAGGAGCGAAAGGATGAACGCCATCGCGGAAAGCGGCGTGGCGGCCCACTGGTCGTACAAGCAGTCCCATCCGGGAGATCATTTCGATCAGGACTGGGAAGTGGACGCATGGCTGAAGGGCGTGAAAGAAATACTGGACAATCCGGACGCGAACGCACTGCAGTTCCTCGACAATTTCCACGAAGAGCTCACTGCCGGCGAGATGTTCGCCTTCACCCCCCAGGGTGAATCCATCAGCATTCCCAAAGGCTCCACCGCCCTCGATTTCGCATACTATATCCACTCTGAGATCGGCAACAAGGCTATTGCGGCCAAGGTCAACATGAAGCTCGTGTCGCTCTCCACCCCCCTCAACAATGGCGACCAGGTGGAGATAATCACGTCGGACAGCGCAAAGCCGAAACGGGAATGGCTGGATTTCCTTGTCACGTCACGCGCCCGTAACCAGGTGCTGCTGTCGATGAAGAGCATTAACAAGGACAACATCCAGACAGGCATCAGCATCCTCAAGAGAAAGCTTGCCGAACGTAACATCATCCTGCAGGCAAGGGTCATCAGGAAACTGATAAGCTACTACAAGATGAACAACAAGGAGGAGCTGTACAACAGGATAGGAATCGGGCTCATCGACCTCGAAGACCTGGACGACGCCCTCAAGAGCAACGCTCGCAAACGCGACGTCCAGATGTGGGGCATCAAGCTGCTATCTCCTTCGACCAGCAACGGCAAGATAGACAAGAGCAAAGACTACATACTTGAAGAGGACATCGACAAGGGAACCATCTCTTTCCATACCGCAGACTGCTGCCACCCCATTCCGGGAGACAGCGTGGCGGGCGTCATCAACAGTGACGGCAGCGTTACCGTCCACAAGACCAGCTGCGACGTATTCAACGACTTTGCGGCTACCAATGGCGACAAGATAGTGTCAGTGAGATGGAGCAAGCATTTCATGATGTCCTACCTGACACAGATAACAATCCGGGGCATAGACCGAATAGGCATCCTGAACGAGATTACAAAGGAGATATCTCTCGTCCTTGAAGTGAACATCCGCAAGATTGTGATCGAAGCCCACGACGAGGTGTTTGAAGGATACATCGACCTTTATGTCCACAATACCGACGACCTGGACCGCCTCATCGAGCGTCTCGGCAACATCAGAGGCGTCGAAAGCGTGCTCAGAACGAATATTGAAGATGAATAGGAACATCACAGCCATAATACTCATGTTGCTGACGGCAGCCTGCTGTCTGCTATCGCACTCCTGCGCAAACACCAAGGCTGCGCCGAGCGGAGGTCCCAAGGACACTATTCCGCCCGTGCTGCAGAAGATCACGCCGGAACAGAATACCCGCAACATGCCGTTGGCAGGCGTCCAGATAGCGCTCAACTATGATGAATATACTGTGATCAAAGATGCATCGGGCATATATCTCTCCCCTCCCACCAAACATGCGCCTTCGGCCAAAGTTAAAGGCAAGTCGATCGTGGTGACACTGAGAGACACCCTTGCCGAGAACACCACATATACAGTATCATTCAACAATGCCCTTGCCGACAACAACGAAGGCAATATGGCGCCAAGTTTCACATATGTCTTCTCGACAGGAGATTCCATCGATTCGATGTATCTCACCGGCACCGTGCTTGACTGCGAGAAACTGACACCGGTCAAGAACATACTTGTAGCTCTTTACGAAGACCTGAGCGATTCGGCATGTATGAACTCTCTTCCTGTCGCGGCTGCCCGCACTGATGACTGGGGATTTTTCGTCGTAAGGAACATCAAGCCGAATGCGTACCAGATTTATGCGTACAGCGATGAAGACAAGGACAACAAGTACCTGCAGGGTGAAGATTTCATAGCTTTCAACGACTCCCTCTTCACTCCGGACTTGATTGTCAGGGATTCGGTTTATGAGCTGATGTCCTTCGACATGAAAGATACGCTTGCCTGCAGCAAGCGCGAGTCTCAGCTGACGCTGCTGCTGTTCAAGGAGACTGCTTCCCGGCAGTTCATCAAGAATAAAGGGCGCAAGGACAACAAGAGAGGTTTCATCCGGTTCAACGCCCACAACACCGTACTCAACTCCTTCCAGATATTCGGAGTTGACTCTACGGCAATCACAACCCACTTCACTCCTGAAAGGGACAGTATGGATTTCTGGATCGACACCCAGTATCCCCTCCCCGACTCGCTGCTGCTGTCTGTAGAATACCTCAAGACAGATTCCCTCGGCAATCTGGTCATGACTATGGAAGACATAGCGGTCAGCCTTTCCGACGAGGCCAAGTCGGCTCTTGCCGAAAAGGCCAAAGCCGATACCGTCATCAACGTATCCTATGAGTGCAAGAACGAGAACGTAGAGCAGGACGGTATAACTCTCAGGTTCCCAGATCCCTTGAAGACTATATCGACCGATTCCATTCTGTTCATCTCCACCAACCCGAAGAACCAGAACGATACTATTCCTTTCTCTTTCGAAGCTGACAAGTCCGAATTCGGAGCATACCGACTGCAGTCATCACAGAAATATCAGACAGGATACAAATACCAGGTGGTATTCCTCAAGAATGCCTTCATTGACATTTACGGAAGGAAGAACAAGGAGAATACTCTTGACATCGAACTTCCGAACACCGACAAGACCAGCTCGATAACGCTTAACGTATCGGGAGTGGACCAGAACATTTACATCATAGAACTTGTTTCTTCCGACAGGAAACAGGTTTTCAGGAAATTCACTGTAGACAAGGATACGAAACTGTACTTCCCTTACCTGAAAGAAGGCCAGTATACATTCCGTGTCACAGAGGACCGCAACGGAAACGGCATTTTCGATACCGGCAACTTGCTTGAGAGGCTTCAACCGGAAAAGGTGATTTTATTCAAGCTGCCGGACGGCAGTGAAATAATAGAACTGCCTGAGCAGACCGATATCGAACAAGACATTAGGTTATGAAAAAGACTGTCACAATCATAATTCTGACATTCCTTTCGCTCTTCGCATCTGCCCAGAACGGAGAAGGGTTCAACCCTTTCTCGGAAGAAGACCTGTCAATCCTGATCCAGGATTCCACCGTCAAGGAACAGATCCGTTTCAAACCCACCGGAATGATCGGAATAAGAGGCAGCTATCAGCTCAACGGCCTGTCGTCGACTCCGGACATCGGAGCAACCGGCTTCAATACTTATAAGAATATTTCGCTGGTATATACCTACTACAGCTCGCTGTGGAATATGATGTCCAACTTCGGCCTGCAGGTTGCAGCCAAATACGGCGAATGGGGTTTCGAAAGCAGCTACCTCGAGTCAGAACATTTCCGTTATGCCGAACTGTCGATGCTTTCACAGTTCCATTTCGATTTTTCCCGTTTCAGGTTTCTCGTAGGAATCGGCCCCTATGCCGGTTACAGGCTCTCTTCCCTCAAGGAGAACGACACTTGGGACCAGTACGACAACCGTTTCGACTTCGGCCTGATGGGGGGAGCCGGATTCGCAGTCATTTTCGGCCCCTTCGAGCTCCAGCTGGAAGCTGACTACCAGTACTCGCTGAGCAGCATCTACAACGCCAACAAATACAGCGATGAATACTGGGTCACCGTCTGTCCCAAGAATATCCTGCTGAACGTCACTCTTTTCTATCATCTGTTCTAAGCCATGAAGAAAATCGTATGCAAGGCCGGTGACGTCTGCATCGGCGACGGAAAGATAACGGTGCAGTCGATGTGCAACACCGACACTCTCGACGTTGCGGCGAGCGTTGCGCAGTGCAAGGAGCTTGCAGATGCCGGATGCGAGATGATACGTCTCACCACCCAGGGTCTGAGACAGGTCCGTGCGTTTGAAGAAATCCGCAGACAGCTCCGTTCCGAAGGTGTCTCCACACCCCTTGTGGCTGACGTTCATTTCAATTCAGAGGTAGCCCTGGCAGCTGCGGCAGGCATTGCAGACAAGGTCCGCATCAATCCCGGCAATTTCTCGAAAGACCACGGCGTGGCTATGGCGAAGCTGCGCGACCTGCTCCAGGTCTGCAAGGACCACGGCACCGCGCTCCGCATCGGGCTGAATCACGGTTCCCTCGGGGAGCGCATCACTTCTGTCTGGGGCGACACCCCCGTCGGGATGTGCAATGCCATAATGGAATGGCTCCGCGTCTGCGTCGACAATGATTTCTACAACCTCACCCTCTCCCTCAAAGCCAGCAACACCAAGGTTATGGTCGAGGCATATGAACTGCTCTACCAGGCCATGCAGGACGAACTGGGAATGCTCTTCCCTCTCCACCTCGGCGTGACGGAAGCAGGTAACGGAGACAGCGGCAGGATGAAATCCGCCGTCGGCATAGGCTCCCTCCTGAAACAGGGAATCGGAGACACAATCCGCGTCTCGCTAACGGAAAACCCGGTCAATGAGATTCCAGTCGCAAGGATGCTCGTGCACTGTATGGAAGATGACTCGATGGATGCCGCCAGCCGCGAAGAATACATCGTCAGGACCGGTTACAGATACGGCAAGGGACTGCTTGAAGGCGGACCTGACGACTTCACCCTTCAGGGCAGCATCGCCGGCAGGCCTGTAACGCCCGAAGAAGCCGAAGACATCAAGGACATCCTCCTTCAGGCATCGAGGCGCCGTTTTACCAAGGCTGAATACATCGCCTGCCCGAGCTGCGGCCGCACCTTATATGATATAGAGAGCGTGCTGGCAGAGGTCCGCAAAGCCACCGAACGTTTCGCCGGTGTCCGCATCGCGGTGATGGGCTGTATCGTGAACGGTCCTGGCGAGATGGCCGACGCCGACTACGGCTACGTCGGCCAGGGGGTCGGTAAGGTGACGCTCTACAAGGGACGCACACCTGTGGAGAAAGACATACCCCAGAATGAGGCAGTCAGCCGACTGGTTGCGCTTATCGAGAACGACAAATTAATAAGGGCTTGTTGATAAACAGACCCTTATTTTTTTGCACAAAAAAACTGAAAGAAGTACTTTTGCCCGAATCATATTACTGGAGGTCTTTCCATTGAAAACAATCTCTTTTGACAAAGTATTGATATTGGGGTCCGGAGCCCTGAAGATCGGCGAAGCCGGCGAATTCGATTACTCCGGCAGCCAGGCCCTGAAGGCCATGCGTTCCGAGGGAATCAAGACAGTTCTGATAAACCCTAACATTGCTACCGTACAAACTTCCGAAGGTGTTGCTGACAAGATTTATTTTCTTCCCGTAACACCTTATTTTGTGGAAAAAGTGATCGCTAAGGAACGCCCTCAGGGCATCCTTCTCGCCTACGGCGGACAGACCGCCCTCAACTGCGGCGTCGCTCTCTTCAACAGCGGAGTGCTCGAGAAATATAACGTGAAAGTTCTCGGAACTCCTGTCCAGTCGATAATCGACACCGAGGACCGCGAGCTCTTCAACAAGAGGATGGAAGAGATTGACATAAAGATCATCCGCAGCGAGGCTGTAGAAAGCATCGAAGATGCACGCAGGGCAGCCGCGGAAGTGGGTTATCCGGTGATCCTCCGTGCAGCATATGCGCTCGGAGGTCTGGGCAGCGGTTTCTGCGACAATGAGGATGAACTCAACACCCTTGCGGAAAAATCCTTCTCCTACTCTCCCCAGGTGCTCGTGGAGAAATCACTCAAGGGATGGAAGGAGATTGAATTCGAGGTGGTCCGCGACGCCTACGGCAATGCGACTACCATCTGCGAGATGGAGAACTTCGACCCGCTGGGCATCCATACCGGTGAAAGTATCGTGGTTTCTCCCTGCCAGAGCCTTAACGACCACGACCGCGAGCTCCTCACAGGACTCGCCCTCAAGATTGTCGAGCATATCGGCATTGTCGGTGAGTGCAACATCCAGTTCGCATACGAGCCCAACGGCGAGGATTACCGCGTCATCGAAATCAACGCCCGCCTGAGCCGTTCTTCTGCTCTCGCTTCGAAGGCCACAGGTTATCCCCTCGCCTTCGTTGCCGCCAAGATAGCACTCGGCTATTCTCTGACCGACCTTAACAATCCTGCTTCAGACAAGATATATCAGCCTTCCATCGACTACATAGTCTGCAAGATTCCCCGCTGGGACCTCAGCAAGTTCCACGGTGTGAGCCGCGAAATCGGCAGCAGCATGAAGTCTGTCGGTGAGGTGATGTCCATAGGCAAGAACTTCGAGGAGACTATCCAGAAAGGCCTGCGTATGATCGGACAGGGCGCACACGGATTCGTAGCCAACAAGGAAATAACGGTTCCGAACATCGACGAGGCCCTCAAGAACCCCACCGACAACCGTATTTTCGTAATCTCCAAGGCCTTCCAGAAAGGATACACCATCGACCAGATTTACGACCTCACCAAGATTGACAAGTGGTTCCTGAACAAGCTCTACGGCATTGTGGAGACCTCCCGTGAGATAGAAAAATACGACCGCCTCGAGGATATGCCGGACGAGTTGCTCCGCAAGGCGAAACTCGACGGTTTCTCAGATTTCCAGATCGGCAGGCTCGTATACAAGGACAAGATCGATATGGACGAGGCTTCTGACAAAGCCCGCGACTATCGCAAGGCACGCGGTCTGGTGCCGTTCGTCAAAAGAATCACCACATTTGCTTCAGATGACCCTGACAAGGCCAATTACCTGTATGTTACATATGGTTCCGACCACAGCGACATAAGCTTCGACAACGGCAGCAACTCCATCATCGTGCTCGGCTCGGGAGCTTACCGCATCGGCTCTTCAGTAGAGTTCGACTGGTGCAGCGTCAACGCCCTCAACACCATCCGCAAGGCAGGCTACACGGGTATCATGATCAACTATAATCCCGAGACCGTATCTACCGACTACGATATGTGCGACCGCCTCTATTTCGACGAGCTAACGTTCGAAAGAGTGCTCGACATCTACGAGCTCGAGAATCCTCACGGAGTTGTGGTATCGGTGGGCGGACAGATTCCGAACAACCTGGCCCTCAGGATGAAGAACCAGGGTCACGTCAAGATTCTCGGCACTTCCGCAGAGATGATCGACAACGCTGAAGACAGGCACAAGTTCTCGGCGATGCTCGACCGTATCGGCGTGGACCAGCCTGCCTGGAAGGAGCTTTCGTCTATGGACGAACTCAAGGACTTCGTCAAGTCGGTCGGCTACCCTGTCCTCGTTCGTCCTTCATACGTGCTTTCAGGCGCCGCAATGAACGTATGTTCTAACGACGGCGAGCTCATAGAGTTCCTCAAGCTTGCCAGCGAAGTGTCCAAGAAGCACCCGGTTGTTGTAAGTTCGTTCATCCAGCACGCCAAGGAGATAGAATTCGACGCAGTGGCTTCGAAGGGCGAAGTGCTTGCATACGCCATCTCAGAGCACATCGAGTATGCCGGCGTACACTCCGGTGACGCCACCATCCAGTTCCCGCCGCAGAAACTGTACGTCGAGACTGCACGCCGTATCAAGAAAATCGCCCGCAAGATTGCAGAGGCTCTCTGCATCAGCGGCCCGTTCAACATCCAGTTCCTCGCAAGAGACAACGAGATCAAGGTGATCGAATGCAACCTGCGAGCTTCACGCAGCTTCCCGTTCGCGTCGAAGGTCCTCAAGATAAACCTCATCGAACTTGCCACCAAGGTAATGATCGGCGAGAAGGTCGAGGCTCCCCAGAAGAGCGCCTTCGACCTCGACTATGTAGGCATCAAGGCATCCCAGTTCTCGTTCAACCGTCTGCAGAAGGCAGACCCCGTGCTGGGTGTCGACATGTCTTCTACCGGTGAGGTAGGCTGCATCGGCGACAACACCGACGAGGCGATCCTCAAGTCGATGCTGGCCGTGGGCTACACCATTCCCAAGAAGCGCATCCTCATCTCCAGCGGTACCGGCGAGCAGAAGGCACAGATGCTGAAGGCCTCACGCGACCTGATCGTGCACGGCTATGAAATCTACGCTACCGGCGGAACATACAAGTACTGCATCGAGAACGGTATTCCCGCACACAGGGTATTGTGGCCCAGCGAGACCGGCGACTGTCCCGAGGCTCTCCAGATGATTCACGACAAGCAGATCGACCTCGTGATCAACATCCCGAAGAACCTCTCGCAGCACGAGCTGAGCAACGGCTACAAGATCCGCCGCGCGGCGATAGACTTCAACATACCTCTGATCACTAACCCGAGGCTTGCCTCTGCATTCATCACGGCATTCTGCAATATGTCGATCGATGACATCCAGATCAAGTCGTGGGATGAATATTAATAGCGTAACAGGATGTTTTTGGACATAGTATTCTTCATTGCCGGAATCGCCTTCGTAGTACTGGGCGCAAACTGGCTTGTGGACGGTTCTGTGTCCATAGCGAAACGCAGCGGCATCTCAGAATATGTCATCGGTGCGACGATAGTCGGTATCGGAACATCGATGCCTGAACTGGCCGTCAGTTTCTTCGCCGCCCTCAAGGGCAATGCCGACATAGCGATCGGCAACGTCGCGGGTTCCAATATGGCCAACACCCTGCTGATTCTGGGCATAACGGCCATCATATCCCCCATCGCGTTCACCAGGCAGAATCTCCGCAGGGATATTCCCATCACTTTCGGCGTTTCTCTCCTGCTGGCCCTGTTCGCCCTCGACACCTTTATCTGGAAGAGCTCTGCCAACAAGATCGTTCGCCCCGAGGCCATATTCCTACTGCTTCTCTTTATAGGTTATATGTGGCTCAACTTCAAGCAGGACAAGGCTTCTGAAGGCCCTTCCTGCGAGGTGCCCGATGAGCCGAAGGAAAAGCCTATGGGCCTGTTCAAGTCGATTGCGATGATTGTCATCGGACTCGGACTTCTGGTGCTCGGGGGTAATATCTTCGTAGATTCCGGAACCAGCATCGCCAAGGCTCTCGGAGTTTCCGACTCGATGATAGCTATCTCCATGATGGCTGTCGGCACTTCGCTGCCCGAGCTGGCCACCTGCATCATTGCCGCAGCGAAGAAGAACAACCAGCTGGCGCTGGGCAACATCCTGGGCTCGAATATCTCCAACATCCTGCTGATACTCGGAGTAAGCGGCACTGTTATCCCTCTGAACATCAACAATCAGAGCTTCCTCAGCCTGATGCTGCTTCCGGTCAGCATCATTATTCTCTGGCTCACCTCGTTCTTCTTCAAGAGGAATACTCTGGACAGGGGCGACGGAGTCATCCTGCTTCTGCTATACGCTGCTTATATCGTTACTATCGCAAGGATGTAATGAACTTGTACTGCTTTTACGAAACATAAACTATAATACTGTCCACTATGAAAAAAATATCTCTTTTCCTGGCGACGATAGCCGTGCTGTCACTGTCGCTCGCA
This sequence comes from Bacteroidales bacterium, assembly GCA_017561885.1. Taxonomy (GTDB): domain Bacteria; phylum Bacteroidota; class Bacteroidia; order Bacteroidales; family UBA932; genus Equibacterium. The sequence continues at coordinate 50,180 of JAFZBF010000020.1, read as the reverse complement.
GGCTGCAGCGGCCAGAAGACTGAATCCGTCCCTTTCGACCCGGCCACCAGAGGATCCAACGACATCAAGCTCGGTGCCGCCGGCTATTCCTATCTGTTGTATGACATCGAACAGACTCTGCAGTTCCTGCAGAATATGGGCGTCCACTATCTGTCTGTCAAGGACAAATGGCTTCCCCTCGACACAAAGGAGGAAGATATGATCGCCTTCAAGGAACTCTGCGCCAAATATGATGTCGAAGGCTACACCCTCGGCCCCATCTATATGCGCAGCGAGGCTCAGGTCGACCAGGCTTTCGATTATGCCAAACGCTACGGTGCAAAATGGTTCATCGGCGTTCCCAACTACGAACTGCTGGACTATACTATCGCCAAGGTAAAGGAGACCGGTATAAAGGTCGCCATCCATACCCACGGCCCGGACGGAGCTGCATTCCCTGACATCCGCACTATCGTGGAGAAGGTTGGTGACGTGAATCTCGGCATAGGCTGCTGCATGGACCTCGGCCATACTTTCCGTTCAGGATATGACGTAGTCGCCGACATCCTTGAATACAAGGACTGGATCATGGACATCCACATCAAGGACGAGACCGCCCCTACCAAGGAAGGCCAGACATGGGAATGCGGACGCGGCCAGATGGACCTTGTGGGCATCATCAAGGCTCTGCGCCAGATCAACTATCAGGGCGTAGTTTCTATGGAGTACGAGAAGAACAGGCGCGATCCCCAGCCCGGCGTTGCCGAGTCAATCGGTTATCTCCGCGGCGTGCTGGACGCTACGAAATAAGTCAAGTATCTGACATAAAGAAAGCCGGCTGAGATTCAGCCGGCTTTCTTTGTCATATCACACTTGATGACTAATCGAGACTTCTGCATAGAGCCTGGTTGGCCTCGCGTACCTTGGCTTCGTCCATCTTCAGGATCTTGCGGTCGTAAGTGAACAGGCCGTTGACTTCTGATTCGACGTCAGTTGTCTGGGTGTAGATGGCTGCCGAGAATCCTTTCGGTACGAGGTCGAGCATCATCCGGGCATATTCCACATAAGTATTGGTAACGACATCAGTCTGGTCGAAGCTGACATAGCCCCAGTTGCGGTTGCTGCCCTCATCCCAGAGGTGACCGGAAATCGGATAGCCGATTCCACCGTATTCGCCAAGTACATTGACATAGCCGGGCTCGTAGAATGTCATCTTCGGCTCCGGATAATGGTGCTGGTCTATGATGTCGCCTGTGCGGAAGTGGTTTCCTCCGCTGGCGGTGTTCACGAGACGGAAAGGATCGGTGGCGGCAGTCCAGGCAGCCACTTCGACAGACCTTGATTGGCCCCACGCCTCATTGAAAGGAACCCAAACGACAATACAAGGATGGTTCTTGAGCTGATTCATGATTTCACCCCACTCGTGATAATAATTTGCCATCGATTCTTCGCTGCGTACCTGGGGGTCGGTCTCCAGGAACTGCCACTGGCCGCTCCAGTTGGTGCCGCGGCGGTCGCCGCTGGGCATATCCTGCCATACCAGCATTCCGAGCTTGTCGCACCAGTAGTACCAGCGGTCAGGTTCGACCTTCACGTGTTTGCGGATGGTGTTGAATCCGAGGTCCTTTGTCCGCTGGATATCGAACTTGAGAGCCTCGTCGTTCGGTGCGGTGTACAGTCCGTCAGGCCACCAGCCTTGGTCGAGCGGGCCCATCATGAAGATGTCCTTGTTGTTGAGCTGGGCCCTCAGGATGCCGTTCTCGTCGGCAGCCTTGGAAATCTTGCGCATGGCTGTATAGCTGCGGACCTTGTCGACCGTCTTGCCGTTCTTGCGCAGTTCTATGTTCAGGTCATAGAGGAAAGGATCGTCCGGAGTCCACAGATGCTGGTTTTCCACCTCCATCATAATGGCCGGGTCATCAGCCGGAATAGTGACTGAAGACACGACTTTTCCTTCAGCGAGCAGTTCTATGAACAATTCACCTTCATTATCCTGCAGCTCAGCTGCTACGATCAGTGTCGAGGCGTCGATGTTCGGAATGATCGTAAGGTCCTTGATGTAGTTTTGGGGAACAGGCTCAAGCCAGATTGTCTGCCAGATACCTGATACGGAAGTATACCATATGCTGCGGGGTCTGCGCACTTGCTTGCCTGTAGCCATATAGCCGGCATCGGTATTGTCGACGACTTCCACCCTTATAGTATTGATGCCTTTCTTTGCCGCATCGGTTATGTCAGCAGAGAATGAAGTATAGCCTCCTGTGTGGCGGGCCACTTCCTGGTCGTTGATGAATATGACGGCATCCTGGTCGATGGCTCCTGCATGAAGCAGAACCCTGCCTTTAAGGTCCTTGCCGCTCAGTTTGAATTCTCTGGTATAGATTAGTTTCTCATTCTGTTCGAGTGTCTGCCCTACGCCAGAAAGGGCTGACTCGATTGCGAACGGCACGAGTATCATACCTTCACTGTGGTCGGTCTTGTAATTCCAGAGGCCGTTCAGGCTGGTCCATTTCTCCCTTACCATCTGGGGCCTGGGATACTCGCCGTATACGTCGGCTACCTTGAGGTTCTCGCCCCATTCGGTCATAATCTTGTCGCCGGCGGGCTGCCAGTCATATTCGACTGCTTTGTCTTTACAAGAACTGGCTGAGAAGATAACGCAGCAGGCTGCTGCGAGGTACAGTAAGAAATTACGCATCAGATTTTGTTTTAGATTATTTAGGCCAAATGTACAAATAATTAGCTAATTTTACTGACATAAAACAGCCCTCGATGGAGATAATCATAATCCCAGCCGCTATCGCCCTTTTAGCCTGCATTGCAGTCATTTTCCTTGTCATCCGCAACAATTCCCTGAGACACGAAATGACGGCGAAACAGAGCACTTTTGATGCGACGAAAGAGGCCATGGAGAAGAGCCACGAAAGCCAGATCGCTGCTCTCAAGGAAAGTCACGAGAGCATTACCAAGGCTCTCGAACGGCAGATGGCCGAGACGAAGCAGTCCTGGGAGGATCAGAAACGGGTGGTGGAGCAGCAGTTCTCGGCCCTTGCGGGAGAAGTTCTGGACAAGAAATCAGAGGCTTTCCAGAAGGTAAACCAGGAGAAGATGGATGCCATCATAACTCCGTTAAACGAGGCGCTGAAGAATATGCAGGAGAGCGTGGAGAAAACGCGAGACCAGGGCAACCGGAACAAGGTGGCGCTGGAGAAGGCTATCGAGGATATGATGAAGCAGTCGCAGTCTCTGGGGCAGGAAGCCGGCAGGCTGGCGAACGCTATGACCACAAAGACCAAGATCCAGGGCAACTGGGGTGAGATGATCCTGAAGGAACTCCTTGACAGCCAGGGACTGGAGGAGCACAAGCATTATGATCTGCAGTACACAATGCGCGGCAGCGACGGAAGTTCTCTGGAAAATGAGGATACCGGCAAGATCATGAGGCCTGACGCAGTGGTCTATTATCCGGACGACAAATGTGTCATTATCGACAGCAAGGTCTCTCTTACCGCTTTCCTGGATTATTGCAATGCCGAAGACGATGCCGCCCGTACGGATGCCGCAAGGAAGCATATGCAGAGTGTCAACCAGCACGTCAAGGAACTCGCATCCAAGAACTATTCAAGTTATGTCAAGGCTCCTTACAAAAGCCTTCCGTACGTCATTATGTTTATGCCCAACGAGACGGCTTTCCAACTTGCGATGACAGAGGAACCGATGCTCTGGAGGGAAGCCTTCAACAAGGGTGTGTTCATCACATCGGAGCAGAACCTGATCGCTGCGCTTCGTATGATCCAGATTGCCTGGACGCAGACCCAGCAGGCCCAGAACCAGGAAAAGATCATCGATACGGCCCGCATGCTGCTCGACCGTGTGGCTGACTTCAGCAAGTATATGGGCGATGTCGGCTCATCCCTCGAGAAAGCCGAGACATCTTACCGTCAGGCCTATGACAAGTTGTCTACCGGCCGTCAGAGCATCATAAAGGCAGCTGAGAATCTTGTGGACCTCGGCGCCCGTGCAAGCGCCAAGAAGCAGCTTCCGAAATCATCCGGCACGACAGAGGAATAAGAAAGTTGGGATCGGTTCTTAATAAGAAATACCCGTTTGAGTTGAGCGGAAGTCCGGCAAAGGAAGCGCTGCTTGCTTTTGTAATAGTCTTTTTGATACTGTTTATTCTTCAGCCATTCGGGAGCAACGAATACGATGGGAACAAGCTTCTGTTTTGTCTGGCGTTCGGATTGGTAACGTTCGTATGCAGTATGGCGATGGATTACTTCATTGCTGTTCCATTACAGAGACGTGCAAAGCCCTGGAGAATCTGGCATCAGGCCTTGACGGTTTTCGTGGAGATTCTTGTTATCGGTTTATGCAATTTCCTGCTGGCCTGCCTGGTATTCAAATACCCGCTGGAGTGGCATTCTTGTCTGGAAATGCTTTATTGGACAATCACCATAGGCTTGGTATATGCCTGTTTGTCCACGACTTTTTCATATCAGAGTTATTTGCGAAAGCAACTGGATGCACTGCTTGTCAAGAATATGAAAGAACAGGAGGGCATTCAGGTAACCATACATGACAACCGTGTCAGAGGAAATAACCTTCAAATACCCCTAAACGATTTGCTCTATATAGAGGCTCAGAAGAATAACGTAGTAGTGTATTATCTTGATAACGGACGTCTGGGCAAGAAAGAGATTCTTTCCACTCTTGCTTCCGTACTGACCGATCTGCAGGCTTTTAATAACGTTTTCCAATGCCATCGGTCTTTTGTGGTGAATGTGAATAATATCACCTCCGCCAAAGGAAACTCCAACGGTTACGTCCTGCAGCTTGGAGGGGGGCTTGCCTCGGTTCCAGTTTCACGTTCTTTCGTACCCGTCCTCAAGTCTTTCATAGCATAACGATTAGTTATTCGTCCGTTGTTTTAGTTGTCTGTCCTTGACATTTGGAGGACAGAAACTTGGAGTCCATATTTGCACTACAAATTGACTACAGACATTAAAACACATAGACAAATGAAACGTTTACTACTTACCATTCTCATAGCTTTATCCGCATTCGCTTCAGCCAATGCACAGCACAAAAACAATAACAGCTATAAAGACCTGAAGGGTATCTACAATCCGAAAGAGTATGTAAAGCAGGACAGCGATCCATATAACGCCGGCTGGTATGAATGTGCATCATTTTTCGTCCCGGGCGTTGGCCAGCTTTTATCTGGTGAAGTATGGCGCGGCCTTGCATTCATGGGAGGAGAAGCCATACTGGCCAGCATCATAGCAGACACGGCGTCAGAAATCAAGAAGATTGCTGTCACGAACGAGAGTGGATTCCTGATTGGATATACAGACGAAGCGAAGGGCAAAAGGAATATGGCAGTCATGCTCAGTGCTATTGGCGTTGATCTTGGGCTTGCCATCTGGTCCAGCATCAATGCGGCCAGGATAGCGAAAGTAAAGAACATGTATTATCAGGACCTCATAGGCAACAAGATTCCGGTGGAACTGAGCTTTGCCCCAGCCCTTACTTTCGCCCCGAATCAGTCCGGCAGCACACAGATGGGCGCAGGATTAGCCCTCCATCTGAGATTTTAATAATACACGGTCTGACTTTGGCAGACATTCTTTCATAAAAAAGCCGGCTGAGTATTCAGCCGGCTTTTTTATTTCTGGAGATATCCGCCTACTTGCTTGCGTAGGCTTTGGCTTCTTCCATATACTTGTTAAGATTATTGATACGGTTGACGTCGCTCGGGTGAGTGCTCATGAACTCAGGAGGTGCGGCAGAACCGTTCTCGGCCATCTTGACCCAGAGTTTGGGAGCTTCTTCCACTTTGTAACCGGCAATGGCCATCATGATAAGACCTATACGGTCAGCCTCAAGCTCCTGCTTGCGGGAGAACGGGAGGATTACGCCATACTGCGAGCCGAGACCAAGCGCAGTGTTGAACACTGCAAGCTGGGAATCAGTCACCCTTCCTGAAGCCTGGGCTGCGGTAAGGATCGTTCTCTGGATAGACTCGCTCAGAGTGGCGCGGCTCATCCTTTCGTTACTGTGGTTGGCAATCGCGTGCGCAATCTCGTGGCCCACCACGGCTGCCAGCTGGTCGTCGTTGTCGACAAACTTGGCAAGGCCTTCGTAAACCACGATGTTACCGCTGGGGAGGCAGAACGCATTGATCTCGTCTGACTGGACGAGGTCTATATGCCAGTTCAAACCCTGCATGGGATTCTCCTGCCCTGCGCTGATGAAATAATTGTTCATCGCATTGATCAGCTTGCTGCAGACCACCCTTACTCTCTGGGTGAGAGCAGTGTTGGTCGATGCCTTTGCCGTCTGCGCGAATTCCTTGTATGACTCCTCGCTGAGAGCCATTATATCACTGTTGGAATAGAGGAGCACCTGCTTTCGGCCGGTAAGGGCAACGCTGCTGCAGGCATAGATCACCGCTACCAGGACGACGGATAGAATGATCCATAAAAACTTTTTCATAGTTCAGAGAGTTATGATTTCTTAGATTATTTCAATGTCAGCAGCCGGGATCCAACCCTCGCGGCCGTCCGCAATAGTGACGCGATACCAGTCTCCTACGACATCCTTCACTTCCAGCACCGTACCCTCGTGGATGATGAAAAGCGACGTTCCGGATGTCCCGGGGCTGCTTTTCACAGAAGATACGGGCGACATAACTACCGCTCCCTTGTCACTCAGCGCATCGGCTCTCTGGCTCAGAGCAAGGCTAAAACTACATAAAGTTAATACAAAAAGAACACAAGCCAATACAAATGACGCCTTTCTTGCAGAAAGAGACCCCAACTGCCTGAAGCCGGTCAGCAGCAGGACTACCAGAGCGAACAGCGCAACGGTGAGCCAGGCCCATCCGTCAGAGGACATCGAATACTTCAGATTGTCCAGCCACTGGGCAAGGATGAAGCGGGGCACGCTGTCGATGCGGTCCTGCACTGAAGCCTGCGCCACCTCGAGATTGTTGATTGCATCAGGATGGTGAGGATTCAGCTTCAGCGCCCTCTTGTAGTAAAGTACAGAGTGCGGAATGTCACCCAGCTTGTAGTAGCAGTTCGCGATATTGTAATAGAGATCGGCGCTCACCATATCAGACTGCTCGATTGCCAGATAGCTGTCGAGTGCCGTAGTATAGTCGCCCTGGGCATACAGCTCGTTGGCGCTGTTCCAGTCCTGGGCAGATACGGCCAGCCCCATCGTCAAAAGAAGCAGCAGAGAAGTTGCAACCTTCGCAGCGGCGCCTTTCCGTCCTGAAGATGCGTTGCGGATAGAACCTTCTATCTGAGATATCACGGACATAGCATTCTTATAGATATTTTCCATAGCATCGGGATTGCTCTCCGGAGCGTAACGGGCCATCTCGCATCCGTCGATGATCTCGACGAAACTGTCAGCCAGAGCGGGAGTCACGCCCTGCTCCACCAGCTTCTCACGGGCGTTCTCTTTCGTATAGTCGGCCGGAGCCATCATCAGCTTGTCGCAGACGTAGCCTGTAACAGCCTTGTGCAGTTCCTCGTAGAATGCGGTGTCAAGCCCCTTGGACAGATAGTCGCCGGCCTGGCGGAGCCTTGCCTTGGCCACCTTGTTGGCCTTGCGGTTCTTGCTGCCCACGACATCGGCACGCCTTGCCCTGGACACTGCAGTAACCTTGTCGACGATGAAGAACAGGGCGGCCAGAAGCGCCAGAAGAATGTAGAATGCCGGAGAAGACACGAAGAAGCGTCCCTGCTTGCGGAGACTGTCACGTCCTGTGGCTATATAACGGATGTCCTCCCCTATGTTGCGCACGCCCTGCCTTGCCACTCCCGGCACAAGACTGCCGGCAGCAGCGTCTTCAGAACTGGCTGCCACGCCGACACTCATGACAGGAGCAGTAACCGTCACATAACGGCCGAGCGATACGTCGTAATATGAATAATTCACCGGACCGATCTCGTAGCGGCCGTAGCTGCGCGGTATGAACGGATATTCGAAGGTCTTGGAACCTGAGGCGCCGTCATTGGAGATGTTCTCTGTACTCTTGACGTCATAAACCTCGAAATCTGAAGGGAAAGACACCTTCGGAGCGCCCAGCATCGAAATGTTGCCGCTGCCGGACACAGTTACCTTCAGCGATCCGGCATCGTTGGTCTTGAGCGAATCGCTGCTGAGCGATGCGGTGATCTTGAACTGCCCCACTCCGCCCTCGAATGAAGAAGGAGCGCCTGCAGGAAGCGGCGACACGTTGACAACCGCCGAGCCTGAAGACACCCTCTTGCGGATAGTCTGGTAGTTGTCGAAGAAGTCGTCGAATATAGAGCGGCCGAAGCCGGATGAGCTTCTCACGCGCACCAGGCAAATCATTTCGGCCGGGTCGACGGTGAGCCTCCCCTCCTGCTGCGGTATCAGCATGTATCGTTTCAGCAGAGCCACGTTGTAGATTGTTCCGTCCACGTTCTCACGGTTAGACTCTATGGTCTGCGCAGTGAAAGTCTCCTTGCTCCAGAAACCGTTGAACGAAGGAAAAGTGATGTCCTCTATGCCGGAGATGTCCGACCTGTAATATAACTTGAGTGTTCCGGTTATCGGCTCGCCCTTGACTACGTTGGTCTTGCTGAGTGAAAGCCTCAGGAATATCTCATCGTTGGATACGGTACCGGACTGTGCGGCTCCGGCAGAACCGCCCTGCTGGGTGGATGAAGACGATGAAGATGAGGAAGACTGCTGCTGTTGCTGCGCCTTTACCACTTCGATCGTAAAGGATGAAGTGGAGCAGCTCTTCTTGTCCACGGTAGCCGTAGCCCCGGGCAGCGTGAACTTGCCTTCAGCCTTTGGCTGCAGGAGGTAGGTATATGTCTCGGTATGGCTTGACTCGCGCTTTCCGTTGATGATGTTCGTACTGCTCATCGAGCCTTTCTGCGGTCCCCAGACGACATCGAAATCATCGGTGCCGGGCCACTGGAAATCGCTCATATTGCCGTTGGCAGTGAACACGATACGGAATGTCTCGTTCATGGAAACGACACTCGGCGCATCAAGGGTGAGGTTCTGGGCAGCAAGACTGCCGCAGAACAACATACAAAGCAATGCAACAATATGTCTTCTCATTTCTCTACCAGTTTTTGTCTTTTTGTTTGCTCTTCTGCTTGAGGGCTTTCTCTTTCTTTACCTTGTCCTGGGTCTGTTTTTCCTGGTCCTGGATGGCCTGCAGTATCTGCTGTGCGGCCTGAGGGCTTATCTTGGGCTGCTCGCCGGAACCCTGACTGTCCTGATTCTGGTCCTGCTGGTCCTGGTTGTCCTGATTCTGCTGATTCTGATCATTCTGGTCCTGGTTCTGGTCTTGATTGTCTTGATTCTGGTCCTGGTTCTGCTGATCCTGATTATCCTGATTCTGCTGATTCTGGTTATTCTGGTTATTCTGGTCCTGATTCTGATCCTGGTTCTGTCCTCCGCCGCCCTGCTGGTCTTTTTCCAGCATCTTCTGGGCATAAGCCAGATTGCTCTTGGCGTCCATATCGTCAGGATTGCGGCGCAGAGAATTCTTGAAAGCCTCGATGGCGGCCTGCCAGTTGCGCTGCTTCAGATAGGAATCGCCCTGGTTGAAGTAGCTCTCGGCCCCTCGGCCGGCACGGTCCAGCGAATCGCTGACTGCAGCATAGTACCTGTCAGCCTCGGAATAGTTTTCCATCCTGTAGTAGGTGTTGCCGAGGTTGAAATTGGCGGCGTTCGAAAGGGAATCCTTCAGCAGAGCCTTCTTGTAGTCGATCTCCGAGTTCTGCCAGTTCTCTTTCTTGAACTCCCTGTTGCCCTTGCGGACTTCCTTGCGGTCGGTCTGGCCGAAAGCAGGAACGGCAACGGCAAGCATCAGCATCAATATGATAAGTCTGCGTACCATCATTTGAAAAGTTTTTTAGCGGTCTTGCGGTTGCCGATCAGCATCTCGATGATGAAGAAGAACAGCGCTATCCCGAAGAAGTACATATACTGCTCGTTGAAATCCTCGAATACGACGCTGCTGAACTCCTGCTTGTCGATGGTCTTTATGTCCTCAATGATGGGGTTAAGACCGAACTCGCTGTTGCCGGCCTTCACGTACTCGCCTTTTCCGGCGGCCGCTATTTCCTTAAGTATCTGCTCGTTGAGCTTGGTAACGACAATGTTGCCATCCTTGTCCCGGAGCAGGCTGCCGTTGACAGTTATAGGCTGGCCGGCAGCTGTTCCCACGCCTATCGTATATATTCGTATACCTTCCTCTGCCACGGCTTTGGCAGCTTCCACAGCGTCGCCTTCGTGGTCTTCACCGTCGGAAATCACGATGATTGCACGGCTGTTGGCGCTCTGGGAGCTGAAACTCTGCGCCGCCATCAATATCGCATTCGAAAGGTCGGTGCCCTGAATGGGGACGGACTCTGTAGTGATGCTGTTGAGGAATACCTTGGCTGACACGTAGTCAGTGGTGATAGGAAGCTGGATGAAGCTTTCTCCCGCGAAGATAACGAGGCCGATGCGGTCGCCCTGCAGCTTGTCCACAATCCTCGAGATTGCCAGCTTGGCCCTTTCCAGACGGTTCGGGGAATAATCCTCGGCAAGCATCGAGTTGGACACGTCGAGGGCTATCATTATCTCCACACCCTTGGTCTGCCTTTCCTTGAGCCTTGCGCCCATCTGCACGCGGCAGAGGCCAAGCACGAAGAACAGGAAGGCTATAGAGAAGAAGGTCACCTTGAGCCAGCCGCGTCCGTTCGATACGGCAGGCATCAGCTGGTCTACGATCTCGGGATCGCCGAAGCGTGCTATCCGGCGCTTCTTGAAGTTCAGGTATGCCTTGTAGGCGATGAAGAACAGCGGGATGAGCAGCAGCAACAACAGATACTGGCTTTGAGCTACATATATCATTACGGCAGCCTCCTTATTATGAAGAATTTGAAGAGCACTTCGAGCAGCAGGGCTATCAGGGCCCAGATTGCGAACTTCATGAACAGCTCCGTGTATACGGGGAAACTGTCCACTGTCACGCGGCTCTTCTCCATCTGGTTGATCTCATTGTAAATCTCGAGCAGCTTGGTGTTGTCCGTGGCGCGGAAGTACTTGCCTCCGGTCTGGTCGGCGATGTTCTTGAGCAGCGGCTCGTCGATCTCCACGTCAATGTCCATCATCCTGATTCCGAGCGGTGTCATCATAGGATACGGAGCCTTGCCCATCGCACCTACGCCGATGGTATACACCCTCACACCGTAAGTCTTGGCAATTTCGGCAGCCATCGCGGGAGTGATTTCACCGGTGTTGTTGACACCGTCCGTGAGCAGAATCACCACCTTGCTCTTGGCATCGGAATCCTTCAGGCGGGCTACTGCGGTGGCCAGACCGTTTCCGATGGCCGTTCCGTCATCAATCAGGCCTGTCTCGATCTCCTTCATCATATTGATGAGGGTGGCACGGTCGGATGTGATGGGACACTGCGTATAGCTTTCCCCCGCGAACACCACGATACCTATGCGGTCGGCAGGTCTCGAAGCTATGAATTCTATGGCGATATCCTTGGCCGCACCGATCCTGTCAGGCTTGAAGTCGCGGGCGAGCATAGAGGTAGAAACGTCCATGTCCAGCACGATGTCGATACCTTCGGTGTCAGTCTGCTCGAACGACTGCGAAGAGCGCGGCCTTGCGATGGCAAGGATTATCAGCGCCAGCGCGATGGTCCTCAGGATGAACGGGATATGCCTCAGAAAACGCTTGGAACTCTGTCCCTTCACCTGCCAGCCGTCGAAGTTCGACACTGTCATGGACGGCGACTTGCCCTTGAGCTCCCTGTAGACATACAGGGCGATCAGCGGCAGGAGCAGGAACTCCAGATAAAGCAGGTTGGGATATTCGAAAAACATCACTCCTCTCCTCCTTCATCTTCAAGCTGCGTCATATAGGTCGAATTGACGAACTGGACAGCGTCCGGTATGGTCTCTTCGTTCTCCTCGGGCGAAGCTTCGTATTTGGCAAACTTGACAAGGTCGGCACGGCTGAACAGCCTTGCTATCTTGTCGAACGTGCCAGCATCTATATCCTGGTTCTTGAGGTCCTCAAGCATCTCTGTCGAAGGACGCTCCATAGTCATTATTCCGAAACGCTCCGAGATATAGTACCTCAGGGTGTCTGTAACAGCCGTGTAGAACTGTTTCTGCTTGTTGTTCTGCCACAGCTTCTGCTTGCGGATCTTCTCCAGGTCGCGCAGCGCCACGATATGTGCGGGATCCTTCTGTACAGGTTTGCCGAACAGGGTCATATTGTTGCGGCGGGCCTTTACAAGCCTTACGGCCAGATATGTCAGGGCCGCGATGAGCAGAGCCAGCAGCAGCCAGGGCAGGATCTCCCTGAAAGTTACGGGATATCCTATCTGGCCCTTGATGTCCTTGATGACATATGTGGCGGTATCAATCGGAATGGTATTGACATACAGTTCGGGACCCCTGTAGAGCAGAGAATCCACCTTGCCCTGAGAGTTCTGGATAAGCGCCAGCATCGGAGGCAGCGCATAACTGCCGCTGTCGAAGCTGGTAAGCGTCATACGGGCCTGTATCTCCATCTTGCCCTTCTTCACGGAAAGCGTGTCGAAGGTCATACCTTTTATTGTCTCGACACCTGGAGCAAGCTCATGAGGAGCGGCGACGACGAATGCATCGCCTTCCTGCACCTGCATGTCGAGGATAATGTCCACCTGGTCTCCGATGAGGATGGAATCCCTGCTGAGACGTGAGACACGTGTGGTGTCGACCTGGGCAGACGCCACCATACTTATAATCAATATCGCAATAAACAGCAATCCTTTCTTCATTGTCAAGCCCTGTGTTTGAATAACGATATGAGTTCTTTCACATAGTCCTGGTCGGTTGCGATGTCGACTGAATCAACACGGTACCTGCGGAGCACCTGCTTCGTCTTTTCCTGCACTTCGGCATTCCATTTCTCGTAGGAACTTCGCATCGCCTTCGACGAGGTGTCCACCCACATCTGGCGGCCGGTCTCTGCATCCAGGACGTTTATCAGACCTATCGCAGGAATCTCGCGCTCCCTGTGGTCATAGATGTTTATGACTGAAATGTCGTGCCTGTCGGCAGCCACCTTCAGGGCATCTTCCCAGCGGGGGTTCCTGTCACCGTCGACATCTATCATATCTGACAGCAGGAACGCAGTGCATTTCTTCTTTATAGCATTGGTGAGGAATTCCAGAGCGGCGGCTATATCGGTGCCTTTCTCCTCAGGTTCGAACTCCACCAGCTCCCTGATGATATGGAGCAGATGGCTGCGTCCCTTCTTGGGAGGAATGAACTTCTCCACCTTGCTGCTGAAGAAAAGGGCTCCGACCTTGTCGTTGTTGATGGAAGCGGAGAATGAAAGCACTGCGGCGACTTCGGCCATCAGGTCTCTCTTGAGCCTGGTGGTGGATCCGAAGAAACGGGAGCCGCTCACATCTATGAGCAGCACCACCGTCAGTTCCCTCTCCTCCTCGAATATCTTGACGTACGGTGCGTTGTAGCGGGCCGTAACATTCCAGTCCATATTGCGCACGTCGTCACCGTACTGATATTCACGAACCTCGCTGAAGGCCATACCGCGTCCCTTGAAGGCGCTGTGGTACTCGCCCGCAAATATCTGGTGGGACAGGGATTTCGTCTTGATCTCTATCTTCCGGACCTTCTTGAGTAATTCTGTTGAATCCATTACGGAACTTCTACTGCGTTAAGGATATCTGTGATGATCTGTTCTGAAGTGATATTCTCAGCCTCTGCCTCGTATGTCAGGCCGATACGGTGACGGAGCACTTCGTAGCAGACGGCCCTCACGTCTTCGGGGATGACATATCCGCGGCGGTGGATAAATGCGTAAGCCTTGGCAGCGAGCGACAGGCTGATGCTTGCCCTAGGCGAACCGCCGTATGAAATCATATTCGATAGCTTCGACAGACCGTAGTCCGCAGGGGTACGGGTCGCGAAGACTATGTCAACGATGTATTTCTCGATCTTCTCGTCCATATAGACGTCGCGGACGACCTTCCTTGCGCGGATAATGTCGTCTGTCTTGAGGACTGTGGACGGACGGGGGAACTCGCCGCTGTTGTTCATGCGTATGATCTGTTTCTCTTCTTCCTTGCCGGGATAGCCTACAACCACCTTGAGCATGAAACGGTCGACTTGGGCTTCAGGCAGCGGGTAGGTACCCTCCTGCTCGATAGGGTTCTGCGTAGCCATTACAAGGAAGGGCTCAGGAAGCCTGAAGGTCTCTTCACCGATGGTCACCTGGCGCTCCTGCATGGCCTCGAGCAATGCGCTCTGCACTTTCGCAGGGCTTCGGTTGATCTCATCTGCCAGCACGAAATTGGCGAAAACGGGACCTTTCTTTATCTGGAACTGTTCTGTCTTCTGGCTATAGATCAGAGTACCGATGACGTCGGCGGGAAGCAGGTCAGGTGTAAACTGTATACGGTTGAACTGAGCATCCATTATCTGGGCCAAGGTATTGATGGCCAAAGTCTTCGCCAGACCGGGAACTCCTTCGAGAAGTATATGGCCGTCTGCCAGCAGTCCGATGAGCAGATTCTCGACCAGATGCTTCTGGCCTACGATGACCTTGCCCATTTCCATACGGATGACATCCACGAAAGCGCTTTCCTGCTGGATGCGGTCGTTAAGTTCTTTGATATTTACACTGTCCATATTATAAATTGTTTGTATTTTTGTATGATTAAGCATCAAAATTACTACTTTTCCTTCAATGTAAGTATCGATGAGGCTTTTCGTTTCTTTAGCGTATGACGGAACCAGGTATTCCGGATGGCAAAGACAGGACAATGCACTGAGCGTACAGCAAGTGCTCGAAGATGCGTTTTCGACTGTCATCGGGGAACGGATCTCAGTTACCGGCGCGGGCCGGACTGATGCAGGGGTCAGCGCAAGCCGCTATTTCGCCCATTTTGACACTGACATTGATATCAAAGAGCCAATGCGGCTGTTATACAAATTAAATGCCATCTTGCCGGCTGACATAGTCGTCAACGGCCTCTATAAAGTGGCCGGCGACGCACACGCCCGTTTCGATGCCACAAGCCGCAGCTACAGTTACCGCCTCCATACCGTAAAAGACCCTTTCGCCTATATGTCAGCCTACTGCAAGTTCGACCTCGACATGGAAGCGATGAACGAAGGGGCCTCGTATCTCATCGGGGAGCAGGACTTCTCTTCACTTGAGAAGACAGGCGGCGGCAACGCCACATCAATCTGCAGGGTGACACGCGCGTCCTGGCAGAAGACTGCACCCTGCCATTATGTCTTCAACATAACTGCCAACCGTTTCCTGAGAAATATGGTGAGAGCCGCCGTTGGCACGCTTTTGGAGGTGGGCAGACACAAGCAGCAGCCCGAATGGGTGGCAGAAGTGCTTGCGGGCCGCGACCGCTGCTCGGCAGGCCAGAGCGCCCCGGCCGTCGGACTGTCACTCTGCGACATAACATATCCGTACCAGCTTATACCGTTGAAATAATCAAAATAAACAATCATCAATATGCTTTTAACTTTTCTCCAAACCTCATCTGAAGCAGCCGCCGCAGTAAGCGGAGCGCAGGAAGAACTTTCGTTCTCACTCCTTTCCCTGGCGGCAAAAGGAGGCTGGCTGATGATCGTACTGGCAATCCTGTCAATCATCGCCATCTACATTTTCGCTGAACGTCTGTTTGCAATCAACTATGCCGGCAAGATCGACAAGAATTTCACGAAGGACATTACCGACTATATCCTCGAGGGAAAGAAGAAATCTGCCCTGGCGCTCTGCAAGAAGACCGACTCCCCTATCTCACGTATGGTGGAGAAAGGTATCGAGAGGATGGGCAAGCCCCTGTCTGACATCCAGACTGCAGTGGAAAACGTAGGCAACCTCGAAGTTGCCAAGCTAGAGAAAGGTCTGCCGCTGCTGGCCACCATCGCCGGTGGTGCTCCGATGATCGGTTTCCTCGGCACCGTGATGGGTATGGTCCAGGCTTTCTTCAATATGTCCAACGCAGGCAACAACATCGACATCACCCTGCTCTCAGGCGGTATCTACACAGCCATGATCACCACCGTTGGCGGTCTGTTCGTAGGTATCCTCGCATACTTCGGATACAACTACCTTACCTCGAGGGTTTCTGACGTGGTATTCAAGATGGAGAACACCACCATCGAATTTATGGATGCACTCAGCCAGAATGGAGATTCAGCCGGACAGGCTGCGGTTCCGACACTGGAAATAGAAGACTGACGCTATGGCAATAAAACGTAAAACCAAGGTTGACAGCTCTTTCTCGATGTCGTCCATGACCGACATCGTGTTCCTGCTGCTCATTTTCTTCCTTGTAACATCGACGTTGATCAATCCCAACGCCCTCAAGCTGCTGCTTCCCAAGAGCACAGGCCAGGTCTCTGCCAAAGCGACGGTCAGCGTTTCTCTGAAGCACTATCCAGAGCTCAACACCGTCACCTACCATATCAACGGTGATCCCGAGCCCGTAGCGTTCGACCAGATCGAAGGTATCATCGAGCCTCTGCTGGCCGACCAGGACGAACCTACTTTCTCGATCTATGCCGACGAGACTGTTCCCGTGAAGGAAGTCGTTGCGTTGATGAACATAGCCAAGAGAAACAACTACAAGGTAATAATGGCAACTTCTCCGGAATAGGATGTCCGGCAACAGATACAAGCGATGAACCCGACAACTAAATCAAGACCGATCGGAATACTGTCCACGATAGTGTTCAACGGACTCCTTGTGCTTATCGGATCCATCGCCGGCCTTCCCTATCTCTATCCTCCGCCCCCGGAACTGAGCACAGTGATAGAATTCGAGCCGGAAGAAATCGAGGAGGAGCAGAAGATCGAGGTCGGCACAGGAGTCCAGCCCCGCAGCGAGAATGCTGACCCGACGCAGGACGTGAGGCTGGTCCAGAATTCACAGGGGCCGGTGGAAGGAACCAGGGCCAACGAGGCCAGGGAATCGACGGTCGGCACCGAGGGTGACGTGGAAGTTCCGGAACCCGAAAGGGATCATGAGATAGACACCAGGGCTCTCTTCCCCACTGCCGACAACAGCGACAAGGATACCCTCGCCGCTCAGGTGGCCGACAGGGTGACTGACGCTCTGACAGCCGGTCACGCACAAGGCAACACGCGTGTCGGCAATCCTGAGGGAGAACCTTCGGCAAGAGTTCAGGGCCGCAGCGTGATGGGAAGCCTGCCAAGGCCTGTCAAGGACAATATCCAGAAATCAGGCGTAGTTGTGGTCAGGATCCAGGTCAACCGTGAAGGCACTGTCACCTCTGCAATTGCCGGTGAGACCGGTACCACCGTCACAGACAGAACCCTTTGGAAGAATGCTGAGGAGGCTGCAAAGAAAGCCAAGTTCAATGTCTCCCGCAATGCCCCGGAGTCTCAGCAGGGCACCATCACATACATTTTCAATCTCCGCTAAAATGTCAAGAAAATTATTCCTGATACTTGCTGCAGTGCTCGTGCTGGCATCCTGCGGCAAAGAACCGAAATATGACGTCTATCTGTTCATAGGCCAGTCTAATATGGCAGGCCGCGGCGACATGCTGCCGGAAGACACCACCGTCATCCCTCATGCATTCATCCTCGACGGCAATGACGAGATAGTTCCGGCCAGGGCTCCTCTCAACCTCTATTCCACCATCCGCAAGAGAGTGGGCATGCAGAAGATCAATCCTGCATACAATTTCGCCCGCACGATAGCTGGGACTTCCAAGAACGATATGCTGATGGTTGTGAACGCCCGCGGCGGATCTGCTCTCAACGAGTGGCTCAAAGGCGCGCCGACAGGCACTTTCAGCCTGCGCGGCACTGACGACCCGGAACTCGACGGACAGCCTATGCCTTCTTTCTACGACGAGGCTGTAAGACGCACCAAGATTGCAATGGAACACGGCCGGCTGAAGGCTATCATCTGGCATCAGGGATGCAGCGACTCGGGGCCCGGGCTGGTGAACAACTATATGGACAGGCTGGAGGGTTTCGTGGCTGATCTTCGCAAGGACCTCGGCGTTGGAGATGAAGTGCCGTTCATTGCAGGCGAGATTCCCTATTGCTTCTCCGGCTCAAGGCTGTTCAATCCGATGATCAGGACTATCGAAGAGCATATTCCGAACAGTGCATGGGTCAGTGCTGAGGGCTGCCCCGGCAATGCGGACAGCCTGCATTTCAGCCGCGAAGGCCAGATGCTCCTCGGCCAGCGATACGCTGAGAAGTATCTTTCTATATAGCCATACCACTTTCTGAATTTGCATTTCGGACCGACGCTACTAATCGCCTGCAGGCGATAGCGTAAGCCGTGAGGACGAGCATGTGCAATAGCAGGCTGAAGCGGCAGGTCTGGGCAGAGCCCAGCAACTCAGGGTCAGGATCCTCAATCACAAATTCAGAAAGTGCTAATTATGCTTGCGAGTCACAATTAGTCTGACGATCCACGCTGCGAGCAGCAGCAGGAAGAGGAAGCAGCAGATGCGTCCGATTATGTCGCCGTTGACCACGTAGAACGTCAATGCGTCATTGATGTGGACGTCGCCCTTGATGGCTACAGGCTCCCACCAGCCGGTGCGCTGCACCACATCTCCCCTCTGGTCGATGAAGCCGGTGATGCCGGTATTGGCCACGTGCACCACATCCCTGCGAGTCTCGATGGCCCTCAGCTGGGCATATCTGAAATGCTGCTTGTAGCCTGGAGTGTCGCCCCACCATCCGTCGTTGGTAATGACTGCCACGAAGCCTGCCCCCAGCTTCGCGTTCTGCCGGTAGTAGTCGCCATAGACAGATTCGTAGCAGATCATCGCTCCCACTCCCAGGCCGTCGCGCCCGTGCAGTATCGACAGCTCTTTCTGCCGTGCGTAGCTGCCTGCAGCTCCGCCGAATGCTGACATTATCTTCCCCAGGAAAGGAATGTACTGCTGGTAAGGGATGATTTCAGTGCCGGGCACCAGCTTGCTCTTGTGATAGAGGTTCATTATGCCGGTTGTGTCCATCATCATCGCCGTATTGTAGCCGTTGTACCACATATTTGCCACAGGCCTTGCCGCAGGTCCTGCCTGATCCTTCGTGCGGAAAATGCGATACGTGATGGAGCCGAGCAGGAAATCAGCGTTCGGATGACGGCGCAGGAACTGAAGGACGTGCCGGTAGGTCACGTTGGCTTCCGGATGGTCGAGGTCGAAGTCGTATGTGAACGTCTCCGGAGTTATGACATAGCGGGTGCTGTCGCTCATCAGAGGCTCTGCAAGCGCCACCATGATGCTGTCCTGGATATTCTGGTCAAGGCCGCCGTGCTTCTCGTAATAGGCGTCGATGTTTGGCTGTATTGCAACCACTTCGACAGCATCGCCCCGTTCCTCCGTATTGTCGTAGATGACTGCCGACACCACGGGGGGAGCGATAAGCAGCGCCGCTGCGAAGAAAGCCAGAGCCGCATGGACCCTGATGGTGTATACATTCTTGAACGCACCGCGGAGAATATGATACATCACTGTGCTTGTCAGCAGTATCCACAGCGAGCCTCCAAGGAAGCCGGTGTACTCATACCACTGAACCACGTGAGGGCTGGTGGCGAACGACTCGCCGAGAATCAGCCACGGCCAGGATATCTCAACGTTCTGGTATACCCTCTCCCACGCTATCCAGGCGGCGATAAAGAAGATGTACGGCAGAGCTCCGGAGAAGCGTTTCCTGAACTTGCGGAACATCCAGAAGATGAAGAACATCTGCAAGGCGTTCAGCACGATGGCTGTCACCGCTCCGGCCGGAGACACCCACCATATCCAGAAGGTAGTGGCAATGTTGAATAGCAGGAAAGGAATGAAAGTCAGCCAGTTCTGGTGTCTGATCCCGTTCTCTTCCAGAAGGTCGGCAAGTGCGAACAACGGCACGAATGCAAATATACCCACAATTGCCGAGTGTGGTACAAGGAAGGGTACTGACGCCAGCAGCGTAAAAAGAAGGATCAGAATCCATATCCTAAACCTGGCTGACTTCATCGTTCCTCAATTATTCTGCTTTCTTGAATTTTACTACGTAATACTTGACTGTTCCGTCAAGGTCGCAGGTAACGACAGTGTCATCTTCGAGGCTGGCTGCCTGTGCCACGCTGATCTTGACTCTCTTGTCACTTGAGCTGGCCTTGATCTTCGGAGCCTTGGCTGCATCAGCCGCCACCGGGCATTCAACCTCGTAGATATTCATGTCCACGATGCCGTTGTCACGGTTGGAACGGGTAGCGAGGGCCGGAACTTCAAGGGCGGTCTTGCCGGCGAAGATGGAGATCTTGGGAGCCACGGGCATTTCGATGCGTTTCTTGCCGGAGCTGAAGCCGAGACCTACGATGTCGCAGAGGTCCTGTCCCTCACCGTCGGCGATCAGGAAGATGGCATGCCTTCCGCCGATGCCGTCAACTGCATCGGCCACATCGGCGCTGAAGCGGGTGATCTCCTTCTTTGCACCTGCCGGTACGTCGATCTCACCGATCAGCTTGCCGCCTGTGAGAGCCCAGGGTGAATCCATCCAGATGAAGATCCTGAAGTCCTTGTCGGTCTTCGGAGTGAGCCAGAGGTTGAAAGCGGTGTTGTTGCCCTTGGCTGTGCCGGCGAAGGCCTTCAGACCGAACTGGTCTTTGTCGAGGCCGCCGAATCCGAAGTATTTATATCCGATGACGTCACCGTTGTCGACGTCTGTGATAGGCATATTGTTGTCCCAGATGTCATAGCAGTCCTGCTGTGAGGCCTCGTTGCTCAGGTAGCAGGCATAGCCGGCTGAGTAGTATGCATAAGGGTCGAGGCCATAGAAATGGAAGCCCTGCGAGGTAACTTCTGCTCCGGTGTATTCCATACCGTTGCGGGCCTTTACGGTCCAGACCTGGTCGGGAGCATACGGGTCGAAACCGGTGATGGTCACCTTGCCACCTTCAGCGACGGGTTTCTCATCCCATACAACCTTTACGGGCTCTGCCATTGCCTGGCGTGAGTTCATGTTGCCACGGGGTGCCCTGTGGTAGAAGATGTACCACTGGCCGTTTATTTCGAGCAGGCTGCCGTGGGTGTTGTGTCCGCTGTAGCGGGTCTGGAGGGCCGAG
Source organism: Bacteroidales bacterium (assembly GCA_017561885.1). Lineage (GTDB taxonomy): Bacteria > Bacteroidota > Bacteroidia > Bacteroidales > UBA932 > Equibacterium. The sequence goes on along the minus strand of JAFZBF010000020.1, from coordinate 29,047 downwards.
CCGTCCTCATTGAGGACGATTGACCTTGCATCCACGATCACACCGCCGCTCTTGTACGGTCCGAGGGGGTTGTCTGCATATGCATAACGCAGAGTGGAGTTGCTCATCGGCAGGCCGTATTCTTCACCTGAGTATCCGCTGTATACGACCACATACTTGTTGCCTACCTGGCGGATTGAAGATGCCTCGAAGAATGCGAACACTTTCGGATCCTCGCCCGGGAAGAGGTGCTTGTACTCCATCGGCGGCTGAGGTCTTGCCGCCGGCTGTCCGGGACGTGCGGGACGCGGCATGAAGGCTGCGCGTGCGGGGATGAAAGGATAGCTTACCTCGGTGCCGGGGCGCAGCGTGTACATAGTGTTCTGGTCGAGCTGGATGGCTGAAGAGCCCTGGAATCCGTAGAATGCATAAGCCCTGAAGCCTGTCCCGTAGTCGGGGTCGTTCGGGTCAGTTACTTTCTCCACAAAAACGCCGGGATCGAAGCCGATCAGGCTGCCTGGCTGAAGTTTTGACGGGTCGTCAGGGAGCGTGTTGATGGCTTTATAGGGGCCGGCTGGACGGTCGCTGACTGCAACGAGTCCGTTACGTCCGCCTGTCTGGTCGTTGGGATACAGATAGTATGTCTTCTTGCCGTCCTTGCCGACAATTTCTGCAACGTCTGGGGCGTACATGGTGTCCCACTGTCCTCCGATTTCATATGTGAATGCAGCTCCTTCATCGCGCCATGCCGTCAGGTCCTCTACCGGGGCTGACCAGATACGGATATCGGGTCCGCAGTATCCTCTGGCGAAGACATCGTGTGAAGTGATGATGTAAGCACGGTACTTGCCGGGATTGTCGGGGTCTTCAAAGACTCTCGGTTCTCCGTCGGGGGTGTGTTCCCAAAGAGGCAGATAGGGGTTGCCTGGATGGGTGTTCACATAGTGTACTGAATTCTGGTAGCTGAAAGGTTCCTGACCTCCTTTTTCTTTACAGGAGACCAGGACGGCCATCGACACGAGGGCCAATGCTGCGCAAAGCACGATGATAAACTGGTTCTTCATTTGATTATTTTGTTTAGGACAGAGACAAATTTAGCAATAATAGACTAACTTAGTAGGAGTTTTTAAATCATTTGACATGAAAAAGATATTCCTATTGATTGCCGGCATACTGTTCTGTGCAGCATCCTATGCGCAGGAGCCGGTTACTTTCACAACTCAACAGGACCACCAGAACATGCTTGACCAGCTGGGTATCAAATCTATCCGTCCCGCTTACGACTCTGATCAGAGCAGTCCCCGCGCTGCCAACTACGACGAGAGCAAGGCCAACCCCTTCCCTGTCCTTCCGGAGATCCTGAAGACGAATGCAGGCAAGAAGGTGACTACTGCAAAGCAGTGGTGGGATGTCCGCAGGCCTGAAATCAAAGAGGGTTTCGAGAGTGAGGTTTACGGCCGCGTCCCGGACAATGTCCCGTCTGTCACCTGGATTGTGGAGGCTGAAGAGATCGAGACTGTCGGCATGATAAGGGCAAAGGCAAAACAGCTCCGCGGCCACGTGGACAATTCAGCCTGTCCTTCCATCAATGTAGATATAAAGATGGTGGTCGTGACTCCCGCAAACGCCAAGGGCCCGGTTCCGGTGCTGATGATGTTCGGCGGTGCCAACCTTCCCAACCCGGTAAAACCCGGCGGAGCTGATATGGCCGTCATCAACAAGGCCATACGCCGTATGCTGGAGAACGATCCGGAGACGGCTGAGCTTATGAAGAAATATCCTGCATGGCAGCCTTTCGAGCCTGCCAATCCTTTCGCCAATTTCGGCCGTACAACTCAACAGACTCCGGGCCAGGATCCGCCGTCAAACCAGCAGCTTCTCGCCGCCGGCTGGGGCTATGCCATGATTGACCCTAGCAGCATCCAGGCTGACAATGGTGCTGGCCTTACCCGCGGCATCATCGGCCTTACTAACAAGGGACAACCCCGCAAACCGGACGACTGGGGTTCTCTCCGTGCCTGGGCATGGGGTGCAGCGCGCGGTCTGGATTATCTCGAGACTGACCCTGACGTGGACGCCAAACATGTCGGAATCGAGGGCGTCTCTCGCTATGGCAAGGCTGCTCTTGTAACGCTGGCGTTCGAGGACCGTTTCTATATGGGTCTCATCGGTTCTTCCGGAAAGGGCGGAGCTGCCCTGCACCGTCGTGTCTTCGGCGAGGGTCTGGAGAACCTCACCAATTCCGGCGAGTATCACTGGATGGCTGGCAACTATATCAAATACAGCGCAATCGAGTCTAAGACAGGCGCCTGGAACGCAGGCATGCTGCCCGTTGATTCTCACGAGCTCATCGCAATGTGCGCTCCGCGTCTGGTGTTCATCAGCTACGGCATTCCTGAGCAGGGTGACGCCTTGTGGCTGGACCAGTATGGCAGCTGGCAGGCTACAGTGGCTGCCGGCGAGGCTTTCAAGCTTCTCGGAGCCAAGGATCTCGGCGTCGGCAACGACTACCGTAACACTCCGATGCCCGAACCTCTCACTGACCTGCTTGACGGTGAGCTTGCATGGCGCCAGCACACTGGCGGCCATACCGACGGCCCGAACATGAAGTACTTCATCCAGTGGGCTACTGAGAAGATGGGTTACAAATACGAGCCTGCTGGCCCCGGCAGGTAGACCATCTTTATGAAACGCGCTATCTTTATACTTATCGCAACTACAGCCCTCTTGTGGGGCTGTAATTGTGATGAGCCGGAGTGGATCTCCACTACCGTTGACAGCCCCTGGCAGGCTCAGGATCCTGCCGGCATTTCGCAAGGGATCCTTTCTGATGCCGTCATTCTCATCGACATTGATGCGACAGCCCAGACTATCGAGGGTTTTGGCTCCTGCGCCAGCGAACTGAGCTGGGCTTCTCTCAGCGTCCTCCCGAAGACTGAACGCGAAGCCATCTTCCGCGAGTTGTTCGCACCGGGAGTTGGTGCCAACTTCACTATGGAGCGCACTCCTATCGGTGCCAGCGACTTCTCTCTTGACTATTATTCCTACGATTCCGTTGACGGAGATTTTGCCCTTGGGAACTTCTCTGTAGCGCGTGATCGCGACGGGCTTCTCCCCTTCCTGAAAGCGGCTCTCGCTCAGAATCCGGATCTAAAAATCTGGGCTTCTCCCTGGTGCCCGCCTTCTTGGATGAAGGTCAACAGGCACTATGCGAACCGTTCCACTCCGCCGTATCTCCCGACCAACGGTCTTGCAGCTGACAAGCAGATTCCGGAAGGTCAGGACGCTTTCATAATGGAACCGGAATATCTCGATGCGTATGCCCGTTATTTCGGCAAATACATCGACGCATACCGTGCTGAAGGCGTAAACGTATCTATGGTGATGCCGCAGAACGAGCCTAATTCCGACCAGTGGTTCCCAGCCTGCACGTGGACTCCGGAGGGCCTTGCGAAGTTCATCTCGGTGCTTGGGCCGGAAATGGAAAAACGTGGTGTGAACATATTTCTCGGCACTATGGAGAGGGGTGACGTCTCTATGTGGGAGCGCATCCTGAAAGATCCTGCCGCCGGCCCTTTCATCAAAGGGATGGGCTTCCAGTGGGCCGGCAGGGATGCACTACCTGCCTTGCATGCTGAGTATCCGGACCTGCCCTGTTATATGACTGAACAGGAGTGTGGCAACGGAGCGAACGACTGGGCTGGCGTGCTGCATTCCTGGGAGCTGATGAAACATTATCTGAGCAACGGCTGCCAGGGTTATTTCTACTGGAACACTTCCCTGTTCGAGGGTGAACCGAGTACATGGGGCTGGAGACAGAACTCTCTGATCACTGTCAACCGTAGCGACTGCAGCTGGCGTTTCACTCCTGAGTATTATCTGCTCAAGCATCTGAGCCACTATGTGCTGCCTGGAGCGAAGCTGCTGAGGACTTCCGGTCCGGTTGATGAAGATGTTCTTGCTTTCCTGAATCCGGATGGCAAGGTTGTTGTTCTGGTAGTCAATCCGATTGAGGAAGCCATTTCTGTTGCGGTAGATTTCGGCAAAAATGCTTTTACCGTATTACTGGCTCCCAATTCAATCAATACTATTTGTGTGAAATTATAATGGTACGATTCCTGACAACTGTTCTGTTATCCGTCGCTCTTTCCGGCGTTGCCTTCTATGCATCGGCCGCCGGGAAGGGCGATGCGCGTTTCACACAGCAGGATGTCGACCGCTTCAACGAGGTTATGGCAGCTGTCGCTCCTGATCGCGACCTGCCGATGGACCAGTTGATTGTCAAGGTGGCCAGGCAGTTTCTCGGGACTCCGTACGTCGCCGGCACGCTTGAGACTGAACCTGAGCAGCTGACGGTGAATATGCGTGAGACTGACTGCATCCTTTTCGTGGAGATGTGTCTGGCGCTTGCTCTGACGGCAAAGAACGAGGAGCCTTCGTTTGATTCTTACGTTGACAATCTGCGCGAACTCCGTTACCGCGACGGTGTAGTTGACGGTTACGCTTCGCGTCTGCACTATACTTCCGAGTGGATTGCTCAGGGGGCTGAGCGTGGCTTGTTCCGCGAGGTCACCCGGGAGTGCGGCGGCAAGGCTCTCGCCCAGAAGTTCAACTTCATGTCTACACATCCTGCATCTTACAAGCAGCTTGCGAACAATCCTTCCGATGTGGCCAGGATCCGCAGCGTGGAGCGGACACTGGAATCGCGCGACTACTGGTACATTCCGAAGGCTGATCTGCCACGCTGTGCCCAAAACATCCGCAATGGCGACATCATCGCATTCTGCAGTACTGTTGCGGGTCTTGACATCGCCCACATCGGCATAGCGTACCGGGACGGCGACAAGCTGACTTTCATCCACGCCTCAACTACGGCCGACAAGGTCATCATCAACCCCACGGCCCTCATCCCCTACATCAATTCCGTCCGCAGCCAATCCGGCATCCGCGTCATCAGGCTCAGCGAGCGGTAGCGCCTGCGAGAACTCTTGTATAGCGGTCCGACTGCCTCCGCTCCATCCCCGCAAACAGCCTTTTCCCGGGACAGACGGACGGAAAACTGCATCGTATCCCGGCAAACCGACCTTTCGCGGGACAGACGGACGGAAAACTGCCTCGTATCCCGGCAAACCGACCTTTCGCGGGACAGACGGACAGAAAACTGCCTCGTATCCCGGCAAACCGACCTTTCGCGGGACGGACGGGCTCATGGAAACTGCTGCTGCACGGAAAGCAAAGCCTTCGGGGGGTTCCGTGAGCTGCCGCTCACTCCAATCCCTCCCATATAAGGCGCCTGCAGGCGCTAGCGAAAGCCGTGTGGGGTGGCAGGTGCTGATAGCAGGCTTGAGCGGCAGGGTTTGGGACAGCGTCCCAGTAACACACGGCCAGCCCCCGCTCAGGCCTTCTTTTCGATGCCGCAGCCGTGATTTGTAAACATCTGATACATCGCAGAAAACGCAATAGCCTTCCCCTTCAAAATGGGGTAAGTACTTTGCTCTAGCGTCTAGGAATCAACCTTTTATAAAACACGCACAGGTTACGCCCCAAGCAGATCTTATCCTCGGACGTCAGCAGGAGACCTTAATAATCTCCTGCTGGCGGACGGGAGATAAGTTCAGGGCTGGTACGGCAACAAAAAGCCTATAAACGTGGCCGACAAGGAAAAACCTATCCTTTCAATGCGGGCTTCTTCGGTTTGGGGAGCGGAAGGGCGGGAAGAGTGGCTTTGATGAGCTCCGTGAGGTAGTCGCTGTCGTCGATGTCGCTGATGTAGAAGTGGTCCTTGGCACCGGGATACGGAGGACGCAGGTCGAGTTCCCTAAGGACTGCCCTGCCGGGTTCAGTAACCTTAATGTAAAGGTTGTTGTCGCAGATAAGACCGAACAGGACGCCGTTGCAATAGATGCACCAGTCGCCCATCATCTTCTTCACATCGATCTGACCGGCGCCCGCGCACTGGTCGGCTATGTACTGCACAAGATCAGGATTGCTCGCCATAGTTATTTCCTCCAGCGTTTGAGCATCGGGAAGAAGCCGCGCATCATCTGCTTGTATTCCTCCTTGGTCATAGGTTTCGGCATCTGCTTGTTCACCTCGTCAACGAACTGGGCGCAATGGTCGATCATCTCCTCCATCGTCATGTCCTGCAGGAACTTGCCGTCCGCATAGCAGTACTTGCAATAGTCGAAGTTGATGCTGCCGTCGGCATTCGTGCCGCAGTCCTCGTTCCTCGTCAGGGGCATTCCGCAGCTCTGGCAGAACTGAGGCAGTTGGCCGGGCTGCAAAGACTTCTCCTTAGCCGGGAACGAAGCCTCATACGCATCGAATCCGGAAGGATCGTTATCAGCCACGAAATATCCAGCAGGCGGGCAGTACGTGCCCTCGCGGTCGCCCCAATACCCCGGAATCAGCTCCTGCGCCAGGAAATACGGCACCACCGCATCGCGAGGCTCGGCGTGATAATGTATCTTCATCTTGCTTGCCAGGTCGAATCCGGCCAGCATGTAGAAATCAATATTGCCCTCCATGCAGAGCAGCCCGACTCCCATCTCGCGGGCCTTTTCTAGAGCGTACTTCAGCAACTGCAGGCCATACCCCTTGCGCTTGTATTCCGGATCGATGCTGATCGGTCCGAACGTCCACGACGGGAAACAGCTGCCGTCGTCCAGCACGATCTCAGCCTTCGAAAACATGACGTGGCCGATGATGCGGCCGTCCTCCTCCATCACGAAATCCAGCTCTGGTATGAAGTCCGGATTGCTCCGGAAACAATGCAGCACATAATGCTCGGTGCATCCCGGACGATAGACATTCCAGAACGCCTCCCTTGTGAGGTTCTCCACCTCCCGCCAGTCCTGCGGTTTTTCAAGTCTTATATTCATAACAACAGTGTTTAGATGCTTGTCTGATACCGGCCGCTGCCATATTCCTTGCCGCCGACAGTGGCTGTAACGCCCACCGGAATGTCAAACTCCAGCTGCGTACCTTCCCGTCGCACGCTAACGGTACCGTAGGGCGTTTCTTGCCGCACCTCGACCATCTCAAGTCCATTCGGAATCTGAGGGTTGATTGTGATGTGCCGATAGCCGGGCTCATCGGGAATAATACCGCCGAGGGCCTGGTAGAACCAGCTGCCGATGCCGTTGAAGCAATTGTGAAGATGGCTGCGCCTTCCGTTCCAGTGTTCCCACACTCCGGTGGCGCCATTGTCCAACATATAGAGATATCCGGGGTAGCCGTGCTTTTTCAGCATTCCGTACATCCAGTCACATTCGCCAGCCAGCGTCGCCCATTCCGAAAGCACCGGAATGCCCACGAGGCCAGTGGTCAGATGCCCGTCATAAACAGCCTCGGTGCGCTGGAACAGCTTCTGTTTTACAGCATCCACAAGGCCGTCAGGCACGACGCCCACAAGCATAGGGTACACCATATCGATCTGGCTTCCAGAAGCATATGTGCTGTCTTCCGGATGATAGAAAGTCTTATGTATCAGCGGACGGAGGTCTTCCAGACGCTTGTGGAAAGCATCGGCGTCGGCAGGACGGCCGAGGATAAGCGCCATCCGCTCCAGATCGGCAAGAGACTGCACCAGAGCGCAGTTGTTCACAAGGTCTATGGAAGCAGGATCCTGGACATCCACACCTGTCGGAGCCGCCCAGTCACCAAGATACCACCAGCGGTAGTCCAGCGCAGGCCACTCCTTTAGCAGACCGTCGACCGTGTAGGCATCTACATAGTCAAGCCAGTGAAGCATCACCGGATAGAAGCGCTCCATCGGACGCATGTCGCCGTAACTCATCCATGTACGCCAGGATGCCTGGACCGGGAAAGAGCACCAGTAAGGGCCGCCTCCGGCCTTGTAGGGATTCGGAGCGGTATGGGGCAGGCTGCCGTCCGGACGCTGGGAATCCTCCCAAGCCTGCAGCCAGTTCATATAGAGCGGCGCCACTTCGGAAATGATCTGAAGTGAAAGCGTCGATGCGTTCCCGTCGCCGCCGTACCCGAGCCTCTCGATGCTTGCACAGTCGACCATATAACCGTCAAAGGCCAGGTTTTCCATCGACCAGGCCACCAGATTGTAGATTGAATTCAGCTCGCCGTCGCTGCAGCGGAAGTATCCGCCCACTGAATAATCGGTTCTCATCCGGTGTGCCGACATATCTTCCAGAGCGGGGGCCTCCGACAGCCCGTCCAACTGCACATAGCGGAAGATGTGATGATTGAAACGGTTGACAAACCTGTCCCTGTCTGCTTTCCCGGAAGTAATGTATTCGTCATATCCGCAAATCCGCGGATCTAAAGTTTCAGCGAGTTCATCCGCATATGTGGCACGGACATGGTGGCCTTCGGGCAGGGCGGGCAGCCGAATCTCGAAAAGAGCATTCACGATGCGTCCGAAATCGACCCTCCAGCTGCTGTCACCGACCTGTTCCACTGCCACCGGTTTAAGGGTTTCCTGGACACGGCACGGTTCGCAGTTCTGCATGCTCGCCTCGATCCCGTCAATGGCCACTACATCGACAGCGCCCCATTCAGGCTCCACCCGGGCGTCCATCACCTCGCCGGCAAATTCGTACGAATTCCAGGTGCCCGGATCCGAACGACCGCTCCAAGCGCCCTCCCACGCAGCGTCAGTCCAGACTGCAGGCTCGCCGTCCAGGTCAAGTTCCGCCTTCACCAGCGGACCTTCATACGCAGCGCCGAAGGTTGCCTTTTTATACCATCCGGAGCCAGCCGCGATGAGGAGCTCATTATTCCCCCGCATCAACAGGTCTGTCACATCATATGCGACGATAAGGGAACGCTTGTCCAGCTGCGACACAGCAGGCTGCAGGACAGCATCCGACACCTTCTTTCCGTTCAGATAAGCCTCGTGATAGCCAAGAGAGTTGACATAAAGCATAGCTCTGCCCTTCTTCTTAACCGTAAAAGACTTTCGCAGAAGCGGAGCCCTGCCCTCTCCCGGCACAGCACCGATATAATCACCTTTAAGGCGGTCATCCCCGATGATGCCTACGCCGAACCGCTGCTTCTGGCTCCAGGCAGACACCTTCCCGTCAGAATTCCACACTCGTACCCGCCACCAGGCCTGCTGCCGAGACGCCAAAGAAGTGCCGCCGTACGGCACCATCACCTGCTCGGAGGAAACCACCTTTCCTGACTGCCAGATATCCGGCCCCACCTCGATTTCATAGGCATACTGCTCCATCGCCCCGTGACTCTTGATCTTCCAGCTGAAATGAGGCAAAGCCGTATCAATGCCCAGCGGCTCAGCCATCCCCTCGCAGCGCAGGTCATAAACCTCAAAAGACGGACTGCACGCCGCCAGAACCACCGCGACACACAATCCCCAAAAACATCTGAATGATTTCATTGCAATGTGAAAGATAGTAAAAAGATTCTTACTACTTTTGCGCACAAACAGAATTTACATCAAGAACGCAGCAATGTATGCACTTCCCGCTGACTGGAAAGACAGAATATCTCCCAATTCCATCAATACTCTCGCAGATGGTGAGATTTTCGTTTTCGGCAGCAATCTTCGTGGGATGCACGGCGGCGGAGCGGCGAGGGTTGCGCTCGACAAGTTCGGGGCAGTCTGGGGCCAGGGCGTCGGGCTGCAGGGCAAGTGCTATGCCATCCCGACTATGCAAGGAGGCGTCGAAACAATCCAGCCCTATGTCGACGAGTTCATAGAGTTTGCAAAAGCTCACCCTGAGATGCGTTTCCTAGTAACCCGCATCGGCTGCGGAATAGCAGGCTTCAAGGACTCTGAAATCGCCCCCTTGTTCAAGGATGCAGTTGAGGTTGAGAACATCTGCCTTCCCAACACATTCTGGGAAGTACTCGCAAATATGATTGGTGATAACTAGTGGAATCTAGTAATCTAAATATCTGGCGATAATATGGTTATTCGTCAAATGGCGAACCAGATAGATGGTCTCTCCATCAAGATTGTGAACACTGTAGAATACATACCATACGGTATGTTTATTCCTTCTGAATGCAGAATAGAATATATCGGTTCCGTAACGTTTGAAATATGATGGAGCACCCTTTTTCACTTTAAGGTGAAGGTTGGTTTGAATGTCACGGAATAAATGCTCGGAATACTCTATAGCAGCATCTTTGAAGCCAAGATACCCTTTATCATAGAGTATCTCAGCTAGTTCAAGGAATTGATCAACAACTTCTGGAAGGAACAGGACTTTCATATATTACGCAATTCTCTCAGCCTCTTTTCTCTCAAACATCTGCGTCAGTCCTTCGCGTACCCGATCGATGACATCATCAACAGTTATTGCTCGTGCCAGATCTGCTTCAGGGGCGTTGTTCTGGGCTACAAGCACAAAGGATTCGTCTCGTCCCCGCTGGATGATAACTCTTTCCGTCCGGGCAAGGTCAAGATACTTCTTCATATTGTTGCGGAGTTCCGCCGAACTGATTACTATCATGGCAAGTACATTATAATGTACAAATGTACTATGCTTTTTGCATCTCTCCAAATTTGTTTCTTACTATAACGGGCAACAAATTGCTAACTTTGCAAAAAGAATAGAAAATGCCGCAGGAAATCGAACGCAAGTTTCTGGTCAAGGGAGACTTCATGAAGGACGTCTACCACTCTTCCCATATCATTCAGGGATATCTCAATTCTACAAAGAAAAGTACGGTGAGAGTTCGCGTGCGCGACGATAAGGGATTCATTACGATAAAGGGGAAATCTCATGACGGCGGACTTTCGCGCTTCGAGTGGGAGAAGGAAATTCCTGTCGAGGAAGCCAATGAACTATTGGTGCTCGCAGAGCCGACTCCCATCGACAAGACGCGCCACCTGATAAAGAACACTGACGGCATCCACACCTGGGAGGTCGATGTGTTTCACGATGCAAATGAAGGACTGATTCTCGCAGAAATAGAACTCGGTTCAGAGGACGAGACTTTCGACCGCCCGGACTGGCTCGGCGAAGAGGTCACAGGCGACAAGCGCTTCTATAACTCCTTCCTTTCTCAGCACCCGTTCACTTCCTGGCCGAGTATTTAAAATCGAGCTGTCCACGTTTTAGGCCATTTTCATGGATGGGAGCCGCTGAAAACTCGTGCCGTCCACGTTTTAGGCCGTTTTCGTGGATGGGACAACTCCCCAAAAAGAAAAAACTAGAAATAATACGTCACTCCCGCTCCCAGGTCTGCCTGGTAGGGCTTGTAGAACACCCTGAGATCAAGATGGGGGCCGAGGAGGAGACCGCCCTGGAACTTGGTGCAACCCCAATATCTCCCGAAGAAATCAAACTCGTAGCCGCCGCCCACATAGGCCGCAACCTTGTCGATCCTGAGAAGGTTCAAGTTCAGCATAACCGGCACCTGGAATCCCGACAGGCGCTGTCCATAGATATACCTGACACCGCCTACCACATTCAACAGCCGGTCGGGCCGTCCAAAACGGGCGCGCAGTCCGACACCGACGCTCGGAGGCGGAGTCTGACTGGCCGGAAGGAAACAATCGGCGCTCAAATCAACTCCCAGACGGAAAGCCTTTTCATTCCTAGAAGCATCGACGCTCTGCCCCGCCACAGCCAGGGACAGCAGCACAGCCGCAAAAACACATAGTATCTTCTTCATAACAATCAAGGTTTTTCAACAATCAAAAAGCCGTCGCTGCCAAGGACCAGCACATCGAAACCAAGCGGCACCCGCGCATACAGAGTATCCGCAGGATAGCGCTCCACGCTGTTGCAGTGAGAGCACGCCGGAAGCCGGAACATCACGCCGCCGTTGCAGAGCAGATAGAAAGAATCCTGGATGGAATCGAAAGCCAGGCCGACAGGCACTGCATCGAGATAATGAAGTTCATTCTGCTCTGTGTAATCAAGAGACCTCTCGCTCCAGACAGTTCCCAGACCTGAGGTGAATGCGGCGGGACGGCCGTCCGGAGTGATGCCGGCCACCATCACGCTCCCACCTCCTGCCGCCACGGCACGGAAATCCATCACCGGATAGAACCCTGAGTACTGCTCGTTGAAATCGAAGAAACTCCACATGAAACCGTTCTCGGAATGGATGATCTCTCCGGCTTCAGTCACAGCCCAGAGCGTAGTCCCGTCAGCGGCGATAGCCGTGAGCCGGCCGAGCAGCGGCGGTTCTATCTGAGCCACTACGACACCTGTACGGTGAATCATATGGATCACCCTGCCGGTCGTATCGATGGCGAAATACCACCCGTCCTGTTCGGCCATCGAAATCATCGGAACGGGAATTCCGACAGTGTCGATGACGTTGCCTTCAGCATCGAGGTGCGCGAACACCTCCCCCACGGCAACGAAACCGGCCGAATCGGCGACCGCAGCGCGAAAACGGACTTCCTGCCCGCTGGCAGCACCAATGCCGCACAGGAGCAGGAAGAGCGTAAAGTATGTTCGCAAGACGCAGCGCATTATTTAAGTCCGCTGCTGATGATCTTGAAATCGTCGAAGGCAGCCTTCAGAGGAGCGGCCGTCGGTGTCTGCATCTGCATTCCGCCGGGACCGCCGAAACCGCGGCCCATCGTAGCCATCACGCCGTCGCAGCAGATGAGGCCTGCCTTGACATCCTTGAGGACAACCTGTGCAGAACCCACTTCTGTAAACTTGCGTCCGTTGACAGAGTAGTATGCAGTATAGCGGTCACCCTTGCGGACAAGACGGAGCCATACGACATTGTTGGCGCCGATGATGCCCTCCATAGGAAGACGTACGGCGGCTTTCTGGGAGCCGTTCTCCTCAACAACCAGCTGAAGCTGTCCGGCAGCCGGAGCGGCAGCGGCAGCCGGGTCGGGACGGCGCATTCCCATTCCTGCGCCATAGACCAGCTTAACGAAGTTGTCGTCATCCTGGTAAGCCACAAGACCCGCATTCTGAGCCGGAGCGGCCGGGGTGGACAGACAGGTAAGCTTAGTGTCCACAGTCCAGTCGGCATTGGCATCCTGTAGCAGGATGTTCTGGGCATCGTTGCCGGCCTGGACGATGTCGCCCTTGGCGCTGGTCAGCACGATAGTGCCGGGACGCTCGGTGAGAGACCACAGATCAGAATTCTCGCGAACCCATTTCCACTGGCTGCCCAGGGCAGATTTCTGGAAGCTGTCAGAAACGCCGGCAGTACCGAAGTTGACGGTCAGCTGGCGGCTGTCACCGGTAACCTCGTCACACAGATCCACAACTGCAGTACCGGGAACAGATCCGGCCTGTTTCACATTCACGGAGATGGCAGGATCGGCAGCGACGGCGGCAACCATAGGAGCGCTGCCTGCAGGCATCACGTAACTTATCTGTGAAGCGTCACCTGCCTTGACAGCCTTTCCTCCGACAGTCAGGCTCGAGAGGCTCAGCTCAGGCATAACCTTTACGGCGAATGAATCTTCCTTGGTGACACCGCCCTGGGTTACAGAGCAAGTGATGGTGGCAACACCCATAGAACGGGCCGTGATGGTGCCGTCGTCAGAGATTGATGCCACTGAAGGATTGCTGCTTTTCCATATGCCGCGCAGGCCATCCTCGAAGCTGTCGTCATTCATGCAGACTGAGAAGCTGGCGAGAGCGGTCTGGCCGATGCGGAGCACATTGGCGTCGGTGCTTGCCCATACGGTCTTGATCTGACGGTTCAGAGAACCTGACATGACTGCGCTCACGCTGCCTCTGATATCCTGTGAAGAAGAGCCTATCTCGAATATGTAGCGGCCTCTGTCGAAGGTCATGCGGTCAGCGACCATATCCCAGAACCAGAGGTCGGAGCACTTGATGTCGATGCGGACGGTGCGGGTCTGGCCACGGGGAATCGTAACTCGCTTGAAGCCTTTCAGACGCTTGGCCGGACGCTCGAGAGCAGCCGGGCTGTCAGGTGTCGAAACGTAGATCTGAACGACCTCGTCCGCACTGTACTTTCCGGTATTGGTGACATCGACGCTGATTGTAACGACATCGTTAGGAGTGATGGCGCTCTTGCTTATCTGGAAATTGCTGTAATCGAAAGTAGTGTAGCTCAGACCATAGCCGAACGGATAAGACACCTCGCGGTTGAAATACCAGAGGGTGCGGCCTACAGAACCCGAGCTGCGGCGTAGGTTGTAGTCGGTGATGGCAGGAAGGTCCTTGACTGTCTTGAACCAGGTGGCGTTGAGCTTGCCGCCCGGAGAAACCTCGCCGAAGAGGATGCGCGGTATGGCGGCACCCTGAGCCATACCGTTATAGCCGGTCCAGAGAATGGCGGGAATGTTGGCCAGATGGCAGAACTCCTCGACCTCGACGCAGCCCAAAGTCTGCATCACCACGATGGTGCGGGGATTGGCGGCGGCGACAGCCTTGATCAGAGGAATCTGGTTGCCGGGAAGTGTGAGGGTAAGACGGTCGGCCTCTTCGGTAGCCGTATTCTCGTCGGTACCTACGAATACGATCGCTACGTCAGCGTTGCGGGCCATATTGATGGTAGCCTCGTCGATCGGAGCGTCCTGAGGAGCCTTGTAAACCAGATAAACGGTCTGAGGGCCGTTGTAGCCGAGCTTGAGGGCGTTGGTCTTCATAGGCATGCTGGCGCCGTATACGCCGCCAACGCGTGCTCCGGATGACCTGGTAGCCTCGATGCGGCCGATCAGGTTGCCGTCAGGACCGCCGACGCGGATCTCTACTATACCACCCTCGGTGGGGATGTTCAGACCGACGGTGATGTTCTCGATGTTGGTGATGTCGACATTGTCATAAGCAGTCCATGAGCCGTCGTCGATGCTGCGGACCTGCTCCTCGGTACCCATTCCAGAACCTACGGTGATACCGTCGGCGGAAGCGGTGTACTTGGTGGCGTCGTAGCGGGTCACGGAGCCGTCGGTTTTTTCAATTTCGAAATATGCAATGTAAAGCAGGTTGCTCTTGCTCTTGATGTCACCGCCGGTAGCGAGCTGCACGTCTACATCATAGCCCTTGTCCTTCAGCCACTTGGTGATACCAGCATAAGGAGATATCATGGAAGTTTGCTCGGGACGGCCTGAGTACGGACCGAGTTCCACATCGTCAGCCTGGGGACCGATCAGAGCGATGCTGCGCAGAGATGCGGGATCGAGAGGCAGAGCCTGGTTTTCATTTTTCAGGAGGACCGGAGTGCGCACTGCCAGTTCTGCTGCAAGAGCCTGGTTGGCTGCTGAGTTCACGCGGGAAGGCTCGAACTTGGTGTAAGGCACCATCTGCTCGGGGTCGAACTCGCCGGTACGCATACGGACCGTGAACATATTGATAAGGGCACGGTCGATCTCAGCCATCGTGAGGATGCCCTGCTCGTAAGCGCTGATTGCATAGCGCTGGTAAACGCTTCCGCAGTCAGAGTCCACACCTGCCTTCAGTCCGGCTGCGGTGGCCTCTTCACGGGTATCAACGAAATAGTGGCCGTCCCAGATGTCCTGGATGGCGGCGCAGTCGCCTGTCACATAGCCTTTCATACCCCAGCTGCGGCGAGCCAGGGTGTCGAGGTAGAAGACGCTGGCAGACGTCGGAACGTGGTTGACGGCATTGTATGAGGACATGATTGAAGGGAGACGCTCGTCCTCGATCAGGCGTTTGTAAGGATAGAGATAGAACTCGCGCATGTCGCGGCTGTCCATATTCGAACTGCTGACGTGGCGGTCGAACTCGCTGTTGTTTGCGAAGTAGTGCTTTGCGGTAGGCACGGCCTTGAGGTATTTCGGGTCGGTGCCCATCAGGCCGCGCACGAAACCGCGGGCCATCTCGGCGGCAAGGAAAGGATCCTCGCCGTAAGACTCGCCGGTACGTCCCCAGCGGGGGTCGCGGACAGGTTCAACTACCGGAGACCAGAATGTAAGACCCTTTGTGCCGGTCTGGTAGATGGCGCGGGCCTCGTCAGCGATGGCGGATGCCATACGCTCGATGAGGGCGGGATCCCAGCTGGAACCCATGGCAACACTGTTTGGGAAAGAACTCGGGCCCTGGATGCCTACGGACGGATTGGCGCCTGAAAGCACTCCGTGGAGAGCCTCGCTCCATACATTGTAGCCTTTGACGCCCAGTCTGGGCACTGCGGCCATATTGTTGCCGAGCAGAGCCTGTTTTTCCTCGAGGGTGAATCGTGACACCAGGTCGGTGGCGCGCTCCTCGAAGGTATAAGCCGTATTAAGGTAGATGGGAAGCTGGTTGTCCTGAGCCAGCGCGGGAATGGCTGTCAGCAGCGCCACTCCGAAAAGAATACATTTACGGATTAATTTCATATTGTATTTATATAAGTTGTTTTTGCAGGGAAAACGCTTATAAAGGTAAGCATTAATAATGTAAATTTGCGGTATGAAAAACACAATCCTGATAACAATAAGTATCGTTTTCGTGACGATGCTGACCCTTGGCGGATGCTCTTCCGCCGACAGATATGACCGCTCTCCAATAGCTATGGGTACTGACATCGAGGCTGTTGCCCAGATGCAGGCATCCCGCGAGCTGGCAAGTACCACCTCTATAGCGAACCTTCCCGATTCGAAGAAGAACGACAGGCACTATTCATATTTTTTCCTGGAGCCGGCGGAAGCGTTTCCTTTCAGAGTCTGCCTGCCTTCAAACTGGGACGGCAAGACCAGGCTGCCGATGGTGATGTTCCTTCACGGGGCCTTCAACAACGAGAGTTCATATCTCGACCAGAACGATTTCCAGATGGTGAAACTGGCCGATGAATACGGAATGATACTGGTTTCTCCGCTCGGCGGCCACGGAGCATACGGGACTTACCTCAAGCTGCCGGGCAGCTTCGGACGCGACGAGGAGAATGCAGCGATCCTATCGGAAAAGCCCACTGAAGAAAGGATTGCAATACAGCGCATCAGCGAGAAAGATGTCATAAACGTCATAGAACTTGTCCTCGCTTATTTCCCTGTGGACACGAAGAATATGTTTCTTATGGGACACTCCATGGGCAGCGGAGGCACTTGGTACATCGGAGGCAAATATCCTGATTACTGGAAGGCGCTGGCTCCCATTTCAGGTCCGTTCGTGACGGAAGAAGGTTATCCCTGGAGCAACCTCAAAGGCAAGCCGATCTTCATTACCGAAGGCTCTTTCGGCTGCGCCACCACCGATTCCAGCCGCAAACTGTACGACTGGATGAAAGAGCGCGGTTTCAATGTTACTTACAAGGAATACGAAGGCAACCACGGCGATATGGTTCCTATGGCCCTGCCGGACGTTTTCGAGTTTTTCAAAGCACAATTATAGTATTATCATATGAAGAAGTTTCTCTTTGCTGTCGTTGCCCTGGCGGCCATCTCCACTTCAGTACTTGCCGACAGCATCCGGTTCGCATCGCACCCTTCCCTCTCTCCTGACGGGAATCAGATTTATTTCAGCTACGACGGAGACATCTATTCCGTACCTGTCGCAGGCGGTCAGGCCACGGCCGTGATCACTATGCCCGGAGTGCAGGACTCACCGCTCGTCTCTCCCGACGGCAGGTGGCTGGCATTCAGCTCCGACATCCAGGGTAACAGCGATGTTTACGTCGTGCCGGTCAGCGGCGGACAGGCTGTCCAGCTGACATTCCACGAGGCCACGGACGTTCCGGTATCCTGGTCGGCGAAATCAGACTTCATCTATTTCGAATCCACACGGGGCAGCGCCCGCAAGACCACATACAAGGTCTCTGTCAACGGCGGCACTCCGCAGCTGATGTTCGACGGCTACTTCAATACCGTGGTGAACCTTGTGGAGAATCCCGCCACCGGCGAGTTCCTCTTCAACGAGTCGATGGAAAGCATCAGCTTTCCTACCCGCAAGCGCTACGTCGGCGACCACAATCCCAACATCAAGTGCTGGAATCCCAAGACCAGGGCATACACCGAGCTGACCGACTACATCGGCAAGGACCAGTGGCCTATGGCTGACAAGAACGGCAACGTCTATTATGTCAGCGACGAACTCAACAAGGAGTCCAACATCGTGAAGTACGTCAAGGGCGGCAAGCCTCAGCAGCTCACCAGCTTCGACAAATCTGTCCAGTATCCTTCCCTTGCATTCGGAGGTTCAGCCATGGTATTCCTGAAGGACTATGAGATCACTGTGCTGGAGCCTGCCACAGGCAAGGTTTCCGTGCCTCAGATCGAGGTCGCTTCCGGCAGCGTCGAGGTGCGCCGCGCGTTCACCGGCCAGACTCCCAGCGCCGGCGACGTATCTCCTGACGGCAAGAAGTTCGTCTTCGTCATCCGCGGTGGCCTCTACGTCTCAGACATCAAATGCAAGTACCTGCAGAAGCTCGACACTCCCGCCGACGAGCGTGTCATGGATGCAGAATGGGCGGAAGACAATAACACGATCTATTATATAAGGACCACAAAAGGCTGGACAGACCTTTACAAGATCGCTGCTGACGGCAGTTCTCCCGAATCTCCGGTATTCCTGTCGCAGAACAACGTCACCAGTCTCAGGATGAACCACAAGCGCGACATGCTGGCGTTCATCGACGGCAGCCATTCAGTGATGCTGCACAATGTAAAGGCAGGGACCACCAGCAAGGTGGCCGATGCAGAGTTCTGGTCGTTCGAGGGTTATGACATCACTTTCTCTTTCGACGACAACTGGATCGCGTTCGACGCGATGCACATGTTCGAGCCGGACATCTTCGTGATGAATCTCGAAGACGGAAGCGTGAAAAACCTGACACATTCAGCATCAGTCGAGCAGGCCCCCCTGTTCTCTCCTGACGGCAAGTATATGTATCTGCTCGGCAATCCTACCGCCACTTCATACCCGAGGGGTGCAAGGAACTATCTGTTCAAGCTTCCGCTGCGCAAGTACGACACACCTTTCAAGTCGGAGAATGTCGAGAACCTGTTCAAGGACAGCAAGGATGCGCCCAAGAAGGATTCAACAGTCAAAATCGACTTCGACAGCCTCCACGAAAGGTTTGCAAGAGTTGAGAACGACGGATGGCAGAGCAACGCATACATCTATAATACTAAAGACAAGTCATATCTGCTATACCGCACGATGGGGGGTGCCACACCCGGAACCTACAGCCTCGAGATATCCGACCCCGAGGCAAAGCCGAAGCAGATCAAGGAGTTCAACGGAGGCACTTACTTCTGCAGCAAGGATGCGCTTTACTGCCTTGGCCAGGGTTCGGTCTACAAGGTTGATCCCGCTGCCGGAAATGCGACCAAGACTGAAGTGAAGAAAGACGTGGAAGTCGTGCTCGGCGACGAGTTCAGCGAGATGTTCTACGAGACCTGGGGTGTGCTGGAGCAGAATTACTACGACGTCAACTTCCACGGAGCCGACTGGATCGCAGTCCGCGACTACTACGCTTCTCTGCTTCCTTATGTCCGCACCCGTGCAAATCTCCGCACCCTGCTCGCCGACCTCCTGGGCGAGCTAAACTCTTCCCATCTCGGATTCACATCAAATGGTAACGAAGAGAGGCAGGAGACCAGAATCAGGACCTATGCAACCGGCATTATCTTCGACAATGCTTCTCCCTACAAGGTGGCTGAAATCCTCAAGGACTCCCCTGCCGACAAATATGAGATAGACATCCGCAAGGGTGATGAACTCGTGGCCGTGAACGGCAAGAAGGTAGACAAGTCCGTGAACCGCGAGAAGTATTTCTCGGGAGCCGTTGAGGCCGACGAGCTGAAGCTCACCTTCAGGCGCGACGGCAAGGAGTTCGACACCAAGGTCCACACTACTACTGCATCGGCTGTCAAGACTCTGCAGTACAAGGAATGGGAGGACCAGCGTGCAGCCATCGTCAAGGAGAAGACCGGCGACAAGGTCGGCTACATCCATATGCGCGCCATGGGCGACGAAGACCTCAACTCGTTCCTGCTCAAGATGCACACAGAGGTTTATGACAAGGATGCGCTGATACTCGACCTGCGCTACAACAACGGCGGCAACGTCCACAAGGAGGTCATCGACTTCCTGCGCGGCCAGGGCCACTTCGAGTGGGCATACCGCGACTTCCCGAAGACCACCCATCCCAATGTAGCTCCTGCCGACAAGCCTATCGTGGTGCTTGTGAACGAACACAGCCTCTCCGATGCGGAGGTGACATCCAACGGAATCAAGACTCTCGGAATCGCCAAGCTTGTCGGCACCGAGACCTACCGCTGGATTATCTTCACTTCTGCTGTCCGCCTGCTCGACGGCTCTACCTGCCGTATGCCGGCATGGGGCTGCTACAGCATTCTCGACGGCTCCGACCTGGAGAACACCGGAGTCAAACCCGACATCTATGTTAAGAACACCTTCAAGGACCGCCTCGAGGGCAAGGATCCCCAGCTCGACGCAGCTATCGCAGAGGTGCTTAAAGAACTGTAACACGACTGTAACCGCATGAACATCATAAAGAAATGGCTGTACAACAGCCGATCCTTCGCTGCCCCGCAGAACCTGATGCCGAGTATCCTGACAGTGGTGATGGCTCTGGGTGTCAGCGGTTTCAACATATTCCTCGGCCTGCTGGCCGTGCTGTGCGTGTGCCTGGTGCACCTGGGCGGCAACCTGCTGGACGACTATTTCGACTACAAGGACGAACTGCTGGAGTACCGGCTCGGCCTGAGGGAGCAGGGCGAGAAAGCCTTCACCGACAAATACCCTTACCTGAAGGACGGCTCCACCACAGTGAAGCAGCTTAAGGCAGCTATTGCTGTCTTCTTCGGCCTGGCGCTGCTCGGAGGGCTGATTATCTTCATTGCCCGCGGCTTCGACTGGAAGCTGCTGGTTATCGCGGGCATCGCTGCCTTCCTCTGTTACTTCTACTCCGCTCCGCCGCTGAAGCTCGGATTCCATGGCCTCGGCGAGCTGGCCATCGGCATCTGCTTCGGTCCGTGCCTTGTCTGTGGAGTATACGAGTCAGCCTGCGGAGCCCTCTACACCCCTGAAACAGGTTTTGCCTGGCACATCCTGGCGCTAGGAATCGCCATTGGAATGTTCGTGACGAACATCCTGTATACGCACTCTTTCGTGGAGCGTCATGTCGACGACGTGTCACACAAGAAGACGCTGGCTGTGCTGCTGAAGACCGATACCGCCGGACTCACTGCTTATGCCATCTTCCTCTTCGTCCCGTTCATCCTGGTAGTTATCTGCGCCGTGCTGGGATACATCCACCCTGCCTACTGCCTCGTGCTGCTTATGCTGCCGCAGGCCATCTGGGTAATGTGGTCTATGGTGATGTTCGCACACAAGGTGGAAGTGCCCACCGAGCATCCGCACAAGTGGCTGGGACCTATGGACAACTGGGACAAAGTGGAGCCTGAGAACCGATACTACCTTATGCGCTGGTTCGCGATGCGCAATGTCAACACCGGCTTCTGCCTGATCATGATGGCAGTCAAGCTCGTGCTCTACATCATAAGCATATGCTGAGGCAGCTTCCATATCTAGGCTGGTGGTACCTCCGTGCCCTGTGCGGCAGGAAGGCTTCCCTGCAGTCCGTCATATTCATCCTGGACCGCTGCAACCTGCGCTGCAGGCACTGCTCGGTCTATGAACTCAGCAACCCGCGCGTCAAGACCTTCGGGCAGATCCGCGACGAACTGGAGTACTGCTACAAGGCCGGCAGCCGCTATGTCGACTTCGAAGGCGGCGAGCTTTATCTCTGGAAGGACGGCGACAAAACAATCGATGATGTGATCGACCTGGCTCACGAAATCGGCTTCTGGAGCGTCACGATAACCACCAACGCCCAGCTGCCCTTCGACGGCAGCCACGCCGACCAGGTCTGGGTGTCGATGGACGGCATCGACTCATTCCACGACGAAATCCGCGGCAAGGGTGCCTTCGCAAGACTGGAGAAGAACATCGCCGGTTTCAGGTGCAGCGAGCCCTACGGCAGGAAGCTGCCTCCGGTATGCGTCAATATGGTGATCAACTGCCTAAACGAGAGCAATGTCGCCGCGGCGCTGGATTACGTCAAGGAAAGCCCCGACATCGACAGCATCTCCCTCAACTTCCATACTCCTTTCAAGGAGACTGAAGAGCTGTTCCTCGACCCGGCGCGCCGCAACGAGATCATCGATATGCTGATCGAACGCAAGCGTCAGGGCTATCCCATTATGAATACGGTTCCAGGGCTGAAGGCAATGAAAATGGTTGACGGACGCACTGTCTGCACCGACCGCTGGTGCTGGGTGACGAACTTCATCTTCTCCGACGGCAGCCGCAGTCCCAAATGCATGGGCTTCACCCACGGCGTCTGCGACCGCTGCGGTTTCTCGATGGGCGGCGAAATGTACAGCCTCTTCCACCTCAGCCCCGCCACCATCGTTGCCGGACTGAAACTGCGAAGAAGGGTATAAATTAAATTATCTCCGATAAATGAGCAAAAAGAATCGATGGAATGCAAGACGGCGCCTGTTCGCCATTTACCAGGAGCTGGGGGTAAACCCCTGGAAGAAGCCGAAAAAGGCTGAAGTTGCCAAGGTTACCAAAGACTCCAAGGGGAGCGAAGGCGTCTATATGGGGGCGAAGGAAACGATTCCCTTTATGAACGACAACGCGAAGCGCACTTTCTCACACCTGCTTCAGCGGCCTGGCAAGATGATGCGCGACTACATAATCCTCGGCAAGCACGAGCACTATCTGGCGCCATTGACAGCGATGCTGGTCTTCTACTCTGTATTCAACATCCTGCTTGCCATCGTGCAGCCGATTGCTACCGGAGAAACGAATCAGAAAGGATTTGTGAACGGCTTTCAGGATTCAACCCTCAAGATCGAAGCTGATGATTCTTCCAGGGCTCAGGTAGTTCTCGAATCTTTCCTGAAAACGATTCAACAGGCTGTCCAGATTACACATCTAGACCAGAACCCTGATGCAGTCGACACCCCGTGGAAGAAATCACTCTCTGCTATCGAAGGAGTGATACGGAGCAAGGGCATCCCTTTGTTCCTCGGCAACTTCCTGCTGCTGTGGATAGCGATGTCCATCCTTCTGAGGAAATACAACATAAGTGTTTCCGGCGCGGCAGCGGCATCTGCCTATGTGATGTGCCAGTTCTGCATATTTATGCTTCTGGCTTTGCTGCTTTCATTCGGCCACAGCACGGAACTCGGCCTTCTGCTGGTAGCGATCGTCCTGTTCGTCGACTATAAGCAGATGTTAGGGCTAAGCAATAAGAAATCACTGGGACTCACGGTCAAGACCGGCCTGTACTACGTTCTGTTCATGCTTGCCTATTACCTGCTGATCGGAGTCATACTCTTCCTGTTCTCGCTGGCTGTTAATTGACAATGCTTCCGTCCACGATATATGGGCTTTTCGTGGATGGGAGGCTCTTAGAACTCGTCCCGTCCACGTTTAGGGCCGTTTCGTGGACGGGAGCCGTGATGCTTAGCTGGTAACTATCTTTTGATATGCCAGGCGCTGATCGCCGCTCCCGAGGTAGATTATGCCGCAGTAGGTGAAACCATATTTCAGGATGCAGTGCTGCATGATATGGTTGTCGCGGTGGGTGTCGATGCGGATGTTCGGATCGTGGGAGAAACTCCAGTCCATTATTGACTTGAAGATGCCGTGGGAATCCGGGAGACTGCCTATGCGGTGGATCACGTGATACGGCATGTCATCGTCCAGCCACTCGCCATCTTCTATATAAGAATACGTGGGTTCAGGAGACGGGATGAAGGCGAAATATGCGACTGTGGCGCCACCGTCCTCTACCACGAACGCAGTTCCGTTCCTTATGTCATTCAGGATTATCCCCCGGGAAGGGTAGCTGTCGTTCCACTGAAGCATATTGCCGGAAGAACGCATTATGCACTTGGCTGCTTCAAGCACCTCAAGTATGACAGGAATGTCAGCCTCATATGCAGCACGTATAGTTCGCATCTTCTCCATACAGGAGCAA
Source organism: Bacteroidales bacterium (assembly GCA_017561885.1). Taxonomy (GTDB): domain Bacteria; phylum Bacteroidota; class Bacteroidia; order Bacteroidales; family UBA932; genus Equibacterium. Next base: position 5,206 of record JAFZBF010000020.1, on the reverse strand, counting down.
ATATAGGCTAATAATGCTTAAATTTGTTCAAGCATTTGTCACAGACAGTTATGGAATTCTACACATACGGAGAACGGAACAAGCCGACGCTGATGCTGCTGCCGGGGCTCGGGGTGTCGCACGAGATATTCCTGCCGCTGACTGAGCTGCTGAAGGACAGGTTCTACATCGTCGCAGCCGCCCTGGACGGTTTCCTCATCGGCAAGCCATCCCAGTTCACTTCGGTGGACGACCAGGCAGTTCAGGCTATCCGCTATGTGCAGGAGAATCTCGGCGGCAGGCTGGATGTGGCATACGGGCTATCCCTGGGCGGCAAGATCCTCTCCCGCATTCTGGAACGCAACGAAATCGTTATTGACCACGCTATAATGGATGCCGCCCCTCTCCTGCCCCTGCCCAAATGGAGCGTCGACCCGCTTCGATATTACCAGAGCCTGAACGTATGGACCTGCTACCACTGGACAGGATTCTGGCGGTGGGTTTTCCATTCACACTATTTCGACGTGCTGCTGGACGAATGCCGCAAAGTCTGGCCGTCCGGCAAGGGGAAAGCCGTACGCGATGGTTACAAGGATGTCTACACCCACAAGCTCGAATCCATCTCAGGGGCGGACATCAACTTCTGGTACGGCACAAAGGAAGCCTTGGTGGCCAGACCGCAGGTAGAGCACCTGAAGTCCCTGTGCCCCGATGCCAGGATCGAGATATTCAAAGGAATGAACCACGGCCAGCTTCTTGTCGACCATCCGGAAGAAGTGGCTGAAAGAATACTGAAGTATGCGTAACATTATCGGATACCTGATGGGACTCTGCATCTTCGTGATCGGCATCCCTGCCCTGATGTGGCTGGTTTCCGGCCGGGGATGGCCCTATGTTCCCTGCAATGCAGTACAGTTTATTCTGGCTGTAGTCCTGGCTGCCGCCGGTCTGGCTCTGAGCATCTGGAGCATCGTCTATATGCGGCGGGTCGGCAAGGGCAACCCCTTCGATGCCTACGGCCACGAAGTGGCGCCGCGCACGAAGCACCTGATGACCGAAGGCCCCTACCGCATCAGTCGCAACCCTATGCTGCTGGGCATCTACATCTTTGACATCGGCGTCATGATATGGCTCCTGGCCTGGTGGCCGCTGGCAGTCTTCGCCGTGGAAGCCGCACTCCTCACCCTTCAGGTCCGCAGCGAAGAGAAGCGCCTGGAGCAAGACTTCGGCGAGGAATATCTAGCCTATAAGAAACGAACCAGACGTTATATTTAATCCACCTATATGAAAAAGATTCTATTGCTTATTGCATTCGCGCTGGTGCTGAACTTCAGCGCACAAGCCATCGACCCTCCGTATCCCGAGGGACCCGGCCTTGAATTCGTATGTGAACTCCGCGTCAACTGCGATCCCGGCTACAACGTAGGCCAGACCGCTCACGGCGTCCGCAACATCATCCCCATCCTCGGCGGAACCTTCTCCGGTCCCAAAATGAACGGCGAAATCATTGGCGGAGGAGCCGACTACCAGCTCATCGACCAGGCGCACGGACGTACAGAGGTTGAGGCCATCTACTCGATCAAGACCGATGACGGTGTGTACATCCACATCCGCAACTGCGGCCTGATCACGATGGGACGCGACGAGAACGGCGCACCCAGCTTCTACTTCCGCACCGCGCCCAAGTTCGAGGCGCCGCAGGACAGCAAGTACAACTGGCTGAACGACGCAATATTCGTCTGCATGCCGGGCCCCGCCACGGACTGCATCTGCCTCAGGGTCTGGAAAGTGCTGTAACTTAGAAGGGGTAAACGGATCAGTACTCGTATGTCTTCAGCGTCGTCAGCTTGATGTCGTCCGGACCGGTAGATCCCTTGCTGACGCTGAGCACGATCGTGAAGCTTGCCGTAGCGGTAGCTTTGGTGCTGTTGTATACCCTGTCACAGATGGTGATGGCCTTGGCATCGTCACGCTTGAACATACTGTAGCTGGTGGTCATCTCCGACTTTAGGGCTGTCCTCATTTGTTCGCAGATGCTGAGACAGTTGCCGCTGAAGGTTCCCGAAGGGTTCACGGTGTATGACACCCAGTCGTCCGCAGGTTCATCCTTGCCGCAAGATGTCAATATAATTGCGCAGCAGAAGAAGGCTGCAAGCAATAACAGTGTTTTTTTCATTTTAAGTACCTTAGTTCAAGATATTGACAAATATACGATAATGAAGAGAATTTTAGTACTCCTGCTGGCTTTTGCCTCATTGCAGCTGGGCGCGCAGGACCTTGCTCACTACAAACGTGTGATCAAGGAAATCAGCTCCGCTAAATATCAGGGCCGTGGCTATGCCAGGGGCGGTGCCAACAAGGCCGGACACTACCTGCAGAAGGAATACCTGAAAGCCGGAGCCGACGAGGTTATCCTCCAGCCTTTCACCATAGACATCAACACTTTCAGCGGAAACATGAAGATGTGGGCTGACGGAAAGAAACTCGCACCGGGCGTAGATTTCGCCATAAGGGAATACTCTCCAGGAGTGAAGGGAGAATTTCCGGTATATCACGTCGATACGCTGAACTATGACGCGGAAAAGATGTTTGCAGACCTGGCCTCTCCTGAATATGCCGACTGCCTGGTATGCTGCGATTTCTGGTTCGCATACCGACATAAAGAGGATTTCTCGAGATTGCAGAAGGCAGGCGAGCTGCCCAATGCCGGCCTGATCCAGACCTGGACCTCCCCCATCAAGTTCTACAAGGCCTACGGCGACCATATTGTAGACAAGCCTATCATCTGGGTCACTCCGGAGGCCATCGAAGGAGTCAGGTCCGTACGTGTCGACATAGACAACAAGTTTCTTGACGACTGCGAGATATTCAACGTGATAGCAAAGGTCGAAGGTGCCAGTCACGACAGCTGCTATGTATTCACGGCCCACTACGACCACCTTGGCAACCTTGGGCGTAAGGTCTATTATGCAGGAGCGAACGACAACGCTTCCGGCACGGCAGCCCTCGTCACCCTGGCCGCATACTATGCGAAGAACAAGCCGCCGTACGACTTATACTTCCTGTCTTTCTCCGGCGAGGACGCCAACCTGCGAGGTTCGGATTATTATGTGGAGCACTCCGTCGTCCCCCTGGAGCAAATCAAATATCTCTTCAACCTGGATATGATCGGCGACAACAATCCGGTGCAGTACTGCGAAGTCAGCGACGAGGGCATGCGCGGTTTTTCTCTCCTTGAGCAAATCAACGGCGAAAGGCACTATTTCAAGTCCCTGAACCGGGGAGAACTTGCCGCCAACAGCGACCACTACCCTTTCGCCACACGCCATGTGCCCTGCATCTTCCTAGAAAACGAAGATGGCGACGCTTTCCAGTACTATCACACTACCCTGGACAACTGGAAACACGCCGTCTTCGACAGCTATGAGCCGGTATTCAAACTGGTGACCGGTTTCATAGAACGCTATTGATATCTTTTAAAAAGAAACCCTCCGCAACCGTTTTGGACTGCGGAGGGTTCTTTATTCAGTCAAGTGCATTATCAGTGCATCTTGAGATCCCACTTTGAGTTGTCGCTGTTGAAATCGAACTTAGCAAGGGTCGGAGTGCTGTCACCTACTGAATAGAGGCAGAGAGCCTCGTCAGTGCCGGGAACAGACTTCGGCATGATACGGTAGGTACCGTCGATGAGCTGGTCGATGCGCCAGAGCTGCTCGTCAGCTCCGGTGAATGCAGGAACAGTCACAACCTCACCGCCTTCTGCAGCTGCAAGAGCGCGGTTGGTACCTTCGATGAGGATCTTGTAGTAAGGGCCTCCGAGATATCCGCCGGCCTCAGGAACAGCCTCGATAGTCCATTTCTGGTGAGGACGGGCCATATAGTCGTTGGCACGAACGGGAATAACGCCATCCGGCCAGGTCTTGAACACATCTACGATGCTCTGGCCCTTGAGAGGAGCAGCGGGAGCCTGCTGAGCGCCGAATCCGCCGCGCATGCCGCCGGCAGCGCGAACGAAGTCAACGGTAAGTTCGAGAGCGTAGCCACGACGGCGTGAGAGAATCTTGTAGTTGCCGTCCTTGATGTTCTCGCCAGCCTCAGGCCAGCCGTCACGCCAGATGATCGGGCGGATGGCGAGCACGCTGCGGCCGCTGCGGTCGAGGTCACCCTCCCAGTGGAAGGACATCTTCTCTACGCCGGGTTCTACTACGAAACGTCCGAAGTGGCCTGCGCCGAACTGACGTTCGTCAGCAGCAACGACCATCTTGCCGCCGCCGCGGAGCATATCGCGGCCTACATTGTCGATGAACGGACCGTAAGGGTTGCGTGAGCGGCCTACAACGATGTTATAAGTTGAGTTGACACCGTCGCAGCAGGTTCCGTGAGTTCCGAGCAGGTAGTACCAGCCGTCGCGGTAAACCATGACAGAAGCCTCGCAGTCGATAGCCACGTCGACAGGCTCGTTGCCGGCAAGGCGGGCACCTGTCTTAGGGTCGAGCTCGACCATACGGATGTTTCCGAAATAAGTACCGTAAGTGCAGAACAGACGGCCGTTGTCATCCATCATAAGTCCGATGTCGATGGCGTCGCAGTCCTCGTCCAATACCGAGTTGGCAACCTCGATGGGCTCTGTATATGCGAAATTAAGTGAATCAGTCGGATCGAGGGTCTTGTTCCACATGGTCACGATACGGCCTGCGTGTCCGCCGCCGAGACCACCGCCTGTGGTGCTGTAGCCGACCAGATAACGGTCGCCGATCTTGATGGCGTCAGGAGCCGCACCGCCGCCGGGGCGTACAGCACCGCCTTCCCAAACCCAGCCGTCAGCGGAGATAAGTCCGCCGCCGCCTGTTCCGAATGTGTAATACTTTCCGTTGCACTCCATAATGGTGGACGGGTCGTGGATATAAGGAGCACCAACCTGTGCTGCAACTGACAGGGACAAAAGGGCGCACGAAAGCGCTATAAGTATAGTCTTTTTCATAGCTTATTTCACAGTAAGGGTGATATTTCTGACAGGATTGCCTGCCTCATCGATGAAACGGGCGCAGAAGTCGCTCATACCGGGACCGTTGATCACGGCGCCCCAGATGTAGTTGCGGCCTTTCTTGAGAGTAAGACGCGGCGACGTGCAGTCGTCCATAACCATACGGCGGTCACCTGAGAGGACTACTGCCTCTTCTCCGTTCACCCACCACATTGAAGCTGAGTTCGAGCCGACTGCGAGACG
>JAFZBF010000003.1 GCA_017561885.1 Bacteroidales bacterium | reverse complement strand
TCACTTTTGCAGTCCCAAAAATTACAGCAACCTCTCGTGTGAAGGCTTTTAAGTCGCGATGTTGCGCTAAATATTTGAATGATATGGATTTAATGAAAGTTGCCGAACAGGCGATGGCACAGGACCAGAAGAGCTTTCCGAACTTCAAGGCAGGCGATACTATCACGGTCACTTACAAGATCAAAGAGGAAAACAAGGAGCGTCTCCAGAAATTCCGTGGCGTAGTTATCCAGCGTCGTGGTGCTGGCAGGACCCAGACCTTCACTATCCGCAAGATCTCCAACGGCATTGGCGTGGAGCGTATATTCCCCCTCAACTCACCGTTCATCGAGAACATCGAGGTCAACAAGTACGGTAAAGTCCGCAGGGCACGCATCTTCTACCTCCGCAACCTGACTGGTAAGAAGGCCCGCATCAAAGAGAAGAAATACGTAGCGAAACCCGCTGAGTAATATTCTTTCGGCCCCTTAGCTCAACTGAATAGAGCATCTGACTACGGATCAGAAGGTTACAGGTTTGAATCCTGTAGGGGTCACCAGAGCAAAGCTCTAAAGGAAACGCCCCGCACTGCAGTGCGGGGTTTTTTCGTCCAGCAGCCCGCAAGAGAGCTTGCTTTCTTGCGGGCTGCTGTGCGAAAAAGCACACCGGCAGCCATAGCTGCCGGTGCGTTTCTGCCCCTCGAGCTTTGCCGTGACCCCGTTTCAGGATGTGGAGGGTCCTCCGGACCCGACAAATCCTGCCCTTCACACACTATCTTGGGGTAAGTCCCGGCAACTTTTGGTATAGGTGGTGGCCTACTTTGGGGTAGGTCCTATGAAAAGTGCCAGACCTACCCCACTGGAAGTATCTGTGAGGCCGATTCATGGGGTAGGTCCCAACCATTTCATCGGACCTACCCCAAAATATGGCAAGACCTATCCCAAATTATTATTAATTTTGAAAAATAACGCTATATGCTCCGCATCTCCACCCGTCACCTGCTCCTCGTCAATGGCCTTCTCTGGACGGCCATCGGAACCAGGATTGGGCTCATCGGTGTCTCGGCATATCAGAGTCTTGAGGTCATCCCGTGGTGGTACTTCCTGCTGTCTGCGGTGGTCTTCGCGGGTTTCTGGTTCATGTTCACCGGGGTCGTGCGCAAGTACGCCGCCCGCATCATGGCAATGACGGAGCCGAAGACCTCGATATTCAAGACCTTCAGCCTTAAGGGCTACCTCATCATTGCCTTTATGATTACTCTGGGAATCACCCTGAAACGCATTCCCCAGGTCCCTGACTCGTTCATCGCGTGGTTCTACAGCGGACTCGGCCCCGGCCTTCTGTCAGCCGGCATCCGCTTCATAATACGCTGGTGGAATAATCGTGTGCATGCTGACAACTTACAGTGATAGCTAGGCAATGCTAATTATCTACATTTTGATGGCACAAAGATTGCAAATTGATGCATTTAAATTAAATTTGCTAAAAACATGAAAAACTATGGCACAAACAGCAATGACCATCCGAATGGATAATGACCTCAAAGTACAATTTGATAAGCTATGCGACGAATTTGGCATGAGCACCAACACTGCTTTCAATATTTTCGCCCGTACAGTAGTGAGAAATCGCAGGATACCTTTTATCATTGAGGCTCCAACTAAAGACGAAGTCATAAGTAAAGGCAAAGACGCTTTTGACAGAATCCGAGCCATGGCTCTACGAGGCGAACTCCCCAACCTCACCCTAGATGAAATCAATGAGGAAATCCGTTTGGCCAGGGAGGGGAAGTGATGATTTATGCAGTTATCGACACAAATGTCATCGTATCATCTCTACTATCCCAGCATCTAGATGCCGCAACTGTTCTCATCCGCAAGTATATTCTTAACGGTAAGATTGTCCCACTCTTCAATGAAGAGATATATCATGAATATGTAGAGGTGCTTCATCGAGAAAAACTGCATCTTCCCACCGATGCGGTAGATGCAATACTTGACGCCATATCTTTTCTTGGAATGATGCTGGAGCGCACAAAAACCGAAGAAATCATCATCGACCAGAAAGATGTCGTTTTCTATGAAGTAGCTCTTTCTAAAGAGGGGTCTTACCTTGTAACAGGCAATACAAAACATTTTCCCAAAACTCCCATTGTAGTAACACCTGCAGAGCTTTTGTCAATTATCGAAGCGGAAGAAACGCATTAGACTGGAACCATTCTGTCACTACGGAGAGCTCGTCCGTCCTAGAACCTCCACCCCAGGCCGCCGTGGGCAAAGGTAGCCACAGCACCAATGGTACATTCTATAAAGCCGTAGAAATGGTCGCCGCCGACGCGGAGCGCGACAGGTGTCAGGGTCGGCACAGGTGTTGGGCCGAGAGCCGGAGAATAGCCGATGCCCAGGCCGCTGTAGAAAGTCGCCATATTCTGAGGATTCCACAAGTGCCTCCAGTTGAGATTGAATGAATACTGCAAACCGGAATTCATCCATCCGGCAGGCTTTCCGTCACTCATGTTGTATCTGGGATTCCCGTTCGGATCCGTTCCGAAGACAGAATACTGTATCACCTTGTGATGGCACCACGATGTTCCGAGCGTAAGCGTGAACTCATTCTTCTGCGAGACTTGCATTACCCCGGACAGGCTGACTACCGGATAAAAGGCGCCGTCCTTGTCAATTTCCAGGCCTTTTGCCGCAAGACGGTCAGCCGTGGTCATATAGTCCATGTAAAGCGGCGGGATTCCGGTACCGATCTCGATGGAATATCTCTTCTGGAAAGAGGATTCCTGGGCAGATGCCCCCAGTGCGATCCCAAGGAGGATTGCAACTGCTATCAGACGAGTTCTCATTACTTATGGCTGAGTTTTATGACGATCTCGCGTTCCCTGAGGTCAGTGAGAGTGGTGTCCTTTGCGACATAGTTGCCCTTCGGATCCTCGAAGGTCAGCACCGGACCTTCATAATTCCTCATATAGGGAATCGACACGTGGCATTTGCCGCTGGGGTCGGTAACTCCAAGCTCGAAAGCAGGTTCGCTGTCATATTCCAGAGTGGTGATGCTCTTGACGAGTACGCCCTCTATCGGCGCACCTGTATCTTCTGCAACCAGTGAGAAAGACATCTGAGCCTCCCCTCCTTCACCGAACCACGAAGGCTGAGGCGTGCCGTAGCAGGCCTGCACTACGAAAAGAGCGCTGGTGAGGGACAATCCTTTGAGAAAATTGCGAAACCATTTCATATTATCATCATTTTAAGCGTTTTTCAATGTCTTGGCATAATGACACTGAAGGGCAACTGCGCAGTCTCCGTGCCAATTATGCATTCCGCCGCCGAGGCAGTTACGCCACTCCCTGCAATTTTCGCACCGTCCTGTCTTTGCCCAGCTGCGATTTCTGAACGGCTGGAAGCGTTCCTGCCATACCTGCCACAGACCGTCCTGATATATGCTGCCCTGCGAGAAGCGGTCCCGGTCGATGTTGGGGCAGGCACAGATCCGGCCGTCGATCAGGACAGAAGCGATGTTCACTCCGGCATGGCAGAAGAACCGGCCGTCGCGGACTTTCTCCTCATAGCGTCCCAGATAGCCTTCGCAGCTGAATGTGACCTTCATCGGGCCGCCCTGGATGCGTTTCTGCCTGATGAATTCCATAAGAGAGACGAATTCTTCTTCGGTAAGGAACATATCGGGGTCGCCGGCGGCGCGGCCGATGGGGATGACGGTGAACAGACGCCACTGCTTCAGCCCCAGGCCGGAAAGCACTTCGTACATCTGAGGCAGTTCTCCGATATTCCTTTTGTTGACGCAGGTAACAACATCTCCATTCACTCGAGGGTCACGTGCAAACGCAGCAATTGCCCTGAGCGCCCTGCCATAACTTCCCGGAATGCCGCGCATCCATTCGTGGGCCGCCTCCAGACCGTCCAGACTCACCGTGACTGCGCCCATCCCTGCATCCACCAGTTTCAGGTGCATCTCGTCGTCGTAAAGCCAACCGTTGGAGACGATGCTCCACTGCAGTCCCCGGTTGCGGAGCGCCTTCCCTATTTCAAGGATATCCGGCCGTAGCAAAGGCTCACCGCCGGTGAGCACAACCGTAAAGTTCTTCGGTATGCGCTCCTTCGGTATGGTATCCACAGCCTCTAGGAAGTCCTCGAGCGGCATATCCTTTACACGCTCTGCCATGCCGCAGTCGCTGCCGCAGTGACGGCATCGGAAGTTGCACCGGGTGGTGCACTCCCAGAAGAGGTAGTTGAGTTCGTGGACTCTTACCTCGTTGTCACGCAGCATACGGAAAAGCAGAGGATTCACGGCAGTACTATAGCTTTGCTGAATATTTCTATTACAAAGTTAATATACAATTGTTTATTGTGTGCTCCGTCCCGCGAAAGGGCGGTTTGCGGGGACAGAAGGGTTATCCTCGAAGGCAAAGCGAGCCGTTAGGTGGAGCTCGCTGCAGCCTTCGGGAGATAACCCCATCTCCACTGGTGGAGTATGGTGCTTCTGATGGCCATGAAGACAATACCCAACTTTCACGGATGCACACTACCCCTTCTACGGGCATATGCTGAAGGCCTTACAGAAATCCGTGGAGGGATTTCCTGCCACGGATTCTTGCAATATGTCCTGCACGGCACTGTGGGACATAGTTGTTTCATCCGTGAAAGTTGGGTTTGTGATGATAGCGGATGATGTTATCTCCAGCCAGTAAAGCGAGCTCTGGTAAAGGCTCGCTTTGTCCGGCCAGGATAACTTAGATTCGTGAACTAACCCACAGGCAGAACCTTCTGTGCAGCTAGATCAGCAATAAACTTATCTCCCGTCCGCCAGCAGGAGATTATTAAGGTCTCCTGCTGACGTCCGAGGATAAGTTCAGCCTGCGAGCAGACGGCCATATGGCGTGTCGGCTGAATGCTTCAGGGCAACATTGTGCCCCGCTTCGTGAGGCTTTGCCGAAACGAAGATGGGGGTCTGGAGGGGCGCAAAATTGTGGAATAATTTTGCGGTTGCCGGAAGCATTGCAGTCGCAAGCCTTGCCGACTGCGAGTTCTGCGCAGCAGGACGAAGTATGCGGTGGGAGGGATTGGAGTGAGCATCAGCGAACGGAACCCCCCGAAGGCCTTGCTTTCCGTGCAGCAGCCGTTCCCCGGAGCACGTCTGGCTCGGGAAAGGCCGGTTTGCCGGGATACGAGGCATTTTTCCGTCCGTCTGGCCCGTGAAAGGCGGGTTTGCCGGGATAAGAGGCTGTTTTCCGTCCGTCTGGCCCGGGAAAGGCGGGTTTGCCGGGATACGAGGCTGTTTTCCGTCCGTCTGTCCCGAGAAAGGGCCGTTTGCAGGGATACGAGGCTGTTTTCCGTCCGTCCGTTCCGCGGAAGGGCCGTTTGCCGGGATACGAGGCAGTTTTCCGTCCGTCTGGCCCGCGAAAGGGCGGTTTGCGGGGATGGAAGCCAGTTCGAAGCACGTCCGTCTCCCGTGAAAGGCGAGCCGGCCTTACCTCGTATAAAACTCAATAGTACGGACGATCGCCCTGCGGCAGACGGGGCAGAAGGAATCGCACTCGTTGATGCGCATACGGCACTCCTGGACGGGGCGGTAGACACCCTTGGTGCTGTTGCCGGCACCCTCGTACACTCCAAGCTGCTCATTCAGGGAAGCACGCAGCTCAGGACTGAAGGTCTGCCATACCTTGCGCACGTCGACGCTGTCCAGAAGGGCGTCCGGCTGAGTGGGAACAGGCGTTCCGGCGGGAAGCATATCCTCCCACTTGCTGCCGAAATCCTTCAGCGTGGTGATGTTCGGCTCCCAGGGCTCCGTATCTGCAGGATACACCGGATCGAACTCGTCATAGGCATATTCGTCGGCCAGACCGGCGAAAGCATGCCCGAACTCATGCACGAAAACGATGCCCGAAGAGGGATGGTCGCTGCTGGCCACAGAAATATTGTTGTATATGCCCCCACCTCCATAGCGCGGAGTATTCACCAGGGCAATCACGTGCTCGAAAGGAACCGTCCCGAGCGCATCGTACAGCTTGCGCATCGATGACGTGGTCAGGTAGCGGTCGCTGTAGAAAGTGTCGTAATGGGAATCCACGGCAGTGTCGTTCCAGATGCCTTCCCGCGGCACGCTGGGCCCCTCGTCGGCCGAAGGGACGAAAACCGCGCGTATATTGAAACGGTCGCGGTACGATGAATACGGCTCAGTCGCGAGAAGGCAGTCACGCACCAGACGGGCCGCATCGGCATAGAACTTCTCGCGCTGCCCGGCCAGATAACCTTCGCTGATGACCACCAGGTCCAGAGCCCTGTCTACAGGCCCGCCTTCCAGCAGCATACGCACCTCACCCTTCGCAGAACGCCCTGGTTGTCCCAACAAACCGGACTGACCGTCCAGACCGTCCGACCCGGAAGCCCCCTCCTGCACCTTCCGTATCAGTATGTCCGAAGGATCCACACTGTGCACGATCCTGGCCGCCACAGCCGCGTGGATGTCGAACAGACAAACCTCCACCGTCACCGGTTCGCGAGGGAAAGGCACCTGCAGGCAAATCTCAAAGGCACGCGGGCGGACGGCAGCCTCAGGCGTGGCCTGCCACTCCTGGAACAGCGAAGAAAAGCCGTTCTTGTAGAGCACCTGCCCGGAACGCCCGTCGCGGACCACGACCTGTCCGTTGCCCCTGAGCAGCAGCGTATCCAGATTGCTGCGACGCCCAGCCCATACCGAGGTCCGGAGCATATTCTCCAGATATATCTCCTGATGGGAAGCATCGCCCGCCAGAACGTAGTCGAGGCGCAGAGTCGCATCCTCGAAGAAGCCGTCGAAGGTCAGCTCCCGCAGCGGAAGCACAGCCCCGGCCGGAGCAGGCCCCATCTCAAACTCCAGCACACCGCCCCGCATAATCTGACGATGCTTCAGGAAGGGCCGCTTCAAAACCCTCCCGTTCAGGGTCACCTTCTGCACATAGTCACCCTGTCCGGAAGAAAGTATCTTGAACTCACGCCCGTTCTCAAGATGCAGCACCGCATTGCTGAACGACGATGCGCCGAGCGCATATTCGCTGCTGCCCGGACACACCGGATAGAAGCCCAGCGTCGCGAAGATGTACCAGGCGCTCATTTGGCCCGAATCGTCGTTGCCGCTCAAGCCGCCCGGCGTATTGCGGTATTCCGTGGCGATGATGTCGCGTACAGCAGCCTGGGTCTTCCAAGGCTGGGATGTATAATCATAGAGCCACGCCACCTGATGGCAAGGTTCGTTGCCGTGCCAGTAGCGACGCTCTGAAAACATAGAGTCAAGCCTTGCCACGAAAACCTCCTCCCCTCCCATTTCCTTTATGAGGCCGGGGACATCCTGCGGCACATACCAGGCATAGTGAGCCGGAGTGCCTTCGGTTATGAAAGAAGTCTTCTGCAAGTAATTGTCTTCGTCTAGGAAACTGCCGTCAGAACGGCGTCCCTGAGGCCAGTGGGTCACCGGACTGAACACGTTGCGCCAGTTGCCGGCACGGCGGCGGAGCCTCAGCCAGTCAGCAAAGTGTCCGAGACGGAGGGCAATCTGCGACAGGCACCAGTCGTCATAAGCATATTCCAGCGTCCTGGACACCTGTTCGCGCTTGTGGAAGGCAAAAGGCACTTCATCTTCAAGCGGAACATATCCATATTGCAGATAAGACTGGAGCGCCCTGCGGCCTCGGCCGTCTTCGTACAGGCTGTCGGAAGGCGTCTCGAAGGCATTCTTGCGCATCGCCCTGTAAGCCTTGCTGACATCGAAGCCGCGAATGCCCTTGGTCCAGGCATCTACGATCATGCTGACGCAATGGTCTCCTATCATAGCGCTGGTGTAGCTGCCCCAGCAGGGGAATATGGGAAGCCATCCGCCGCGGTCGTACTTGCGCAGCAGAGCGTTGATCATATCGCTGACACGAGAAGGCTCGATTATCGTCAGCAGCGGATGCAGAGCCCTGTAGGTATCCCACATCGAGAAATCGTCATAGTCCGGAGCCTCGCCGGCATCGCTCACCTTACGGGGCAGCAGTGAAGCCCTCCACAGAGAGCCGTAGAAATGTTTCCGGACCTCTTCGTCGGGACCTTCCACATCTATGAGAGAAAAGCGCTCGTTCCATACCGAGTCGAGATCCATCTTGACGGAGTAGAAGTCCCAGCCGGGAATCTCGGCCTCCAGATTGGCCCGTGTACCCTCAATGCTCTTGAAAGACGAAGCCGCCTTTACGACATGCATTCCGGGAATCTTGAACCGCACCAGCACAGTCTCGCCAGGCACATACTCCACCACCTCGAAGTCATCATCGGCGACGACGGTGAAATGGCCGCTGAAGCCTGCAGGCTTGCCGCTGCCCTGATAGATGCGGTGTACGGGGTTGCTGCCGCTGATCTCCCTCGACCCTTCGGAAGGCCGTTCAAGCGCACCCTCCCCTTCGTCGCTTATCACGGTTACACGGAGATACTCGCAATCGTCGAAGCGGAAGATGGCGCTGTGGCTGCGGCCGGTCATCTCCCAGCCGCCAAGGGCATAATATGAGGGTGTAGCCGTCTCAGCAGAATGGTCCAGAGGGACAGGATCCGAAGAAGGCAGGATGGCGAAAGAGCCGTAGTCCTGCGTAGCGCCGCCGGACAGCCAGTGTGAAGCGCGGAAACCCAGCAGTTCACTGTCTTCATAATAATACGGGCTGACGCCTTTGCGTTCCGTCTGGCGGGTCTGCGGCGTCCAGAAAGTGTGGCCGTGCGGCTCGGTGACGCAGGGTATGATGTTTCCGTGCACTTCACCCCCGCTGCCGAATATGCTGGCAGTCGGGGAATCGCTCGCGGCAGTCCCGACGCGTGTGTCGATCTCGGAGAGCGGGATAACGGCGAGCAGTATGGCTATGACAAGTCCGTGCATTACCGCTTACCTCTGCCGTTGATACTCGCTGTCGAGAGGAAGATTGGTGAATGTAGGTGTAGCTACTGCAGCAGGCTCATAGCCGTCGGCACGCCCGAACACAGTGAAGTCGATAACTCCAAGCGGCTGGGTCTTAGGCCAGTCGGTGATGGTCAGACGCACGAACCTGGCCCTTACCGGTGCGAAATCCTCGTAGAATGTGTCACGGGATATGTCATTTCCAGTGCAGTCCAGAGCCGTGGTATAGCTCTCGCCGTCCATCGAAACCTCTAGTTTGAATTTGTATACCGGCAATGAGCCGCCGCCGCGCATTCCACCGAAACCGCGTCTCGCACCGCTGCCGAACATGATCCTCATACCGTCGACCTTGAACAGCTGCACTACGTCGAAGCGGGTGGCCGGAGACAGTTCAATGGTGAGCTGGGGCTGTGCGTCGTCAGCTGCCGGACGCCAAATGGTGCCGCTGAAGTCGTCCACGGCATATGCTGCAGGGAAGCCTTCCTGCTCTGAAGAGCATTTCGAGAGGGCGTTCATCGCCAGCATCTTGTTGATGGTCACCGGAATTGACGGGAGCACATCAGGATTGGCCTTGAATCCGGGAGCCGGCTGGGGGCTGTCAGTAACAGTCACACTCATCAGGCCGTCCTCGTCGAAGCTGACGCGGTCCATACCGATGCGGCGGCCTCCGGGAGGATTGGACAGCACGATGGTGTAGAACTGCCACCATTCGCCGTCGGGAGCCTGTACGATAGAGCCGTGCGCGGTACCTGTCACCAGGCCCTCTGTCTTGCGGAGCAGAGGGTTGTTGGCTGCATATGTGTAGGGGCCGAGCGGAGAAGTAGCCGTATAATAACCCTCTGCATAGGTCTTCCACTGGGTTCCTGAAGCAGAGTACTCAAGATAGTATATACCATTGCGTTTTATAACCCACGGACCTTCTATCCAGGCCACGCCGGGATATTCGTTCTTCTCGCCGTAGCGTTCCCAGGCGTGCATCGGGTTGAAACCGAACAGATGCACCGGAGTGCCCACGAATGTGGTGAGATCATTCGGGTCGAGCTTGACGCCGTAGATGCCGCTGATGCCGCGTCCCGGCCAGAAAAGGTAGGGCTGGTTGTCGTCGTCCACAAATATCTTGGTGTCGAATCCTCCGTTCCATCCCTGCTCCACCGGGCCGGTATTCTTGAACTTGCCGAGGTCCTCGAAGGGTCCGAGGGGATTGTCGGCTACGTAAAGGTTGTCTGTGTTGCCTGAAAGATAGAACTTGCCGTTGTATTTTACGATGTCAGGCGCAACCGGAACCCCCTGCACGTGGTGGAATTCCCAGTTAAGAAGGTCTTCCGACACCCATGCGCCGCCGCCTGTGCAATACATGTAGTACTTCCCGCCTTCCTGCAGGACGGTCACGTCACCCGAAGCGCTGCCTCCCTGCCCCATCGGCATAGGAAGCGGATTGCAGTAACGGGGCTGCGCCTGTACGGCCACGGCTGAGCAGAAGAGCAGAGCCGCCAAGATGAACTTTCTCATAGTTGAATATCTTTAAACGTTTATTGTCTTGTCATTCCCGGACGGACGCGGCTCCATATGGATGGTCACCAGGGTGTTCCGTCCGAAACGGTCCTTGATGCCGTGTTCTATGGCGCTCACGATGTCATGGGCTTCGTGCAGCGGCATATCGCCGTCCATGCGCACGTGAGCCTCTATTGCTATGCGGTTTCCTATCCTGCGGGTACGCAGGTTGTGAGGCTCGCTCACCTGGGGAAAACTGCAGATGATATCCTCCATCTCCTTTTCGACCTCTTCCGGAAGCGAACTGTCGGTCAGTTCTCCTGTACTTCCCTTGAGCAGTTCCCAGGCGACCTTCACAAGCATAGCGCCCACCACAATGGAAGCCAGAGGGTCCAGCACGGCCCATTTCTCGCCGAGCAGCAGCGCGCCGCCGATACCGATGGCTGCACCTACTGATGAAAGAGCGTCGCTGCGGTGATGCCAGGCGTTGGCCACCACTGCAGGCGAATCCAGAGCCTTGCCACGTGCAGCGGTATAGCGGAAAAGCAACTCCTTTACAACTATGGACAGCAGAGCGGCCCACAGAGCCAGCACTCCCGGCATTTCCAGAGTATTACCCTGAAGCCAGCCGGCGAACTTTACGGCTCCGGAAACGATGATGCCGATGGCAGCACCCACAAGCGCCAGCGCGACGAAAAGCGTCGCAAGCGTCTCGAATTTGCCATGCCCGTAGTCGTGGGAAGCATCCTGGGGTTTCGCCCCTACCCTTACGAAAACCAGGACTATGATGTCGGTAATGAAATCTGACAGTGAATGGACAGCATCGGCCAGCATCGCGGCGCTGTGTCCCACGATTCCGGCCACGAACTTGAAGATCAGCAGCACCAGGTTGCCGGCGCTGCCGACCAGCGTCACTTTCGTCAGTTCCTTTTCGCGCTCCATCAGATCAATATCAGCGGATCAGGCGGTCGTTGTAGTTGAAGCGTACGCCCTGATAGGTGTAGATGCGGTTGAGATTGCCTCTTGCAGGCTCTCCTTCCAGCTTGCCGTCAAGCACGCCCTGTGCGATGTTAAGCAGGTCGTAGACGCGTTTGGTGGTCTCGGCGTTGGTGCCGTCGAAATGGCCGGGCAGCATATAGTAGATCTTCTTGTCGTACATCATCGCCAGCGTATCGCGGGCAGTGTTGACGAAAGTCGAAAGCGTGCAGTTCATAAGCAGGTTGGTGCTGCCGAAGGCGTCGCCGCTTATTCCTATATGGTTGGCTTCGTCTATGAAGAGCACGGAGTCCGGGGTATGGCCGGGAGCATAGAACACTTCCAGAGTGCGGCCGCCAAGGTCGAATTTCTGGTAGTTGTCCATATAGCTCACCTTGCCGGTATAGCCGCGAGGCACGCTGACGCCTTCTGCCTGTGTCATCCAGATATGGTCGAAGCAACCCACGGAGCCTGCGTGGTCGGGATGGATATGCGTCAGAGCCACGTCTATCGGCTTGTCGGTGAACTGGGCCACAATGCCGTTCAAATCCGCAATGCGAGTGCCGGTGTCGATGAGCAGTGCGCTCTTCTCTCCTTCCACGAGATATACAGATTCGTTGTACATCAGATGGCCGTTGCCTATCCACAGATGGTCGTCAAGCTTATGGAAGACCACATCCGGGCCTTCATACACCAGCGGGAAGTCCTCCATCTTCAGCGTCGATACGGTAGGGCCGTCCTGCGGCAGGCCGTCAGCATCTTCAGGCCGTGAATTAGAAGCCAGCACCGATGCCAGGGCCGGCATATGTCCGCTCACTGCAACACCTGCAGCAACCGCAGCCATCTTCCTGATGGCACCTCTGCGTGTTATTTTCTCCGTTTTCATATCGTACTTGTAAAAGATATATCAAGATATGTCTTAAAGATAGCAATTATAAACAAGAAACCCGCACGGGCGGTGCGAGTTTCTTAAAGTTGAGAGAATATGAATCTGATTACTGAGTTACAGGAACGGAGTAGTTCTTGCCGAAATATTCGACATAGAGGAACAGGCCGACGTCTGCAACTGTAGCATACTTGATATTGTCACGGACATCCTTGAAGTAAATGTTCACATATCCGTTTGTCGGATACGTCTTCAACTGGTAGGTGTACCAGAAGTCCCAGTAATTGAATGCCTGCTGATAATACCAATGGGTAATATCTGTTGTAGCGACGGATGAAACGGGACTGTTATAATCAGGCTCAAAATTAGCAACCTGTTCCAACTGTTTTGTACTTTCTACGCTGACACCGAATAAGCCATAATTAGATATGTTCTGAGCCGTTCCATAAGCATTCAGCGTATTGGTGGCAAACTTCACGTCGATGGGATAGAGTTCCTCCGGATAGATAAGTTCATCGGGGTCGGGTATTACATTACCTCCTTCGTCAGTAATAAACTGTGTATGCTCCATGGGAGGTATCTGGAATTGCAACAGATAATCGTTCCCAACTTGCGTCAACGTAGGGTAAAGTTTGAAACGGAACTGATTGATTACAAAAACATGTATGTAACGTTTCAATCCTGAATCCTTATGTTCCACAACAATCCACTCATCTTTCAGATGACGGTCGAGCTGCTCTTCAATAACAGTCGTAGTAATCACAAATTGTTTGGTATCGCTGTCATAAGTGAGCACCGGATCTGTACAGAAATCCTGATCATACTCCCAATATACATTGAAATCATTGGGGTCAGTCGAGCCCGGTGTACTGACGTCGTCAACCAAACGGAAGGCGAAATTGAGCTCATGATCGCCAGGGGTATTGAGTACAGTGGCAGTTGTCTCGCTGGGCAGCAAGATCTGCAGTGTATAGGTATCGTCGTTGATGTCTGTGATACTACGGGCAATCTCCACATCGGCATTGACGAACTCTTCACCATCAATAGCCTCTCTCAGCGTCTCATAATAAGCAACATCAGGCGAAAGGAGCTTACAATTGATATAGTAAGTGTTATTGCGAATCACTTCGTACTTGACCTTGTCATCATCATTGAGCCTGAGAGTGTGATAAACGGTCTTGGAAACTCCATCGACAGTGTATGTAACCTTCAATATCACTTTGAGATTGGCATCATCGCCGTTTTTATCTTCGAAAAGGAACTGAGGCAGGCTGGTGTAAGAGCCACTGCTCTGATATGCAAGGTCGAATGCCCGGTTTTCATCTGCTTCAGATGTCCAAAGACTGTATCGTTCGCATAAGGTGTATTCGTTCAAGTGAGTCGTAGCTACCAACTCTGATTCATGCCCGGAGATCTGAGAGTTAGCATAGTAGCTTTCCCAATCAGGAGTATTAGGTGCAAGGTATCCACGTTCGCGTCCACTGTGAATAAGCCATTCAATCTTCTCCACAGGAGTCGGAGCACCTGTAGGATCATATGAAAGCACCACTTTTGCGCGGTCTCGGATCATATACACTGTATGGTGGGAACCCTCCGGCGGTTTTAGCCAGGAGTTCATCGCCTCTGCGCTGGATTCCTTGTGATATCCCCAGTAACAGATTTCCTGATGGTTTTCATCGTTGTATGCGGTGGACAACTCAAACGAATTCATAACTGTAGCCTCTGCCGTACCGTTACTGAAAGAAAGAGGGATGGTGAGGCAGCGGTTGGCGATGAAATGGATACGTGCTGTTCCCTGCGGTACTGTGCCGCTGATAACGCCGGTATCGTAGAAAAGGGTGGTACCGCCATTGCTTTCGACATCTGCATCACGTATACCAAGATACTGTCCGTTGGCGTCAAAGCAGACGAGTTGCATAGTATGTACAGGATTCTCCGTACCGCTCACCATGCTGCGCGTCTTCACCGCCTTGTCGGTAAGGCTGAATGCCACCCGCACCGGCACTTCACCGACACCCGGTCCCATAGGGAATACAATATCATCGCAGGCTGTCAGACCTAAGATGACACTAGCTATGAATAATATCCGTGAAAGGTACTTCATATCCTTGTACATTTATCAATTCTTAATGATTACGATACTTCTCGACTATCGCGTCAAAACCATTCAAGTTTTCTATTTCTTCAGCGGATAGGTCTCGGATGCAACGGAGGTAATTACCATCACCACCCGTATATGCTGTAATAGTTGTTGTCCCACCACTTAAATTATAATAGTAATGCCCTCTTAGAACATAGTCCATCACTCTTTCTGCTTCAGGAATAGTAATATTTCCGAATATGCCTCGCTGATATTGATTAATGACTTGAATTTCATCATCTGTCGGCAGACGCCATCCCGCATATCTATAGCCATCCGTACCTACTTCCAGATATCTACTGCAATGCTCAGCTGCAGATGCAGGATCCCAGCCAGTGCTGACAACACCCAATTGAGAAGCAATCATGAAGGCAGGTGATACGACTTCATCCATGGATTGGTTTGGACCGGGATTACCCAGAATCGGCTTTCCTAGAACATATTTGTCACTGGTAGCTGAAATTTGCACTACATACATATGGTTATTAGTGTGACCGCTACCAGTCTGGTCACCTTGAGTAGCCATATTGTTATTGGAGGAATTTATCTCGTGAACATGCCCATCTGCATCACTCCAAACATGGGCATGGAAACGTGTGTCAGTATACAGCGGGTCACTGCTGCGCACAACCCATTTGGCTGTTCCACTGTGGTTATGATCCCTGTCCCAGTCTACCCAGTTACCTGTATCGGGAGTAGTTACAGTAACGATACGGTAATAGCGGGTGCGATAGTAATGGGTCTTCTTATACTTTGAACGATAGTAATTCGTCCAGCGATAGCGACGCGATCCATTAGCATTGTAATTTCCATTATTATTAGCTCGCCAGTCATAATCATTACCGTTATTACTATAGTAATTACGGGTTTCACCCCAATACCAATAGCCATCAGCGCCAAGAACTGCGTTGGTTTCTCCGTTGGTGTCGTATCGGGCTCTACCTTGAGCTACATTATTCCTGTATTGCGTCTGAACAGTACTGCCATTTTGACCAGTGCTATAATCATAACGATAGTCAGTTCCGCTATCATGATTGGATGGAGTACCATCATATAGTACCTCTGACCTATCGTACGGATCTGTCGAACTTACCTCCACCTCTTCAGATTCATATGTACCCGGTTCCCATCCAGCTGCCACAGGATCCCAGGTATCTTCTCTGGTAGAGCCACCCGTATGATAAGATGACCAACTGCCTGTAAAGCTCTGGATATTATCTGTCGGGAAGTGGCGGATGATGACATCCTCATACAAAGTGGGGCTGTCAACCAGATACACACGCAACAGCATATATTTGATGGCTCGGTTGTCCAAGGCAGATGACGTTACTGTGATTGTTCCCTTCGAGCCACTGGTTCCTTCCGTACTTTGTGCGATGGTAACACCCATATGGTTCAAATTGGTATATGTGGTCTTAACTTTACCATTTTTATCGTAGAACCATCCCCAAACGGCATTTGCATTACTGGGATCCACTGCATTGCCTTTATTACCGTTCGAATCAAAAGTAAACAATTGATATTTGACCTGTGTGCCTGTTGCCTTCAGATAGGTAATATCAACGCTCTGGCTTCCATCTCCGCGAAGGGTGTAAATCTTCGGATTGACTTTGAGATAAAGGTGCTGTACGGCCTCGACATGGTTCTCGATGACATCACTGTTGCTCTGGTCATTCCAATGCAGTACGGCGTACTCGATATCTTCGGTAACATCCTGGTCCTCGGTGGCCTCACTACCGCGTGTAGCTATGGTGGCGTTGATTACGTAGATGTGATTACGTTCAATCTCGGTCACTGTACTCTTTACGAGCGGAATACGGTAGTAGTGATAGTTTGTTACGCCGTTCTCGGTGAAACCGACAGAGATGACCAGCGAAGGAGCGGCTGTAGCATAATCAGCCTGAGCCCACTTGTTAGGATAGGTATAGGTGATGATCTGGAAATGCTTGTCGTCACCGGTGTATGACTGGTTATGGAAGATATTGAATCCACTGTTGTGGACCTCTACGCCAGCGCCTTGCGTTGCAGGAGCGAATACCGGAGCGCCGAATGCGAAGTTATAGAACTTCCAAGCAGGAGAACCTGTGATCGTGACTTGTTCCGCAGCGGGCTTCAAAGTCCAGGTCGTATCTGTACCTTCAACCTTCATATTGTAGGTCAAAGACTTCAGGAATTTGGCATCGAACTTAACGTTCAAGACTATCTTCGCTGCCGCACGGTTGAGGGTCACGTCGAACACCTGATCCAAAGTTTCTGTATTCGGAGTCCAGTTTTTAATAACTCCGTCCATCATGAATTCCTTCTCGTCGGTCAGGGCTCGCCATGAACCGGGGGCTGCGTCATAGAGTTTATAGATATTGCCGGAAGTCGTCGTTTCACCCCAGCCGATGTTATCGTCATTGTCAAGAATGGCAACACCCTCTTCGACTTCGTTTGCTTCCAACACCTTCAAAGCTGCAACATCGAATGTTTCCAGATTCTTGGTGTCCTTTGTATGCGAGTTATTGACGGCGACGTATATATTATAATATTGTCCGGAGCTGAGACCTTCTGCCCTCCAGTTGTCGGCCAGCCAATTGTTGGCAGCTTCTGCAATGGGCGTTTCATTTGTAGTGACAAGGTGATACTGATTGATGAATGTGCCGTCGCCGACGCCGGAAGTAACATGCTCAATGAAAATGTCAAGGGTATTGAGCTGCTTTTCCTGCAACTCAACGACAGACTCAGCGCGAGTGGCGACAGTTGCTTCGGAAACCGTACCTTTCACGGTCAGACTTCCATTAGGACCAAATCTGCCTTCCGGATCCGGAATATCAGAGACACACGCCGACAAGGTTCCGGCCAACGCAAACACCAGGAATGCAAGGATAAGATATGTATTATGCTTTGTTCGCTTCATATTCATCACATTAATTTTGCACTGGAGTAGGAACCAGAGGATTATTGTAGTCAACGAAATACATCTTCAGCTTGCCTGTGATGTTGTAGTTTTCAGGATCGAAGTAGTATGCCCAGATTTCAGAACTGTCGTCAGAATAGCCCGGAAGTGAACTGTAGTTGAAGGTCACTTTCTGCGGTCCGAGGACAGAGTCGTTGTAGATAAGGGAGACTTTAGCCACAGGATTGGTGGGTGTTACGCCCTCCTTGGGAACGATGTAGAAATAGGTGTACACATCGTCGCCGGCTGGTATGGTAAGAACTCCGTCCGTACTTGCCTCATAAGAAGTCACGACACCTGTGTCATTCTTGTTGGCACGTATGATTTCGAAGGCATCGTTGTCCACATGAAGTTCGAACGTATCGTCGCCGGTAGTGATGAGCTGTATCTGAGGAGAGCGCAGAGGACGGCCTGCGACAGGTTCTGCCGCTGAAGTGGTAGTTACCCTGCCTGATGAAACAGCCATATGGCTCGTTGCCCAATTGGTCCAGGGTTCATAGCTGCCATCCGTATCATAACGGTAGAGCCATGAATCGAACAGACGCATATTGGTATTCATCTTCATGGTGTAATCAAGCACTGGTGTATCAATCCAGTCGGCTACGGTAGGCTTGACAAAAAGTTGACCGCCCATGAAATAAGCGTAAACTGTCCAGTAGTGGTTACGATGGAAATTGGTCGTTTCAGCTGAGTAATCAGCGACATCGCTCATCGAGAATTCCTTGTACGTCTCCTCGGATGTTTCAGACATCTTGTAATATATCCTGCAAGTGAGGGCCTTGTCGCTCTCACGCAGATATACAAAACGCTGTGTATTTGTTTTTTCACCGACAATGTTGTCCAAGGCAGTTTCATATGCCTGTGCAGTTGCGGTTGAATAAGTATCACTTGTGGCTTTCAGGGTTTCCGGATCTTCAAGCTCTACGATGTCTTCGCTTGTCGGACCGGGAATTTCGGCTGCTTTAAATACGTATGTAACTCCGCCGTCGGTGGCAGGAAGCTGGAATTCTGTGCCGTCTTCACGGGGGAAGACATATGTCTGCGCCGGTATCTGTTCAGTGAGAATCTCTATCTTGGTGACAGAAGCGCCGGTCATTCCGGTCGGCTGCGTAAAGAAGAAACGAAGTTTTGAAACACCTCTTTCCATCTGGACAATCGGGAGTTGCTCGCGCACCTCATCGAGAGTCATACTTGCAGTGTTGTCAATAAGGAAAGAAAGATCTACACCGTTAGGGGCGCCGTTCTTGTCCTTGTTGAAGAAACCGCTGATAGGCAGTCCGGGGCCGTTTGTCGAACTGCCGTTAATAGCTGCCGAAGGAGTGGCTCCCCAGGTAGCACGGTTCTGCTGGTAAGGGCCGAACAAGTCGTCTTCCGCACTTGTATAGCCGAATGTCAATGCCTTTAGATCGCCTCTGGTTGTATTATAGGTAGGATCGACTCCGATTGATGAAGCATTAGCGAGAACATAGAAATCGAACTTCAACTGATCGGCAGTACGGCCCATAATGTATCCCGGGAAGTTGATCTTGACTTCCAAGGTATAGGTGTCAGCCCAATAGGTGGCTGCGTAATAATTGCTTCCGTTGGGAAGGTTGGACGTGTTGTTCCACGCGATATCTTGTACTTCTGTATATGCGACTGCCATCTGGTTGTCGGCTGCCGCCACAGCTGCGGCATCAGTAAGATCTACGTGGTTGAAAGCCCACACCTTGACGTTGTAGATGCGGGATTCTGGATCTGAAACGCTGGCCACGTCACCAGCGACAGTCTTGGTTGCAGGAGCGATTACTCCAGGGAGATAGAAACGGAGCGTAAGCTCTCTGGCCATAGGGTCGGTGAACTTATCTGGCGTCATCTCTTCGTAGCAAGAAGTGAACATGGCAAAGCTCAGCAGCAGGCAGAGAACTGCCAGCAACTGACTGCCGTAGCTACGACATGATTGATTGTCTGTACGATGGATTGTCCGTTTCATCATAAGCTAGGATTGAATTCAGGGCCTGGATTCCAGTCGAGTTCAACGTCAACACCGGCTATCACCTTCTCTTCAATAGGAGGCTCAGGCGGCAGGGGACCGGGACCAGGTGTAGGAGGATCCGGCGAGAAGCTGCCGTTACCGAGCAGCCAGCCGACTATAATTTTCAGATTTCCGGCAGGAAGGGGTTCGGCCACATAGATCGTACTATGGGTGACAGAACCGCTTTCGAGCGTGACATAGAGGTGGAGTATCCAGTAGACGGTCATTCCGTCGATGAACTTCTCGGTCATGTTGCGGCTTGAGAAGCCGACACCGCACATGATGACCGGAGTGCGTTCCCAACGCTCCCACATATGCTGGGTATAGAGACCTGTTCTGGCCGGTCCACCTGTCTTTGACAGTTTGTCTACATAGGGCTGCGCATCGACGAGGTCTGTTTTGACCAGCGTGTGCGCATTATATGTATATGTACTGTCAAGGATGTTGAAACCGTCTGCGAGACCTTCGATCTCGCAACGGATGTTGCTGAAATAGCACGAGTCGACATTGAGCACGATGCCGCCGGCATCGTTGGCCATATAGAGGTCGACGTCGAAATGCTGATATTCTGTGCGGTCAAGTATCCGCATCGCAGAACGGGCGGTATACAAACCGGTCTTGTGGCTTGCTACTATATCCTTTGCGTTCTGGTTGAAAGATGCACCCGCTGATGTTTCATCGCCCACATAGCTGACCACACCGTTGCCCTCAAGGTTGGCGGCGACAAGGTTGACATAGTCACCTGATTGAAGCTGCAACTCATAAGTTCTGCCGTTCGAATTCCAGACATCGGTGGCGTTGAGGGCACGTTCGTCAGCGGGACGCGTATAGAACGAAAGGTTGGCATCACGCGCTGTCTCGACAAAAATATCGCGCAGATAGTCCTCGAGGGCCTGCCTGAGCGGGAGGTCTTTGTCGGTTCCCAACTTCAAGTCCATCTCCTGCTCCTTGTTGGTAATAAGGCGCACGTGATAGTCGACAATGATATCTTCGGGACAGTCGACGAGGTTCTCGTCGATCAGGCTGCAGCTTCCTGCGAAGAAAGCCAGACCGGCGAGACTCATCAAACTTGACAGCGCTGTGACGAACCTTTTCACTGTATTAAGTTTTTGGTTAAACGATTCTGAATAATAAAGCGTTCAGAAAGAAATTAGTCAAGAGTAATATCGAAGCTTGCACCAGCTTTCCACTTGAGGTCAACTGAAAGACCGAAGATCATCTCAACTGACTTGAGGTCAGGAACAGTTGCATATGCACCGTGGAGGTTGGTGATGGTGAAGTTGGCTTCAGTTACGAAATCCTGCATGAATACACGGATAACCTGATCGTTTGTACCATCTGATGCAAACGGAGCCATACGGATACCGTTACCGTCTGTATTTACAGGATAGTTAGCTTCCACAGCTTGCATCTGAGCAGTTGTAAGGTTGGCGAGGTCAAGTTTACCTACCATATAGAAGATACCGTCCTTAGGGATAACATTGCCATGGCCATAGAAGTCAGCACCTGTATTGTTCTTGAGCTCGAGAGCCACATAGACAACAGACTGCTTACCGCTTGAACTATAGTTGTCAAGAACCATAGTATATACAGGATCGCTCTGGCCAGATGCAGGGATAGCAGCAGGGCCTGAAGCATTCATATAGTTGTCGTAAACGACTTTGGTTCCATCAGCCTTGGGCAGCCACCAGTTATCAGCTCCAGCCGGCTGGCCGCCTACGAGGATACCGTTAATCTGGAATGAATTGCCGTCTACGGTGATGTCCATATCTTTTTCAGTACTCTCAGGGTTTTTAGCCTTAAGAACAGCCTCGCGGTTGTCAGCAACTGTAGCAGCTGCGTACTTAACAGTAGTCTTGAGAAGAGCTACACCATACTGGATATTGTTCTGAAGAGCTACGGCACGGGTATCTGAAGCAACGGTACCATTGATACCTGCAACAGGCCACTTAGAATTCCATTCCCTTGCAGACCAAGTTGCTACGGTTACAGGGAAATCTTCCTCTTCAACTTCTTCAGCAGAAACACGGATAGGAGAACTTACAAAATAGGTGAGTTCAGCAGGATAGATGAAATCGCTTACGCTTGCAACTGCAACGCTAACGTCATCACCGATCTTACCAGGAGTTGAAACATATTCAAACTCTCCTGAAGTCTTGTTGAAAGTGAGCTGTGCAGAACCGTTCGGCAGACCGAGAGATGCAGGGAACTCATCGTATTGATTGTAAGCGGATACAAACGCGCCTCCGCTTACATAATTGTCAACCTTAGCCTTGATAGCGGCAGCTACGGTTGCGGCTGCAGCAGGGCTGGTGATTTTTGAAACAACTGACTGGATATCAGTAAGGACGCGCACGATTGCGGGACCTGAACCGTCACGGAATTCGCCTTCCCTGATGGTAGTGAATTCTGTATAAAGTGAATCCAGCGGCTTCAACATAACATCAGTAGTTCCAACCAGATCTACCCAACCGGTTGCAGAGAGAACATCGTTGAGAATACCTGCAAGTGCATTTTGTGCAGCCTGGAAATTAGTAAGGTCATCAACAATCGGCTTGGTGTTGAAGAAGATTTCAGACTTCTTGGTACCTACATTATAGTCCAGGAAACCATACTGCCTGTAATCAGCTACAGTTGAGCTGACCTTTGCACGGCCGTAGAACAACATATTGTTTACGCCGAGCGGAATAGAAAGGTTGTAAATCTTGCTTGACTGAGCGTCGCTGATGTCATTGGCTGAAAGAGAACCAAGGTCATACTGGTAATCTGCCATAGGATCCTCTTTGGTAGGAAGGTCCTTGAAAACGAAGAGTTTCATCTTCTCCATACCACGGAAAGCAGTCTCATCCTGTACTTCAGTGGCAGTAGCTTTGGTCTTGGCGTTAGTAGCCACGTTGATGGTGAAAGAAGTCTTAACCTCATCTTTCACGCCTTCTTTGCTAGGATTGAGTCCCTCGTTCTGTGAGCAAGAAACCAATCCGAAGAGTGCAACAGCACTCAAGAGAACAAATAATTTTTTCATCGATTTGGTTTGTTAATTAAGATAGTAGTTTATATGGTTTCAAATCATTACTTGTTATTGGTGATCTCGTTGCCGTAGATGTCGCGGGTGTAGATCCTCTCGCCTACGTGAGCGTTATGGTCCACCACGTGCTCCATATCCTGCAGATTGCGGATCGCCGTCGCGTCACCGGCTTCGGCAGCCTTGCGCAATACCGACAGGGCCTTCTCAGGCTGGTTGTTGTAGAACAGCGCGACACCGTAAGCGCTCTGGGCACGCTCGTCGTCCTTGACTTCTTCGAGCAGGCGCAAAGCTTCGGCATAGCGGCCGGCCTTGATGTGGGCTATGGCGTCGTTGATCTGGAGAGCTGTCTTGTCAGGCACGTAATCATAGTAGATACGGATGTAACCTGAATTACGCTGGTCTGAAAGGAGTTCATCCTTGAGAACCTTGTAGACACTGCCGCCGTCGAGATTGCGGATCCGCCTTTCCCTGGCTGCAAGATCAGACTCATTGTCGATGATGTCCAGCACGTTGTTGATCTGGGCCATCGTCAGTGCGCTTCCTTCACCATTTGCCAGACGGAGGTCGTTCACCTGGTCGCGGAATTCGCTCCAGGCCTCGCCGCCGGCATTCGCTTCAAACAGGTTGTCAGCTATGGGGAGTCGGTTCTGTATATATTTCTGGAGGGCCTTTGCACGTCCTTCTGACAACTGCTGGTTGTGTTTCTCACCACCTTCGATAGATGCCAGACCGATGATCTGGATGCAACTTACGGAGCTGGTAGTATCGGCCATGATCTGGCGGGTGATGTCAAGTATCTGGTCGAGAATCGGCGCATTGTCGCGGAAATCGCGTTTCAGGACGGTCTTGTCGAGTTCGAAGTGAACATAGAGGGGACCTTCCATCTTGCGGAGAATCATATCCGGAGTATAAGGCCTGTATTCGCTGCTGGGCTTGAGGACGGGATTGTTCTTCTCAAGCTGTCCGGCTACACCTTTCCACTCCTCGATGAGCGGAAGGGCCGGATCGAGATAGATGGGACGTACCGTGTCGTAAGGAGCCAGACGTACGGTCCTTTCTTCAGGTGCAGGCCTCTCGTCTTCCTTGCCGAAGGTATATACCAGGTTCAGACCAAGCTTCGGTACGAGGGCCGGGCCGGTCTGATGCTCGATAAAGCAGTTGTCGCAGTGCTCATTTATATAATAGGCGTCGTGGAAGAACCAGCCGCCGGCAAGTCCGGCCTCAGCCTCGAGGCGGAAATGTCTGCTCAGCCACCACGAATAGCCAAGTCCAAGGCCTGCTCCGAGGAGATTGCCCTGAACATAATAGTCTTGGGTGCGTTTGTACAAACCGAGAGGGAACTTCACGTTACCGGTGTTGTAGTGGGTATACAGGAGATTACCGGTAAAGAAGAGCCCCGTGTTGATCGTGTCCGTGTAGTAACGTGCTTCGGGCGCAATGACCAGATTACGCCAGCGACGAGGATGCTGCTTGTTGCTGTCATTGTCGATGAAGCGGTCCCAGGGCTTGAAACCGACGTTGCCGCCCAGGCTCCAATGACCGTTCACAGGAACCTCCACTCCAAGGTTGGGAGTGCCGGACGCATCATAGAAAAGATTATTGCGGATAGACCACGCCTCAGACGGCTTGTGTTCAATTTCTTGAGGTGACAAGTCGGGATGCAACTCTACCAGCACGGTATCCACACCGCGCAGGTAGTAGTATGTAGTGTCCTGTGCGTAAGACTGAGACTGGCCACCTAAAATAAACAATGCTGCCGCAATCAGCAGTACCTTAATTTCTTTCACAGTATATACTTTTGCACGTGAACAAATACAAATGTATATACTTTTTCCCATTTGATGAAATTTTTCTTATAAAATTCAACCTCAATTCAATCATAATCTGTTTTTTATAAAGTATTTGCGATTTTTTCGCATATTTGTAAGGTGTTTAAGAAAATCATAAAGGCATTCAGGGAGCATTCCGGAGCGGTTGCTTCAGGGCTTGCCTTCCTTGGAGCGTACGGCTTTTTCCAGCTGGCCTACCCCTACCATCTTATGCGCAGGGAGCAGATGACTCTCTTCCTGTATGACTGGGACTATATCCGTCAGACTTACACCGGTTCTGGCTGGCTGGTCCGTTTCGTATGCGACTTTCTGGACCAGTTCTTCCTCCTTCCGGTCGTCGGGCCGCTGGTGGTTGCCCTGCTCCTTTTCGGAATCGGCTTCGTCACATACAAGATCTGCAGGAAATTCTTCGGCCACTGGCCGTCGCTTGCCGTCGCAGCAGTGCTGTTCATATGGTCGTTCTTCCGTGAGACCGAGAATCTCTACAGCACCCGCTACACATTGGTTGTACTCGGCTATCTTTCTCTGCTGCTGGCTGCCCTCAGTTTCCGGAAGGTCTGGATGAAGCCCGTCGCAGCGCTCCTTTTCCTCGCCTTCGGCGTCTGGTCACTCGGTTCCCCTGTCAACGATTATTACGGCAAGCTATTGGGAACGCCCGTCCTTGCCTACGACAAGGTGATAGGTCTCGATACCGAAATCAACCGAGAGCATTGGGACAAGGTTATCAAGCGTTCCCGGAAAGATCTTTATATGACTGAGGCCACCTTCTGCTACAACCTCGCCAACGCGATGAAGGGGCAGCTTGGCCAGAATTTGTTCAACTATGCGCAGAACAGCGTGTACGGCCTGCTTATCTGGATCATCACCGACCACAGCGTGTTCAGCAACTGCCTTGCCGGAGAAGCCTGGTTCCATCTCGGAGAGATGACGGCCGCCGAGCAGAGCGCCATCATAGCGCTGCAGGCATCGCCCAAGCATACCGGAGCCCGCTACATCAAGCGTCTGGCCCGTGTAAACCTCGAAAGCGGAGAGTACGGTGCGGCCCAGAAATACCTGAACCTCCTCAGCAAGACGCTCTTTTACGGCAGATGGGCCAGGAGCATGATGCCCGGCCATCAGGACGCAGCCACTGCCGCAGAGCTGCAGACGGAGCATTCGAAACTGGCTGAGAAGGATTTCGTTTACAGTGACAACGGTGCTTTCCGTTCAGTGATGACAGGACTGCTCGAGGCGAATCCCGACAACGACATGGCGCGGGAATACCTGCTCTGCTATGACCTGATGCTATATCGCCTGGACAGCTTTGCAGAAGTCTACGCACAGAAGCCCATCCCCTCCCACATCTATCAGGAAGCCATCCTCGTATGGCTCAGCCTGCAGGACGGAGTGAACGAGGAGAATCTCGCCCGCTTCGGAATCCCCTCGAGCGCCGTCGACAGGATGGAGCGGTTCTTCATGAATCCAAACAGATTCCGGAACACCTACTGGTACTATTATATGAAAGCGATGAACGAGGAGTAGACGATGTACAGTAAATATATATATAGGTATCTTCTTGCAGCGCTTGTCTGCCTGCTGCTGTCCGCCTGCCGAGGGAGCGACTTCTCCACTGCAGTGGCCGGCAGCGAAGGGCCTCTGGTGATCTATCCCGACTACAAGGACGTGACCATACCTGCCAACATAGCTCCGCTGAACTTCCGCTATGCCATGGAAGACGTGCGCAAGGCCAGCACCACCTTCACTATCGACGGCAAGTCCGTGACCATCAAGGGCGCCGAGGTTGAATGGCCGCTGGGCAAATGGAAAGCGTTCCTTGCCGACGCTGCCGGAAAGACCATCAGCGTGACGGCCGAAGCTACCGTAGGAGGTCAGACAGTGAAAGATTCCTGGTCGATCTTCGTGAGCGAAGATGCCATCGACGGATGGCTGACCTACCGTCTCATAGAGCCTGCCTACCAGATGTGGAACGAAGTGTCCATAATGGAGCGTCACATTGAAGATTTCAGCGAGACGGTGATATGCGACTACCGGCTGACTGAGAACTCCTGCATGAACTGCCACGTCCACGGCCAGCAGCGCGGCGACCTCTCCATATATTATATAAGGGGTCCCAAGGGCGGCGCCATCCTCAACCGCGACGGGAAGCTCCGCAAGCTCACCCTCAATGCGGACGGGATGCTTTCCGGCACTGTATACGGCGAGATCCACCCTTCCGGCCGATTCGGCGTCTTCTCCACCAACATCATCCTCCCCGGGCTCCACACCGTGGCCGGCAAGAGGATGGAAGTATATGACACCGCATCGGACCTTACTGTGGCCGATTTCGACCGCAACGAGATGATCAACCTCCCCCACGTCGCCCGTGCGGATGCGTTCGAGACCTTCCCCTGCTTCTCGGCTGACGGCAATTCCGTCTTCTGGTGCGTCGCCGACACGCTGCCTGTTCCCCAGAAGGTGGACGAACTGCTGTATTCGCTCGTCCGTGCCGATTTCGATGCCGGCACAGGCTACATCTCCGCCCAGGTCGACACCATATGGAGCGCAGGCGCCAACAATGCTTCGGTCTGCCATCCCAAGGCCTCTCCAGACGGCCGCTGGCTGATGTTCACAGTGGCGGACTACGGCACCTTCCCCCTGTTCCATACCGAAAGTACACTCTGGCTGGCGCACCTTATGACCGGCGAGGTCAAGGCTCTCGACAGCATCAAGGGAGACAAATCAGACACATTCCACAGCTGGTCGTCGAACAGCCGCTGGTTCGTATTTGCCAGCAAGCGCGGCGACGGCCACTACGGAAAACCATATTTCTGCCATCTGGACACCGACGGCAATCCCACCAAGCCTTTCGTGCTTCCTCAGAAATCCGCCCGTTTCTACGACTACAACCTCAAGTCATTCAATATCCCCGACCTGGCGAAGGCTTCCACCGGAATGACCCCTAAGGATGCCCGCAGGATGTACAAGGCGGCAAGCGAACCTTTCACAAATGCAGGATTAAATGACACAGAAGAGTAGATTCAAAATCAGCAGGTCGCCACTGGAGGCGGTCATCTTCACCATTGTCTTTCTAGGCATCTTCATCCCCCTGGGAATCAAGATGGGAGGCGAAAACCTCCTGAACACGATAATGCGGACGGCTCACGGGCTTCTCCTCAACACGGTGTTCTACCTGATGAGCATCACCGTCCTGACGGGCGCGCTGTCGAAGCTGATGTCGGAATTCGGAGTGGTTTCTCTCATCGAGCGCCTTCTGAGGCCTCTGATGAAGCCCCTTTTCAACCTTCCGGGCGTAGCTGCCCTGGGTGCGCTGATGACCTTCCTGTCCGACAACCCGGCCATCATCTCGCTGGCCAAGGACAAGTCGTTCGCATCCTACTTCAAGAAATACCAGTTCCTGTCGCTCACCAACTTCGGCACCTCATTCGGAATGGGTTTCGTGGTGATTGTCACGATGATCAGCTTCGGCAAGCCCGGAGGAGCGCTGATAGGCCTCTTCGGTGCGTTCTGCGGCTCGATCATCTCCACCCGCATCATGCAACGCAGCTGTCTCAAGAGTTTCCCTGAGCTCGATGCGCCTGTGGTCGCCGATGGGCCCGAGAACGCTGAAATCCAGACTGAACAGCAGGAAAGCGGACAGAAGCAGAGCATCTTCCTGCGCTGCCTCAATGCCGTGCTGGACGGTGGAAAGAGCGGTGTGGAACTTGGCCTCGCCATCATCCCTGGCGTGCTGGTCATCACCACGATGGTCATCCTGGTCACCTTCGGCGCAGGTCCCGACGGATACACCGGAGCCGCCAACCAGGGCGTGCCCATCGTTCCCTGGCTTGCAGCCAAGATCCACTGGGTGTTCGAATGGCTCTTCGGTTTCACCGACATGCGCCTCATAGCCTTCCCGATGACTACCCTCGGGGCCGTGGGCGCCGCACTCGGTCTGCTGCCCACCTTCAATGCCGAGGGCATCCTCGACGGCAACGCTATAGCCGTGTTCACCGCCATCGGAATGTGCTGGAGCGGCTTCCTGTCCACCCACACCGCGATGCTCGATGCCCTGGGCTTCCGCAAAGCCATATCCAAGGCTCTCGGCGCTCACACCATAGCCGGTCTCTGCGCCGGCATCATCGCCCACTTCCTCTACCTGCTGGTATCGCTGATATAGCCGAGCAGGTTTTCGCCCTTCCTAGCCCTTCCGTCCCGAAAAAGGTGGGTTTCCGGGGATGCGAGCCTCTTCCAAGCCCGCCCGTCCCGAAAAAGGCGGGTTTGCCGGGACAGGTGCCACTTAAAAGCCCGTTCATCCCGAAAAAGGCGGGTTTCCGGGGACAGGAACCACTTCCGAGCCCGCCCGTCCCGAAAAAGGCCCGTTCTCGGGGACAAACAAAAAGGGTGGCCGAATCGGTCACCCTTTTTTATGATGAGATTAAAGCTTATTCGTCGCGGAGCTGCAATTTCTGGACATAGATTGCCTTCTTGATTTCATCTCTCCTCTTTACAGACGGTTTCTCGAAGTTCTTCCTGTTGCGGAGTTCCTTTACGATGCCGGTCTTTTCGAATTTGCGTTTGAATTTCTTGAGAGCCCTCTCAATGTTTTCACCTTCTTTGATGGGAACGATAATCATAGTCTATTGCACACCTCCTTTTTCTTGTGGACGGCAAAGATAAACAAGTTTTCGGAAAAACAAACGAGGGCCTCGTCTTTTTTAGCTAAATTTACAGTGATGATCCAGGCTTTCCTCGAATATATCGCATTGCAGAAACGTTATTCGAAACGTACCCAGGCCCTTTACCAGGAGGCCCTAGAAGAATTCTATGCCTTCATCTATCCAGAGAAAGACGCTCCGGCGACCCTTACTGAAAGCGAGGTGCTAGATGTTCTCAAGAGCAACAACCTCAGGGGTTTCGTGGCCCACGGGCTGGAGAAAGGACTTTCGGCCCGGACGGTGAACCTGAAGCTGTCGGCAATCAGCAGCTTCTGCAGCTGGCTGATAAAGCAAGGAAAACTGGCCTCCAATCCTGCCCGCAAGGTTTTCAGGCCGAAAGAAGCCCGCAGGCTGCCGGAATTCTACACCGAGCAGTCCCTCAAAGGCTATTTTGACATTAAGGACAGCGATATCGAAGCTGATATGCCGATGGATCAGCTGCGGGCCAGGATGCTGATTATGGTGCTCTATGCTACAGGAATGCGCCGCAGCGAGGTCTGCAACCTAAAGGTGGGGGATTTTGACGAAGCCAGGAGCGTGTTCCGTATCGTCGGCAAGGGTGACAAACCTCGAGAAGTTCCCGTTCCTTCTTTGATACGTCATTATATTTTGCTATATTTGAAAAGGCTTGGCAAGGAATTTTCAAGCGCAAATGACTGCTGTTTCTTCGTGACCGACAAAGGCGAACAGATGTACCCGGCGATGGTCAACAAGATAGTGAAGGAGGAACTGTCGAAGGCCGAGGGGTTTACCGGACGCAAGACACCGCACCTGCTGCGACATTCGCTCGCCACCCACCTGCTTAACAACGGAGCCGACCTGAACAGCATAAAGGAGATACTGGGACACGGTTCCCTTGCAGCCACGCAAGTTTATACGCACAACTCGTTCGAGCAATTGAAGAAAACATATTTAACCGCTCACCCAAGAGCTAAGATTGGAGGTAAAAATGGAAATTAAAGTTCACTCACACAAATTCGATGCAGACAAGAAGCTTATCGATTTCGCAGAGAAGAAACTCGGCAAACTTGACAAATTCTATGAGGATATCGTCAGGACCGAGGTCAACTTGTCTCTTTTGCCTGAGCACGACAACAAGAACGTTATGGTCAGGGTACTCATTCCGGGAACGGAAGTGGTGGTAGAACGCAATGCAAGCACTTTCGAGGACGCAATCGTGGAATGCACCGGCATCCTCAAGGAGAAACTCGTCTCCGCCAAGGAGAAAAGGTTCAAATAAAGAACAGGGAGCATAACTCCTCGAGGGTTATGCCGTTGAAATATTCGCCGTACGGAAGCCCACCGGCCCGTGCGGCGATTTTTTCTTTTGTCGCCGGGCAACCTCGCATCGCTTCGCAGAACTCCTGAGTGTCGCGGGTGAAGAAATAGTCGCCGCTGACAGCGAGGTCTTCAATGATTCCTTTTCCAATCTTTGCCGTGAGGGACAGCGTGCCGCAGGGGAACCTGGCTGTCTTGCTGTATGAGAATGCTGGCCCGGCAGCGAAATTCCACCCTTCCGTCCTGTACTTTCCGTCCGCCAGACGGCTTATGGCCTCGAGGTCCTCCCGGCTGTACTCATAGCGCTCAGCATCCTTCGCAATCTCTTTCCCGACGAAATCCATGAACTCCGTCACGCTCATAGGCGTGGGCAGGTGGGGCTGGATGTTCGTGACGCGGCTGCGGTTGGAGGCCACGGCCCTGCCGCTGAACTTGGATGTGTCGGAGGACAGAGCTGCCGCCATGTCGTCCAGCGAGGTGGAGAACAGCATGGTGCCGTGCTGCATCACGCGCCCGGAATGGATGCAGATGGCGTTGCCTGAGAATTTTCGGCCGGCGATCATCAGGTCGTTGCGTCCTTCGAGCCTGGCCTCCACTCCCAGCATTGCAAGGGCTGCGATGACCGGTGCAGTGAAGCGGCAGAACATCTCGGATGTGCTCTCTCCGCGGCTGCAGGCATCTATGAATGTGAAGTTTACGTTGCCCAGGTCATGGTAGACCGCTCCGCCTCCGCTCATACGGCGGACCACTGCCAGGCCGTGGCTTTCGGCATATCCGAGGTTGATTTCGGCCAGGGCGTTCTGGTTGCGGCCGACGATTATTGCCGGAGCGTTGCGCCAAAGCCTGAACACAGGCCTGTCGAAGTTCTCGAGAAGGTATTCTTCGGCCGCCAGGTTCCAGTATGGGTCGGTGTGATTGTCTATGATACTGAGCATCAGCTGTTCAGTGTGTTCCAGAGCATATCCTTGAGCTCGGTGATGTTGTAGCCGGTGACGCTGCTGATGAAGATGTGGGGCACTTTCCTCGGCAGATGCCTGGTAATCTCGCGGCGCAGCTCGTCATCCAGCATGTCGCTCTTGGAGATGGCGAGGATGCGGTCCTTGTCGAGCAGTTCGGGATTGTACAGCTTGAGTTCGTTGAGCAGGATGCGGTAGTCACGGGCGATGTCGTCGCTGTCGGCGGGCACCATGAACAGCAGCATCGAGTTGCGCTCGATATGGCGAAGGAAGCGGAGTCCCAGGCCTTTGCCTTCGTGGGCACCCTCGATGATTCCGGGGATATCGGCTATCACGAAGGAACGTTCGTCGCGGTATCGGACTATGCCGAGGCTGGGCTCGAGTGTGGTGAATGCGTAGTCTGCGATCTTGGGCCTTGCGGCTGAGACTGTAGAGACGAGGGTAGATTTGCCGGCGTTCGGAAAACCTACCAGGCCCACGTCGGCCATGATCTTCAGTTCCAGTATGAACCAGCCTTCGACGCCTTCTTCGCCGGGCTGGGCGTATCTCGGAGTGCGGTTGGTGGGGCTCTTGAAGTTGTTGTTGCCCAAGCCGCCGCGGCCGCCCTTGGCCAGAATCGCCTTCTGCCCGTCTTCCAGGATTTCCAGGATGGTTTCGCCGGTCTCGGCATCCTTGGCTACGGTGCCCAGCGGGACTTCAAGAATGATGTCCTTGCCGTCCTTGCCGTCTTTCAGGCCTCCGCTGCCGCCCTCGCCGTTCTCGGCCAGCACGTGCTTCTGGTATTTGAGGTGCAGCAGGGTCCACATCTGGGCATTGCCCCGGAGGATGATGTTGCCGCCGCGCCCTCCGTTGCCGCCGTCAGGGCCGCCTTTGGGAATGTACTTCTCGCGGCGCAGATGCACCGATCCCGCACCGCCGTTGCCAGCCCTGCAGTAAAGCTTGACGTAGTCTATGAAGTTGCTGTCTGCCATATGTTGCAAATATACTCATTCTTTTCAACTTGGCGCAGCACCGTCCAGATTCTGTCAGTCGCACGAACCACCTTCCGTCCCCTGAAAGTGGCGTTTCGCGGGACAGAAGGGTTCGGAAGGGACTCGCGTCCCCTGAAAACGGCGTTTCACGGGACGGGGCCTACCTTCTGAGCGGGAAAATCTCGTCCACAATCCTCCTATCCAGATTGAGCAGACGGGCAATCTTCGCATTGTCGGCATTGTAATCGAAATGGAGAGTGCGTGCGAGTTCTTGTTTTGCCTTGAAGGGGAGCAAAGAAGGACCTATTACTTTATAGTTCTGCTTGCATATACGATAGAGTACTGCGAGAAGTTCATCGTCAGTATAATAGATGGATTCTCCAAGTTGGGCGGCAATATCCTTGTATGACTCGATGTCACGGGAGATTTTGTGGAAATAATGGCGGGCGTCACGGAACATCCCCTCTCCGATGTCCAGACGGACATAGTTGACCGGCGAGATATATCCGTCACAAAGAATCCAGGATTCGGGATACCCGATTTCTCTGGAATGGAGCAGTTTGCGGCGATCATGAACAAGCAGGTTCCCGAAAATGCCCTCGGAGCAACGTTTTATCAAAGGAGAGAAGTAAAAACTATTAGCACCGTATGGGTAGGAGAACGGAGTCTGATCTGGATCGACCACATAGTTGTTCCTATTGATATATACAATCTGATTTCGCATAGATTCCAGAGATTCGACAGAAATCAGACTGGCACATTCAAAACGTTTGAGATTGACAACGTCATTCCGTTTTGCAAGATAGATCCTCAGTTTCTTATAAAGTATTCCGAAAAAGGTCATAATCACATCTCTCCTGCCGCACAGCAGCATATGCAGATGGTTGCTCATCACTTCAAATGTGATTATCTGAATTTCTGGAAGTTCATAGGAGCAGATTGCGATGAGTGTCATCATATAGATGTAATCTTCTTTGTCGCGGAATATTACCGGCTGCCCTACACCAGGGGTACACAGATGCCAAATGCCCCCGAAACTGTCGGCAGTCCGTTGAAACAACTGTTGGCATCTATTCTCCTTATCACTGAAAGTCAGACCTCCGGATTCTTGCTTTCCGTTGTCGATAATCATTTCCATATCCATCAACTTTAAGTTTTTGCAAAGCTATGATACCTGCGGAAGGCATAGCGTTTTTAAACGTTTATATCCGTTTAGAGTCGATTGAGGCTGATATTTTGTCGGCAGTACGTTCTTCGCGTACAAAGAAGCAATGAACATATCTCCCGTCCGTCAGCAGGAGATTTCTATTGTTTCCTGCTGACATCCGAGGATAAGTTCTGCTTTGAAGCGGATCTCTGCCTTGATGAATGGAGGCATCTGCAGTTAGCAGTGGAGATAGGGTTATCTTCCGAAGGCTACAGCGAGCTCCACCTTACGGCTCGCTTTGCCTTCGAGGATAACCCTCGCGTCCCGGGAAAGCGGCGTTTCGCGGGACGGAGGGACTCGGAACGAGCTCGTGTCCCCGGAAAGCGGCGTTTCGCGGGACGGAGGGACTCGGAACGAGCTCGTGTCCCGGGAAAGCGGCGTTTCGCGGGACGGAGGGACTCGGAACGAGCTCGTGTCCCCGGAAAGCGGCGTTTCGCGGGACGGAGGGACTCGGAACGAGCT
>JAFZBF010000019.1 GCA_017561885.1 Bacteroidales bacterium | reverse complement strand
CTATCTTTGCGGTCCACTTCTGGATGTGGCGCAGTTGGTAGCGCACCTGGTTAGGGACCAGGAGGTCGCTGGTTCAAGTCCAGTCATCCAGACCCGGAAGCATGGCCGCCGACGGCTCGCCATGCTTTTTTCAACTAAGGTGAGTTGTCCGAGTGGTTGAAGGAGCCTGCCTCGAAAACAGGTGTGCGGGTGACCGTACCGGGGGTTCGAATCCCTCACTCACCGCTGTTTCGCTTGATTGTCAAGCAATTACACGATTTACGCACAAACTTACGCACAGGATTCGCAAGGTTGTGCGTATTTTCTTTTACTATATTCTATGCTACTTTGTGGCGGGTCATCGCCATCTTTCTTCCACTATTTTAGTGGCGGCGGGGTATCCTCTATTAGCTGACGCTTCGAGCAGCAACTTGGCTGTTATCGGGTCGGCTGGGATGTCGCGGCGTCCTTCAAGAAGAATCATTCCAAGATAATATTGTGCGACCGGAGAGTCGGCATCGGCTGCCGTCTCCAGGGCTGCTTTTCCTTTTTCGGCATCATACCACGGTTTCTCCTCCATCAAGAGGGCGACGCCATAGAGCATCAGAGCATCGACGTCGCCGTGCTCGCCTACCTCACGCAGGACATCAAGGGATTGTTGTGCTTCGGAAATCGTCTGGGCTTTCTGAAGACGGTCTACCACCATCTTGAACAGCTTATGCTGTTCTTTCTCATAATTGAACGGCTTATTCATGGGCGAAAGAATTGTTGAACGAAGGTAGAAAGTTTCTCGCCATTGAAAGAAAATAATAGCCATTAGCGTAAAAAGAAGTATAGTGGAGTAGAGCGAGAGATTTTCGTAAGAATTTTGTGCGTAATTTATTTTGTATCAGTGATTTAATTTATTATATTTGTCTCGGAATCTGAGTGCTGCTACAAGTTTTGAACGAACAAAATGTAGCATACGATGATTGCCTCTCCTTCCATTGCCTTCAATGACTTTTCTGGCAGCGCCAATGATGTGACGGCGCGTCATAGCAAGGGCCGCACGGTGCTCTCTGTACGGTCATGGCCGACAGGTCCATCCTCTCCGAGCCAGATTGTCTCTCGATCTATACTGTCACGGATCTCCCGGGCTTACAAGCAGCTCTCCGATTCCCAAATGCACGCCTGGGAGATCCTGGCAGATCATCTGCGGTCCAAGGCTGTCCTTGGATACTCCATCAAACTCACTCCTCATAATGCTTTCGTAAGGCTGAACTGCAACCGGGCGCTGGCCGGGGAAGACATCCTCTGGGATGCGCCGGCGGTGAAGGGGATTCCGGGGGTGCAGTTCGCTGCTTTCTACGTGAACAGCGAAGAAGTGATGGTCGAAGAGATTCAGCAGCCGGACGACAACTACAAGCTGGTGGTGAAGATGACCGGGGCGATGAGCAACGGCGTGACGAACGGGTGGAGCAAGACAGTTGTCATCAGTTCTGCCGAGGATGCGGACTGGGGCGATCTCGACCTTACTGATGCCTTCGCCGAGGTGAAAGGCGATGCACCGGAGAACGGGATGAAGTATTTCATCGAGATGTACTGGCTGGACTCGACCACGGGATTTACCGGCCCGGTACGCCGGATTTCGGGAGCTGCAGGTTCTGCATCTCTGGATGGCGACGGTTCTTCCGGAACGCGCCGGCAGATCAAGATTAAGTTCTATGACAAGTCGTACGGCTACTATCCGACGTATATGAAGGATATCGACTTCGAGCTGACGCCGGGTTCGTTGCTCAGTTCGCTGAAGGGG
This sequence comes from Bacteroidales bacterium, assembly GCA_017561885.1. Taxonomy (GTDB): domain Bacteria; phylum Bacteroidota; class Bacteroidia; order Bacteroidales; family UBA932; genus Equibacterium. Next base: position 2,043 of record JAFZBF010000019.1, on the reverse strand, counting down.
CGCTTCGTGGCGGAGGATTCCATGTCGGGGTGGCCGGCGGAGCTCGATGCTTCTGTCAAGAATGCTGTGCCGCCATTCGAAAGCTATGTACTCGGTCGAGAGGTCGACCTATGGAATAGCTTCAGCCACTGCAGGCTGGGCGTCCTGAACGTATACTCGCAGGTAACCGGCGGCTACTCTTCTGTACCTGAGGAATATGAATTCTTCATCAGCCGTTTCAACGTGACGAAGGTCAAGAGCTTCGACATCTTCGATGCGACACCGGTGAAACTCAAACAATAAACGAAGGAGGACAAAACAATGATTACTGCAACAGGCAACAACTTCGGGGCATATACCATTCAGCTGAAGGACTATCAGAGTGACAAGATGGTCGTTCTGAACGGGCGTTTGGAACTGAATCCCGAGAGTGAGGAATACCAGGCTGCACAACAACTGGAGATCTATGTGCCGGATCTTTCGATTCCGAAGAGCACGATGACGGCTGTCTTCCAACACGGCAAGTCGTGGACGAGGCCGATGGTCACGGCGCTCAAGAGCTGGATCAAGGACAAGAACACGATTGTGATCGAGAAGCCGCTCGTACTGAAGAGCGCCTCCGCGGAGCCGGAGCTTGATTTCTTCTGCGCCTATGTGCCGAAAGGAGTCCGTTTCTCGCCTCAGGCCCTGAACCCCACACCGCTGACAATTGAGAATCCCACTTTGCCCAACATGAGCATCACGTATCAGCAGTGCTTCATCACGGATCACTGGGTATTCCTGGCGATTCAAGTCAGGGGAACCAAGACGGAGACCGAAGGCGAAGAGTTCTCGTTCCGGCTGGCGGGTTTGCCCAACGGCATATCTGCAGACGTGCCGTTCTTCTTCAATGCATACTCCTACTCCGAGGACGGTAGCTATGAGGTTCCTGTCCACATTTCGGGCGACTTGCTTACCTGCCTCGGCGTAACCGGCACGAACTGGAGCCAGGGCGGTGTAATGGAAACGCGATTGTTCCTAATCAGATCATAAAGACGAAGAAGATGGCAGCAAACGAACTCACCAGGCTCCAGGGCGCTCTTGCAATAGCCAGCTTCTCGGCTGGGGTGGCCATCGCCTGCGTGTGTTTGTTCCTGATTCATCCTCACGGAGAGATCTCGAATTCTGCCATCAGTATCGTCTCTGAACTGCTCGTCCTTGCCGGGGCTATCCTTGGAGTCAAGACCTCTTTCGACGTGAAGTTCCGTCGTTTTGAAAATGAACTGCGCCACAAAGCTGATAAAACTACTGACTAAACCATGAAATACTTCTCTCTCCAACTCTCTCTCGCAATGCTCCTCGTGGCCGCTTCCGCTTGTGGTGCTGTCAGGCCGGTGATCCAACCGACTGACAGTACCCGGGTGGAGGTACGTTATGAGACGCGCACCGTTCACGACACAGCCTTCGTTGAACTGCCGGTGATTGTAGAACGCATAGCCACATTGGACACGCTCTCCCAGCTCGAGAACGACTATGCCAAATCTGATGCGATCGTTTCTGCCGGCATCCTCTCCCACTCGCTGGAGACCAAGCCCGTGAAACTCCCTGTGAAGATTAATCGCGTGACGGTCTACAAGGACAGCCTCGTCTACCGCGACAGAGTCGTGAAAGAAACCATAGAAATCGAAAAGAAGCTCTCCGCCTGGCAATCCTTCCGGATGCTCGTTGGCTCCATCACTATGCTGCTTGCTGCCATCTGGGTAGGTGTACGCCTGGTATTCTTCTTCAAATCCGCAAAGAAATAACCATTCACTCAATTATTAACCTCCTAAACAACGAACAACCATGAAGTACGTTCCCTCCATCGCCTTCGACGAAATGTCGGGCTCCGCAAAGGGTGTCACCGCTGCCAAGACGCGCGGTCGCAAGTACATCCGCAATCGCGGCTACGGCGGCGCAGCCCGCACGAGCTATCAGGCCTCGGTGAAGTCTGTGTTCAAGCAGCTCAGCCAGGCCTGGCAGAACCTCACCAACGAGCAGATGCTTGCCTGGCATGCAGCTGCGAACTCCGCACAGGGCCGCTCG
>JAFZBF010000018.1 GCA_017561885.1 Bacteroidales bacterium | reverse complement strand
TTGCCGGACGATTGCCACATATCTCTGTAAACCAGAGAGAACTTTATTTCTCTTGCCATATACTGTTATTTGTTGTTAAATCAAAACTGCGGGAAATTCGGACAAATATAAAAATTGTTTTTCCAAAATGGAAAAGATTGTTACCTTTGCCGCCGGATGCGAGATTTGCGTCCTTACATGGTGCCCGTAGTTCAGTTGGTTAGAGCGTCAGATTGTGGTTCTGAATGTCGTGGGTTCGAGTCCCACCTGGCACCCATAAAACAAAAGTCGCCACACGGCGACTTTTTTGTTTTATGGGTGCCGTCGGATGCAAAGCATCCTCCTTTTCTGACCCCTCCTTTAATGGTTCCCTCAGGGAACCAATTGTGTCAAGGGTAACTACATCATCCGTGATTATCGGACAACCCCACCGCTCCGCTATCGCTCCGCGGAGCCCCTGACGAGGGGCATATTGCCGGAACCTGCTTCGCAGAACCCGGGTGGCTCCGTGGCTCGTGTCCTTCGGACACATCCCACACTTCGCCACGGCGCTGATGCGCCCTGTTAATTATGGCGTTTACTCATTTCTTTTCCTCAATATGGATGTGAAAGTCTGTGGTTCATATTGCTGCCACTTTTCCGGCGAATCACAACGGTTTGTGGCGACGGTATGAAGAAATACGCACCATATCCATATTGTGGTATTATGAAAACTTGAATCCCAGAAATGAGGATTTATGATACAATTGCCATCTCTAGACAGCTTTTAAGGCTATTTAGGCGATTATTAAGCCTAGAAATGAGGATTCGGGAGCTAATTGCCATTTCTGGGACATGTCCGCAGTCGGCAGTCGCCCGAAGGAAGGCGTGTCCACCCTCGGACCGTCAGAGGGAGGGACCCGAAGAATGCAAGTCCTGCGAGCAGGACGATGCAGGCTTTGGGAGGGAAGAAGCGAGCGCAGCGAACGGAACCTTCCGTGGGCGAGCTGCCGCTGGTTGAAGTTTTCCTGGTTGGGCAAAGCGAGCCTTTAGCAGAGCTCGTTTTGCTGGCTGGAGATAACTTCTTCCATCATCAACACAAACCCGACTTTCACGGATGAGTCGACCATGCCCCACAGTGCCGTGCAGAACACATTGCAAGAATCCGTGGCAGGAAATCCCTCCACGGATTTCAGTAAGGCCTTCTGTGGACACCTGTAGAAGGGGCCGTGCAGATCCGTGAAAGTTGGGTTGTGTCTTAATGTGAATTTGCTGTTTGTCTGCCAAGATGCGTCGCGGGACGAACTGCAGCAGCAATAGCACCGAACTTATCTCCCGCCCGGCAGGGAGCTCTGCCAAATGGCTCCCTTTTGCCGGGCGAGGAGAAGTTCTGCATTTGTGAAAATCGTTGCCTTGTTGGCTTGGGGCGCCTGCTGCCGATGGTGGAGATGGGGTTATCTCCCGAAGGCTGCAGCGAACTCCACCTAACGGCTCGCTTTGCCTTCGAGGATAACCCTTCCAGCCCAGCAAACCGCCATCTCCCGGAACGGACGAGCTCCGAATGGGTTTCGTCCCGGCAAACCGCCTTTTTGCGGGACAGATGCACCACGAACGGGTCACGAAGAGTAACAATCAATCCATCTTTCGCAGCGGAATGATTCGGACGCTGCCGTTGAGTCCGGAAGGAACAGGCGCCCACCAGCCATAGGTCGTGTGCTGGTAATTTACGTCCACGAGATTGATTTCCTTGAACTTGCGCCAGGGAACGCCTCTGCGGTCCATGTCGGCGATGCGGTTGGCGGGAAGGTTTGTGACATCCACCTCTATCGTATTCAGTCCCGGCTGCAGGAACTCTCCGATTCGCAGCGTGAACGGAACGGCCCAGACAGTTCCAACCTCCTTGCCGTTGATGCGGACCACGGCGCTTTCACGCACGTCCCCAAGATCCAGAAGCCATTCGTCGGCCTGAGCGGGATCCAGCATAAAGCTGTTGCTGTAGCGGCCTGTACCCATGGTAATATTAGCATTGGGAGCGTTCAGAGCAGTCCATGACGAAGGTGTATCTATCTTGAAACTGCCCGTCACAGGCGGCTCGCTCTCAACGAAAGCAAGCGTCCAGCCCTTGTCCAGCAGAATCTGCGGTGCGGAGACCGAGGTCTCATAATATGCCCATTCTTCGACATCATCCAGCGGCCGGTCGAAAGTCTGGATTATGACGCTTTCACCTGAACGAAGCTTAAGGAAAACCTCAGTGCAACCGTCTGAAGCATTCCTGAAGGCAGCCTTGCCCTTGCGGGCAGTCATAGGGTCGAACAGCATCACATCGGCCGAAGGTACAGCCAGCTTCACCCAGCCTTCATAGCCGTCATGCTGAAGTACGGATATGAAATAGTGGTGGCCGGTAGAGTTCGAACGGCGTATGAAACTGAGACCGTGCGTGCTCATTTCTTCTGCCGGAATACCGCACAGAGCTATGGCAGAAGCATAATCTGCTCCGTTTATTATCCTTCCCTTGTGATACTTGCCGGCCACGGCCGCTGAGGGATCCTGGATTTCCGGAAGCTTGCGAAGCACCCTTGCCAGCTTCTTCTGCCGCTTCTCCAGCTTCCCATAGCCCGGCACTGTCTCGGGATAGCCACCCACAAAGACCACAGTGGCGCCTTTGCGGGCCAGCTTCTCGATGCGTGCCAGCACATTCACCGGAATATGCTTCACCTGCGGAACAATCAGAGCCTTATAGGCAGTTCCGCCGGAAACCACCATGCCACCCGCCACCTTGCATTGCAGAAGATAGCGGTCAGATATATAGTCAGTGTCGTGCCCGCTGGCGAGTATATCCTCCACTGCCTTTTTGAAAACGGGAGTGTAACCGGCAGTCCGGTCCTGCTCAAAAGCCAGATATCTGCCCGGAACATCGTTCCAGACATCGTAAATCGGATAATATGTCAGCAAGTCGTTGTCAGGGCTGCCCATCTGGAGGAAAGACTGGCAACGCGTAATGTAATCGAACATCGCCGGAGCATCTTTCCATATTGAATTCGTGGGAGACATATCTATGCTGGCATAGAACTTCCATCCAGGCCACTCGTCATCCACCGGGGAGTAAGCAGTCCCGTGGAAGAAGACGTGGTTCACACCTGAAAGGAAGAGCAGGTCGATATCAGGTTTGCACTGCGACAGCGACGTGCGGAAATGTTCCGTCAGCCAGGTCATGCTCTCTGAAGATACGAGAGGCTTGCCGGTGATATGGGCCGCCGAGGATGAATATTTCATGAAAGTGCGGTCGCACTGGTTAGGACGCACCAGCGAATCCACCCGCAGCCCGTCTATGTCAAAAAACGAAAGGCCGAAACCTTCGCACTCAGGAATATCCACAGCCGCATAAATGTCCAGCAGGTTGGCCGGCGAGCCGTGAGCCTGGTTCCTAGTCAGAGAGCCCAGACTGTGGGCCCACTCTGTCCACTGCTCTGTGAAATTCTCGAGCAGCAGGTCGCTCATCGTCTCGCGGTAGTCGCTGATTATACGTGCCGACACATCGTCCCGTTTTTCGCTGAAGAACTCGGCGAGATGGTCTTCCAAGCGATAGCCGCGCCTGCGGGCGAACTCGTCGAACATGGCCGGAGTCCAGTCGGCGCCGTATACTTCGTAGGAATCGTTGAAGAAGTTATATGGAGCCCGGACCCCGCTCTGCGCGAATGCCTTCGTGAATCTGTCCAGATAATGTCTGACTGCAGTGCGGCTGAAATGGTCGATAACCAGCCCTTCTCCACCCGGGGCGGCACGCTTCACCATCTGGCCGGTCTTTCCGATGGAAACGGAAATGTTCTGCCCGTCGGAGCCGGAATCATCCCGGTCAAGCTTCGTAGCGGCATCTTCCTCTGACACCTGCGGTCCTCCGAACGGCCATCCGGTGCCTGTATTCATATCTATCCTTATGCCGACCCTGTCACCAATCGTGTTGCACACCTGAAGCGCGTGCATCCATTCAGGCGAGAGAAACTGAATATCAGCCGCATCATTGCCCTGCACCCCGTAGATCGGAGTAATTTCAAGCTCGGTAATGCCTGCAGCCGCGTATTCGCTCATAAGGGCGTCAAGGTTTACAGAGTCCACTGCGCTGCCCAGCCACCACCAGCGGGAGGCAGGATGCATCTCGGGCTTCACAGCAGGCCAGTCCTGTGCAGAAGCCGCAACGGAAGCACACATAAACAGCAAAACGGCAAAAGAAAACTTGAATCTCATAGGTCGGGGAATCGTTATTACACCTCTAAAGCGTGGGTTTGACAGGGATTATCGTGCCGTCGGGGTTGAAGTACATACGGTCGATGCAGACCTCGCGGTTGTAGCCGCCGGACAGGCCCATCTTGATGCCTTCCGGGCGGGTGAAACGGTGATAGACCATATACCAGTCGTCGGTGCCGGGAATGTTCAGCACTGAGTTGTGTCCGGTGCCGAAGATCTGGAGAGAAGGGTCCTGCTGGAGTATGATCTGCTCCTCCACCTTTGCAGGCTTACCGTTGCGGACGAACTCCGTGGGCGAGTCGGAAATCAGGTACCTGATGCAGTAACGTGCCGAGCGTGTGATATTCTCAGACCACATAAAGTAGTACAGGCCGTTGCGCTCGAACACGTAAGTCCCTTCAAGATAATGGTACTCCCCTATTCTCGAGCGCGGAATCAGCTCATGCATAGTGCCGGGAACCAGCGATATCATATCGTCGGCAAGCTCGGCCATCCAGAGGTATGAATTACCCCAGTACAGATAGTACTTGCCTGTCGCCGGATCTCGGAAAACGTCCGGGTCTATGACCTGGTTGGGAGCGCCGATTTCATCCTGGGAGAGCAGCGGCCGCCCGAGGGCGTCGCGGTACGGACCTTCAGGCCTGTCCGCCACAGCCACGCCGACACTCTTGTTGGCCACGAAATAATAGTAGTACCTATACTCCTTTCCAACCTTCTTTTCTATGATACAGGGAGCCCAGGCATACTCCTTTCCCCATTCCAGGTCCTGGAGGTCCAGGATGACGCCCTCGTCCTTCCAGTGCACAAGGTCGGCTGAGCTGAAGCACTTGAAATCGTGGTTGTGCCAACCGAATGCCCCGTCGGTCGTAGGATAGATATAGTATCTGCCGGTTTGCTCGCTGTACAGCACTTCAGGGTCTGCATGCAATCCGGGAAATACCGGATTGTGGACGGAAGGTGCCAGATGTTCCGCTTCTGCCTCATCGCTCCAGGCTTGCAGACGATTGTATTCTGCTTCGCTGATGCGCAGGAAAGATCCCTCTTCCGGGCCATATACTCCCTCCAGATATTGCGGACGCCGCATCTCCGTAAAACTGTCATCAGCAGTGCAGATGCGGTAGCCGCCGACCGGTCCGCCGTCAGGAAAGACATAGCCGACCTGCCATCCCTGCGTCCCGACGAGACGGAAAACAGCCGGACCTCCAACGGCCCTGTTGCCTTCAGGTGCGACACCGGCGGGGTCGGACCACGGGCCGTCCGGTGCCTCCGCCCTTGATACGAGCAATCCAGGCCCGCCGTCCCTGCCTTTGATAAGGGCACAGTATCCACCTTTCGGACCGGAGCAGATGACGGCATCCTCTATGTCGAACCCCCAGTCGGCAAGCAGCTCCGGCCGTGACCCGCCCGACAGGTTCACCTCCACACGCATCCCATACAAACTCATATGCCCGACCCTGGAAGAGTTTGTCATGGGGAAATAAACCAGATATCCTCCGTCAGGACCATATTTGTCATCCCAGATAATCTTTGCATCCCCTATCCGGCTATTGCCTGGAACAATCAATGTGATGACGCGATTCCACCCGACAAGGTCATCGCTCCTGAATATGTCGATGCGGGAAAAGCCGCAACGCGCAACCATCAGGAACCCGCCGTCCTTTGCCCGGCACACATAAGGTGCGCTGCCATTGACCACTCCTCCGGCTTCATCAGGAAAAATCGAGTCGCCGCACAGCAGGTCGTGGAAATGGATGCCGTCCTGGGACATCGCATAGGCTGTCCAGCCGCCGTGAGCGGACTTGTGGCAATACAGGTATCCGTATGTGTCGTCGTCAGAGAGTTCAGGATTGCCCGGCAGAGACTGGGCGGACATCAACTGTCCGGCTGCAATCAGAAGGAAGATGAGAAAATGCTTCATAGCGGTCTATTGCGCTTTCTTGTATGGTTTCAACAGTGCGTACTGTTTGTCCAGCAAGGCACGGAGTTCTTTCAGGTCGCCGGACTGACGGATGCGGTTGACCTCTGCATTGGGTGCGACGTGCATAGGGGCAAGCTGGGCTGATTCCAGCATGTTCGCGCCGACTTCGGCGATGTGGATGCCGGCTTCAAAATCCTTTGCACCGTCTTTCTTCCAGGCCTCGGTGCGACTCAGCACGCTGCCTATCTTATCTTCCCGGTCAGGATATTCCGGGAAGGGATTGCTGCGGTTGCGGAAATAGCCGAGGATGGCAGCGGGGATGGACGGGTCCCGGACAGTTCCGTCGCCATAGAAAACGCCGTGGACTGTACCCCAGCCTTTTTCGACGATCATCAGTTCCCAGATGCACCAGCCCATATCTGCCTTCATATGCTCTTCAAGAGTGACGTCATAGGGGTTGGCGCGGGCCACGCAGCCCATCTCGCCGTTGAACACCGGCTTGCCGACCTTGTCGGCAAAAGCCTGCGCCCTGGCTATGGTGTCGCGAATCTCGTCGCGGGTCTCGGAATAGTTGTGGAACTGAAGGATATCGGCATAATCTGCCATCTCGATCATGCAGGAAACCTTCTCCATACCTATGGTTAGAGGCGTCGCAGGGTCAAGTTCCTTGAAGAGTCCGTACATCAGCTTGCAGTTTTCGAAGTTGCTCTCCTTCATACGCCTGTTCAGGTCAGGCTCGTTCATCAGATCCCACATCATAAGGTTCGGCTCGTCCTTCAGGGCGGCAACAAGATATTCAGCCCATTCACGCGCCTGATAAAGCAGAGTCGTGTCTCGCATCCAGCGGCCGCTGCCCACAACGGGCACGAAGCCGATGCCGCGCTCATTGCACTGACGTGCGAAGTCCTGCAGCCGGGGAGCCAGATCGTCGCCGAGCTCCGTAAAACACTGGTAGGGAACGAAGACGCGGGCCATATTCAGTCTCAAACCTTGTGCAAGGTCGAGATTGAACGCCGTTTCTTCAGGATCATAATTAACCCAAGTATCGATGTGATGTCTCGGCTCGGCAACGTATGCCGGAGTATAGTTGAATCCTCGGATCTGAGTGCAGTCGACCGCATATTTGTCGACTTTGGGCGCCGGAGTGCTGCAGGAGGTCAGAAGAGCCGCAGCCAGAATGGCGCCGGAAAGAAATTTGAAGTTTTTCATAGCTTGTGAAAAATGGTACTTAACAACAGTCCTGTCTCCGGATGGAAGACAGGACCGAATTCATATCTGAAACAGAAACTTATCTCACTGCAATCTCGTTCACGGGCTCGACCGGTGCCAGCACGTTGTTGACCTTCCAAGTCTGAGCTTTCTTGAGGTTGTAGGTGGCTGTTGCGCGGACATCCTTCACAGAAGCAGAGAATGCCACGCTGTAGGTACCGGCCGCAGCTTCCCACTGTGAGGCAGCCTCGTTGAACGATGCCAGGGAGTAGTTGTCGACGTTCATCGTAAGGGTCTGGCTTTCGCCCGGTGCAAGTTCACGGGTCTTGGCGAAGGCCTTGAGTTCGCGTGACGGTTTCTCAAGTCCGCCGGCAGGAGCAGTCACATAGAGTTGGACAGCTTCACGTCCGGCCACCTTACCGGTGTTCTTGACGGTAATGGTGGCGGTGAATCCGTTGGCAGTAGCTTTAACTACAGGCCTGCTGTATTCGAAAGTGGTGTAGGAAAGGCCGAATCCGAAAGGATATGAAACCTCCTTGCCTGCTGTCTCGAAGTATCTGTATCCAACCCAGATGCCATCCCTGTATTCAGTATAGTCCACATCCTTCACGGGTTGAGGCTGCCTTCCTCCGGGGCCGCCCATGCCGCCGAACTGGTTGTTGTTCTGGGGACGTGTGTAGTTGTACGGGAAATCGCGTGATGAAGGGCTGTCAAAGAAATTCAGAGGGAATGTGGTAGCGAGCTTTCCTGAAGGATTGGCCTTGCCGCATAGAACGTCAGCGATAGATGCGCCGGCCTCCATACCGGGCTGCCATGCAAGCAGGATTGCGTCAGGCATATGCTTCCAGGAAGCGGTCTCGATAGCGCCGCCGATATTCAGCACCACAATGACTTTCTTGCCTTCTGCGTGGAATCCGCTGCAGAGAGCCTCGAGGTTTGCACGCTCACTTGCTGTGAGAGCCCAGTCTCCGGCCACTGCCTTGCGGTCTGCACCCTCGCCGGCATTGCGGCCTATGGTGATGATGGCCACGTCAGTATTGGCTATCTCGCGGGTTACGTAAGCCTCGGGAACTTCCATCTCAGCCAGGGGAGCGCGGCCCCACATTCCACCGCCGCCGGCGGTACGCAGCTGCAGCGCATTCTGGAAGTCCACATATTTGTCATAGAGGTTAGCAAGATCTGCATCGACCTTGAAGCCGTCCATCTCGAGGCCTTCCTTGAGGCTGCGGACGTATTTCTTGTTGACGGCGCCTGAACCGGTACCTCCCGGAATCATGTCATATGAAGTCAGTCCGAAGAGAGCGACAGTCTCGTTGCCCTTGAGAGGCAAGGTGGCGTTGTCGTTCTTCAGCAGCACCATAGTCTGGGTTGCGGCCTTGCGGACGAGAGCCTCGTGTGCTGCGAGGTCAGGTTTGTTGGAGAACTTGTAGCCTGCGAAGCGCGGGGTGCGTACGATGTACTCGAGCATATTGCGGACGTTGCGGTCGAGGTCGGCCTGCGAGATTGTGCCGTCCTGGACGCCCTTGACGATGCGCTCGATCTCAGACTCTGCGCCGGGCTCCATCAGGTCGTTCTGTGCGTTGACGGCCTTCACCGTGCCTTCCTTGTTGCCCCAGTCGGTCATCACGATGCCGTCGAAGCCCCATTCCTCGCGGAGGACGGTGGTCAGCAACTCGCGGTTCTGCTGTGTGAACTGGCCGTTCATCTGGTTGTACGATGACATCACAGTCCAGGGCTTGCCTTCCTTCACGCAGATCTCGAAGTTCTTCAGATAGATTTCGCGGAGGGCCCTCTGGCTGATGAGAGCGTCGTTCATGTTGCGGTTGGTCTCCTGGTTGTTGGCCATGAAGTGCTTGATGGATGTGCCGACGCCGTTGCTCTGGATGCCGCGCACATAGGCGGCAGCCATCTTTCCGCTTACCAGCGGATCCTCAGAGAAGTATTCGAAGTTGCGGCCGCAGAGCACATTGCGGTGGATGTTCATTCCGGGAGCGAGAAGCACGTCGACTCCGTATTCGCGGACTTCCTGTCCCATTGCGGTGGTCAGTTCCTCCACCAGGGCGATATCCCAGCTGGAAGCGAGAGACGTACCTACGGGAAATGCGGTGCAGTAGAATGTCTGGTCAGTGTCGGTACGGGTCGGGCTGATGCGCAGTCCGGCAGGGCCGTCAGCAAGGACGGTGGCGGGAATGCCGAGACGGTCGATGGCGCGGGTACGGCCGGCAGCACCCTGGACCATCGAAGTGGTTCCTGAAGTGACGCCGTTCACTATTGCGGCACGGCTGCCGCCGACCAGGAGAGTGGCCTTCTCCTGCAGGGTCATCGCCTTGATTACTTCGTCAATGTTGTCCTTGCTCAGCTTCGGCTGTGCATAGACTCCAACAGCTGTAAGGAGCGCAGCTGCAATCAATAAGATCTTTTTCATATGGGATAAATAATAAGTGTTTCCGTTTAACCTTTTAAAGGTAACCATTTTCGAATAAATAATATAATTTTGCGTATTCAGATGAACATGGAAAGACTATACCTTGTAGCCGGGCACCTGTTCGGTGTGGAAGCACCGGAGGACATCCTTGCGCGTATGAAGAACTATGAGCCGTTCAGGGTGGAGGCAAAAGCAGGAGAAGACTCTCTCCTTCTCTTTTCCCTTTCGGTGGTGAAAGACGGCAAGGGCGTCGGCTACATCGAGGAACTGAGGCAGGACGAAGAGGGACAGGAAATCATCTGCGGACATACCGGACAGGACGATCCCGTCTTCGAATTCCGCTGGAACGGCCGGACGGCCGGATGGCTGGTATGCTCGCAGGGCTACGGAAAGGGCACTCTCTACCTCAGCGGTTATCTGCCCAAGTCTGCGCTGGACAATGCCTTGATGATTCAGTTCGCGATGTCGTCGGCCTGCAAGGACACGGCTCTGTTCCATGCTGCGGCGGTAAGCCTTGACGGCAGAGCCTATATGTTCCTGGGAAAGAGCGGTACGGGAAAAAGCACCCACGCAAGTCTCTGGGTTCGCCATATCGGCGGCAGCGAGCTGATGAACGATGACAACCCTGCCGTCCGGATCAATGCTGACGGCACGGCGACGGTGTACGGAACGCCATGGAGCGGCAAGACTCCCTGCTACAGGAATGTCAGCTGCCCTGTCGGCGGCATAGTACAGCTGAGCCAGGCTCCCTACAACAAGATAAGGAGGCTGAACGGCATACAGGCATATGCTGCCTTGATGCCCAGCATATCGGGCAAGCGATGGGATTCCGGCATTGCCGACGGACTCCACCGCACTGAAAACGCCCTGGCCGGCAACGTTCCTGTCTGGCATCTGGAATGTCTGCCCGACGAGGCTGCAGCCCGGCTGTGCAAAGAAACGATCGCGCAATGACCGACGAGATCATCATAAAAGAAGCGGCGAAGCTGGTAGAGGACGGCGTGAGCGTAACCTTTCCCGTCAAGGGAAGGAGCATGCTGCCGTTCATCATCGGAGGAAAAGAGAGCGTGATACTGCAGAAGGCCGGAACCCTGCAGACCGGCGACGTGGTGCTGGCTGAAGTCGGCAATGGCAGGCACGTGCTGCACCGCATCGTCAAGCTGGAACCGGATATCGACAGGGTCACGCTGATGGGCGACGGCAACATAAGGGGAACCGAAAGCTGCAGCTACGGCAAAGTGCTGGCGAGAGCCACCTACGTGGTTGATGAAAAAGGCAGGAAACGCCCTCTGGAATCAGGTCAGGCGAGATTCAAGGCCAGACTGTGGAAGATGCTCCTCCCGCTGAGAAGATGGATACTTGCAATATTGAGAAGGGTTATCAAGAAATACGCTATATAATGAAAATCAAGAAAGGATTTGTACTGCGCGAGGTCTGCGGACAGAACGTTATAGTCGGAGAAGGGCTGGACGCCATAAACTTCGGCCGTATGCTCTGCCTCAACGGCACCGCCGCCTGGATCTGGAAGAAAGCCCAGGAAGCAGGAGAATTCACGGCCGAGGAGCTGGCTGAAGCGATGTGCGAAGAATATGACGTGGAGCAGGAACGCGCTCTGGCAGACATCAAGGCCACCCTCGCCCAGTGGAGCGAACTTAAAGTAGTGGAATAGGCATGAAGTATCTGAGCTGGATAAGCCATAACACCCGGAGCATACTGTGGAACACCATAGTGCGCGTTGTGTCAGGCACGGCGCAAGTGTCACTAGGCCTGCTTATGGTATGGCTCAGCCGCAGCTTCATCGATGAAACCATACGCACCGGAACCACCCGTGACATAACGGTCATGATCATATTCCTCGTATCGACCGTACTCGGCAGGGTTCTGCTCAGGCAGGTCTGGTACCTTCTCACGATCACGGCCAGCGTGCGTCTAACCAACGAACTGCGTCTCAAGATGTACAGCAACCTCTTCAGGCGCCAGCTGTTCACCGGCAAGGACATGCACTCAGGCGATGTCAGCTACCGTCTCACCAGGGACATCAAGGAAGTGAGTGACACTCTGACGGACACCATCCCACAGATACTCATCACTATGATCCAGCTTTTAGGAGCTTTCCTCCTGCTCCGCCACTTCGACAAGTGGCTGGCCTGGGCGCTGGTAATCATGACTCCCCTTGCGATAATAATTGCCAAGATGATCGGCCGCAAACTGCGTGAGATGACGCTGAAGATCCGCCAGGACGAAAGCCTGATCCAGATGCACGTGCAGGAGGGCACCGAGAACAACGCCGTGCTGCGCGCCATGGGCAGTGAAGAGTGGGTCACCGACCGGCTGGACGACATGCAGCAGCAGCTGAAAGGTGACGTCATGAACCGAACCCGCTTTACCATACTGATGCGCATAATACTTGGCTGCACTTTCGGACTCGGGTATCTTCTGGCCTTTGTATGGGGAGGCCTCCAGCTGCGCAACGGTGCCATAACCTTCGGTGTGATGACATCCTTCCTCCAGCTGGTCGGACAGATACAGCATCCCGTTTCGTCGATGCTGACGATGGGATCCCAGATCTTCCACTCCACCGCCAGCCTGGACCGCCTCATGGAAATGGAGGCTCACGACACAGACTCTGACGACAGCGTACTCCACCCCGCACTGTCAGGCATCCGTTTCGAAAACGTCAGCTTCCGGTATGTAGAAGGAGACCGGCAGATATTCTCTGACTTCAACCACGACTTCAAACCCGGCACAAAGACCGCCCTCATGGGTGAGACAGGAATCGGCAAGACTACTCTTTTCAGGCTTATGCTGGGATTCATCAGTCCCGACAGCGGAGAGATCACCCTGTATGGTGACGAAGGCTCCATCAAGGTCGGCACTGCCACCCGCCCCGATTTCGTCTATGTCCCGCAAGGGAATACGCTGATGAGCGGTTCGATAAGGTTCAACCTGCAGATTGCTGACCCCGACGCATCCGAAAGCCAGCTGCTCGAAGCGCTGCACATTGCCTGCGCAGACTTCGTCCTCGACCTTCCGGAAGGCCTCGACACCCAGCTTGGAGAACGTGGCAGCGGCCTGAGCGAAGGTCAGGCCCAGCGTATCGCTATCGCACGCGGCCTGCTGCGTCCCGGATCAGTATTGCTCCTGGACGAGATCAGTTCATCTCTTGACGCTGAAACAGAAAACGAGCTTTACCGCCGGCTCAGCGAATCCCGTCCGGAAAAGACAATGATATTCATCACCCACCGCCCTACCGTCACCGGCATCTGCGATTCAGTGATTTCACTCTAGGATTACAGGGCAGTGAACCTTACGGAGGCGGAATGGCCGTTTGCATCGATCAGGGTGAGCGTGTGAGGACCGCGTTCGGGAACAATTTTAAGCTTATGCTCGCCGTGGGCAGTTTCACCTAGATATTCCCCGTCCAGATGCCAGTACAACGTACCCTGAGGGTCACTGTGGGCTGCTGAGCAGACGATGCCCTGGCTGCGTGCATCCAGAGACAACGGTGCGGCGACCTGCATTCCTTCCTGAGGATATATGATTTCTATCACTCCTGATGCCCTGGCGCCGGAGTATGCGGGGTGGTACGGCGGCAGCGGATGATAGTCGCTGTGGCTTTTCATATAATACCACTCCTGGGCCGGTGGCAGCACGAAACGTGATACGTGCTGTATTTCGGCTACAGGCCAGCAGTCGCTGTCCACCTGGTAACGGCCGTCCGGATCGGTATGGATCAGCTTGTGATATGGACACGGAACAGGAATTTGCGGAGCCACAGGGGTCAGGACCGGCACCACGCCGTCGGCTTCGCAGAGATCCGTGGCGGGATGCCCGCTGAGCGAGCAGCAGTCCACTTCTACCAGTTCTGAATATGGCATATCGAACCATCCGGTCGAAGGCAGCAGGCCGAAGAGGTCGAACATCAGCGGAGCTGCATATCCGACACCGGTAAGCAGCGGACGGCCTTCTCCATTGCAGTTGCCCACCCAGACGGCCACTACGTATTCAGGAGTGGCACCTACCGCCCAGGCGTCGCGGTTGCCATAGCTTGTACCGGTTTTCCAGGCCACCTTGCGGCTTGAGTGGAATGTGTGCCAGTCGCCTTCCTCTTCGGGCCGGTTCACCTCTGTCAGCGCATCGAAGGTGCACCATATCGCACCGCGAGATATCGGGAAGGCTTTTTTACCTGATTCGCCCTGAAGAGAACGGGCCATATCCGCATATGCCCCGGCCAGGTCGCAAAGCTTTATTTCGGCGCCGCCCAGGATGAGCGAAAGGCCGTAAGTGTCGGCGCCGCGCGTGATGGTGGTAAAGCCTGCCTTCTGCAGCAAGTCTATGAATTTCTCCACTCCATACTCGTGCAGCATCCTTACAGAAGGTACGTTCAGTGAACGCCGGATGACGTCGCGCGCAGGCACCGCTCCGTCGAAGGTGTGGTTGAAATTGTTCGGAGTGAAGTCCTTGTAGTGGAAAGGGATGTCGGAAACCAGCATCTGCGGCAGGATCAGCCCCTCGTCGAGCATCGCACCGTAAAGCAGAGGCTTGAGAGTGCTGCCGCTGCTGCGGGGCGCCTGGACGACATCGACATTGTCACCGTGTGCGAGGGATGCATGGCCAAGATTGCCGCAATATGCGATCGGCTTTCCGCTGTGCACGTCAAGGATGAGAGCGGCCGCATTGAACACTTCATTGGTTGCGAAGACATCGCCGTGACGCAGCATCACCGCTTCTGCCCTCTGCTGCAGCGAATAGTCGATATCACTTTGGTAACGTCTGTCGCCCTGCGCTTTGCGTAGCGTCTCCAGATAATGATATGCCAGTTCGGGCAGCGGATGTGGCTTGTCCGGAAGAGGTTCTTCCTTGGCCAGGCTGCAGCTGAGAGAATCGATATCTCCGGAGGTGTACAGCAGGTCCAGCAGATGGTTGCGTTTTGTCAGCAGCGCGTCGCGGCTCTTGCCCGGATGTATCATAGCAGGAGAATTGGGCAGGACCGCTAGCATAGCGCTCTCGGCCCAGGACAGCTGGTCTGCCGGCCTTCCGAAATATCGCCAGGCGGCGGCTTCGAGCCCAACCACATTGCCTCCGAACGGAGCATTCGCGGTGTATAAGGCGAGTATGTCCTCCTTGCTTCTGTAACATTCCAGCCGGAGCGCCAGGATAATCTCCCACAGTTTCTCCACGACAGTACGGGGCGGGTTTCCCCTGCTCAGTCGGATGGTCTGCATGGTGATCGTGCTGCCTCCGCTGCGCACCTCTCCGCTGCTCAGGTTGAGACGCAGAGCACGTGCCAGTGCAATCGGATCGACGCCCGGATGATGCCAGAACCGTTTGTCTTCAAAACGGACGATGGCGCGTGCGAATTTCTCCGGCACTGTATCGACGGCAGGGAACCGCCACTGGCCGTCCGCCGCAATGCGGGCACCCAGCAGACGCCCGTCGCTGCTCTCCAGGACGGCACTGACAGGGCTGTCGAAGAGATTACGGGGACGCAGCGCCAGCGCCAGCAGGGCAAGTGCGGCAACCAGACCGATTAGCAACCAAAGATTCTTGCGGGAACGCACTGGAAATTTCCTATATTTACATATTGTTATACAAAATTAGGCAAAATAAAAACGAAACTATATGAGACAGCTATCCATTGCACTGAGTTTGATTCTGGCCCTTGCGTCTCTCGCATCCTGCAAAGGCGGAAGCGGTGAATCCGTGGCCGACATTTCCCGTGAAATCAGGATTGACGATCCTGTGACAGTCCATCTCTTCGAGGCTTTCTCCCTAAGAGACGACGACCAGACAGCCGAAGCGGCCAGAAAGGCAATCAGCATCACGCCAAAAGTAGATTTCAACGTTCAGATAGTGGACGCGCATACACTCTGCATCGTCCCGCAGCAGCCGCTGGAATACAACACGACCTATAAGGTGACTGCTGACTTCGGTTCAATCGCAGGTTCCCGCAGCGGCAGGCAGAGTTTCGAAGTGAAGACTCTCGCGCCGGTAATCCTGTTCGACTACAGCAAGCTGACCTGTTATGAAGACATCGAAGGCCGCTATCACATCGACCTGGAAATCACTTCTCCTGAAACGCTCGACGACAAGTATCTTGAGAACGGTTTCTCAGTAAAAGGGGCCAACGCACAGGTTTCCTGGGTCCACTCTGAAGACAGCCGCACCCACACCGTTACTGTGGGCAATATACCTTCTGGAGAAAAGAGAGGCAAGGTGGAACTGGTCCACAACTGGCCTAAATATGCTGCAGAAGGCTCACGCAGTTTCGACATTCCTGTCAAGGGCGTATTCAGCGTCGTGGAAAGCGAAGTCAAATCCGAACCTTATGGATTCGAGATAGCCTTTTCCGCCATCCTCGATCCAAAGCAGGATTTCAGCAGCCTCGTTTCTATGCCTGGAGCAGGACGTCTTTCTTTCATCGCCAACGACAATGTCCTGAAAATATCTCCTTCAGTGCAGGCAGATGAGAGGCAGTTCGTATCGATAAGCAAAGGCATACGCAGTGCCAAGGGAGACAAGCTGGAGGGAGACTTCGAACGCTGGTTCGACATTCCTACAGGCCAGCCTTCGGTAAGGTTCCTCTCCCGCGGAGTCGTGCTGCCTTCATCAGGTGAAATGAACGTTCCGTTCCAGGCCATCAATTACGCCAAGGTACGCGTGCGCATCAAACAGATATATGAAAACAATGTGCTGCAGTTCCTGCAGGAAAACCGTCTCGGCGACATCTGGTGCTACACCGACAATGTCGCCCGCGTGATCCTCGACACCACCCTCGTGCTGGGTGATTCGAATTCGGCGAAACTGCGCAATCTGAACACATACGGCCTGCACGTCGCCGACCTGGTGAAAGTGCAGCGCGGAGCCATCTACAGGATGGAAATAAGAGGTGTCGATCCGCTCAAGGACCTTGGTGACGACTACTATGAGAGCGACTACTATTTCGGAAACTACAGTGACTATGAGAACCGTGTACGCAATCTTCTCGTATCCGACCTCTCTGTTATAGGCAAAGGTTCTGACAAGGGAGAATACACTGTATTCGTGACGGACATCATTTCCGCACAACCTGTATCAGGAGCGAAAGTGACTCTCTACAACTCTGTCAACCAGGTGATCGGAGAAGGCACTACCGGTTCCGGCGGCCGCTTCACCTGCAACGTCAGCGACGATATGGTCCGTACCGCTGTAATCAGCAAGGGAGACGACAAGAGCTATCTCTCGATGGCAAGCGGCAGCGCCATTTCGATGAGCGGTTTCGAGGTTGACGGCAACGCATCCCGCAAAGGCCAGAAAGGCTTCATCTTCGGGGAACGCGGCGTTTGGCGTCCCGGCGATGACATCCACCTTACTTTCATATCCATGCTCGACGACGGAGTGCTGCCTTCAGGTCACCCCGTGACAGCAACCCTCAGCAACCCGCAGGGCCAGGTGATCAGCACTCTGGTGAACAATACCGGACACAGCGGCATGTACAGCTTCACGTTCACGACTTCCGAAGATGCTCCTACAGGCAACTGGGAAGCTGCGGTAACGGCCGGCGGCAACACCTGGTACAAGACCGTGAAGATCGAGACCGTGAAACCCAACAACATAGTCATAGACCTGCAGCTCAATGACAAGCCTGTCATTCCCGGCAGCGACATCCGAGGCGACATCACAGCCCGCTGGCTTGTCGGGCATTCCGCCCAGGATCTGGAGACACGTGTAGATGTCGCCCTGTCCCGTGGCAGGACGGCTTTCGACAATTACAAGGATTATGTTTTTGAAGACCGCTCCCGCAGTTTCTCATCGCAGGAGATGGATCTGTTCAAAGGCAAGACTGACGCTAACGGCAAGACCTCTTTCCGCACTTCTGTCAAAGCTTCCGGAAACGACGTGCCGGGCATGCTGACCGCTCTCTTCACGACCCGCGTCTTCGAGAAAGGCGGCGATTTCAGCATCGACCGCTATACCACTACCCTGTCACCTTATGACACTTACATCGGACTCAGCGTGCCTGAACAGGAAGACGAATGGGGTGACCGTTACCTCGACAAGGCCCGCAGCCACACCTTCCGTCTGGCTGCCGTCGACTACAAAGGCAATCCTGTCGCACAGAATGTCACAGTCAACGTTGAAATATACAAGATGGGCTGGAGCTGGTGGTGGAGTTCATCACAGGACGGTCTGGCTTCGTACGCAAAGGATTCATACAACCAGCCCAGCCAAGAGATGACTGTCACTCTGAGAGGCGGCGCCGCTGAATTCAAGATGGACTTCTCCAAAGAGGACAGCGGATACTGGTTCATCCGAGTTGCAGACCCCAGGGGCGGACACGCCGCCTCTGCTGTGACTATGGTCAGAAACAGCTATGAATCTTACGGTGAAGGCAGTTCAGACGCTGCAGTCCGTCTGCCTATGTCTATCAACAAGGAACGATTCAACGTAGGTGAAACCGCCCAGCTGAGCATTCCTTCTGCCAGCGGCGCGAAGGCCCTCGTCTCTATCGAAAAGGGGCAGCGCGTACTGAAGAGCTTCTGGGTAGATTGCAAGGGCGAAAAGACAGATATCTCCATCCCTGTCGAAGCCGGAATGGCTCCCAATGTGTATGCGACCGTGACTCTGATCCAGCCATACAACACTGTCGAGAATGACGCTCCCATCCGGCTCTTCGGCGTCCAGCGAATCCTGGTCGAGGAACCTGCGACGCACCTGCACCCTGTAATCGACATTCCCGCAGAAATACAGCCGGAAAAAGAAATCTCCTTCACGGTGAAGGAACAGGACGGCCGTCCTATGAGCTACGTAGTTGCTCTGGTTGACGAAGGACTGCTGAGCCTTACCCGCTTCAAGACCCCCGACCCCTGGAACAGTTTCTATGCAACAGAAGCGCTGGGTGTCCGCACCTGGGATCTCTACGACCTCATATTGGGCGCATACGGAGCGCGCATGGAGAAACTCTTTGCCATCGGCGGTGACGGCGAGGGAGACGGTGTCGTAACTCCCAACAGCAAGGCGGACCGCTTCAAACCGGTATCCATCTTCATGGGGCCTTATACAGTGAAAGCCAGGGGTACGGACAAACACAGCGTCAAACTGCCCCAGTACATCGGCAACGTACGTGCGATGGTTATAGCCACTGACGGGTCGGCGATGGGTGCGGCTGAAAAGAACGTTCTGGTCACCAAGCCCGTGATGGTCAAAGCCACTCTGCCGAGAGTGATCGGTACCGACGAGGAAGTGGTGCTTCCCGTTACGGTGTTCGCAAACAAGGACGGCGTGGGTACGGTGACTGTCGAGGTGAAGGCTGAGGGGGCGCTGTCCCTGTCAGGCGGCAGCACCGCTACCGTCAACCTGCCGAAAGCCGGAGAAGAACTGGCGTACTTCACCCTCAAGGCTGACGCCGCCACCGGCATAGGCAAGATACACACCGTGGCCAAGGGCGCGGGCGACAGTTCTGCCGAAGACCTTGAAATAGATGTGCGCGACCCCAACCCTGTCTCTACCAATTCCATGGTGAAGCTGGTAGAAGGCGGCAAGAGCATGAAGGTGCCTTTCGCTCTCGCCGGCCGCCCGGGGACCAACGATGTGACGGTCGAGGCCTCTACGATACCTCCTGTAGACCTGGACTACCGACTCTCCTATCTGACGACTTATCCTCACGGCTGTCTTGAGCAGACTGTCTCCGCCGCATTCCCGCAGATCTACCTGGGCGATCTGGTAGATCTGGAGAGCAAGGATATCAACAATACTGCAGATAATGTGAAGGCGGCCCTGAACAGGCTCAGTTCTTTCGCCATTTCCGGCGGCGGCATGACGACATGGCCCGGCACATCTTCATATTCAGGTGCGAATGTCTGGGCTACCATCTATGCCACCCACTTCATGATCGAGGCCCAGAAAGCGGGTTATGCCGTTCCCTCTGCGCTGCGCAAGTCAAACCTCTCATATCTCCGTACTGTGGCTTCGAGAAACAGCTATGATGCCGAGTCACGTGCATATGCGCTCTATGTGCTCGCACTGGCCGGATCTGCCGACCGCGGTGACATGAACAGGATGCGTGAAGACCTGGCCACACTGCCGGAATCCAGCCGTCTGCTGCTCTCCGGCGCATATCTGCTTGACGGAAAGAAAGACGTCGCCCAGAAGATACTGCAGGAGACAAGGACCGGTACAGAAC
Source organism: Bacteroidales bacterium (assembly GCA_017561885.1). Lineage (GTDB taxonomy): Bacteria > Bacteroidota > Bacteroidia > Bacteroidales > UBA932 > Equibacterium. Next base: position 1,186 of record JAFZBF010000018.1, on the reverse strand, counting down.
GGTACAACCGTTTCTCTGACAACTACGACAGCGAAGAGCGCCTGCAGGCCATCGCGGCTATGGTTTACAACGCCGTGGGCAACAAGACGGCTGCCTTCCAGTGCATCGAGAAACTTTCAGGCTGGCTCAACGACCGCAACCACTATATGAGCACCCAGAGCACAGCCTGGTCGCTGCGCGCTGTAGCGGACTATATGAAGAGCAATTCCGTAGACGGCTTGAACGTGAACGTAAGGACAGTGCACGGCAGCACAACCCTGAAGACCTCCAAGGCGATCGCGCAGGGCGCACTGGATGCAGGAGTCGGCAGTTCGCTCGACGTCGAGCTGACGAACAACTCCAAGGCTCCCGTATATGTCGTCCTAAGTTCGACAGGCATCCCTGAGAAGGGAGAAGAACTGGCACGGGCAGACGGCCTGCAGCTGGTTGTGAACTACACGTTGCCTGACGGCACTGCCATCGATCCTGCTTCTTTGCCCCAGGGTACAGATTTCGTGGTCAATGCCTACGTCACGAACACCAGTGCCACTACAGACTACACAAATCTGGCGCTGACACAGATATTCCCGTCAGGATGGGAGATACACGCCGACCGCACCGACAATCTCTACCAGGATTTCCGCGACGACCGTGTCTACACATACCTCTTCCTTGCAAGGAACTCTACCGTAGTGATCAAGACACGCCTGACAGCAACCTACAAAGGACGCTTCTACCGTCCCGCCACAATCTGCGAGGCCATGTACGACAACACCGTCGGCGCCTCCGTTCCCGGCAGCTGGTGCGAAGTGAAATAGGGATTGCAAGGCCGCTTTCTGTGCGGTGGGGTTAAAAAGGCGCTGCAGCGCCGTGGCGGAGTGTGAGATGTGTCCGGAGGACACGAGCCACGGAGCCACCCGGGTTCTGGCTGAGCGTCAGCGAAGACAGGTTCCGGCATGTTCCCCTCGAGGGGAATGTCGCGAAGCGACAAGGGGTGAACAGATCTCCACAACAAAAAAGGACATCGTCGAATCGACGATGTCCTTTTGTTGTGGAGAATAAGGGAGTCGAACCCTTGACCCCCTGCTTGCAAGGCAGGTGCTCTAGCCAACTGAGCTAATCCCCCATTGTGCTTGAGAGTAGGACCGCGCGGAGTTGAACCGCGGACCTCTACATTATCAGTGTAGCGCTCTAACCAACTGAGCTA
>JAFZBF010000017.1 GCA_017561885.1 Bacteroidales bacterium | reverse complement strand
TCCATGGCGGGAGTCTCTATCTGCGCATAGCCGAACAGATGGAAGACATCGCTGATGGTTGAGAATATATAATTGCGGCGGGCCATCTCGACCGGACCGAAATCGCGTGTACCCTTGGGTATGGAAGGTTTTTGTGCCATAAAACTGTAATTAGCGCAGCAAATTTAGCATTTATTTGCGGTTTTTCTTAATTTTAGGGAATCGGAAAAGATTGAACAACTCAACAATACACTGACCTATGAAAAAAACTCTGTTCATCTCCATTATCACAGCCGTGGTAGTGATTCCGGCAGCGATCTTAGCAGTCGCCGCCTGCCAGAACGGATCAAGGCCCGAAGGACCTTGTGATGTTTATGCAAGAGGAGGAACACCTTGCGCCTCTGCTCACAGTACGACACGTGCTCTGTTCAAGGCATACAACGGTCCCCTCTACCAGGTTATGCGCCAGTCCGACGGAAAAACCCTCGACATCGGCGTAGTTCGTCCCTATGGATATGCAGATGCCGAAGCACAGGACAAGTTCTGCGCCGACACTTACTGCTGGATTACTACAATTTATGACCAGGGCCCCAGCGGAAACGACCTGAAACAGGCTCCGCGCGGAGGATTCGGAGGCCACGCGATGGGTGGCTTCAACAACGTCCCCGTGGCTGACTGGGCGCCTGTGACCATCTACGGCCACAAGGTTTACGGCGTGTTCATCGCTCCCGGTATGGGTATGCGCTGGAACGACACCAAGGGAATCGCCGTCGACGACCAGGCTGAAGGACAGTACTGGGTAATCGCCGGTAACCACTATAACGACGGCTGCTGCTTCGACTACGGCAACGCCGAGACCGACTCGCGTGACGACGGTGACGGTACTATGGAGACCACATACTTCGGAAACGCCACCGCCTGGTACAAGGGTATCGAGCCCGGTCCGTGGATCATGACCGACCAGGAGAACAACCTCGTGGGCTGCGTCAACCCTGATCCCAACGACAAGTTCTGCCCTACCATCAATCCCGTGGAGTGGAGGTTCGTGACCGCCACAGCTGACGGCGAGCCTCACCACTGGAGGTCTATGGGCGGCGATGCTCAGCAGGGCGAACTCAAGATATACTATGACGGAGGCCGTATCCAGAACCCCCGCAGCAGCTACGACCCGATGCGCAAGCAGGGCGCCATCCTGCTCGGTAACGGCGGTGACAACTCTGTCGGTTCTCAGGGTACCTTCTACGAGGGCGCTATCACCTTCGCCGGCACCTTCCCCACCGCCGAGCTCCAGCAGGAAGTGCAGGCCAACATCGTAGCCGCACATTATGACGTAGAGCGCGTGACCGTGGCCGCCGAGAAGGACATCAACAGGCCCAACCGCCTCCAGACCTTCGTTCCCGGCGAGACCCAGAAAGTCGCCGTGAAGTTCGTCAACACCACAGGCAAAGCCATAAACGGACTTACCCTCAGCGTAGAAGTTCCGACCGGATGGAAAGCTGAAGCTGCCAAGAAAGTAGCATACGCAGTGGAACCCGGACAGACCGTCATCGAGACCTTCGACGTCACTTCTGCCGACAAGGAATTCAACGGTGACCTTCGCGGCGTCGCAAAATGGGGCCGCAATACCGAAAAATCTATCGAGAAGGTTCGCAACACCGCTCCCGTCAAGATCAACGAGTTCCGCATCGCAGGTGCAAACGCCACCGACTCTTTCATCGAGCTCTATAACGCTTCCGACAAGGATGTCGATATCTCTGGCTGGAACCTCACCACACACAAGATCAACATCCCTCACTTCTCAAGCGCAAAGGTTCCCGCAGGAACCACCCTCGCCCCGAAGAGCTTCTATGTGTTCGGCCTGGCCACCACAGGTCTTGCCGTTCCCGCAGCAAAGGGTGACAAAGTCATCTACACCCGCAGCGTAGACGGTCTCAAGGCAGGCGACACCATCGAGATAGACGGTGAGAAAGTCAAGATAGCCAAAGTCAACGCACCTGCACCCGAACCCGCACCGGCACCCGGAATGGGCGGCTTCGGCGGAGCAAGGGCCGTTCCCGGCACTCCTACCACACTGTGGCAGCCGCTGCCCGAGGGACCGGTAATCACCATCCCTGCAGGTTCGAAGAATATACCCGTGACCAGCACAGCCGGATTCCAGGTAGGCCAGAAGATGGCAATCGGCTATGGCGCCGAGTATCCTGCAGTCGAGCGCGTGACTGAGAAATACGAGGTTGTCACCATCACCGAGGTCGGCAAGCCCGGCTCCCAGGCTTACCTTGCATACGAAGCAAAACCCGGCGACACTAACATTAAGGTGACTTCTACCGCCAATATCACTGCCGGTGACAAGATCCGCCTGGATATCGCCAGCGAAGGCCACGGCATCGAGTGGGTTACCGTCAAGTCTGTCGGCACTCAGTCTGAAGTAAGCTCTATCAGAGGTCCCATGCCGCTCGAGCAGGCAGGAACCGGTCTCGAACTCGAGGAACCGATCAAATACAACCACTCAGCCAACATCCCGTTCGCGAACAACGGAACCGGTATCAGCTTCGAGCCGGCCACCAAGTTCCCTCACTCATCAAACGAGCCCGTCCTCGCGCTCTGCTACGAAGTTGAACTTGCCGACGCTCTCGCCCAGGACCACGAGATCGACGCTCCCGTAATGAAGGCCGGAGCTAAAGAAGCCGGATTCCAGGGCAAGGCAGACCAGTATTATGGAGGTCCGACATTCGCCAATGCCGGTACCATCATCCTGCGTACCGACAAGGGTAACGTAGCTGATGCCCTCAACTATGGTCTCATCGTCGAGCCTTGGGTATCCGAGGGCTATCACGGCGATTCTGGCCATGGTCTGGGCGGAAGCCGCGTGAACGTCTACTCCCCGAGAGGAGGCTTCGGCCAGGTTGTGACGGCAACGCCCGACCTCAGTTCAGGCCGTTATCCTGACGGTGCTGATGCCGATGACAACATCAACGACTTCAGGCTCCAGGCCAATTCAAGCCTGGCTGCTGCAGCCGCTGCAGGAGCGACCAACATCAAGGTTGCCAACACAGCCGGACTCAAACCTGGATCTAAACTCTACCTCGGCAATGAAGTTGCTGTCGTCAAGGAAGTCGGAACGCCGGGAGCCACCGTTCTTGCCGCCATTGTCCTTCCCGGTGCCAAGTCTATCCAGGTTCAGGGAGTACAGGGCTTCCGTCAGGGACAGGCCATCAAGATCGGCAATGAGGATGCAGTCGTTGAAAGCGTAGTCCAGGCCCGCCGTCAGTTCGGCGCCCCGACCAACGTCATTCCGCCGAGCACCATCAATCTGGCCAGTCCTGTCAAGATTGTCCACATACCCGGACAGCAGGTTGCAGGTACCGGTGTCACCCTCACCGCCCCGCTCAAGGCTTCCCACGCAGCCGGAGCATCGATGACCGACAACATACCTACGCCAGGCGCACCTAACGCATATTAATATATATGGCACATAAAGACAGTGCTGTCATGCTTAAACGGGTCACGATGCTTGCAAGCGTCGTGGCCCTTGTTTTATGCATAGTGATGGCCCTGCACTCCCTCAGGGGAACAGCTATGGTCGGATGTGCCCCAGGCTCGTCCTGCGACAACGTGCTCGGAACAAGATGGTCCTCCCTGATGGGGCTATTTCCCGTCGCCGGGCTTGCCGCCGGCATATATCTGGCAATCCTTCTGTGCCTGGGCTTCGTCAGGGACAAAGAAATTGCCCCTCTTGCCTGGAAACTGCTGGTTCTCTTCGGCGGAGCCATCCTCGGCAGCGCCATATGGTTCTTCATCATCCAGAAATGGATCATCGGACAGTTCTGCAAATACTGCCTCGCCACCCACTCCGTCGGCATCTTGGTGACCGGTCTTCTGTGGTATCAGGCCCACAGGAACTGCCCTTCGAAATGGAACCCTGTCTGCGCCGCTGCCGGACTCTTTCTTGCAGCCTGCCTTGCGGTGTTCCAGCTCGCCACAACCCCGAAGGTCGCTTATGACTTCGGTTCCTCTCAAGGCTCCCTCCCTCTTCTCAGCGCTGATGAAACTCCTGTTCTTGGCAATGCTGATGCCACATACCGCATCAACCTGATGTTCGACTACCAGTGTTCGCATTGCCGCAAGATTCATTTTGCAGCCAAAGAGATAACCGAAAAACATCCCGAGATAGCCTTCGTACTCGTCCCCTGCCCTCTCAGCTTTGCCTGCAACCCTTATGTTGCCGCACGTTCCCAGGACCCGTTTGCAGGATCCTGCGACCTGGCACGCCTTGCCCTGGCCGTATGGGAAACAGACCCCAGAAAATTCCCTGAATTCGACGAGTGGCTGTTCACGGCCGAAGACCCGGCGAAAGGCTGGTATCCACGCACCGTGGAAGCTGCATCCTCCAGGGCCGCGCAGCTGCTAGGCGGTGAAGATCAGCTGTACGCGGCCACCGGAAATGCCGGCATCAGCTCTATCCTCTCAAAGAGTTTCGAACTTTTCGGCCGCACCACGATGCAGGGGAAGAACGGCATTCCCAGGCTGGTATACGGCAATCAGTGGATTATCCCAGAGGTCGACGACGCTGAAGGTCTTATGGAGATTCTTCTCTCTGAATTCGATATTCAAATAAATGATTAATTTTGCCGCCAAAACAATCTCAGACAAGTAATGAACAATTTCTGGAAAATCTTTCTTGCAGCCCTGCTGGGATGTCTCGTAGCACTTGGGCTCATTTTCTTCATTTTTATGGGCAGCCTCGGCGCTGCTTTAGCCGGCGGATCTTCCAAGACAGCTGTCGTACCGCCGCATTCAATCCTCAAGATTGACTTTTCGACACCTATCAGTGAACGCGGACAGAGTTCTTTCTCTCTGCAGAACATTCAAAACTTCTCTATGGAAGACGGAATGCCTCTGCTCACCGCAATCAGGGCAATCGACCAGGCTGCTTCCGATCCCGGTGTCAAATTCATATATCTCAACACCGACAAGATGAATATGAGCATGACCTGCGCCGAAGAGCTTCGTCAGGCTCTGAGCCGCTTCCGCGAGTCAGGCAAACCTATCATCGCTTATTCAAACGGCTATGACAACTTGAGCTATTATCTGGCTTCTGTTGCCGACAAGGTCATTATCAACACATACGGCGAGGCTATGCTGACAGGTGTCGGCACCAGCCTTACTTTCTTCAAGGACCTGCTCGACAAACTGGGAGTTGACGTCCAGCTCATCCGTCACGGCAAATACAAAGCTGCCGGCGAACAGTTCACCCAGAATCACCTTACCGACGAAAACCGCGAGCAGAACCAGGTACTGATCAACAGCATCTGGACTTCTCTGACTGAGGAGATTGCGGCAAGCCGCGACTTCAGCGCCGACGACCTTAACAGATGGATCGACAATCTGGAACTTCTCGATGCTGAGACCCTGCTTGAAAGGGGCATCGTAGACCAAGCTATGTACAAAGATGAACTCGAGGACTACCTCTGCACCCTCTTCGACGTAAAGGAAGCCAAGGATCTCAAGTTCGCTGACCTCGGCACCTATGCCGCCAACAAACTCAAAGATGAAGGCAAGAAGGTAAAGGACAAGATTGCCGTGATCTATGCTGACGGAGAAATAGATATGAGCGGCAACCCCGACACCGACATCGTGGGAGAAGTCCTTGCACGCAGACTCAAGAAGCTTGAGCAGGATTCTTCTGTCAAGGCCGTCGTATTCAGGGTCAACTCTCCCGGAGGAAGCGTCCAGGCATCAGAGATCATAAACCGCGCCATGCTGAACCTTAAGGCCGTGAAACCCGTAATCGCCAGCTACGGCGGATATGCGGCATCAGGCGGATACTGGATCAGTTCCAACACCGACTATATTTTTACTGACAATACCACCATCACCGGTTCAATAGGTGTGTTCTCTATGGTTCCCAACATCGGCGGCGGTCTGGAGAAGACCCTCCACGTCAATACTGCAAGCGTAGGTTCCAACAAGCACAGCGATATGTTGAACGGAATGCGCAAGCTCGACGATGCAGAGGTCGAATATATGCAGAAGATGATCGAGAAGATCTACACTGAATTCACAGGCCTCGTATCACGCGGCAGGAATATGACTCCCGAGCAGGTGGACGAGATCGGACAGGGCCGCGTATGGACAGGCCGCGACGCTCTGACCCTCGGTCTTGCAGATGCCAAGGGAGGTCTGGTGGATGCCATCGCCTATGCAGCAGCTGCAGCCAACCTCGACAAGTACAGACTGGTAGAGGTTCCCGAGCACAAGAGCATGTTCGCCCAGATGATGTCTCAGATGGCAGGTAGCGACGAAGGAGAAATTGAAATCAAGACCGGTATCAAGGAAGTCGACCGTCTCCTTGATATCCTTGACGATCCCCGGATGCTCTATGCAAGACTCCTGTACGAATATGACTTCTAACAGTGACGATACAAAAAGAGAGGCTGTCCCCGACCGGGACAGCCTCTTTTTTATTTGGATCAGTTCCTGAGAACGTCAGAATTTGAATCTGAGTGTAGCGAGCAGCTTGTTGTTGGAGCTGTTCAGATATCCTACCGGAGCCAAGTACCCGTCATAGTCAGTATACGCTGTAAATTCGGTCTCGTTGCTGAGCTGGCCCTGCCATGCAAGGTCAAGATACGCGCCTTTTGAAAGCCTGAAACCAAGACCGCAAGACAGGAAGTTGTTGCCTACGTAATAAGGTCTGGCATCATCGTAATAGGCGTAGCCGCCGCGGAGAGCGATTCCGGGAGTAACATTCATCTCCGCACCTACGCGGAAGATGTTGGCGTTGCGCTTGAAGTTACTGCTGATGTAATTGTTGTCAGCGCTGAACTCGCCGATACCGCCATAGTAATCACGCATACTGATCTTTGAGTAGTTGACACCTTCATAGTCGAAACTCAGAAGTCCTACGGTTCCGATGGTGTATGCAAGACCGAGAGAGTACCTCATCGGAGCTTTAACCTGGTAGTCAAAGTTTCCTGTAGGTGTGTTCTCATTGTACTTGTTGCCATTGTCGAAACTGTCTGAAACCGACATTCCCCAGTAATCGGTAAGGATATACTTGGTAGGAGTCGAAATCGTGGCGCCTATGCGGAGGTGCTCTGTGGGCAGATATATGAAACCTGCCTTGAGTCCGATTCCGGTACCGACGGTCCTCTGCCAGTAGTTGTAATTGAACTGCTGGATACCTGATTCGAAATCGAGGGAATTGAGAGCTTCTTCAGAGTAAGTGTCAGTCACATTGTAATCCACATCGTAGATGTTGATGTTGACACCGAAATAGAAGTTGTCGTTCCAGTTGCCTGCGAAATTGACTGTGAACTCGTCTATGCCACCGGTCACCTTGCTGTAGATACCCTGACGGACATCACCTCCAAGATAAGCCCTGTTGGCTGCATAATCATAATTCTCGGTTGCTCCGAGCAGAAGATCGTCGACTTCTTCAATCAGCCATGCATTCCAGGCCAGCTGTGAAGACCAGGGAATATCAGCGTTGTAGTCGCCATAATCTGCGGGATCGTAGTTCAGCAGAGCCATTGTCTTGTCACCGAGCCAGCTGGATGAATTGTTGCCTCTCCCGGCCTTCATCGTTCCGGAAGCGTTTACTATAGAATTGAAACTCTTCACACGGTTGAATGCGAAACCGAAGTTGAAGCTTACAAAGCCATTCATGCGGCCGGTAGAAACGTGCTGGCTGTATGCAAAGCTCGGAAGAGAGAACTTTGTGAAATCAGCCTGGTTGTATGAATTCAGGTAGTCGGATTTTCCGACGGCTGTTATCAGCGAGGGAGATATCTCGAATTCTGACATCCTGAGTACTCCGCTGCTGGCGGGATTAATGCTGAGTGCACCAAGATCGCCGCCTACCGCAGTGAATGCATTACCCATCGCAAGAGTTCGGGCCGAACCTATATACAGATTCTCTGAAAAGTTGTATGCCTGATCAACATCCTGCGCAAAGCCGACCCAGGAGAGTGACAACAACAAAACTGTCAATGCTGTAAATTTAATTGCTTTCATCACCGTAAAGTCTAAGTTTGTTATTGGATAATAAATTATTGGCAGCGTCTTGTTTCGTGTTAGCGTCTTCCTCCGCCACCTCCGCTGCTGCGGCCGCTGCCGCCGCCGCTGCTTGAGCTGCTTGAGCCGCCTGAGAATCCACCGCCGCCAGAGTATCCGCCGCCACCGCCGGTAGAGCGGCTAGAGCCTGAGCTGTAGCTACCTCCTGAAGAACGGCTTGAGCTTGAACTTGAACTGTAGCTGCCGCCGGAAGAGCGTGTGCTTGAACCTGATGAGCGGGTTGCTGATCCCGATGAACGGGTACTTGAACCTGAAGAGCGGGTAGTCGTACCTGACGAACGGGTAGTTGAACCTGATGAACGGGTTGCGGAACCAGTCGAACGGCTTGAGCCTGAGTTGTAACTGCCGCTTGACGAGCGGGTAGTTGTACCTGATGAACGGGTAGTCGTACCTGAAGAAGAACGGGTCGTGCTGCCGCTGTTCACTGCAGATGATGACCTGCGGGTGCCGGAAGTCGTCGCAGTGCCTGAACCAGACCTGGTAGTGCTGCCTGAATTGTTGACAGTGCTGCGGGTGGTGTTGTTGACAGTGCTGCGAGAGCTGACTGACCTTGAAGAGCCTGAAGTACTGGTGAGTCCGGTAGAAGCATCCCTTGAGTTGGCCATTGCCCTTGTAGACACCGTTGCGCCTGAAGACTCTGCCACTGCTCTTGATGATGCGCTTGAAACTGCTGCAGACACTCCCTCAGCCCTTCTTGAACCTGTGGTCGCAAATGATCTTGAACGGACTCCCGTGCTGGTCGCACCTGCGCCGGCTACTGATGTGCCATTCCTGCGGCCATAGACCATACCGTCGCGGTCTCTGCGTCCGCCGCCGTCAAAATAGTTTCCGCCGGGGCCGTAATATCCGCCATAACCGTATCCGTAATAAGGGCCGTAGTAATAGCTGGGACCGTATGCCCAGAAATGATGACGGTGATACCATGAATCATAGTAGAACGGTGAAGTCCAGTATGATGAATACCAGTAGATGCCGCTGTACCAGGGATCGTAATACCAGGGATCGAAGAAGAACGGATCGTAGAACCAGGGATCGTAGAGAGCCACACTCCAGGGACGGTAATACCAAGAATAGCGGTATGTGCCCCACCAGGGATTGTACCAGGGCCTGGTCCAGTAATCATCAAAGTCAATGATATTCACGGTAAGAGTTATATCGGTATCATCGAACTTGCGCAGACGGCTTTCATAAGTTTCTCCGTCAGCAAGGTCGTATACCGAATCGTCAACAGCAATCTTGTCGATATGGACCGTATATCTTTCTGTGTCCTTAGTGGCCTCGCGGGCAGTGAACACATCGTTTTCAACGGCGGCCTTCTCTGCTGCGGCCTGACTGGCAGTCATCATTCTTACCCTGTCAGGTTTGTAGTAGATGCCGTCGTCATACAACGAAGAAGAATAGTAGCCATAAGAGCCACAAGAGCTGAGCACCAACGTTGCTAGAAGCATTAGGAACATTCTGTTTTTCATGGTTACCTCCTATGTAAGTTATTTTTATTACTTTTGCTACCGCTAAAACTGCTTTGAAACGGTTTGCAGAGCAAATTTATCAAATTCTATACCAAAATAAAAACAATATGGCCAAAGAACTGACCAGCAGGAGCGACAATTACTCTCAATGGTACAATGACCTGGTTGTCAAAGCCGATCTCGCGGAGAATTCAGCAGTCAGAGGCTGCATGGTGATCAAACCTTATGGCTATGCCATCTGGGAGAAGATGCAGCACTCTCTTGACAAGATGTTCAAGGACACCGGGCACAGCAATGCATATTTTCCGCTCTTCATTCCCAAATCATTCCTGAGCAAGGAAGCCGAGCACGTAGAAGGCTTCGCAAAGGAATGCGCCGTGGTGACCCACCACAGGCTGATGAACAATCCCGACGGCAGCGGTGTCGTAGTAGACCCGGCCGCCAGACTTGAAGAAGAGCTCATCATACGTCCTACTTCTGAAACCATCATCTGGAATACATACAAGAACTGGATCAAGTCGTGGAGGGACCTCCCCCTGCTGATAAACCAATGGGCCAACGTAGTCCGCTGGGAGATGCGCACCCGTCTCTTCCTTCGTACCGCCGAATTCCTCTGGCAGGAAGGCCACACCGCTCATGCCACTGCGGCCGAGGCCGTTGCAGAAGCCGAGAAGATGGTAGGCGTATATGCTGATTTCGCAAGAAACTATATGGCAGTCCCGGTAATCGTCGGCCACAAATCCGAAAGCGAACGATTCGCAGGAGCCATCGACACTTATTGCATCGAGGCTATGATGCAGGACGGCAAGGCGTTGCAGGCCGGAACCTCCCACTTCCTCGGACAGAACTTCGCCAAGGCTTTCGATGTCCAGTATGCCAACAAGGAGGGCAACCTGGAATATGTATGGGCTACATCATGGGGCGTTTCAACCCGCCTGATGGGTGCCCTTATCATGGCGCACAGCGATGACAACGGCCTCGTGCTTCCTCCGAAACTTGCTCCCATCCACGTTGTAATGGTTCCGATCTTCAAGACTCCTGAAGAGCATTCAGCACTGGTAGAGAAAATGGAAGCCCTCAAAGCCGAAATGGAAGCCAAGGGCCTTACCGTCAAGATCGACGACCGCGACAACCTCCGTCCCGGCTTCAAGTTCGCCGAATGGGAACTCAAAGGCGTTCCCTGCCGTATCGCGATGGGTCCCCGCGACCTCGCATCAGGCACCGTGGAACTTGCCCGCAGAGACACCCTCACAAAGGATTCTGTGCCGCAGGAAGGCATCGCCGATTATGTTCTCAAACTGATGGACGACATCCAGAAGAACATTTACCAGAAAGCTCTGGACTTCCGCGAGGCTCATACCATTAAGGTAGACACCTGGGATGAATTCAAGGAAAAGATCGAGCAGGGTTATTTCCTCCTCTGCCACTGGGACGGCACTACGGAGACCGAGCTCAAGATACAGGAAGAGACAAAAGCCACCATCCGCTGCATACCTGTCGACAGCTTCGTCTGCGAGGAGCCCGGCAAATGCGTTTATTCAGGCAAGCCGAGCGCACGCCGCGTGGTATTCGCAAAAGCATACTAACCTCTATTCTGCACTCATATGAAAAAGATTCTGGTTACTGTAATGATTGTGCTCTGCGCCACTGCTATGTTTGCGCAGGAGCAGCCCGCCGACTCCGCCAAGGTGGAGGCGCCCAAATACTGGAAGACTTCGCTGCTGACGCAGCTCGGTTTCTCACAGGTATCTCTTATGGACTGGGCCGCAGGCGGCTACGGTTCCGTTTCGTTGAACTCATATCTCGACTTCAACGCCAATTACGCAAAGAACAAGTCCATCTGGGACAACCGTGCACAGTTCGGCTACGGTTTCATCCAGAATATGGGAGAAGGCTTCAAGAAGAGCGACGACCGCATCATCCTCGACAGCAAATATGGATACAAAGCTGCCGAGAAGCTGTATTTCTCGGTAATCTACAACTTCCGCACTCAGTTCACTACCGGTTACAAGAGCACGAAGGGCAGTCCGATAGTATCAAATTTCTTCGCACCAGCCTACACTTCTCTCGGTTTTGGTATGACCTATACCCCCAAACCTGACGTATCCATCACATTCTCGCCTCTCACCAGCAATCTGGTGATCGTAAAGGATCCCGACCTCAGGGCCCTGTACGGTAACGCTCCTGACCAGTGCGTAAGGTATGAGCTCGGTGCCCAGCTCAAGTTGGACGCTGCCGTGAAGATCGAGGACTTCAAGGCCAACACCTCCCTCACCCTGTTCTCCGACTACCTCAACAAGCCGCAGAACATCAAGGTGAACTGGGACGTGAACATCACCGCCCAGCTGACCAAATTCCTTGCCGTCACCCTCAGGACCTATCTGATCTACGACGATACCATCCACCACATCGACAAGACTGATGCGGCTGGAAAGCCGGTGTATGACGATCAAGGAAATGTCGTAAAGGTGCCCGGAGTACAGTTCAAGGAGATTTCAGGCCTGAGCTTCTCTTATACTTTCTGATGTCCCGTTCTCTACAGGGAGTTTTCGACAAGACCCTCCTGCGGCTGACAGGAGAGGCTGGCGGACGCTTTCTGCTGGGAGTCAGCGGAGGCGTCGACTCCATGTGCATGGCCGCCCTCTTCAAGAACAGCAGATTGCACCCTGAATTTGCCGTCGCCCACGTCAATTTTACGCTCAGAGGCGAAGACAGCGACGGAGACGAGACATTCGTCAGGGATTGGGCCGCATCCAACGGCGTGGAATTCTTCACGGAACGTTTCGACACCCGAAGCTATGCGGCCGACAAAGGCATCTCGATCGAGATGGCCGCCCGCGAGTTGCGTTACAAGTGGTTCGGTGTTCTTCTGACGGAGCACGGCTTCGACTATCTCGCCGTCGCTCACAACCGCAACGACGCGGCAGAGACGATGTACCTCAACCTGCTGCGCGGCACCGGCATCCGTGGAATAGCAGGGATGAAGGAGCTCAGCGGCAAGATAATGCGGCCGATGCTGGCCTTCACCCGTGAAGAAATCGAAGAATTTGCCATGGAGAACGGCATACTGCACCGCGAGGATATTACAAACTGGGACAGCCGTTTCGTCCGCAACCGCATACGCAACGAGGTCTTTCCCCAGTTCGCGCAGATCAACCCTTCTTTCCTCGAGACATCCAGCCGCGAGATGGCTCACTTCGCAGAGATCGAAGCCGTGCTGGACGAATTGTTTGAACAGAAAAAAGCCCGGCTTTCCCGCAACGAAGATGATGCGTTCTGCATAGACATCGCAAAGCTGGCAGAAGAAAGCCAGCAGCGCTACTGGCTGTTCAGGCTGCTGCAGCCGTTCGGGTTCAATGAAGACGTACTGGCCGACATACTGGTGTCACTCGAAGGCCAGAGCGGCAAGTCATTCTTCAGCAGCACCCACAAATTAATACGTGACAGGCAGTTCCTGAAAGTCTACCCCCTTGCGGACACCGATCCGGTACAGGTCGACATCTCAGTGTTCGACATAGGAAAAGACTTCGATCCGCGTTCGAAAGACGGCAGCATCCTGTTCGTCGATGCCGACAAGGTCTCTCTGCCCCTCTCCTGCCGTCGATGGCAAGCCGCCGACCGGTTCAGACCTTTCGGAATGAAGGGCTTCCGCAAACTGAGCGATTTCTTCACCGACCTCAAGCTCGACCTTGAGCAGAAGCAGCGCCAGACAGTCATAACGACCCTGGATGCACAGGGTTGCGAACAGATAGTGTGCATCGCCGGCCTCCGCATCGACGACCGGTACAGAGTGACATCAGCCACAAAAAGAATAGTCAGAATCAGTTGCCGAGTTCAGAGATGAACTTGATGCGGACCAGACGGACCTCCTCTTCTTCGAAGTCGGGGCCGAGTTCCTTCAATGCGTCGGATACAGAATCGCTCTGAGCCTCTTCCTTGAAGTATTCATATATCTCATCCATCTTGTCTTCGTCCAGATGCTGACGGATATAATAGTCGATATTGATCCTCGTGCCTGAGTTGACAATGCTTTCGAGTTCGGTAATCAGCTCTTCCATCTCCATATCCTTGGCACGCGCTATGTCCTCGAAAGGAATCTTGCGGTCTATGCTCTGGATGATGAACACTTTGACCGCCGACTTGTTAGCTGCTGTCCTCACGACAAAATCGTCAGGCCTGAGGATATCATTCTCTTTGACATATTTGGCAATGAGGGATATGAATTCCCTTCCGAACTTGCGGGCCTTGCCTTCGCCGACACCCTGACAGGTCTTCAGTTCATCGATGGTGACAGGATACATTATGGACATATCCTCAAGAGACTGGTCCGAGAAGACGATCCAGGCAGGAAGGTTCACCTTGCGGGAAACCGACTTGCGTACATCCTTGAGCATAGCGAGCAGCACGGGATCTCCGCCGCCTCCGGCAGGAACGTGCTTCGGACTTATCAGGGCATCGCTGTCGTCGTCATCCTCGCCGTCCACGAACGTGCGGTCCTCGGTCAGCATTATGGTATATGGAGTCTTGTAGAACTTCATGCCTTCGGGAGTCACGAAAATGAGTCCGTAACGCTCGATATCCTTGTCAAGCAGGTGCAGCACAAGCCCCTGGCGTATCACAGCAGCCCAGAATCTCGGACCTTTCCCTTTTCCCGCACCGAAGAGCGGATGCTTGTGATGATTGTACGACTTAATGACGGAATTCGAGACGCCTGAAAGGATATCGGCAAGATATTCGGCCTTGAAGTTCTCCTTCAGGGAGAGGATGAGTTCCATGACCAGACACATCTGGGTCTTTCCGTCGAACTGCACCTTGGGCACAAGACAGTTGTCGCAGGCGCCGCAGTTGCAATCGGTAAAGTCTTCTCCGAAATAGTTCAGCAGTATCTTGCGGCGGCACTGGTTGGTCTCTGCGTAAGACACCACATCCAGCAGCAGCTGCTTGCCTATCTCCTGCTCGGATATAGGCTTGCCCTGCATGAACTTCTCCAGCTTCTGGATATCCTTGTAGCTGTAGAAGGCTATGCACTTTCCTTCAGCGCCATCCCTTCCGGCACGTCCTGTCTCCTGATAGTAGCCTTCGAGGCTCTTTGGAATGTCGTAATGGATGACGAAACGCACATCGGGCTTGTCGATGCCCATTCCGAAAGCGATGGTAGCCACAATCACGTCGATTTCTTCCATCAGGAAAGCGTCCTGGTTGTGCGAACGGGTGGCAGCATCGAGACCGGCGTGGTAAGGCAGGGCCTTGATGCCGTTCATGTTCAGCAGCTGTGCAAGCTCTTCGACTTTCTTGCGGCTGAGACAGTAGATTATTCCGCTTTTGCCCGGATTGTCCTTTATGAACCTGACTATGTCTCTCTTGGGATTGGACTTGTCGCGAATCTCATAATACAGGTTAGGCCTGTTGAAAGAAGACTTGAACACCTTGGCGTCCATCATACCCAGGTTCTTCTGGATATCGGACTGCACCTTGGGGGTCGCAGTGGCGGTCAGCGCAATGACGGGAGCCTTTCCAATCCTCTCGATAATCTCGTGGATGCGGCGGTATTCCGGTCTGAAGTCGTGTCCCCACTCGGATATGCAGTGTGCTTCGTCAATAGCGTAGAAAGAAATCTTGAGAGTCTTGAGAAAGGCGATGTTTTCTTCTTTGGTAAGCGATTCGGGGGCCACATAAAGCAATTTGGTAATGCCCTCGGTCAGATTCTCCTTGACCAGCTGCACCTGAGTCTTGGAAAGGGAGGAATTCAGGAAATGGGCGATTCCCTCCTTGTTCTGCACAAAACCCCTTATTGCATCGACCTGGTTCTTCATCAAGGCGATCAGCGGAGATATGACTATGGCCGTGCCTTCCATACACAATGCAGGCAGCTGATAGCACAGGGACTTTCCTCCTCCGGTCGGCATAAGCACAAAAGCGTTTCCGCCTCCGATGAGATGCATTATTATCTCTTCCTGGAGGCCCTTGAAGGTATCGAAGCCGAAAAAGCTTTTTAACTTGGCGTGAAGATCAGAAGAAGTTATATCCATAAATTCCGACGAATCTATCTTTAAATGTACTAATTATCCGGCTTAATGACAAAAGAATTGGATAAAAATTCTTACTTTCGCGCCACTATTGTGATAATCAAATTTTAGCAAGCAATATGAAATACATCAAATTAATCTCAGCAGCTGTATTGGCAACTCTTATGTTCGCCGCCTGCAGCGTATCTTCTCCCAAGTCGGACCCCCAGCCCAAATCAATATCAAAAGCTGACATCGACAGCGCCAGCTATGCACTTGGCGTTTATTTCGGCCAGATGGTCAAGATGAACGATCTCGGTGACATGAACCTGGGCCAGATTATCAAAGGATACAAAGACTATTTCAAGGATGACAGCCAGTTCGAATCAAGCTTCGTAAACGACAGGATGAATTCTTTCATGCAGAAGAGAAGGACAGCTGTCGGCGAGGAAAACAAAGCTAAAGGTGAAGCCTTCCTTGCAAAAATCGCCAAGGAAGAAGGAGTAGTTGTTACCGAGAGCGGTCTCCACTATAAGATCCTCAAGAACGGAAACGGCAATTTCCCCACTTCAGCATTGGACACAGTAACCGCTCACTATACACTCACATCTGTAGACGGTGAAGTCCTCGAAACTTCTACCGAAGGCGAGCCCGTTACCTTCCCGCTTACCAACGTGATCCCCGGTTGGATCGAAGGCCTCCAGCTTATCGACGAAGGCGGCAAGATCATGCTCTATGTTCCCAGCGACCTTGCATACGGCGAGAACGGCCCTACCGGCGCCAACGAAACTCTCGTATTCGAAGTTGACCTCATCGAAGTAAAGCACGCCAACGCAGAATAATCCGCCGTAAGGCGACACTATCCAGCGGCCAGTATGGAAACCTACAAGAGGATATTGTCTTATGCAAAACCTCTGGGGCGATACTGGCCGCCGTATTTATTGCTGTCGATACTCTCCGTAATCTTCGGAGTGGCGAACTACGCCCTCATCGGCCCGGTACTGTCGATGCTGTTCGAACCCGGCAAGGCTGCATCTGCCGCCACGATGCCGGAATTCAGCTTTTCGCTTGAATATGTCGAGGGTGCGTTCAACCATCTACTCAGCGGTATCGTGAACGGTAACGGCTTCCTGCGCGGTCTTGTCTTCGTATGCCTCGCCCTTGTAGCCGCCACTCTGCTTTCCAACATCTGCAGATATCTGTCACAGAGAATCCTGGTCAAGATGAAGACCAGGCTGATGTACAACCTGCGGACCGACCTCTTCAGGAAGATAGCCGGCCTTGACGTAGGGTATTTCAACAACCGCCGCAAGGGAGACATTCTTTCCAGCATATCCAATGACGTGAGCGAGGTGCAGAATACCATCGCCGGCAGTTTCCACATATTCTTCAGGGAACCGCTGCTGGTGGCAGGATTCCTGGCGGCGCTGTTCTTCATGTCCCCCAGGCTCACGCTGGTTTCCCTCATCGCACTCCCTCTGTCTGCAATTGTCATCAGCAAGATAACCGGAAGGCTGCGCAGAGACGCGGTCGAAACCCAGACGCTGATGGGAAGGATACTGAGCCACTTCGAAGAAGCTATCTCGGGTTCCCGCATTATCAAGGCATTCAATGCCCAGAAATATGTAGAGGGACAGTTTGACAAGGACAACGAGGCCCACAGGCGCATCAGTCTCGCCGTCTCGAACAGGCAGGAACTGGCATCTCCGGTATCAGAATTCCTGGGTATTACAGTGGCTGCCGTCGTCCTGCTGTACGGCGGATGGCTGAACTACCGCGGACAGCTTGGGATGAGCTGGTCTACATTCGTAGTGTACATCGGCTTCTACTGGAGGGTCCTTGAACCCGCCAAGGCAATGGCCACTTCTTATGCCGCCATCCAGAAAGGCCTGGTGTCGGCAGGCAGGATTTTCGAAATCCTCGATGCCGAAAACAGCATAAAGGAGAGCGAAAAACCAGTTGTGCTGGACGGATTCAACGACAGCATCGAATTCCGCAAGGTCAGCTTCTCATACGGCGGCGAGCCTGTTCTTGAAGACATCGACCTCATTATTCCCAAAGGCAGGACCGTGGCCATAGTCGGGCCGTCAGGAGCCGGCAAATCCACTCTTGCAGACCTCATCCCCCGCTTCTGGGATTCTTGCGAAGGAGACATTCTGATCGACGGCAGGAATATCCGCAGTCTCAGCATCGCATCACTGCGATCCATTATGGGCATCGTCACCCAGGAACCAATCCTTTTCAACGACACTGTCTACGGCAACATCACTTTCGGTATGGAAGGTGTCAGCCAGAAACAGGTTGAAGAAGCCGCCGCAATCGCCAATGCGGATGAATTCATCTCCAGAATGGATAAGGAGTATATGACGAACATCGGCGACCGGGGGGCGAAACTTTCCGGAGGACAGCGACAGAGGATCGCGATAGCCAGGGCCGTGCTCAAGAACCCGCCCTTCCTGATATTGGATGAAGCCACATCATCTCTCGACACCGAAAGCGAAAAGCTGGTGCAGGACGCCCTGACCAGGTTGATGACCAACCGCACCTGTCTGGTAATCGCCCACAGGCTTTCCACTATCCGCCATGCGGATGAAATAATCGTACTCCAGAAAGGCCGCATAGCAGAGCGCGGCACACACGAAGAGCTGATCAAGGCAAAAGGTCTTTACAGCCATTTGTGCGAACTCCAGGCTTTTTCGTAACTTTGCGATATGACAGACAAACAGATTCAATTCGACAAGAGCTATCTTCAGATGGCAACGATCTGGGCCAAAAACTCTTACTGCATCCGCAGACAGGTCGGCGCCATCCTCGTCAAGGATAAGATGATAATTTCCGACGGTTACAACGGCACTCCCGCAGGTTTTGAGAATGTCTGCGAAGAGAACGGTGTCACCAAGCCCTATGTGCTGCATGCCGAGGCAAACGCCATCACTAAAGTTGCCAAAAGCAGCAACAGCAGCGACGGTTCCACCCTGTACGTAACAGCCTCGCCTTGCCTGGAATGCGCCAAACTGATAATCCAGGCCGGCATCAAGCGCGTCGTCTACCACGACGAATACCGCATAACCGACGGAATTGACCTTCTTCGCCGCGCTGGCGTCGAAATAGTTAAATACGACTCAATAGACTGACTATGGCTGATACTGACAACGGCAAATACAAATTGCTGAGGACCGTACTTTGGGTGATAACCGTCCTGGTTGCAGCCCTCCTGCTCGCCAATGCGATCAAATCAAGACAGCAGAAAGTTGATGTCAGCTCCATGGACAGCGACTGGGCCAAGCTGATGGTCATTCTCAAGACGATGGACGAGAATTACGTGGATGACATAGACCACAAGAAAGTGACCGAAGACATCCTCCCCGCCCTGATGAAGGAGCTTGACCCGCACTCGGTCTACCTTCCGCCGTCTGACCTCAAGGAAGCTGAAGAATCGCTTCAGGGCGGTTTCGACGGCATCGGTATACAGTTCAACGTACCTGCCGACACCGCCATCGTCACCAGCGTGATTACCGGCGGTCCGTCCGAGAAGGCCGGTCTTCAGACAGGAGACAGGATCATCAAGGTCGACGAGACTGTGATAGCCGGAGTAAAGATGGACCAGGACTCGATGGTGAAGCTTATGAAAGGTCCCAAGGGCACGAAAGTCACGATTTCCGTGAAACGCTCTGGGGTTGACGGCCTGATTCCGTTCAAGATTACCCGCGACAAGATACCTGTAAACAGCATCGACGTTGCGTTTATGTGGAATGACACCACAGGTTATATCAAGCTCTCCAAGTTCGCCCGCACCAGCTATCTGGAATTCCTTGAAGCCGCCGCCGACTTGAGGTCGAAAGGCATGAAGAAACTTATCTTCGACCTTCGCGACAACACCGGAGGATATCTGGACCAGGCCATGCTGCTAAGCAACGAATTTCTCAAGAAAGGAGACCTGATAGTTTATATGGAAGGCAAGCACCGCAACCGTGAGGATCTGTTCGCCGACGGACGGGGCAGCTGCCAGAACATCGACCTGGCTGTGCTAATCAACGAATCCAGCGCGTCATCCAGCGAAATCTTTGCAGGAGCGATGCAGGACAACGACCGCGCCACGATCTACGGCGTGAGGTCTTTCGGCAAGGGCCTGGTACAGGAACCCGTCTACTTTACCGACGGAAGCGGCATCAGGCTCACCATCCAGCGTTTCTACACCCCTTCGGGCCGTTGCATCCAGAAGCCGTACGCCGATGATTACGACTATGACATACTCCACCGTTACAATAACGGAGAGCTGTTCAACGCTGACAGCATCAAGGTGGATGATTCTCTCAAGTTCACTACGAAGGGAGGCAGGACAGTCTATGGCGGTGGCGGCATCATCCCGGATGTGTTCGTACCGCTTGATACCATTGGATCCAACGCATTCTATTCAAAGTGCAACCGCCTCGGACTGCAGAACAAATATGCCAGCAGTTTCTTCGACGGCAACCTCTCGGCGCTCAGGGCCCAGACGACCCTGGACGCACTCAACAATTTCCTTGACAGCAAGGATATAGAGGGAGGTTTCCTGAAATTTGCCGCAGCCAATGAAGCAATACCTGAAGGAAATGAATGGGAGCAGGTCAGGAATCTTGTGCTTACACAGGTGAGGGCCCTGATTGCCCGTTATTCTCCGCTGGGCGACAAAGCCTTCTACCCCATCTATCTGCAGACCGACAAACTGATAGGCATCGCGGCCGAAGGTCGGCAACAAGGATGAATCCGCTGAAGCTCCATACCGAGGTTGACATCGCACCGCTTGCCAAGTTGTACGGTTCTGATGCAAGATTCTTTGCAATAGGATCCTGCTTTGCGGCAGAAATAGGCGAACGACTTTGCCAAAGCGGAATCGAAATAACTGTCAATCCGTTCGGTACGCTGTACAATCCAGCATCTATCGCCGCTGCCGTACAAAGGCTGACAGACGCCACTCCGTTCACAGAGGAGGATGTAATCTATTCTGAACCTCTGGGACGATACAATTCATTCTGGCATCACACAAAATTCTCGAACACCAGTGTCGAGGGCTTCCTTACGGGCGCCAATGCCGCCTTGAAATCATCATCAGAAGCCTTCGCCAAAGCTGAAGTGTGTCTTGTGACGCTGGGGACAGCGTGGGTGTTCCGTCACCTCGACTCGGGCAGGTTTGTCGCCAACTGCAACAAGGTTCCTGCCAAGGAATTCCGCAGGGAGCGGCTTTCGGTTGAAGACTCTGCCAGACTGCTGTCCGAGATGGTAAGCGCCAACCCCGGCAAGGAATGGATTTTCACCGTGAGCCCCATACGCCACCTCGCAGACGGAGCTTACGGGAACTCTCTGAGCAAAGCCACGCTGCTGCTGGCGACCGGTCAGCTGCAGCAAGATTTCCCTAACGTCCATTATTTCCCTGCATTCGAAATAATGATGGACGAGCTGCGCGACTACCGTTTCTATGCGGAGAACATGACGCATCCTTCTTCTCAGTCCGCCGAAATAATCTTTGCCAGGTTTCTGGAGTACGTCTTCACTCCTGCAGCCGTCGAGGCAGCAATAAAGGCCCGCAAGGAATGGCGCAGGAATATGCACAGGCCTCTCTGGGAAACTTCTTCTGACAACATAGCATAAAAAAAAAGACGCCGAAGCGTCTTTTTTCATTTATGTCAAACTTTTACAAGTTCAGAACTACCTCGAAGTAGGGAACGCCCTCGATGATGGTCACTTTGTAGAGAGTGTCGTCAACTTTGTAGAAGATCTCGTCGTCGATCACAACTCTTTCGAAGTCAGCGGGAATCTCCTCGACAAGCGCTCCGATCGGAGGTTCAATCACGTAGTAGTCACCGTCTGCGCCGATGATGTAGAAGACGCCGTCCTTGTAGTAGTAGTCGATGTCATCTCTAACAGTCTCTACGATGGTTGCGTAGGTCCTGGGAACGTAGCTTTTGTTGATTACTACTGCGTAGCGGGTTGCCAGTCTTGCTGCGCGCTCTGCCCTGTGGATTGCATTGTTGATTGCATTGATGTGGGCGATTGTGATCAGGGTGCCGAGCACTGAAGCGCGGAAGTGGCTGCCCCTCGGAGGTCTCGGTGCCGGAGGAACGGGTGCGTGCCTCGGCTCTCTCGGAGGTCTCGGAGGATCCATCCTCGGAGGATTGTTGGGCCTCGGGGGATTGTTGTGGATTCCCTCGTTCATCCTAGGAGCTTCGTTACGACCGCGGTCGTTCATCTTGGGAGCGTCATTGCGAGGACGGTCGTTAACCTTGGGAGCTTCATTGCGGGCCGCATTGTTAACCTTGGGGGCGTCATTGCGAGGACGGTCGTTAACCTTGGGTGCCTCGTTGCGGGCAGCGTTGTTAACCTTGGGCGCCTCGTTGCGAGTGCTTGCCTTGGGGGCTACGTTGTCGTGCCTTGCAGTGTTGCTTGCGACATTGCGGGCCGCATTGTTATTCGGCTTTGCAGTTGCGCCGGCAGCAGTACGGGGAGCGTTGTCATTGCGTTTTACGGTGTTGTTGTTGGCGTTACGTGTAGCGCCGGCATTGTTATTATGAGAAACACTGCTGTTGTGAGTTGCAGTTGATCTAGAGGCAGTTGACCTGCTTGCTCCTGCATTGGCAGTGTTCATAGCTGAAGAGGAACCACTTCTTCTGCTGTCGGCGGCGACTGCACCGCTTCTGGTAGAAGAGCTCTTTTGCACGCTGGTAGAAGAAGATGAAGCCGTATTGGCAGTCCTTCTTGTTTGTCCCATCACCTCGTTCGGGCTGACACACATCATTACAATGATGAGGGAAAGTGCCATAAGTGCAAACTTTTTCATGACTGTAATTTGTTTAGGTTGAACTTCAATTCACGCTTTGTCAAAAACAATACCAAAACTTAAGTTTTTCACTAAATTTGACGCGGACAACTAATAATTTTACTATGGGCAAACAGGTTTTGGTAACTGGTGGAAGCGGATATATTGGCTCCCACACGTGTGTAGAGCTGATTTTGGCCGGTTACGAACCGGTAGTCGTCGACAATCTCAGCAACTCGGAAATCAGTGCTGTAAAAGGCATTGAAAAGATTACAGGCAAGCCTGTAGACTTCAACAAAGTCGATTGTCTCGACGTTCCGGCACTGGAAAAAGTCTTCAAAACTCACAAATTCGAAGCAGTCATCCATTTTGCGGCCCTGAAAGCTGTTGGGGAATCTGTTCATATACCTTTGGACTATTACCGCAACAACCTCGGTTCTCTGATCAATCTTCTAACTCTGATGATGAAATACGACGTTCCCAACATCGTGTTCTCATCATCCTGTACGGTGTACGGGCAGGCAGACAAACTTCCGGTGACAGAACAGACCCCGCGGAAACCCGCGCTTGCGCCTTACGGAGCCACCAAACAGATGTGCGAGGACATACTGCACGACAGCATAGCCGCATACGGGAAGCTCAAGGGAATAGCCCTGCGCTATTTCAACCCTATCGGGGCTCATCCCAGCGCACTGATCGGCGAGCTGCCCCGCGGAGTGCCCAACAACCTGATTCCTTTCGTGACCCAGACTGCAGCCGGAATACGGCCTATGCTCAGCATCTTCGGTGACGACTACAATACCCCGGACGGAACCTGCATACGAGATTACATCGACGTGGTTGACCTTGCAAAGGCGCACGTTGTCGCAGTCGACCGTATGATCGAAGGCCGCAGCAAGGCTGACTATGAGATCTTCAACATCGGTACAGGCCGGGGAGTGTCGACCCTTGAAATCGTCAAGACTTTCGAGAAGGTCAACAATCTCAAGCTTAACTACAAGATTGCCGGCCGCAGGGCCGGTGACATCGAGGCCGTATGGGCAGACACCAGCTATGCAAACAAAGAGCTCGGCTGGAAAGCCGAGCGTCCTTTGGAAGAAACTCTGAAGTCTGCCTGGAAGTGGCAGCGGAGCCTGGGATAGGCTGAAGCACGCTTCCTTACAGTTTTCCTGCGAAGAAATCGTTGCCTTTGTCGTCCACGAGGATGAAGGCAGGGAAATCCTTGACTTCGATGCGCCAGATGGCTTCCATCCCGAGTTCAGGATATTCCACACATTCGATGCTCTTGATCGAGTTCATCGAGAGGACGGCTGCAGGGCCTCCTATGCTGCCCAGATAGAATCCGCCGTGCTTCTTGCAGGCGTCGGTGACAGCTTTGGTCCTGTTGCCCTTTGCAATCATCACCATAGAACCGCCGTGATCCTGGAACTCGTCGACATACGGATCCATACGGTTCGCCGTTGTGGGGCCCATGGAGCCGCAAGGCATTCCTGCAGGGGTCTTGGCAGGACCGGCATAGAGCACTGGATGGTTCTTGAAGTAATCAGGAAGGTCTTCTCCTGCATCCAGACGTGCTTTGAGCTTGGCGTGAGCGATGTCGCGGGCAACGATGATGGTACCGTTGAGGCTGACGCGGGTAGAAACCGGATATTTTGAGAGAGTCTTGCAGATTTCTGACATAGGCTGGTCGAGGTCGATTACCACACCTCCGCCTTCGCCTGCATTGCGGAGTTCTGCAGGGATCAGCTCACTCGGGTTGTCATCCATTTTCTCGATCCACACGCCGTCGGCATTGATCTTGGCTTTGATGTTTCTGTCCGCAGAGCAGCTAACGCCGAGACCGATGGGACAGCTTGCACCGTGGCGGGGGAGACGGACCACGCGGATGTCGTGGGCGAATGCCTTGCCTCCGAACTGAGCGCCGAGACCAATCTTGTGAGCTTCCTCAAGCAGCTGCTTCTCAAGCTCGACGTCGCGGAAAGCGCGTCCTGTCTCGTCGCCTGTGGTGGGAAGACCGTCGTAGTAATGGGTCGAAGCCAGTTTCACGGTGAGAAGGTTCTTCTCGGCCGAAGTGCCGCCGATCACGAACGCGATGTGATACGGAGGGCAGGCCGCCGTACCGAGGGTACGCATCTTCTCCGTGAGGAAAGGAACCAGCGTGCCGGGGTTCTGGATGCGGGCCTTTGTCTCCTGGTAGAGATAGGTCTTGTTGGCCGAACCGCCGCCCTTTACAACGCAGAGAAAACGGTACTCCATGCCCTCGGCAGCTTCGATGTCAATCTGGGCGGGCAGGTTGCACTTGGTGTTGATCTCGTCGTACATGTTCAGAGGAGCGTTCTGGCTGTAGCGGAGATTCTCCTCGGTGTAAGTCTTGTAGACTCCGCGTGAGAGAGCCTCCTCGTCACAGAAACCGGTCCATACCTGCTGGCCTTTTTCTCCGTGGATGATGGCCGTTCCGGTATCCTGGCAGAAAGGAAGCTTGCCCTTAGCAGCCACTTCCGCATTGCGCAGGAATGTCAGGGCAACGTACTTGTCATTGTCGCTGGCCTCGGGGTCGGAGAGGATGGATGCCACCTGCGCGTTGTGGGCACGGCGCAGCAGGAAATTCACATCTCTGAAGGCAGCGTTGGCCAGCATTTCCAGGGCTTCGGGAGCCACTTTCAATATCTTATGTCCCTCGAACTCGCCTACAGACACTCCGTCTTTAGTCAGGCAGTAGTATTCAGTGGTGTCGGGACCAAGCTGAAACATAGGTGCATATTTGAATTCCATATATCTTGGGTTTTAATTGTTTCCGTTGCTCATCAGATAGACCTTCATGAAGTCGTTCAGGTCGCCGTCCAGCACGCCCTGGGTGTCCGAAGTCTCGTAACCAGTGCGGAGGTCCTTGACCATCTTGTAGGGGTGAAGCACATAGCTTCGGATCTGGCTGCCCCATTCTATCTTCTTTTTCTGCCCTTCCAGCTCAGCCTGCTTCTCCTGGCGCTTCTTCAGCTCGAGGTCATACAGGTGCGATTTCAGGATTCTGAGCGCGTTCTGGCGGTTGTCCAGCTGGCTGCGGGTCTCGGTATTCTCGACAACGATACCTGTAGGAATATGCTTCACGCGCACTCCGGTTTCGACCTTGTTCACGTTCTGGCCACCGGCTCCGCTGCTGCGGTAGGTGTCCCACTCCAGGTCGGCAGGATTGATCTCTATCTGGATGGTGTCGTCCACAAGAGGATAGACGAAGACGCTCGAAAATGTGGTCTGCCTCTTGCCCTGGGCATTGTATGGAGAGATGCGGACCAGGCGGTGAACGCCATTCTCGGCTTTCAGGTAGCCGTAAGCATATTCTCCCTCGAACTCGATGGTTACAGACTTGATTCCGGCCTCATCTCCTTCCAGCAGGTCGCTGACCTCGATCTTGTACCCGTTTCGCTCGCCCCAGCGCATATACATACGCATCAGCATCGAGCTCCAGTCATTCGCCTCGGTGCCGCCGGCGCCTGAATTGATCTTGAGGATGGCGCCAAGGTTGTCTCCTTCAGCGCTGAGCATATTGCGCATCTCGAGGCTCTCGACCTGCTCCAGAAGCTGGGCATAAGCCGCATCGAGGTCAGCTGCAGCATCATCGCCGAACTCGGCCAGAGTATTGCAGTCGTCCATCAGGCCTTGGGCCTTGGCATAGCCGTCGACCCAGAATTTGATGGTGGAAATCTTCTTGACGACAACTTCGGCCGCCTTGGGGTCGTTCCAGAAATCCGGAGCCAGTGTCAGCTCCTGCTGTCTTGAGAGTTCACTGCGTTTGGCAGGTATGTCAAAGACACCTCCCCAACGTCTCTAACCGCTGTTTGATGTCTTTAATCTGTTCTGAGGTAACCATATGTAAATATCCTATATTATCTCCTTGCAAATCTCGGCTGCCTGGGCGTAGGTAAAGCCTCTTGAAACGGCGAAACGGATCAGCTTTGCGCGCTTTTCCTCCGATGTTGCGGTTTTCAGCGTCCGCGCCTTGGCCTGCATCAGCTTTGCCAGCCTTTCCATCTGCTCCTGCGGATCGATTTCATCCATCGCCCCGGCTATCGTCTCCTTGTCAAGCCCCTTGCGCTGCAGCGCATAGCGGATCTTAGCCTCTCCCCAACCCGCAAGACGACTCTTGTCCCGCACGAAGGCTGCCGCATACCGGTTCTCATCAAGGAACTTCTCAGCACACAACTTCTCTATCATCTTCCCTGCATCCACATCCTCCGACAGAGCTGCAATCTTTGCCGCAATGTCGCTCCTGCAATACTCACGGCGGCTGCACAGCGCCATCATACGGTTATAGATCTGCTCTTCCGTCATAGAGGCGGCCTCCCCTATCCTATCGTCGATCCGTTCTCAAGACGCTCCTCAGGACTGATGATGCGCATCTTGCCGTCAGGCTGCTCGGCCATAAGGATCATTCCCTGCGAAACTATGCCCTTGATCTTGCGCGGCTTGAGGTTAGCCAGTATGCATATCTGTTTGCCGACCATTTCTTCGGGCGTATAATATTTGGCAATGCCGCTGACCAGTTCGCGGACATCGAGACCAGTGTCTATCTTGAGATGGAGAAGTTTGTCAGTATTGGGGACTTTCTCGGCCTCCAGCACGGTGGCCGTGCGGATGTCCATCTTCTCGAAATCCTCGAATATGCACTCCGCCTTTGCCGGAGCGGGCGCAGAAACCTTGGCCGCAGCCTCGTGGGCAGCCTTGGACGCCTGCAGTTTGGCTATCTGGGCATCGATCTGCGCGTCCTCGATCTTCGCAAACATAAGCTGGGCTGGTGCTATCTGATGGCCTGAAGGCATAATCTCGGCACGGCCGAGGTCGTCCCAGCTGAGTTTGTCGAGGCAGAGCATCTGCTGCAGTTTCGCAGACGAGAACGGCAGGAACGGCGAGAAAGCGATTGCCAGGTTGGCGCATATTTGCAAAGAAGTATAGAGTATCGAAGCCGTGCGGTCGATATCGGTCTTGGCAACCTTCCAGGGTTCGGTATCAGAAATATATTTGTTGCCGATGCGGGCCATGTTCATGGCCTCTTTCAGCGCCTCGCGGAACTTGTAGTGCTCGATATAATCCTCGATGGCCTCCCTGATCTGCGGAAGCTGGGCCAGTGTCTCGACATCTACCGCTTCTGGCTTCGCATTGACCGGAACTTTGCCGTCGAAGTATTTATGAGTGAGGACTACCGCACGGTTCACGAAGTTGCCGTAGATGGCGACAAGTTCGCTGTTGTTGCGGGTCTGGAAGTCTTTCCAGGTGAAATCGTTGTCCTTGGTCTCGGGGGCGTTGGCAGTGAGGACGTAACGCAGCACATCCTGCATTCCGGGGAAATCCTCGAGATATTCGTTCAGCCATACCGCCCAGTTGCGGGAAGTCGATATCTTGTCGCCTTCCAGATTGAGGAACTCGTTGGCCGGAACATTGTCGGGCAGGATGAAGTCACCGTATGCCTTGAGCATCGACGGGAACACGATGCAGTGGAACACGATGTTGTCCTTGCCGATGAAGTGAACGAGTTTGGTGTCTTCGCTCTTCCACCATTTCTCCCAGCTGTCGGGCAGCAGTTCCTTGGTGTTTGAGATATAGCCGATGGGAGCATCGAACCAGACATACAGCACCTTGCCCTCTGCGCCCTCTACCGGAACGGGAACGCCCCAGTCCAGGTCGCGGCTCACGGCGCGCGGCAGCAGACCGCCGTCGAGCCAGCTCTTGCACTGGCCGTAGACATTGACCTTCCACTCCTTGTGGTCTTCGAGGATCCACTTGCGCAGCCACTGCTCGTCACGGTCAAGAGGCAGATACCAGTGTTTGGTCTTGCGTTTCACCAGAGGCGAGCCGCTGATTGCAGAATGAGGGTTGATCAGCTCCTCGGGGCTGAGCGTGCTTCCGCATTTCTCACACTGGTCGCCGTAAGCACCTTCGTTGCCGCATTTGGGGCAGGTGCCCACAATGTAGCGGTCGGCCAGGAAAGTTTTGGCCTCTTCGTCATAATACTGCTCGCTTTCCTTCTCGATGAACTTGCCCTCGTCATAGAGTTTGCGGAAGAACTCGGAAGCAGTCTCATGATGGATCTTGCTGGAAGTGCGTGAATATATGTCGAAATCGATGCCGAAATCGGCGAAAGACTTCTTGATGATGCTGTGATATTTGTCGACTATGTCCTGCGGAGTGCAGCCCTGCTGGCGGGCCTTTATGGTAATGGGAACGCCGTGTTCGTCCGAACCGCACACGAAAAGGACCTCGCGTCCGCGCATTCGCTGATATCTGACATATATATCTGCAGGGACATATACTCCTGCAAGGTGTCCGATATGTACAGGGCCGTTCGCATACGGCAGCGCGCTGGTAACAAGAATCCTTTTGTAATCGCTCATAATTCTATTTTTTAGATGACTGCAAATGTAGCAAATTATTCTTAACGGTATTGAGGGCAGACAGCAGCCGCATCTTCTCCTTGCATGCCTCGCCGTCGCCTCGTTTGAAGGCTGCATCGACCTCCTTGACGGTGGCGGCGCACAGGCGGTCGATGACCTTTATGCGGTAGGCGATGACGGCGCGGGGCACGTTCTTGCCCAGCATCTGTTCCTCTGGTGTCAGCGAATCGCGGTAGACCTTGACAGTGATGGGATAGTTGTCGCATATGACATCCATCATCGTAGCGCTGACATTCTGGTCGGGATGTGTGGAGAAGTATCTGATGATCTTTCCCTGTGCTATCTCGAAATCGGTGTCGTTTTCTCGGGGCCGGGCGAAATATTCATCGTAGATTTTCCGGTATACCGGATTCTCGAACTGAAGGTCGTCTTCTTCCAGCGAACTGCGGATGTACTCTGCTACCGTCGGCACGTCGGCAGGCTTGTTTCGGCCTTCATAGAGAAGACTGTCGTCGGTATGCAGAGGATATTCTCCAAACTTGAGGAGATAATAGACTATCTCTTTCTCGTTGACGGCCAGAAAGGCGTCTGTAAGGGGCTGGGGAGCTGTCTCAACACTTTCTTTAGCCGCATTCTCCTCATAGCCCGCAGAAAGCGGTTCATAATCTGAAGGAGACGGCGGAACGGGGCCGTCAGACTGTGACATGCGGCTTCGGGACTGCTCCAGGGAACTTCTGCGTGAGCGAAGCTGTCTTATCTTCTGAAAGACTGCGTCTTCCTTTATGTCGAACCGGGAGGCGACCTGACCCACATACACGTTGCGCTCGATCTGGTCGGGAATCATCGACACGGACTCGATAATGTCATTGATGAGCTGAGCCTTGCGGATCGGGTCGTTGTCAATTTCCTTCAGCAGGAGATTGGTCTTGAATGTGATGAAATCACACTTGTTGGTAGCGATGAACTCTTCTATCTCTTCCCGGTCGTGAGCCTTGGCGAAGGAATCCGGGTCGTCCTCTGGCGGCAGCAGCACCACCTCGACCTTCATTCCCTGCTGCAGAATCATATCGATTCCTCGGATGGAAGCCTTTATGCCGGCGGCGTCGCCATCGTAGATGACTATTATCTTGTCGGTGAAGCGTTTTATCAGTGAAATCTGGCCGACCGTCAGGGATGTGCCGGAAGATGCGACGACGTTCTCTATTCCGGCCTGGTGCATCGAAATCACGTCCGTATAGCCTTCCACCAGAAGGCAACAGTCCTTATTGGCTATCGCCGTTTTGGCGAAATAGATTCCGTAGAGGGAACGGTTCTTGACGTAGACCTCTGTCTCGGGAGAATTGATGTATTTGGCCTTGCTCTTGTCGCTGGTGAGTATACGGCCTCCGAATGCTATGACGCGGCCGCTGAGGGAGTGGATGGGGAACATCACGCGGTCGTAGAAACGGTCGCTGAGGGAACCGTCGTCACGTCTGATGACCAGGCCGCTGTCCACAAGATATTCTTCCTTGTAGCCTTCTTCCTTGGCTGTCGCGGCGAATGACTTGCCACCGGCCGGTGCGAAACCCAGTCCGAACTTGCGTATGGTGTCGTCAGTGAACTTGCGTTCCTTGAAATAGCTCAGGCCAACCAGGTGCGTACGGGCAGGATCCCATAACAGCTGCTGGTAATATTTCTGGGCATATTCGTTGACGATGAGCAGGCTTTCGCCCTTCAGCCGGGCGGCGATTTCTTCAGGGGTCTGTTCCTTCTCTACCACCTCGATGCCGTATTTCTTCGCAAGATATTTGAGAGCCTCAGGATATGAGAGCTTCTCATGTTCCATGATGAAGGACACCGCAGTTCCGGCCTTGCCGCAGGCGAAACACTTGAAAATCTGTTTCGTCGAAGAGACGCTGAGCGAAGGATTCTTGTCCTGATGGAACGGGCAAAGGCCGAGATAGTTGGCTCCACGTCTCTTCAGAGAGACGAAGTCGCCGATAACTTCTTCGATCCGGGTGGCGTCCAGAATCCTGTCTACGGTTGCCCTGTCAATCATCTTGTCAAGAATTAAGGATGCGGAGTTCCTCCTCCGAATAGAGAAGATGATTTATGATGTTGTCCACAGCATCACCCCAGGGCAGACTGTCCTTGAAGATGACTGACAGTATCAGGAACAGGAGGATAACGGCAAGCACGATCAGCACGATGGCCCACCATTTCAGTTTTCGGCGGGGTTTTACTGCAGGTGCGGGAATCTCGGTCCGGGCAGGTTCGGGTTCAGGAGCGGTCTCTGTTACCTGTGTGGTTTCAGGTTCAGTTGCAGGCTCCGGCTCAGGTTCTTGCTGCTGTTCCGGCACAGGCGTAAGCTCCGGTTCAGGTTCAGCAGCCGGTTCCGGACTTGCTTCCGGCTCCGCTTCCAGAGGCGTGCTGGACTTGATGGTCACGGCCTCGAGCCCCATCCCCTCGGGATAGATATCCAAGTCGTCGGATGCCACGAAAAAGAAATCGTTCTGGGCGGTGGCGCGCATCGCTCCGAGGGAAGACAGATCTACCCTCTTCGTCTTCTCCAACTCCTCCTTGAATCCCTTGATAAAAGCGGCCAGCCACTCAGCAGTATTGACGCCTTCGGGGAGAAATGTGGCAAGATGCCCGGCAAAAAGCTGCGGATCGCCCTGCCCGGAAGCACGGAAAGACAGCTTCCTGAAAGGAGGATTGATGGTACGGCCCCGGTCCGAGAAAGACGCAGGCATCAGCCGCGTCATAAAACTGCCAAGGCCGGGAACACATACGATATCGTTCTCCAGCAGCAGGTCCCTGAGACAGGCGGCAAAAATATCCACGTCTTTCATAGCTTACAAAGATAACATTTGTTGCGGTCAATGCCTACAACAACAACCAAGAAATAAGCAAAACCCGTTAACCTGAATTTGACTATATTTGAGGTTGTCATAAAACCTGAACCGGTTAATTAAAACAGCGTAGCGATATGGCAGAAAACACAGCTATCCCTGCCCTGGTGCAGAGCCAGAGGGACTTTTTCAAGACAGGAGGAACTCTTTCCGTAAAATGGCGCAAGCAGCAGCTCCGCAAGCTTCTGGACGCGGTATGCAAATATGAGAAACCACTGTTCGACGCACTGTGGAAAGACCTGCACAAAAGCGAGCCGGAGTCATACCTCTGCGAGACAAGCATCGTGAAGGGCGAAATCCGCAGTGCGATCAAGCATCTTGACCGCTGGGCGAAACCCAAGCGCATCGCCACCCCGATCACCCACTTCCCTGCATGCAGCCATATCGTTTATGAGCCCCTCGGCACGACACTGATCATAGCTCCCTGGAATTATCCTGTCAACCTCCTTCTCAACCCGCTGATCGGCGCCATCAGTGCAGGCTGCACTGCAGTGCTGAAACCTTCTCCCTACGTGCCGACTGTTTCCGGCGTACTGCAACTCATGATCGAGGAAACTTTCCCGAAAGAATATGTTGCAATAGTCCAGGGACACCGTGAAGTCAACACCGAACTGCTCGCTCAGCGCTGGGACTTCATATTCTTCACAGGCAGTCCGGCCCTCGGCAGAGTGGTGGCCGCCGCTGCCGCACCGAACCTCACCCCGATGGTGCTGGAACTGGGAGGCAAGAGTCCTTGCATCGTCGGTCCGGATGCCAATCTCAAGATTGCGGCAAAGCGCATTGCATGGGGCAAGACGCTGAACTCCGGGCAAACCTGTATCGCTCCCGACTATCTGCTCCTACACAAAGACATCAAGGACGCGTTCGTCGCGGAATTCAAAAAAGCAGTAGAAAGCCTGCACGGTGCAGATGTCAGACAATCGACGCATTATGTCCGCATGGTCACCGACAAGGCTTACCAGAGGGTCAAATCATACCTCAAAGAAGGGAAAATCCTGGCTGGGGGAGCTTATAACGACGCAGAACGCTACATAGAACCGACGCTTCTGGACAACGTGGCCCTTGATTCAGACGTGATGACCACAGAAATTTTCGGCCCGGTATTTCCCATCATCACCTACGAAACTAATGAAGAAGTGCTTGAATTCGTCAACGCGCGCCAGAAACCTCTGGCCTTCTATTATTTCGGAAAGGTAAAGGACGGCAATTACCTTCTGGAGCACACATCCAGCGGCGGTGCCTGCATCAACGACACAATCATGCACTTTGCCAACGCCAACATGCCGTTCGGCGGTGTGGGCAATTCAGGACAGGGTAAATATCATGAGCGGGAGACCTTCCTGGCTTTCTCCCACACCCGTTCGGTGCTGAATACTTCGTCCAGGATAGATCTCCCGTTCCGCTACATGCCCTACAAAGCTATAGGGCTTATGAAGATGATCCTCAGATAGCAGTGCCGGCTATCTGTTGAAGGCTGCGGCCTTTGCGGCAGCTTCTTCGCTTGTCAGGAAGCCGTTGTCCTTTATTATGATCTTATATGAGAAAGACACCGTCTCGCCTGGTTCAAGCCTGTATTCGACTTTTTCCGGAAGATTCCTGTCGAACTCCCGGCCGCCCATGCTGTTGACTGCGAAGAGGCCGTATCCACGGGCATGGGACCACGCAGGGTAGTTGGGATTGTTCTTAGAGTCGATGATCAGGATCGAGATGTCATCCCCTTCTTTCGTGCCGTTGAGCATCGTCCATTCAGCCCTTTTAGACCATACGTCATCTCCGCGGTCGCCCAGGCTGTTGACATATTCGCCGCAGACGCCTTCGTTGTTGACGGTAGCCACCTCAGTGACGATACCGTTGGCATCGGTGTAGCGCTCGGGCTTGTCGGAAGGTTTCTGGAAAGCGCGGTCCACACGGAGGCCCAGCATACCTTCCTTGTTCTCGGAAAACAGTATCGGCTGGACGGCGGTCAGCCTGGCCGTACGTACGATGGAGCGTTCGTTGCGTTTGCCGTCGAAAACGAAAGTCGTCTCCTCTGTCATAAGGACATTTCCGTCATTGTCCACCCAATTGGAGAGCGTCACCAGTTTCCCGTCTGATGCAGACACTATCCGGTCGAAGACTATCGATCCGTATGCCGACTTGCGGAAAGCAGGAATAGCATAGGAATTGTTCCAGAAGTCAAGTCCGTTTACGTTTCCGAAATTGAACCAGAGACCCATCTGGTGCGGGTGGTCAGTACTCTCGAATGCCCTCGGAGCAGCCGGGAAACCTCTGGTGATTTCTTTTCCTGAAGCTGAGAAAATCGGCCACAGGACCGGTTTCTCCATATCCACTGGATAGATATAGGACGTGAAATAGACACCGTCTATGGTAATATCCACCTTGCGTGCGGCATCGTCGCGTTCGAACACGACGTCAGCCTTTCCGCCGTTGCAGGCCAGCAGGGTCAGCAACGGCAGCATTAATAGCAGACGTTTCACGGCAATCAGTATTGGAAGACCTTACCTCCGGCCATCACTTCCTGGGTTGCAGGATCGAAGACCGTATACTCGTGAGTACGCAGGGCTGCGGTAACCATGATGCAGGCTATTGAATGGTTGTAGCCGGCCATATAGTTCGCATTGGGCTGCTTGCGGCTGCGGACGCATTCCATCCAGTTCAGCATATGGGCAGTCGTCATCGGGTCGCCGCCCGTATTGGCGTCTGTAGACACCTTGATGCCCTCGGAGAGGGAGAATGTATCGAGCTTGAACTCTTCCATACCCATAGACCTTGCCTCGCGTGCGGTCAGATAACCGTTGGATGTCACCATATTGGTGTCGAGGTTCAGCTCGCCGCCGTTTGAATAGTAAATCTCCTTCGTGCCGCCGGCGCTGTTGGTGAAGCGTGAAGAGTATACCACCTGGAAGCCCTTTGTAGGATCGTCAGCCGGACCGTAGTCAAGCACAGCAGTCATCGTATCGTAGTTGGTGCGGCCGTCTTTCCAGAGGTAGATTCCTCCGTTGGCAGCAACGCTGCGTGGATAGTTATAACCTGTGAACCAGTGGACGGTATCGATCTGGTGAGCCATCCACTGCCCGGGGATACCTGATGAGAACGGCCAGAACAGACGGAATTCCAGATATTTGCGAGGATCGAACGGCTGATAGGGACGATTCATGAGGAAACGGTTCCAGTCAGTGTCTTCTTCCTTGAGAAGAGGAACAGTGGTGGGACGGCGCCAGCGGCCGGGCTGGTTCACGTTCCATGTCATCTCGACCATCACGATGTCACCGAACTTGCCGGAACGCAGGAAATCGTTTGCTGCGTGATAATTGGGGGCGCTGCGGCGCTGAGAACCGATCTGTACTATGGTCCCGGCCTTCTCGATGGCT
The DNA here is from genome assembly GCA_017561885.1 of Bacteroidales bacterium. Taxonomy (GTDB): domain Bacteria; phylum Bacteroidota; class Bacteroidia; order Bacteroidales; family UBA932; genus Equibacterium. The sequence goes on along the minus strand of JAFZBF010000017.1, from coordinate 9,904 downwards.
GCCTTGGCATAGCGGGCATCCTCCATCGTCTCGGCGAAAGGCTTCTCGACATAGGCATCCTTGCCGTTCTGGGCAGCCTCGGCAGCATGGCGTGCGTGCTGGAAGTCGGCGGTTGAGATGATTACGGCGTCGATGTCCTTGTCTTCATACATCTGGTCGTTGTTCACATATGTCCTGATGGCGTGACCGAACCTGGTCTCCAGATTTGATTTGGCATCTTCCCTGCGGAGTCTCCATAGGTCGGACACTCCGATGATGTCAAAGTTCTGCTTCTCGCAGTTTGCCTGGAAAGCAGGAAGCAGCGAGCCCCTGAAGCGGTCAGAATAACCTACGACAGCTACATTCACCCTGTCGTTGGCACCCATGATGCGGCTGTAGCTTGCGGCGCTCATACCGTGTGTGCTGGCCACCATTCCGGCGGCTGCAAAACCGGCAGTCTTGAGAAATTCTCGTCTGTTCATATCAGTGTATTTATTATTATGGTAAAATCATTTGCCTGTAAGGATTTTCACAATCTTGTTGCTGACATCGCTGTTTTCCTGGAAGCAGCGGAACTGCTGCGACTGCGGGCCATAGGCAAACAGCGGCACTGTGATGGCAGTGTGGCTGGTAGAGGCGAATGCAGTGCGGATATATCCCTTCTCAGGGTCGCCGCCGCGCAGGGCAACACCGCCTGTCTCATGGTCTGCGCTGATAATCACGAGAGTGTGTCCGTCCTTCTCCGCGAAACGGATGGCTTCCTCTATAGCCTTGTCAAAGTCAAGCATCTCGCGCACGAACCCGTCAGTATTGTTGCTATGCTCTTCCTTGTCGATTCGAGCACCCTCGACCATCAGGAAAAAGCCTTTCTTGCTTTGTTTTGACAAGTATTCGATGGCAGCGCGGGTCGTTCTGGGGAGGTAGTCGCCACGCTCGTCGAGAGCCACGCTGGGCGGAAGGAACAGCACCGGAGCGGCAGCATTGTCCACAGCGTCGACGTTCTTAACCAAAGTGTAGCGTTCAAGGATGGCTGTGCGTGTCGAATCGGACTGCTCCTCGAATACCGGCATCGATCCGGCAGATACGAAGTCCAGGCGGGCATCGGGCAGATCAGCCCAAATCTCGGCTGTGGCGTTGCGGGACTCCTGGTGTGCGAAGAATGCCGCAGGTGTGGCCCCGTTAAGATTGTCTGTGGATATCACTCCGCAGGCGATGCCGTAAGACTCGAGTTTTTCTGGGATATTGGGAATATCGTTCTTGTCAGGATCCTTTCCGATGTAGCCGTTATTGGTCTTCCGACCGGTAGCATAGGCTGTCCCTGATGCAGCAGAATCAGTGGTGAAATTGTCGTCTGACTGAGTGCGGACATAACCATAAGTATGCAGATTGGTCAGGGTCAGCGCCCCTCCGTTGGCATACATCCCCGCATTCACTGCGGCAAGGCCCATACCGTCACCGATAAGAAGTATGACATTGCGGACCTTGGCATTTTTCCCGTCTATGCGGAAATCCGGAATGTATGAACTTTGGTTATTAACAGTGGTTTCTCCGTAGTAGGCTGTGAACTCGGTTTTCTCGACTTCCTGGGCGAATGACGGAACTGTGAAAGCAAGAAGGAAGAGCGCGCAAAGAATCTTTTTCATATAGGTACGGTATTATGTTTTGTCTTCTGTCAGATGCTAACAAATTTAGACAAATAATACCGTAACACAAAACCCTAAATAGCTTCCCTCTTCGGCTTCATAAGTATCATACCCATTGCGATTGCGCAAGCAGCTATCAAGAAGAATAATACCTCTTTCCAGCTCTGCAACGATTCGACCATCTGCGATATGGGCTGACTGCCAGCCTGTGCCGGATCGGCGGGATACAACATGATAAGCAGAGTTACGGCACATCCGATCACCAGACCGGCCGCCAGCGCTATTATCAAAGCCGTACGGCCACGGCGGCGCTCCGCAGAAACGGTGTCCTTGATTCCCTCCACCGCGCTCAGCCGGGCATTGGTTTCCATAAGGAAATATCCTTCATCAGGCATTTCCGGTTTATTATCCCTAAGATACTGTTCTATGTCTTTCATAATCGGATGTACTGTCTGAGGTGGTCCCTGCCCACCGAAAGATAATATTTGACCGTCCCGGAAGGAGCCTGCATAATGGCGGCGATCTCCTTTATCGGAAGGTCCTCGAAATAATGCAGGACGATGGCGGTGCGCTCCTTCTCCGGAATCAGCGCCAGGGCCCTTTTCAATTCTTCGTGCCTGAAAGCCCCGTCAGTTGCTGCCGCCCCGACCAGGTGCTGTACTTCATAGGAATCAATAGATACTGCCGGCTGAGGCACTTTCCTGAGATTGTCGATGAAACAGTTGTAGGCTATCCGGAAGAGCCAGGCCTTGAAATTCCCGATAAAGCGGTCCGAGGTGACGTAGGCCCGCGTCAAAGCCTCCTGCGCTATATCATCGGCAAGAGCCGCGTCACCGCACAGCGATGTCAGGAACCGCCTGAGCTGTCCCTGACACACCCTAACTTCGGAAATGAACCGCTCCCGGGTCATAGACTATTCCTGTTTCCCAAGATTCTTCTCTTCTGCTTCCATCTCCTTGGCAAGCATTTTCTTTCCTGCGAAATATGAGATGAAGAGCCCTATACCCACTGCCATCATCACTGCTCCGGCGAAAGGAAGATAAGAAGATACTGTACTGTTCAGGCCTTTGAAAAATGAGAGAACAATAAACGCTACTCCCATCAGGCCGGTGATGCATGCGCCGTTGAGTTTTTCCAGGAGATCCTGTTTGATCGTCTTCTGTTTTTTCACTTTTGAACTCTTGAAAAACTCAGGATCGACGGTAGCTCCTGACTCGATAGCTTTCAGCATAACTTCAGCCTTCCGGTTTGTATCATTCTGCCTTACACGGCCGATCAGCCATACTATCAATACCGGAAGCACTACACAAACTGCAATCGGCACCAGAATATTCATTAACCACTCCATAATATTTAATACTTTATACTGTTTAACATTGCCCTTTCCAGGACGGTTTCATATATATAACGTAAAAACAGTTCAAAAGGTTGGGGGAAATGCATCATTTCAGCAAAGTTATTGATTTTTTATCTGCTGATAATCCTTAACTTTATCGTCAACAAACCTTAACGGCTTAAAAATGGAAAGGGCAGAAAAACTTATTTACGAATCTCCGGTGACAACGGAGCTGGAGCTGGCACAAATGGCGGTTATGGACGGATCTGCGAAGTATGTCACGCAAGATTATAAATATTATGGCGACCTTGACGAGGAGTAGAGTATATGAAAAAGTATCTGTTAACAATCTTACTCACTCTGCTCGCTGCAGCCAGTGCTTCGGCTACAAGTTTCATCAAGGATGTGATGCTCATAGGCGGCACTGAAAATCAGGTTAACAGCCTGAAGGCCAGTCTCACAGGCCAGGGATGGACGGTCATCGGCAAGGACTTGAACGCAGGAGCCGGCGGCGACTATATCTATTTGCTTTACAAGTCGGAAAGCAACGACGACGACATCAATCTGGGCTATGTCACCGATTTCTATATCAGTACCCAGTCAGACACCGCCCCCGATACCAGGACTGTCAACGGACGCACCTATTATCTTGTACCTTATCAAGGCGGGAGCGATTTCGTGAACAGCAAAGGAGACCTGAACCGGGGAGCAGGCGGCGATTACATCCACCTCTATTACACGAAAGAGGTCTTCTCCAACAATCGTGTTGTCTCAAGTATCTCCTTCAACGATACGCAGACCGGCGCCCTGGGTGCAAACGGGGGTTCCACCGGCTACGACTTGAACAAAGGAGCAGATGGCGATTATATCTATATGCATGTCACCACGACAACGGCTGTGGCTTTGACATCCGTACAGATTGGCGACGGCACGAGCGGAGCGTATTATCTTCCATTGATTATGAGTCGTTCGTATTCCCTGTCACAGCAGCTCTACACGGCCGAGGAGATCGGAACAGCCGGTACCATCAAGGCCCTGTCCTTCTATTATCGCGACTACAACAATCAGCCGTTCACAAAAAATCATATCCGGGTTTATCTGAAACATACGGCCAGCAGTTCGCTGTCCGGCATCACAACGGAGGTAGTCAGCGAAAACAATGGTTACACCCAGGTTTATGACGGGGCTTTCTCCGCTACAGGTGAAGGATGGATAGACCTGCAACTGGACACCCCTTACGAATACGACGGCAATAATAACCTCATCGTCTGTTGTTATGACTATGGAAGTAACGCATACACAGGCGCCCAAACATTTTCGGTCCACAATGCACCGGGGAAGGCCTGGTCTTACGGTTCAGATGTTTCCATCGATCTGGGGAATGGGTATACCTCAATGTATCTCGAGTTACGGAACGACATCCGGATCGACATTCTACCCAATCCTTACCGCAATCCGATCAATCTGACCGTAACCCCTTTCACAGAGAACACCGCCTCCGTTTCCTGGAGTGCGCCCAGCGGCTCGACTCCCGCCATTTCGGGGTATAAATGGCAGTACAAGAAGAGTGATGAATCAGCCTGGTCGACCTTGACCTCCACGACCGGCACGACTGCTGACCTCACCGGACTGTCTGCTTTCACGGAGTATATGTTCCGTGTGAAAGTGATTTATAATACCGGGGAGAGCAGTTTTTCCATCTTGCGGTTCGTCACGGCCGTTGAACTGCCTTACGACTGCGGTTTCGAAAACGGGATGCCGGGCTGGAGCCAGGTGGACCACAACCACTACTACAATGTTGATTTAACTGGCATTTCCGAAGAAGCCAAACACGACGGCTCGTACGGATATATGTTTCGTTGTTACGATGAAAACCCCATTCCCCAATATTTGATTTCACCCGGTCTTCCGGGCGATACGCCCATTTTGGTTTCGTTCTATTTCCGGAATTTTGCTTCTTCTAGTTTTGAGAGATTCCAAGTGGGATACTCCACGACGACCCGGGACATCGATGCCTTCGAATGGGGAGAAGAGATTACAGAACAGAGTACGGAATGGACGCGGTATGAAAATTACTTCCCTGTCGGAACTCAGTATGTCGCCGTCAAATACATATCCAATCTGTATCAGTTGTTCCTGGATGATTTCGAGTTTACGGCCTATTCTCCCTATGAGAGGCCGACAGGTCTTTCCGTTAGTGAGCTGAAGGACCAGAGTGTAACGCTGCAGTGGGACGAACTTTATTACGCTTCTGGTTACGCCTATCAATATCGGCAACTGAATGGCAGCAACTGGTCAGCCGAGACATCTGTAAACGGTACTTCCGCCACTATCAGCAATCTGTCTCCCAATACGACCTACGATTTCCGCCTCAAGGCCCTTTTCAGCGGCACTGATGCCAGCAATTATGTAACCATCCGTTTTATCACCGAGGGCCCGATGGAGTCTTTGCCGCATTTCCAGGATTTTGAAAACGGAATGGGCGGTTGGCGTTTCTTGGGAGGAAATGGCCGCACGGGAATTACCACGAGTGAGCAGCATGGCGGCTCGTATGGTTTCGAATTTGATGAAGGCAGTCCAAATGCACAAACGCTTCGGTCGCCATTGCTGGAAGGAAGCGCCCCGAAAGTGGTTTCGTTCTTTTTCAAGATTTATTCGGAGCAGACCGGAGAGTCAATTTACACCGGGCTTCAATCCTCTTTCCAAGTGGGATGGTCCACGACGACCAATCGTCTTGAGGACTTTGTCGTCGCTCCGGAAGTAAAGGCAAACAGCATTTTTTGGACAAAGTACACTCTGGTATTGCCTGAGGATGTCAAGTACGTCCACATCATGGTAAAGGACCATCAGCCGTGGCTCTATGTGGATGACATAAGCATCGATACCTTTGAGGACAAGATTATTGCCTCGTATGGCTATTTCTACGGGAAGATGAGGTATCTGGCATCCTTCTACAACAAGACGTCCGATTACGAACTGCCTGAAGGAGCCGTAGCCTATACGGTGGCCCAGGATGGTGATGAGTTGGTGTTCCTTCGCATCGGCGACAGAGACAGCCGGGTGATTCCAGCCGGGACGCCGGTCATTGTCGTAGCTGATAATGAATCCTCGGATACGGGCAACACTAAAGTTCTGGCCATGACGTTATTGAGTACCGCCGATGTTTCGGCCCGGCCCGGAAATATCCTCCAGGCTTCTGAATACCCGGTTGCCGTCTCGAACGGCAAAATCGGTGATAAAACGGTCTATGTCCTTGGCATAAAGGACTGGGTGCCGGGGTTCTATCAGTTTGATGGAGATGAGATTCCGGCCGGAAAAGCTTATATTTTGAAATAGATTCATCGCTGCGCTCAGAATGACAACTATGAAAAAAGCATTGATCATACTTACAGCACTCGGAGTCCTGATGTGGACCGGGTGTGCACCGGTGGAACTTGTTCCTGAAGAAGTTCCCGGTAAACCGGTTCTGAAGGCAGATTCTACCTTGACTTTGACGGTCCGGGCGGAAATGAGCAACCCTGAGACGAAGGCACTGGCCATCGACGGCACCGACGAAGCGAACACGACACTCCTCAAGTCCATGTGGCTGACAGGCGAGGAGGTATATGTGTACTTGGGAGAGGAACTGATAGGAAAGCTCAAGGCAGTGGAAGACGCGACGGATCCCCATTACGCCACCCTGACAGGAGAGGTGACCGCTGCCGGCATCACACCGGGGCAGACGCAGCTTACCCTGCTGACGCCATATAGCCGGGAAGATTGGACATACGTCGGACAAGGAGGTATTCTTCTGGTAAATGATGGCGGTCTGAGCGGCTTGTATAATTCCATTGCAGCGAGATATCACCTTGCCCAGGCTGAAAACGTACTAGTGACGGGCTTGACGACAGACGACGATGGCAAAGGCACGTTGACTACAAGCAACGCTGTCTTCGAGAACCAGCAAAGCGTCTACCGCTTGAGCTTCCGCTTCCAGAATGGAGGCGTAGGGGAAAAGACACCCATCACCGCCGTAGGCGCTTCGATAACGGGAGACGGCGGCGGGCTCTGGAAGGGATGGAATATGGGCACCGGCCCGATTTCTGTCTGGTTGAATGAACCCACGGCGGATCCTTTCTTTGTAGCCTTGCGGTTTGAAGACCAGACTAACGCGGAAGCCTTGAATTTCGAAGTAATCGGGGAAGACGGCGTCACCTATCTGGGAAGCAAGACCATTCCTGCGGAGTACAAACCCAACGGCAACTTCGTCAGCATCAAGAACGCCACCCTCACCGAACGGCTGAAGCTGGACGTGCATTCTGCTGATAAAGTGAATACAGTACTTTAAACCCGGATTATCTTGAACCGCCGCCGTGGCCGCCGCCGAAGCCGCCGCCACCGCCGCCGAAGGATATTGACCCGCCTCCACCTGAAGAGCGTCTTGCTGCCGCAGCAGTCGCTGCTGCCCTCTGGGCTTGCCTGTCGAGGGCTGACGACATCATTGAAGTGGAAGTATTGCTCAGGCTGCGAAGGACATAATATGTAGTGGTCATATCCACCATATTGGTCTGCTGGGCATATTCCTCCATTATTTCAGGGAACAACTTCTCGAAATTCTTGGACACTTTATCCGCAATGCCAAGAGAGGCTGCCATAACCATATACTGTTTCCACAAGCCTACTTCAGGAGCTTCGCGCTCGGAAGTGAGGGTGAAATCATTCAGGAAATTCTTGAATTCTATCGCATGGCAACGCTCTTCCGGAGTCTTTTTCTCCCAGATGGCGCGTCCTGCCGTTTTTGCTGCCAGAGGCCATGCAGTGACCTTGCTGTCATGCTTGTAAGACCACTTCTTGAATTCGTCAGCTTCAAGGATATTGTTGTCTCCTGCCGCCTCCAGAGCCGCATCGTAAATCTGCCCTTCTATGGTGTCGTCAAAATTGAGTATTTCATCACCTTTGACAAAACGCAGGTTGACCCGGCTGTTTTTCTTCGGGTCTCTTTCCACGGCAAGCAGTCCGTCCTGGATCCATCTCAAGAAGTAGGCGCTGACAATATTCGAAAAGACCTTGTTCTTGTTGGGAGCAAGATAGTCACCGCTTTGGATAAGACTGTACATCGCTGTCGGCGACCCGTCGAGCGGAATATCCCTCCACCAGTCCGAGATCTTGCTCTTTCCGAAAATCTTCTTGTCATAGTGATGGCCGGAAACTTTCCTGTAGATCTTTCTTAAGATGAGGTAGATCACAAGAAATATCAACAGCAGCGGCAACCCTATTATGAGGAGCAGGAAAAACCAGTAACAGATTTTCTCGAAGAACGACATGTCGTCATCGTAGTCGCTGCCCTTCATGGCCTTCTTCTGGAGCTTCTCGAAAGTGCCGTCCCCTTTTGTGATATCGGGCAGGAAGAGGCCTTTGTCAAAGCTGACAAGCGCGGAGAAGAAACTGCGGTATTTGAACGGCTCCGTCGATTCGAAACAGATCGCGCCGTCTTCCAGCCGTGAGTCTCCTACCATACCGAAAGCCCAGAAACGGACGTTGCAGGAATCTTCGCTCGCCCAGTACCAGGGTGCCCTGTCGGTCTCGTTGACTATCTTGATGGAAGCGTGCTGAGGCTTGACATCCCATTCGTCGTTAAGGAAGTGCCAGTGGAATCCGTCACACTCATCATAAGACTGTACGAGATTGTCGATGATGTAGCTGATGGTGTAAACATGGTCGCCATATTCGCCCTGTCCCCAGCACAGTTCTATGTCGCCGCCGCTCTTTTCAACTATACCGCAGCGACGGGTCTTTTCTGCAAGCGAGCGGTTCGAATTCCACTTCCTGCCGTCATTTTCGTATTCTTTGCCATTCTCGAATACATGGAAATCGTGGATATAGCTTTTGCCGGGATTGTCTATCGGTATATACCATTCCGTGCCGCTGACCACGGTAACGTCCCATTTCTGAATCACCTGGGCGTTGCCGTTGGCAAACAGGTTTACGGTGGTCTCTATATCCCTGATTTCCTGCGCGTGCGAAGGAATGGCCATGGCGCAGGTCAGAGACAGGGCCAGAATAAAGGCTAGTTTCTTCAGCATATATTATTGCTTGTCAGGGAAAATGTCGGGAATGTCGGCCTTTGCCTTGTCCTCTTCGAGGTATTGTTTAGGCGCGAAGCCCAGCATCCGTGCAACAACGCTGCCGGGGAACATACGGGTCTGCATGTTGAACTTGGTCACGGTGTCGTTGAAGGTCATACGGGAAACTCGTACCTGGTCCTCGTTCTTCTTGTATTCGTCCTGGGCGTTTTTGTAAAGTTCCATGGATTTGAGCTCAGGATAGCGCTCGACAACTACATTGAAATTGCGCATGGCCTGGCCGAGTATCGCTTCATTCTCGTTGATCTGTTCAGTTGTAGGATTTGCAGACTGCACCGGACGGCGGGCCTCGATGGCCTCGATGATGGTCTTTGACTCTACGTCTTTTGCGTATTCACGGGCTGAATTGATCATCGTTCTCAGAGAGTCGTAACGTGACATCTGCTGTACGTTGATCTGCTTCAGGGCATTGTTTGAGTATTCGTCGAGTTTGACGAGTTTGTTCTGGACTGAAATCACCCACAGCACGAGCAGTACTATGACGGCGATGAGAATGAGTACTATAGACATTGTTTGAAAGTTTTTATTGTAACAAATATACAGAAAAATATAGTCAGTACCCTTTATGCCATTAAAATTTCGGCCTGTGTGAGCCACACGCAAAAAAGCAGCTGAGAATTCAGCAGATACCGGTCGGAGGCCGAGGGGTTCGGGGGCTGTGCCCCCGTAGAGGTGGTGCCCGGGGCACAAAAAAAGCAACTGAGAATTCAGCAGACCGGCCGAAGGCCGAGGGGTTCGGGGGCTGTGCCCCCGTAAAGGTGGTGCCCGGGGCACAAAAAAAGCAGCTGAGAAGTCAGCAGATACCGGCCGGAGGCCGAGGGGTT
>JAFZBF010000002.1 GCA_017561885.1 Bacteroidales bacterium | reverse complement strand
TATTACAATTATGGCACAAAAAGAATTCTTCCCTGGAATCGGGAAAATCAAGTTTGAAGGTGTAAACAGCAAGAACCCCCTGTCTTTCCGCTACTATGACCCTGAGAAGGTTGTCAACGGCAAGAAGATGAAAGACTGGTTCAAATTTGCAATGGCCTGGTGGCACACTCTGTGCGCCGAGGGCGCTGACCAGTTCGGCGGCGGTACCAAGAGCTTCCCCTGGAATGTGGCCAAGGATCCGATGCAGGTTGCAAAGGACAAGGTCGATGCAGGTTTTGAGTTCATGCAGAAAATCGGAATCGGTTACTATTGCTTCCATGATGTAGATCTCGTAGCCGAGGCTGATACCGTAGAACAGTATGAGAAGAATTACAAGGAAATCATCGAGTATCTGAAGAAGAAACAGGAAGAGACCGGTATCAGGCTCCTCTGGTCTACGGCTAACGTGTTCGGACACAAACGTTATATGAACGGTGCCGCTACCAACCCTGACTTCGACGTCGTAGCCCGCGCTGCCGTGCAGATCAAGAACTCTATCGATGCAGCCATCGCTCTCGGCGCTACCTGCTATGTATTCTGGGGCGGCCGCGAAGGCTATATGTCTCTCCTGAACACTGATATGAAACGCGAGAAGGAACACCTCGCCACCATGCTTACCATCGCCCGCGACTATGGCCGCGCAAATGGCTTCAAGGGTACTTTCCTCATCGAGCCGAAACCGATGGAGCCGACCAAGCATCAGTATGATGTGGACACCGAGACTGTCATCGGCTTCCTGAAGGCACACAACCTCGACAAGGATTTCAAGGTTAACATCGAAGTGAACCATGCAACTCTCGCAGGCCACACCTTCGAGCACGAACTTGCATGTGCAGTTGACGCAGGCATGCTCGGCAGCATCGACGCAAACCGCGGCGACTACCAGAACGGCTGGGATACCGACCAGTTCCCGATCGACCACTGCGAACTTACCCAGGCTATGCTGCAGATCATCCGCAACGGCGGTTTCAAGGACGGCGGTACCAACTTCGACGCCAAGACCCGTCGTAACTCTACCGATCTCGAGGATATCTTCATCGCACATATCGCTGCAATGGATGCAATGGCTCACGCTCTCGAAAGCGCTGCAGCTATCCTGAACGAAAGCCCTATCCCCGCAATGGTGAAGGAGCGTTACAGCTCATTCGACAAAGGCATCGGCAAGGACTTCGAGGATGGCAAGCTCACTCTCGAGCAGGTTGTCGCATACGGCCGTAAGGTAGGCGAGCCCAAGCAGACCAGCGGCAAGCAGGAGCTTTATGAAGCAATCGTAAATATGTATTAATACTGAAGTTATGACTGCTACACAGCAAGGCGCAAGCAGAGGATATCTGTTTTTCATTACCATCGTGGCGGTACTTGGTGGTCTGCTGTTCGGATATGATACAGCGGTCATCTCCGGTGCGGAGCGAGGCCTGCAGGCGTTCTTCGAGGGCGCAAAGGACTTCGAGTATACCAAGTTCCTTCACGGTTTCACCTCTTCCAGCGCGCTGATCGGATGTATCATCGGTAGCGCCATTTCCGGCTTGATGGCCGGTCGCCTGGGACGTAAGAAGAGCCTGTTCATCGCAGGTATCTGCTTCTTTCTGAGCGCAGCCGGTTCATACAATCCGGAGTTCCTCTTCTTCGAGAAGGGTGTCGCCACCAAGGGCCTCTGGGTTGCATTCAACCTCTACCGTGTTCTCGGCGGTATCGGCGTGGGTATGGCTTCGGCTATCTGCCCGATGTATATTGCCGAGGTGGCTCCGGCCAACAAGCGCGGCAAACTTGTTTCCTGGAACCAGTTTGCAATCATCTTCGGTCAGCTGGTGGTTTACTTCGTGAACTTCCTGATCATACAGTCTCACAAGAACGATCCCGCTGTAGTCGAGTGGACCAACCAGATCGGCTGGCGTCTTATGTTTGGTTCAGAGTGCGTTCCGGCAGGTCTCTTCACCCTGCTGATTCTGCTCGTGCCCGAGACTCCGCGTTATCTGGTTATGTCGGGACAGGACAGCAAGGCTCTCGATGTGCTTACCAAGATCAACGGCAAGTCTGTGGCTATGCAGGTGCTTGAAGACATCAAGAGCACCGTGGTGGAGAAGAAGGAGAAACTCTTCGCATACGGTGTCCTTGTTATCTTCATCGGCTGCATGCTCAGCGTTTTCCAGCAGTTCGTAGGTATCAACGCCGTACTATACTTCGCGCCTCGTATCTTCGAATCGATGGGTATGGGCGATCCGATGACTCAGACAGTGCTGATGGGTATAGTGAACATAAGTTTCACCCTCGTAGCCATCTTTACCGTCGAGAAACTAGGACGCAAGCCGCTGCTCATCACCGGTTCGCTCGGTATGGCCATCGGCGCCATCGGCGTTGCATTGGCAGACGCTCTGCCCGGTGTACCCGGTATCGTCGGCGTGCTCAGCATTATGATCTACTCGGCTTCATTCATGTTCAGCTGGGGTCCCATCTGCTGGGTGCTCATCTCAGAGATATTCCCGAACACCATCCGCGGCGCCGCAGTGGCTATAGCAGTTGCCTTCCAGTGGATTTCAAACTTCATCGTGAGCTCGACATTCGTTCCGCTCTACACGTGGAGCCCGGCATTCACCTACGGAATGTACGCTTTCTTCTGCATCCTCGCTGCACTGTTCGTCTGGAGGCTTGTTCCTGAAACCAAGGGCAAGACTCTCGAGGATATGAGCAAGCTCTGGCGCGGAAAGAAATAGACCCTGACACTATCTTATATATGACAAACCCCGGAAGTTATTCGACTTCCGGGGTTTTGTCTGTGGTGTCGGTCTAAGAATCTCTTACTGATTCTTGAGGACTTTGCCGTCCTTGTCCTTGAAATCCTGGCAGATGATAATGATGAGGTCGACTACGGTCCAGATTCCGAACCCGCCCAGAGTAAGGAGCATCAGGATGGCAGTGCCAATCTTGCCTACATAGAAGCGGTGTGCTCCGAATACGCCGAAGAAGATGCAGAGAAGAAGAGCTGCCAACCAGCTTCTTTCGCTGATGTTGTTGTCGAGTATTTCCATAGTGTATTTTATTTGCCGGTATTGCCCGGATAGGCTTCAAGAGCTTTTGCGAGGACCAAGAGGGCCTGTTTGAGGTCGTCCTTCTTGAGGACGTATGCGATGCGGACCTCGTTGCGGCCCAAGCCGAGGGTGGTGTAGAAGCCGCTGGCCGGAGCCATCATCACAGTGGCCCCCTCGTAGCTGAAATCTGTGAGGCACCAGGCGCAGAACTTCTCGGCGTCATCCACCGGAAGCTTGGCCACCGTGTAGAAAGCGCCCATGGGGATGGGAGAGTAGACCCCTGGGATCTTGTTGAGGCCGTCGATCAGGCAGTTGCGCCTTTCTACGTATTCTTCGTATGTGTTGATTCCGTATTCCTCCGGAGCGTCCAGCGAGGCTTCTGCGGCAATCTGGCCGATGAGGGGCGGACTAAGGCGGGCCTGGCAGAACTTCATCACAGCCTTGCGGAGTTCCTTGTTCTTGGTGATCAGGGCGCCTATGCGGATACCGCACTCCGAGTAACGCTTCGAAACAGAGTCGATCAGCACCACGTTCTGCTCGATGCCCTCGAGGTGGCAGGCGCTGATGTAAGGCGAGTTGGTGTAGATGAACTCGCGGTACACCTCGTCGCTGAACAGATAAAGGTCATATTTCTTTACCAGGTCGCGGATCTGGTTCATCTCAGCCCTTGAATAAAGATAACCTGTCGGGTTATTGGGGTTGCAGATGAGGATTGCCTTGGTGCGCTCGTTGATGAGTTCCTCGAACTTGTCGACCTTCGGCAGGCAGAATCCTTCGTCGATGGTAGTAACGACTGTGCGGATGACAGCTCCGGCAGAGATTGCGAAAGCCATGTAGTTGGCATAGGCAGGCTCGGGGACGATGATCTCGTCACCGGGGTTCAGGCAGGAGAGGAAGGCGAACAGCACCGCCTCGCTGCCGCCTGTAGTGATGATGATGTCCTCAGGGTCGAGGTTGATGTTGAACTTCTTGTAATAGCCCACAAGTTTCTCACGGTAACTGCGATAACCCTGGCTGGGACTGTATTCGAGCACCTTGCGGTCAATGTTGCGGATAGCGTCGATCGCGACCTGGGGAGTCGGAAGGTCCGGCTGGCCGATGTTCAGGTGATAGACTTTAGTGCCTCTTGCCTTGGCTTGTTCAGCCAGGGGAGCAAGCTTGCGGATCGGGGACTCCGGCATCCTTTTGCCGCGATTTGAGATTGTGGGCATCTTTGAGTTTCTGATTTGTTAGTGCCGACAAAGATAATTATTTTGATTAACTTTAAAGGTTTTTAAATCCATCCGCTATGAGAATCCTGTACAATATCTGCCTTCTGGCATGCGTCGCTGCAGTCGCATTGGCCTGCAAACCCAAGGAGCCTGCCAAATATCTTGCTCTTGCCTTCGACGATGGTCCCAACCTGACGACAGAGGCCGAGATGCTGGACGTTTTAAAGAAATATAATGTTCCTGCCACATTCTTCGTAATCGGCAGCAACATAAATGACGATACGGCCGAGATGATGAAAAGGGCGGTCAAACAAGGCTGCGAGATAGGGAACCATTCTTTCACACACAGCCAGATGTCCCGTCTGGACGAAGACCAGGTCAAGGAAGAGATCGAAGCTACATCTGACATGATCGAAAAGATAGTCGGACAGCGCCCCAAGTGTTTCAGGCCGCCTTACATAAATGTCAAGCCTGAGATGTACGACTGGATAGACCTTACGTTCGTATGCGGCAAGGGCTGCCAGGACTGGGTGGCGTCAGTCGACAAGGATGCGCGCAGGCAGGGAATACTTGACAGCGCCGAGCCCGGAGCAATTTACCTGCTCCACGACTTCGAAGGTAACGAGGCCACCGTCGAAGCCCTCGATGAGGCCATTCCTTTGCTGAAAGAGCAAGGTTACATTTTTGTTACAGTTTCTCAACTGTTTGAAAAACAAAAACATACGCCAGACGGTCATACAATGTATACCGTAGTTCCCGACGAAAGGAAAAAATAGAGTAGATGCGTCGCCTCTGGGAGCTTTTCTGGATTTTCTTCAAGATCGGTGCGTTCACTCTGGGCAGCGGTTATGCCATCGTGCCCGTGATCGAACACGAAATAGTCGACCGGCGCAAGTGGTTCGACCTTGAGGATTTCCGCGACCAGTTCACTCTGGCCCAGTCTGTACCCGGACCGTTCTCTCTGAACACTGCCGTTTTCGTCGGCTACAGGATGAAAGGTTTCTGGGGAGCTTTCTTTGCAGTGGCAGGGCTCGTTGTTCCTACTTTTGCAATAATGCTGGTGGTGGCGATATTCCTGACCGGCATTCGCGACAATGAGATTGTGGCAGCCGCCTTCAAGGGGTTGCGTCCCTGCGTTGTAGGACTCATTGCAGTACCGTGTGTGCGGATGCTCCTCAAGATGAATGCCTGGCAGATGCTGCTGGGTTTCGCCGCCCTGGCCCTGATATGCTTCACCGGTATTTCGCCGATATATATGCTTATTTTCGGAGCGGTGCTGGGCATAGTTCTCTGCTGTGCCAACAATAAGGAGGAACTTGCAAAATGATCTACTGGCAGCTGTTCCTTTCATATTTGAAAATCGGCTTCTTCGGCTTCGGAGGCGGGTATGCGATGATCAGCCTTATCAGCAACGAAATCGTAACGCAGCGGGCATGGCTCACCGAGGCCCAGTTCGCAGATATCGTCGCAGTTTCCCAGATGACGCCCGGCCCGATCGCCATCAACTGTGCTACCTATGTCGGCTATTCTGTAACCGGCAACGTATGGGGATCCCTTCTGGCCACCGTGGCCTGCTGTCTTCCTCCCATGACGATAATGCTGGCCCTCACGGTTTTCTACAGGAAAGTGAAGGACAACCGCTATATGCGCGGTGCGCTGACTTGGATGAGACCCGTACTTGTAGGTATGATTGCTGCTGCTGCGATAATGTTTGTCAACAGTGAGACTTTCTTTCACTGGAGCAGCGTAATCATCTGCCTTGCAAGTTTCTACGCTGTATGGAAAAAAGTTAATCCCTTATATGTAATGTTTGCCGCAGCCGGTGTGGGAATCCTGCTGTACGGTGTGGTGATGTAACAGTCTGTTGTTATGATAGAGATTTTTTGCAAGAATACTGGAACGAAGAAAACCTTCAAGGAAGGCACCACTTTGCTTAAGATGGTCCGTGAGTTCGAGTTCGACAAGCCTTATGACATCCTGGCCGCCAAGGTCAACAACGTCACCGAAGGACTGAAATACGCAGTGTTCAACAACAAGGAAGTCGAGTTCCTGGACTACCGGAGCTACGGCGGCCGCAACGTCTACTGCCGTTCGCTCTGCTTCCTGGTCTGCAAGGCGGCGAAGGACTTGTTCCCGAACTGTAAGGTGGTTCTTCGCAGACCCATTTCCAAGGGCTATTACTGTATGGTGGACAAATGTGACGGCACCGAGCTTACGGCTGCGGACGTCAAGCGGATCAACTCCAGGATGAAGAAAATCGTGGCCCGCAACATCTCCTTCTACCGGCACGAGGTAAGAGTTTCCGAGGCAATCAGTCTCTTCCATAAGCTGGGATATGAAGACAAGGTAAAGCTTCTTGAGAGCAGCGGCGACATCTACGTCGGTTATTACACCCTTGACGGTACAGCAGACTATTTCTACGATGCGCTTGTGCCAAGTTCAGGCTATATCAGGAAATGGGACCTGAGTCTTTTCCACGACGGTATGTTCCTTAGGGTTCCTGACAGGCATCATCCCGAGTCCCTTGCGCCGTTCTTCTCACAGCCGAAGACTTTCGAGGTGTTCTCGGAAATGCAGAAGTGGAACCGCATTATGAAGCTCGACAATGTCGGGGATGTCAACAAGGCCTGCCTGAACGGAAGGGTGTCCGATATGGTGCAGATAGCCGAAGCTCTTCAGGAAAAGAAGATTGTCCAGATTGCGGAGGAAATCGAACGGCGATATTATTCCAAGGATCCGGTACGGGTCGTGCTGATTACAGGCCCTACCAGCAGCGGTAAGAGCACATTCTGCAAACGCCTCAGCGTGCAGCTGATGGCATGCGGCCTGAGGCCTATCTCATTCTCCACTGACGACTATTTCGTGAACAGGGTGGAAACTCCGAAACTGCCCGACGGCAGTTATGACTTCGACAATTTCGACACGGTCGACCATGATTATCTGCAGTCAGATCTGATGAAGCTGATAGGCGGACAGGAGGTGGAGGTTCCTCAGTTCAACTTCGTTACCGGCCTGCGGGAGTTCAATGGAAAGAAACTCAAGATGGAGGAGGGGACTGTCCTGCTCATAGAGGGTATCCACGCCCTCAATCCTCGTCTCACCGACCAGGTGCCGGCATCTGCCAAGTACAAGATTTTCATCAATACCATAACCAGCATCTCGCTGGATGACCACAACTGCATACCCACGAGCGACAACCGTCTGCTGCGGAGGATAGTCAGGGATTTCAACAACGGTTCGTTCTCTGCTCAGGAAACCATCTCGAACTGGCCCAACGTGCGCCGCTCGGAGGTCAAGTGGATATATCCTTTCCAGGAAGAGGCCGACGTGCTCTTCAATTCAGCATATCTAGTAGAGTTCGCAGTCTTCCGTGTGCACGCAGAACGTATTCTGGCTACAGTGCCAAAAAACTCTCCTGAATATGGTGAAGCGCACAGACTTCTTAATTTCCTGCATTTCTTCGTGCCTGTTTCAGACAAGGAGATACCTCGCTCATCCCTGATACGGGGCTTCCTCGGTTAAGGTGTAGTTTTTTCGTTTTTTATTGCTACATTTGCCGCCGTCAGAACGGTCCGGTAGCTCAGCTGGATAGAGCAACAGCCTTCTAAGCTGTGGGTCAAGGGTTCGAATCCCTTCCGGATCACAAAAACAGTCGACTGATTCAGTCGACTGTTTTTGTAATCTTCTACCCCCACCGCTTCGCGGAGCCCCTTAGGGGCAGATGCCGGAACCTGCTTCGCTGAACCAGGGTGGCACCTTTTACTTAAATATTAACTGTAAATAATGGTAGAGGCTGCGGCGCCAGGTCTGCCATTCGTGGGCGGTGCCTGGTGAAACGTAGGTGGAGGCGTTGAAGCCGAGGCCGCGCAACTGTTCGACATTCTGCTGGATGCGTTCCGGGTATTCTTCCGAACCGCAGGTTTCGAAAACCAGTTTCACGGTATCCTTGCGGAGCTGTCCAGGATCTGAAACCACGCCGCCGCTGAAGATGCCGAGCCAGCCGAACAGGTCGCTGTGCCTTACACCCACTGTGCCTGTCAGCATACCTCCTAGCGACAGGCCGGCCATTGCCCGGTGTCCGGCGTCAGGAATGACGCGGTAGTGCGCCTCTATGTCAGGAAGGGCTTCAGTCAGGAACATCTCCTCATAATTCTCATTCCACTTGTCTGCAAGAGCTAGTCTTCCCCGGTTGTCGCCGGGACGATAAACGAAATCGTTGTTCATCACTATGATCAGCGGCTCAATCTTGCCGTCCGCGATAAGATTGTCGGCTATGACAGCTGCAAAACCTGTGTGCGTCCACTCAGTCTCGTTCTCGCCGGCGCCGTGCTGGAGATAGAGCACGGGGTAGCTCTTGTCGGGGCGCGAATCATACTCGGCAGGGGTGTATACATATGCCCTGCGCCATTTTCCTTCGATTTCAGAGTAGAACCAATGCTCGCGCACATCTCCGTGCGGCACATCCCGCATCAGGTAATAGCTGTCCTGCGGCGAAGGAATCTCGATGGTGCTTACCCAGCCGTTCGAATAAGTGAATTCCAGGCCGGGATCGGGCACGCGGATGCCGTCCACTATCCAGCGTGCAATCTGATAGCCGACCTTCGGCGCCTTCGCTATAACATTCCAGTTACCGTCAGCGTCCTGCTGGGCGGGAAACTCCACGAAGGCGAATTCCAGCTTCACATCTTTGGCTGTCGCAGGGGCGCTGAAGCGGAACCAGTATTCGCCGTCAGCATTGACTTTCGGGAATTCTGACTGACGCTGCGTGCTGGACGTGCGCTGCCAGCCATCAGGAGAAGGGGGAGCAAAAGTACCCTGGGCAAAGGCGGATCCGCACAACAGGCAAGCCGCCGCAATGGAAAGGAGCAAGTTCTTCATAATTGCATTTTTCTACAAAAATAATGAAATTTGCGCCCAATTAACAGTGAGAAGCTATGTTCACATTCCTCTGCTGCATCACTTTCCTGATAGCCGGATTCTTTACCTACGGACGTTTCGTAGAAAAGAAACTGTTCGAAGCCGATCCATCCCGGCCTACCCCCTGCATTACGATGTCAGACGGCGTTGATTACGCTCCGATGAAAACGTGGCGCGTCTACGTTATCCAATTCCTCAACATTGCAGGTCTCGGGCCTATCTTCGGAGCGATCCTCGGAGCGGCTTACGGGCCTATGGCATATCTGTGGATAACCCTGGGCTGTGTCTTTATGGGAGCCGCCCACGATTATTTCAGCGGTATGATGTCCATCAGGGCCAACGGGCGCAGTATGCCGATAATCGTCGGCCAGTATCTCGGCGCACCCGCACGCAAGTTCATGAACGTCTTTCTGGCCATCACTCTGATCGGAGTCGGATGCTCGTTCGTCACCGGACCGGCCGACCTTCTGAACAATATGATGCCGGTCAGCAAGGTGTTCTGGGTGGTTCTGATTTTTGCTTATTATATTATCGCAACCCTGCTTCCGATCAACAAGATCATCGGCAGGATATATCCTTTCCTCGGCGCGCTGCTTTTGTTTATGGCAGTCGCCGTAGCCGGCGTGATGCTCTTCAAGAGCGCAGACGGAAGCCTGCATATGCTTGAGCTTTCTGCAGATTCGTTCAGGAATTACCACGCAGATCCTCAGACGCACATACTCTTCCCGATGATGTTCGTCATCATTTCCTGCGGAGCGATATCCGGCTTCCATGCCACTCAGTCTCCGATGATGGCACGATGCATAAAGAGCGAGAAGCACGGCCGCCTCGTGTTCTACGGTGCTATGATTACCGAAGGTATAGTAGCGATGATATGGGCGACTGCGGCTATCAACTATTTCGGAGGTCCTGAAGGCCTTAACAATGCTGCGGCTGCCGGCAACACTCCTGCTATAATAGTCAATATGCTATGCAACGACTGGCTGGGCAAGATTGGCGCAGTGATTGCCGTGCTGGGCGTAGTAGTATGCCCGATAACCACAGGTGACACGGCTTTCCGCAGTATCCGTCTGATGCTCTCGGATGCCTTGAAACTTGACCAGGTGCCTGTGCGGAACAGGCTGATGATTGCCGTACCGGTATTCGCAATCGCAGCCTTTTTCTGTATGGTGGACTTCGACGTACTGTGGAACTATGTAGGTATCAGCAACCAGATCATCGCGACAATTATGTTGTGGACCTGCTCGAAATATCTTTCAAAGACGCCGAAGCATCTCTTTATGTCGATTCCTGCGACTTTCCTCACTTACATCTGTGTTTCATTCTTCATGATTGCACCTCACGTTAACGGAGGACTGTCGC
Organism: Bacteroidales bacterium; assembly: GCA_017561885.1. Lineage (GTDB taxonomy): Bacteria > Bacteroidota > Bacteroidia > Bacteroidales > UBA932 > Equibacterium. Next base: position 66,037 of record JAFZBF010000002.1, on the reverse strand, counting down.
TTAATCCGACAGCCGGCTATATCGTGGCCGGAGTCGTAGCGCTTGCGGCTTTTGTGACATTCAATATCTACAGCATAAAACGTCAGAAATCTTTTTCCGCCAGAAGAACAGTTTAGGAACGCTAATTGTGGCAAGGCGGAACATATTTTAATTGATTATACATGAAAAAAATCGTTTATCTGATCATAATGGCGGCAATGACCGCCGCTTGCCAGGTGGGACCCGCAGCTACAGCTGCTATCGACGGGAACGGAGACTGTATTTTCCAGAACAGCCTTGTATGTTTCAAGCTTAACGGCGCTGCCAATCCTGTAGTCTCTGATGGAATAGAAGCTATACTGAAAGCGAAAGACATGGTCAAGGACCGTAAGATTGCCCAGGCTGCCAGTATGAACGACGGCGGCTCTGCCGTTGTCGTAAATGACTCTCTCTGTTTCCCTCACGAAAATTTCGATTCTTTCGAAATAGTGGAACAGACCACAACCCATGTAACGTTCAGCTTGCATTATCCCAGGTGGCAGGCAGGGGAAGACAGCATTGAGCTTACCCGTACCATAACCCTTCGCGAGAATTCATATTTCTGTGAGGTGTCCGATGTCTATGAAAGCAATGACGGCAACGGTATGAGAGTGGCTGCCGGTTTCGCGAAACGCAATGTCAACAGGTCGGAGACTGGCGAGGACTACATCATCGTATGGGAGAACCTTCCCGGTGACGACGGGAATATGGGCGTCGGTATTGTAATGCCTATGTCCAACGAGTTTGAATTAGAAGGTCCGGCAGACCATGCCGTAGCATATTGTAATACAAGATTTGGCCATAAGGCGGATTATGCCGTCGGATGTTGCTGGAGCAAAGGAAAGACATCCGATTTTGAACAATGGGCTGCGCTGGTGCGTCCTTAAGCCTGTTCTTTCTTAGATTTTGCTGCAGCCAGATTGATGGCTGCCACAAGAGCGGCCCCGACAAGCATCCAGATTATTGCTGATGCGAGTTGCGGGTCGCCTGCGTATTGGCCGGGCCACAGCGGACGGTCAGTGCCTGCAGCGAGGGTTTCCTTCCACGGCCAAACCTTGAGCAGCGATCCGAACATAAGGCCGCACAGCATGCTGAGGGTAGGTTTGTAGTATTTCTTCAGCAGCCACGAAAGAAAGTGCGAGAAGCAGATAAGGCCTGCTGCAGCGCCGAGGGCGAAGACTATCAGGATGACAACCTTCAGCTCGCTGACGGCCTCCAGCATGAAGGCATATTTGCCAAGGAGCAGCAGGATGAAGCTGCCGGAGATGCCGGGGAGGATCATGGTGCAGAAGGCGATGGCGCCGCAGAAGAATATGAACAGCATGCTGTCCGGGGTGGTGGCCGGAGTGGCGATGCAGATGAAGACGCCCAGCGCGGCTCCGACTATGAAGCTGACGGCGTTGCTGAGGCTGAAACGTCCCATGTCCTTCATGATGAAGACGGTCGAAACAAGTATCAGTCCGAAGAAGAACGACCAGACCGGTATGGGGTGGGTTTCCAGCAGATACTGGAACAGCTTGGCAAGCGAGAAAATGCTTATGACGACACCGGTGAAAACGGCCAGCAGAAAGTTGCCGTTAATGGCTTTCCAGAATTCCTTGAACTTGCCTGTGAAAAACAGTTTCACGGCTGTGCCGTCAATAGATTTCAATGAATCTACAAGCTCTTTATAAATGCCTGTCATGAAGGCTATTGTGCCGCCTGAAACGCCGGGAATCACATTTGCGGCTCCCATCAGGATGCCCTTGATGGCCAGCACGATGTATGACATGAAACTTCTCATGCGGCAAAGATATCTGATTTGTTGGGTATTTCACTTTTTTTTTACAATCTTTGCCACGCAAAATATAAACACTTTTTTTATTATACCCTACCCATCATAACGCTGCCGAAATGAAAGACTCAAATTTCATCATCAGTCTGGACCATATATCCAAAAGGTTCGGAGACAAACAAGTTCTGAATGATGTCAATTTGCATGTTAAGAAAGGTGAATTCATCACCATTCTCGGTCCGTCCGGTTGTGGCAAGACCACGCTTCTAAGAATCCTGGCCGGATTCGTTACACCGGACGAAGGTACGGTAGAGATAGGCGGAGAGCAGATGAACTCCATCCCGCCTTACAAACGCCCCGTAAATACTGTATTCCAGCGCTACGCGCTTTTTCCTCATCTCAACGTCTACGACAACGTCGCGTTCGGCCTGAAACTCAACAAGGTGCCTGAGCAGGAGATTGAGCAGCGCGTCCGCAAAGCTCTCAAGATGGTCAATATGACTGACTATGAGTGGCGTGACGTCGAGTCGCTGTCCGGCGGCCAGCAGCAGCGTGTGGCCATCGCACGCGCCCTGATCAACTCTCCGGAAGTGCTGTTGCTCGACGAGCCTCTGTCAGCTCTTGACCACAAGATGCGCAAAGATATGCAGGTCGAGCTTAAGGAAATACACGAAAAGCTTGGCGTTACATTCCTCTACGTAACCCATGACCAGGAAGAAGCCCTTACGCTGAGCGATACCATCGTCGTGATGAATGACGGCGTGATCCAGCAGGCCGGCAGTCCCATCGACATCTATAACGAGCCGGTCAATGCGTTCGTCGCCGACTTCATAGGCGAGAGCAACATTGTCAACGGCACCATGATATGCGACCGCAGGGTCAATTTCCTCGGCCACGATTTCGACTGTGTCGACGAAGGATTCGGCGAGAACAAGCCCGTGGACGTAGTCATCCGTCCGGAGGATATATATGTGATGGATGCCCCCAACAAGGCGGCGATGTTCGAAGGAACTGTACAGTCGTGCGTTTTCCAGGGAGTGCATTACGAGATTACCGTCATCACTGACGAAGGCTATGAAGTGATGATTCAGGACTATAATCCCTTCGAGGCCGGCAAGAAGGTGGCTATGGTAATCAAGCCGCAGGATATACAGGTTATGCGCAAGGAGCGTACCTGCAACACCTTCGAAGGCACGCTGGTCGACGAAACCCACGTCGAGATGCTCGGTATCGAGTTCGAGTGTCTGCCCCAGGCTCTTTATCAGGGCGAGAAGGTGGATGTGCTTGTGGATGTGGATTTCGACAAGGTGGATCTGCTTGACGATATCGACAATGCAGAGCTGGTGGGCGACGTCCGTTTCATCCTCTACAAGGGTGACCACTATTACCTCACCGTGATGACCGAAGACCGCGACAACGTTTATGTCGCGACAAACGACGTGTGGGACGAGCGAGACCTTGTCGGCATCAGGATACTCCCCGAAGATTTGCGTATCAGGAAAGCTGAAAAATAGTTGCAGATGGGAAAGATCAAACAGTTTTTCGGCCGTCGCAGCAGCTGGAGCATCCCTTACCTGATATTCATGCTGATATTCGTGGTGCTTCCTCTGGTCCTGGTGGTGCTTTATGCATTCCGCGACCCTCAGGGCAATTTCACTTTCGAGAACGTACGCACTTTCATCAATGAGAGGGAGTCGGTCAACACCCTGATCTATTCGATAGGAATAGCTCTGATCACTACGTTCATATGTATCATACTCGGCTATCCTGCCGCATACATACTGAGCAATGCAAAGTTCAACAGCTCCTCGATAATGGTGGCGCTGTTCCTGATACCGATGTTCATAAACGTGCTAATGCGTACCCTTGCCACCGTCGCCCTCTTCGGCTTTATGAAGGTGCCGCTGGGGCAGGCCACGCTGATTTTCGGTATGGTTTACAACTATCTGCCGTTCATGATCCTGCCCATATACACTGTGCTCCAGAAGCTTGACAAGAGCTATATCGAGGCAGCTCAGGATCTCGGTGCAAGTAACGTGAAGGTTTTCACCAAGGTGACTCTGCCTCTCTCTATGCCGGGAGTGGTCAGCGGCATAATGATGGTGTTTATGCCCACGATTTCGACCTTTGCCATCGCCGAACTTCTTACCATGAACAACATCAAGCTCTTCGGAACGGTAATTCAGGAGAACATCAACAACGGTATGTGGAACTACGGCGCTCTGCTTTCATTGATTATGTTGATACTGATCGTCGTCACCAATCTGTTCAATGACGAAAAAGACGAAGATTCGGCTGCGGGAGGGCTTGTGTAATGAAGAAGTTCCTTGCTAAAGCATATATCTGGATTCTGCTCGTGCTGCTGTACGCGCCGATGATCATCATCGGTATCTACTCTTTCACCGAGGCCAAGGTTCTCGGCAACTGGACGGGCTTTTCAGTGGGACTCTACAGGTCTCTTTTCACAGGCGGCGCCCACGAGGCCCTGATGAGCGCAGTGATCAATACCTTGATTATCGGTCTTGTCGCCGCGACGGTTTCTACAGTTCTCGGTACGGTATCGGCCATCGGTATCTTCAACCTTCGCAACAAACGGTTCAAGGCTGCCATGAACACGATGAACAACATCCCTATCCTCAACGCCGACATCATCACCGGCGTGTCGCTGTTCCTTCTGTTCGTCAGCCTGGGCGTCACTCAGGGTTACGTCACCCTGACGTTATGCCACATCACCTTCTGCACCCCTTATGTGGTGCTCAGCGTGATGCCACGGCTCAAGCAGATGAACCCCAACACCTTCGAAGCTGCGCTTGACCTGGGTGCCACGCCGTCACAGGCTCTCCGCAAGGTGATCCTTCCGCAGATCAAGAGCGGTATGGTAAGCGGATTCTTCCTGTCGTTCATCCTTTCAATAGACGATTTCGAAGTCAGCGTCTTCAATGTGGGCACAAACGGCCTGCAGACGTTGTCTACTTATATTTATGCTGATTCCCGCAAGGGAGGACTCACCCCTGAGTTGCGTCCTATGATTACGATCGTGTTCGTTGCAGTGCTTGCAGTCCTCATCATAATGAACCTTCGGGGCAAGAAAAACAATCAAACCAATTCTCTGACATGAAAAAACTTTTGAACATTGCACTGTGCTTCGCGTGTGCAGTGGTTGTGTGCGCTTGCTCGGGCGGACAGTCCAGCGACAGGGCGCACCAGCTGAAAATCTACAACTGGTCTGACTACATCGACGAAGACCTTCTTGATGAGTTCGAGGAGTGGTATTATGAGCAGACCGGGGAAAAGGTTGAGATTATCTATCAGGTGTTTGACATCAATGAAGTGATGCTCGCGAAAGTTGAGAGGGGACAGGCCGACTATGACCTCGTCTGTCCTTCAGACTATATAATCGAAAGGATGATCAACCACGGTCTCGCATTGCCGCTCGACCGCAACTATGGCAGCACGCCTGACTATACCGTCAACGTGGCTCCTTTCGCAGTGGAGAAATTCAACGAGATGAACACTCCCGGCAAGAACGCCAACGATTATTCAGTGCCATATATGTGGGGTACGGTGGGCTTCATGTACAATGAGAAGTACGTGGACCGCAGCGAGGTTTCCACCTGGGCTGCCATACTCAATCCCAAGTTCGAGCAGAAACTCTTCATGAAGGATGCCTTCAGGGATGTCTACAGTCCGCTGCTCATTTACCTGAACCGTGAGGAGATCGCAAACGGCACTGTCGATCCCAAGGACCTGATGTTCGACGTCAGCGACGAATCGATCGCCAAAGTCGAGGAACTGCTGCTCGAGGCCAAGAAGAATGTCTCTGGCTGGGAGGCTGACTTCGGCAAGGAAATGATGACTCAGGAGAAGGCCTGGATCAACTGGACATGGTCCGGTGACGCCATGTGGGCGATCAACGAAGCCGGCGATGTGGGAGTGCAGCTCAACTATGTGGTTCCCGACGAGGGCAGCAACTGCTTCTTCGACGGTTGGGTGATTCCCAAGTATGCCGTGAACGTGAAGGCTGCCAACTACTTCATCAACTATATGTGCATGAGCGAGAACGCCATACGCAATATGGACGCCATCGGCTACGTCAGTGTCGTCGGTACTCCGGAAGTTCTCGAAAGCCAGATGGAGCAGGCCAGGGATTCCCGCTATTCAGAGGTGGTCGACGCATCTTATTTCTTCGGTCCGGAGGCTGACTCGGTTCTGCTGAATCCGATTTTCTATCCTGACAAAACCGTTATGGACAGGTGCGTGATCATGCATGATACAGACCAGTATACCGAGAAGCTTCTCAAGATGTGGTCGAGGGTGAAAGGTGACAACCTGAACGCCACCATCCTCATACTTCTGGCACTTGTCGTAGCCGCCCTCGTTGTATGGTCGGTAGTGAAATCAAAGAAGAACAAATCACGCCGTAAAGGCAGCAAAAAAAGAAGATAAGATGAAACGGATCATTATCGTAGCCGTAGCACTGCTGGGCTTTGCGAACGGCCTCTCTGCACAGACTCTGGGCTTTATGGCCGACAAGGAGTTTATGAGCGAATACATCTGGAGGGGTATGAAGAACGACCCTGTCGGAGGCCCCGGAGCTTCTTTCGACATCGGACTGAATTTCACCAGCGCCGACGAGGAATTCTATATGGAAGGTTATTTCTGGACTTACCAGTCTTTCCATGCTGCCGACCATTATTCAGAGTACCAGTTCACTCTCTATGCAGAGACTCACGGTTTCCATATGGAGTTGAACCACTATTTCGGCGACATGGGCGAGATCGGCGTAGGATATACTGTCCCGGGCCCGGTGCCTGCTTCCCTGACTCTGTATACTTCTCTCTGGGGTGACGATTACGACCAGAGCGTCAATACCGTCAAGCGCATGTATTCCAACTATATGGAGCTGGCGATACCCTACAGCGTCGGCAATTTCGATGTCAAGGCAACCTTCGGTGCCGTGCCTCACAGGTCTTTTTACTATGAAAACATAGATGGCGGTTTCGCCGTCAGCAATATGATGCTAGAGGCCGGGTATACCTTTGAACTCAACGACTGGCTGTCGCTGCCGATCAAAGGCGGAGTCGGCTACTCACCGTTGTACAAGGATATGCTTTACTATGCAAGCGCCGGACTGAGCGTGGCGTTCTGATGCGATCCTGCAATTTGAATATAAAGTCGGGGATTCTCCAATCTCCGACTTTTTTGTATATTTACAAGAAACAAAGCACCTGAACGTATGAATAAGATTATGATGCTGGGAGCGGCCTTTCTGGCGTTCCTGACTGTCGGATGTACTCCGAAGTATACACAGCCTGAACTGGGAGCCCGGAAGGTGGAGATCCTTAACAAGGGCAGGTATCAGTTCAAGGACCTTAACAAGAACGGCAAGCTGGACGTTTACGAAGACTGGCGCCAGCCCATGGACAAACGCATAGCCGACCTTGTCTCGCAGATGACCTTGGAAGAGAAAGTCGGCCTGATGTTTCATCCTAACATCGCCGTTACTGAGAGCGGTGAAGTGAAATATGACCTCACGCCTGAGGAGAAAGAGGCTCTTCGCCAGGCAGAAGAGGAACGCTATGCAGGCCCCATTGGCCCCGGCGGACAGAATGCGGGAGCGATGGCCATGGGCCAGATGCGCCGTACGGCAACGGCCAAGTCGTACATCGAAGAGAAGAACTTCCGCTGCATCCTGAACAACGGTGTCGCTGCGCCTGAGAAGTTCGCGAACTGGTCGAACGGTATGCAGGAAATCGCAGAGGCGTCACGCCTCGGCATTCCGATCGTCTTCTCATCTGATCCCCGCCACAGCGCAAAACTGGGAGGCCACGTCAGCGGAACCCAGTATTTCTCCCACATCACAAACGGAGAGGGACAGGTCGGCATCACTGCCGGCGGAGATCCCGACATGATGCGCCGTTTCGGTGAGATAATGGCTGAAGAATACCGTGCCGTCGGCCTTCACATGTTCCTCGGTCCCCAGATCGACGTCATCACCGAGCCCCGTTGGAGCCGTAATATGGGCTGTTTCTCCGAATCTGCAGAACTGACCGCCGAAATGACGGCTGCTCTCATCGAGGGAGCCCAGGGCGAGAACGTCGGTCCCGGCAAGATACTCGTCCATCTCAAGCACTGGCCCGGCAGCGGTCCCCATCTGGGAGGCAGCGGCCGCTGGCTGGTATATCCGGGCAATAACCAGGAATATCATTACCTCCCGTGGAGGAAAGGCATAGAGAAAGGTGCCCTGGCAGCCATGGGCTATTACAGCGGCACTTTCTCCGACTCTCTCAACGTGAACTATTCATATCACATGTCAACTGAAGTCCTCTACGGAGAACTCGGCTTCAAGGGCGCCATCTGCACGGACTGGGGAGTAGTGGGCAACGGCCCGCTGAAACCCTCGCTGCAGGGCAAGACCACCCGCAAGGACAATATGGAGATGATCATCAACGCCGGCGTCGACCAGATGGGATCCGAGACCACCCCCGAAGTGGTAGTGGAACTTGTCAATGAAGGCCGCGTCACGGAAGAGCGCATCAACCAGGCTGCTTCACGCATTCTGCAGTGGCATTTCATCCTCGGCCTGTTCGAGAACCCCTATGTCGATCCTGCAAAGGCAGCACAGATTCTTCAGAGCCCCGAGAACGAGGCCTTCGGAATGGATGCCCAGCACGTTTCGAACGTACTTCTTGTGAATGACGGAACACTGCCTGCAAAGGAAGGAATCAAAATCTTTGTGGACGGAATCGCACCGGACGTTGCCGCAAAGTACGGCACCGTAGTGGACAGACCGGCTGCTGCAGACCTCATTATCTACCGCACGACTCCTTCTCCCGAGCGCAGGCCAGGCGGCGGCCCAGGCTTCGCATCGCCTCTGGCATCGCAGGAAGTGAACATCGACTTCCCGGCAGAGAAGCTTGCCAAGGTGAAGGCATACGTCGCTTCCGGCAAACCTGTGGTGGCCGACATAAACCCCACGGGTTCGTCGCTGGTAATCAGCCCCGAGTTGAAAGGTCTCCCGCAGGCGATGATCCTTTCGTTCGACCCGACCGACGCCGCTGTGATGGATGTTATCTTCGGCCGTTTCAATCCGAAGAGCAAGCTTCCGTTCGAGATTCCATCTTCGATGGACGCCGTAAGGGCCCAGAAAGAGGATATGCCTTACGATTCGAAGGATCCTTCATTCCCCTTCGGATTCGGTCTAAGCTATGCTAATTAGTTGTCTATGAATCAAAATACCAAGAATTACTTCAAGAGCGGCAAATTCTTCAAGGAGTTCCTCATCATGACCTTCGGCATGATGGTGGCCGCCATTGCCGTGCATTATTTCCTGCAGCCCAGCAAGATGATTGTGGGCTCGATCTCCGGTCTTTCGATTGTCATTTACAGAATTACGGGGATTCCGGTGTCCGCGCTGACGTTCGTCATCAACATAATACTGCTGGTGCTGGCGTTTATCCTGATAGGGAAGGAGTTCGGCGCCAAGACGGTCTACACTGCGCTGGTGCTGTCTCCGTGGCTGTGGCTGTTCGAGGCTATAGACAAGAAGTTCAACATCGATCCCTCGAAGATGTTTGACTGGGCAGGCGGCGATGTGGACTACTGGTTCTACCTGTTCTGCTTTGTGATAATACTGAGCCTTTCGCAGGCCATACTCTTCAGGATCAATGCTTCCACCGGCGGCCTTGACATCATAGCCAAGATCGTCAACAAGTATGCCCACATCGACATCGGCACGTCGGTTACTGTGGCCGGCGCAATTATCTGCTGCTCTGCTTTCGCAGTTCCGGGCAATTCGCTGTATCTGGTGTTCATGGGTTTCATCGGCACCTGGATCAACGGCCTTATGGTGGATCACTTCACGGCCGGCCTGAACGCCCGAAAGCGCGTGTGCATCATTTCTCCGAAATATCAGGAACTGCAGGAATTCATCGTGCACGACCTGGTTCGCGGCGTGACCCTCTACGAAGTTACAGGCGGTTATTCCAACGAGAAGAAGGTAGAACTGGAGGCTATCCTTACGAACGACGAGTTCGCGAAACTGATGGAGAAGATACGCGTGGAGGACATTCCAGTATTCATGACTTCGGGCCGCGTCTCCGAGATCTACGGTACCTGGAACCAGCATAAGCGGAAGGCATACAAGCATGACAGGCCGCGGCAGGAACAACTTGAAAAGCTGTGATGCATATGTTTTTTAGAAAATAATATTTAACTTTAAATTCAATAACGATAAAAATCAACCTTAATCATATTATACCATGGCAAACCTTCAAGATCTTATCCTGCAGCAGGTGAAGAAAGCTGCCGGTAATGTTGAAATCCCTTCTAACGTTCAGAATACCGTGCTCAACGGTCTTTCAGATTCAATCTTCGGCAGCTTCAAGCAGACTGCTACCAAGCCCGGAGGTATCGAGCAGATCAAGAACCTTCTTACAGGAGCCTCCAACGCGGCTTCAAGCCCTGTCACTGCATTGGCAGGTCAGTTGTTCGCCAACAATATCCTCAAGAATCTCAAACTTGGGAATGTTCTGAACACCAAACTTGCATCTCTGATTCCTACTGTAATCGCCAGCCTTTCAGGTTTTATCAAAGATCAGGACGGTGACGGAGACGTTGATTTGAACGATATCCTGATCACTCTCAAGGGTGGCAACAAGAGCAGCGGCGGCGGTCTTCTCGGCGGCATCCTCGGCGGTATCTTCGGCAGGAAATAAACCTGTAAGCAAAGAACTCTGAGCTCTATTTAAATAATTCCGCCCCATATCGGAGAACGATATGGGGCGGAACATTTTTGTGATACCTGACTTTACTTCGCCGGTTTCAGGCGCAGGATTCCGATTGAATTCTCTGGCATGGTGAAAGTGAAACTTTTCTGCACTCTGCCAAGATCCTTGGTGTGAGGAACCACCTGCTCGCTGTATTTCACGCGACGTCCGAAGCGGGCTGCCATACTTACGAGCGCAGGACGTTCACCTGTGCCGGGACCGCCGCGCATTGCAGGCGGTGTGGCGTAGTCGGGATGGCTCGAATAATAGTTCTGGTCACCCTGGTTCTTGACCGAGGTGTCGTGCGATGAAACGAATTCAAGAGTGGCTTCGTATGCGGTGCCGCTGCCTGTATTGACCGTCAGCAACTTGTCTACGGCCTCTGCGTTGACGAACTTGATGAAGATTTCGCCGGTTTCGCTGTCGATGGTGGGAGAGGTGTATACGTTACCGTCAACTTTCTTTCCGTCCATCACGTCTGACATCTTGAAAGCGCGGTCGCCGGCGACAGAGAACAGCTGCTGGTACCAGTAGTTGGTGGAGCGCCACATTCCGCGGTTGTCAAACCAGATGAGGTTGGAGTTCCACTTGTTGTATCCCTTCTTGCAGAAAAGAGGAGCGTAGGCTGCCATCACCACCATATCTGAGTTGCGCTCGAGGCTGGTCCAGTATGCTGCTTCGGCCATTGCAGAAGAATATGCATTGTTGTCGCGGCTGTTGGCGAACTCGCCCACGAAGACGCGGGTGGGTTGCTTGCGGTCGTATTTGTGTCCTTCGGCTCCGCGTACCTTGCCGAGCAGATATCTGTCGCGGTTCGAGTAGAACCAGTCGTCACTCTTGTAATAGTGTTCGTCCACGATTGTGTCAGGGTACTCGGCGTCGATGATTGCCATGTTGGTGTCGAACTCCTTGCCCGAATCGGCGGCACCTGCGGTGGATACGATGATAATATCTGGATATTTCTCCTTTACCGCCTTGTACATAATGTCGAAGCGCTCCCAGAACTCGGGTCCCTGGTTCTCGTTGCCGATGCCCAGATACTTGAGGTTGAAGGGCTCGGGGTGGCCGAGGCTGGCACGCATGGCGCCCCATCCGGTGTCTGTGCTGCCGTTGCAGAATTCGATGAAGTCGAGGGCGTCTTTGACGAATATGTTGTAGAAGCGGTCTCGGTCTTCCTGGGTGTCAAGCGGAGCGATATACTGATGGCCTGCAAACTGGCAGGTGACACCGTCGTTCAGCACGGGCAGGGGAGTGGCGCCGAGGCCTTCGGCCATAAGCAGATACTCATAGAAACCTATGTACTGAGAAGTCCAGTATCCCCAGTGGTTGCGGAAACCGATACGCTCCTCGCGCGGGCCGATGGAGTTTTTCCAGAACACCTGTCCGAAGTAGTTCGGCCCCTCGGATGCGCATCCGCCCGGGAAACGCATGAATGTGGGATGAAGGGCTTCCAGCGCCTCCAGAAGATCCTTGCGGAACGGGCCGTACTTACCGTCTTTCCAAAGCTGGGAGGCTTCCGGAACGAGGGTTACGAAATCCAGCCAGAAGGTTCCGGCAGCATCGGCCACGATGGCAAGACGGCTGTCGACAGAACGCTCGGCCTTGAGCTGGCCCTCAAACTTCTGCCATTGGCCTCTGAGGCCGGAGAATTTCAACACATTGGAGTTGGCATTGCCCTGAGCGTCCTCCAGATAAACGGAGACTGTTCCGGGATAGCTTGCGCCCTGCAAATAGAGGCCAAGGTCATAGCTTACGCCTTGCACTGCCGGGATCGACGGAGTCTGGGTGTTGTTTGAATAGTATGCACCGGGACCGCGCTTGTACTCGGCAATACCGAAGCCGTTGGCGGCGATACCGAAGCCTTCGCCGGGCTGCTCGATGTCGAAACGTACCGAGTACTGCTTGTAGCGCAGCTCGTCGTCATACTTGTCGTTCGGGTCGAAGTCGTACCAGCGCCTGAGGTTTTTCACGAGCGGTTTCTCATCCACAGTGCGGGCCTGTCCGACGGCACCTTCACGGCTTACGACAGTCCATCCGAAGAAGACGGTGTCGCTGGTCGAGAACTCGTTGGCCGGTCCGTCAGGCACGTTGTAGGCCTGGAAAGAGTTGTTCTGGATGAGCTGTGCGCTGATGCCGCCGTCCACGCTCTGGTTGATGTCCTCGAAGAAGATGCCGCCGAGGGTGGGGCTGATCTCGATGCCGAGCTTGTTCGGCTTGAGGGTGAGAGTGCGGGTCTCAGGCTTCTTGAAGCCCTGGAGCTCCAGCATCTTGTCGGCCATGCGGTAGCCCATCAGACGCATTCCCTCGGTGCTGAAGTGGAACTGGTCGCCGGTGCTCTCGCAGCCGAGGGCGGAGATGACATAACCATTGGGCATCACTTCCGGCAGGTGGGCCAGCACGACATCGTTGAATGCGGCGCAGACACCGTCCTGCTCGGCATATTTAAGCTCTCCGGCAAGCAGGGGAATCTCATCTGGATTGAGCCCGAGCGCTGCGCAGAGGTCGTCGTGGATTTTCTTCACACGGCCGCACCAGGTGGGGTCGTCAGGATTTGACTCGCCCTGGTGGAGCAGCATACCCTTGATGACACCGTATTTCTGGGCCTCTTGGGCAGTTTCCAGCAGGCGCTGGTAGGGACTCATCCCATAAGCCTTGGCCATATCGATAAGCCAGCTGCGGCTGGGGTCGGCGGCCTCCATGGCCAGATAGTCCTCGCAGGCATCCTTGTCCCAGAGTTCCAGTTTGGCGCCAGCGACAGAGACGTTGATCACGCCCACCCTGTACTTCTCGGGAAGAACTTCAATCATCTTGCGGCCGAAGAAATCTACCGGACCCATATTGTTGGTCTCGCGGCAGATGGGCGGCACGGCAGTGTACCAGTGGTTGCGGACTCGCTCGTAGCGGGGCATATCCACTGCAGCCATAAACTGGAAGCGCGGGTCGTTGAAATTCAGGTCCTGCTCGGCAGGGCGTGCGCCTGCTTCCATGTTCGACTGTCCGAAGCAGAGATAGATGAAGAAATTCGGATCAGGCGTCTGGGCTCTCATAACCTGGCAGGAAACCAGTGCGGTCAATGCCAGAAACAATATTTTGCGTATCATAATCAGATTGCGGGTTTCAGTTCCATATAGTCTATGTCAGGCATAGCAGAGCGGTCGTTGACCAGCCTGATGCAGTTGAGCCCCGGCTCCAAATGGACGTTGATCTCAACGTCCTGCCATTCCGGAGATGCGCTTATCCTTACGGAGCGGGCAGAAGAAGGATTGTCAGAAAGGTAGATGAAACGGTTCTCGGGAGCCAGACAGCGAAGAGTCATTACATAATCTCCACCCTTCCTGCTCCATATGTCGCGCCACTGCAGGTCGTTTGTGGGTTTGAATCCCAGCTGGGTTACGGACATCCTGCCTGAGCAGTCGGGGTTGGGAGTATAGGTCGCAGTCTTGAACGCCTGATTGTTGTAGAGTTCCTGATATTCGCTCAGCCATGCAGTCTCAGCCTCGTAACGGACGCGTTCCAGCCTTTCCTTTGCGGCCAGACGATAGATGCGGGTTCCGTGTGCGGGTACGTCGGCTTCAAGGCGGTCAGAGACCTGGCCGATGTCCTTGCGCTCAAAGAGGTCGCGTACGGCAGCCGGACCGGCAAGGTCAAGGTCCTTGAGGTCGATGCCCATATGGCAGGGCTCGTCGGCAGGATTGTAGAAGGCCACGGCGCGCACTGTGCCGAAGCGCTCTTCGATGTCCTTCACGAATACGTATGTATCGCCTTCATGCTGTACGACATATGCCTGGAGGCCCAGGGGATCCTGGTCAAGGGCGATGAGGTCGCGGTTGGTAAGCAGGTCGAAGGCCTCAGAACGGAGGGTAGTCATATCGCAGCCGATCAGCAGGGGAGATGACATTATGCACCAGATTCCGAAGTGCGTCTTGTCTTCTTCACTGCTCATCGAGCGGCCGACCTCGAGCATATCCATGTCGTTGTAGTGTCCGCCTCCGGCATAAGCCGAAAGATAGAGGCTCTGGTTGATGATGCTTCTTACGGACTGCCAGCGGTCGGCGATGTCGTGGGACATACGCCATGAGAGGGCTACGTCACGAACCCATACGCCTGGGAAATCCCAGCGGCAGACATTGAGCCGCACATCCTTGCGGCCGGTGTTGTCGATGGCCCGGCGGATGGCTGTATAGCGCTCCTGCGGGTCAAGAGCGAGGCGGTCGGAATTCTGGGGAGCGTTGCCTCCGCAGAAATCGACCTTGATGAAGTCGAACCCAAGCTCCTTGAAGAAGAAGTCGGCATCCTGCTGATCGTGTCCGTAAAGGCCCACTCCGCGTGCGATAGTATCGCGGTTGTAATAGTTGCCGCAGGTGTTTGCGCCGGCGTCACTGTAGATACCGGCTTTCAGTCCGAGCGAATGGATGTGGTCGACGACCTTTTTCATTCCGTTCGGGAAACGGGTGGGGTGGATGAGCAGCTGTCCGGTTTCCGGATCGCGGCCTCCGAAATAGCCGTCATCGATATTGATGTGGCTGTAGCCCGCATCGGCCAGACCTGTAGAAACCATCGCATCGGCCTGGCTCATGATGAGCGAGTCGGAGATGTTGATGGCATAAGTGTTCCAGGAACTCCAGCCCATGGTAGGGAGAAGTATCTCACCGGAGCCGCGCTGTCCGGGCCTTGCAGTGCAAGCTGCGATCAGAAGCAGGGACAGAATGAAGATGGGGATTCTTTTCATGGTCAGTTTATCTTAGTTTTATGTCGTTCGGTCAATATGCCAGGGTTTTCACTTTCTGCAGGAAATCGGAGACGTGCTGCTTGTACTCCTCCGGATGACTGGCGAAAGCGTTTGCATGTACTGCACCTTCTGCAACCCACATTTCCTTATAGCCGGCAGTCTTCGCATCATAGTTCTTCTGGAGATGCTCGAAAGGAACGAAGTCGTCTGCATCGCCGTGTATGAACAGCATCGGCAGATAAGACTTGGCAAGCTGGTTGACGGATGAAGCCTCCTTGAAGTCCCAGCCGTAGCGTTTCCTGCAGACAGTGTTTGCGCTGTTGAGGATAGGGAAGGGAGGCAGATGGAAAGACTGTTTGAGGTTTGCCGTGAACTGGTCCCATACAGAACTGTATCCGCAGTCTTCTACGAATGCCTTCACGTAGTCGGGCAGGTTGTCTCCGCTCATCATCATCGTAGTGGCTGCACCCATTGATACACCGTGCACCACGGTAAAGTCGTCGTTGAAGATTTCATGAGCCTTCTCGGTCCACATCTCGACATCGTACCGGTCGAACCAGCCCATCTGGACTGCCTCGCCCTCAGAATAGCCGTGATACTGCAGGTCAGGCACCATCACGTTGTAGTTCAGCTCGTCGCGGTACATGCGTACCAGATAGAGGAAGACATAGTGGTTGTCGGTATAGCCGTGCACTATGACGGCAGTTCCGTTTGCATTGGCCGGGTCTGCCGCCGGAGCATAGACTGCGTGAACCCTGTTGCCGTTGAAGCCTTCTGCATAGATGTCTTTCAGGATTCCCTGTTGCTTGAGATTGTCATACCAGGCCGTACTGCCGGCCAGCAGCGAGTCGGCCTTGTCCCTGGTACGGTCTATGTCATCCTCGCCGTGGGGAGTCGGCTGGAGAGCGTAGTTGCACATATATCTGCCAGCGAGGCAGCTGTCGAGTGTGATTATGACCAATATGAAGGCCGTGAGTTTTATTAATTTGCGAATCATAGGATTATAGCTTTTAGCGTTGTCAGGCGGATTGTATATTCCAATCAAAGATAGCGAAAATTTGCTATATTAGCAGAATAATAAACTATTGAACAGAATGCTAAAGTTTCTTCGGCAGCCCTCATATAAACCTGCTCAGACCGGCCCTGAGGCCGATGCGAAATACAAACGTCTGCGTCTTCAGGTATTCATCGGCGCCTTCATCGGCTACGCCGGATTCTATCTGGTCCGCAAGAACCTCTCGATGGCTATTCCGGCCATGGTTCCGCTCGGTTTCCAGAAAACTGAACTGGGTTTCGTGCTGGGTCTCAACGCTGCTGCATACGCTCTGTCCAAGTTCTTGATGGGCAGCGTGTCTGACCGCTCGAACGCCAGGGTGTTCCTGCCGCTCGGCCTTGTCCTCACGGCCATTTCTATGTGCTTTATGATAGTCCCCATACAGTGGATAGGAGCCTCGAACAAAGGCCTGGCAATCCTGGTGATGGGAGTGTTGAACTGCCTTGTCGGCTGGTTCAACGGAATGGGCTGGCCTCCATGCGGCCGTGTGATGACGCACTGGTTCTCGCCTGGAGAGCGAGGAACGATGATGAGCATATGGAACTGTGCGCACAACGTCGGAGGCGCCCTTGTCGGTCCTATGGCCACCTACGGAGCGGCCTGGTTCGGCAGCTGGTTCTACGGAACCCACGAGGAACTTTATTTCCTCATAGGCACCTTCGCATTCCCGGCTGCCGTGGCTCTTTTCATTGCCCTGCTGGCATATATCCTGCTGCGCGACACGCCTCAGTCATGCGGTCTGCCGTCGGTAGAGTCCTGGCGAAACGACTACCCGAAGAATTATTCAGAAAAGCACGAACAGACCCTCTCGACGAAGGAAATCTTCTTCAAGCATGTGCTCAACAACAAGTTCCTCTGGTTCATCGCCCTGTCGAATGCGTTCGTCTATATGGTACGCTACGGATGTCTGGACTGGGCGCCTACGATTCTTACCGAGAAAGGCATAGACCTGAAGAGCGCGGGTTGGGCGTATTTCGCCTACGAATTCGCAGCCATTCCCGGCACGCTTCTCTGCGGATGGCTGTCCGACAAGCTTTTCCATGGCCGCAGGGCATTGCCTACGATTCTTTTTATGGCTCTCGTGATGGTGTTCGTGCTCCTGTACTGGGCTTTCATCGACAACCTGACAGTCGTAATCATATGCCTTATCGGCATCGGCTTCTTTATCTACGGGCCGGTCATGTTGATCGGAGTACAGGCACTTGATCTGGCTCCCAAGAATGCGGCCGGTACTGCCGCAGGTCTCACGGGCTTCTTCGGCTATTTCTTCGGAACTTTCCTTCTGGCGAATACTGTCATCGGCCTTGTCGCCCAGAATGCCGGATGGAGCTGGACTTTCGTGCTGCTGGTGGCTGCCTGCCTGCTGTCAATATTCTTCATGGGGTTGACGCTTAAGGAAGAAAAACGCTAATCCATCTGATATGAAAATCAAGATTCTGCTTTTGGCATTGCTTGCCCTAGCTGCCTGCACTCCCAAAGAAATAGTCCCGAAGGCACCCGACTACGGCAAGTCTTCATCCTGGTATGTGACAGACCGCAGCGGTGCGGTTGACCTGTTCTACATATCTTCTACCGAAACGTTCGACTATGAGGTCGACGGAGCTGACGTCCATTATGCCTGGGCTTGCGATTCGGCGCTTTGTAAAGGAATCCGTCACGAGATGGAAGGGGTGGACCGTATCCTGTCCGGAAACCTGAATTTCTACTCTCCGTTCTATCGTCAGGTGACGATGGAAACCTATGCCGACACTTCACTTATAGCCAGCCGTTTTCCCTTGGCGATGCGGGATGTGAGAAAAGCTTTCCAGTATTACATGAAGAATCTGAACCAAGGCAGACCGTTTGTCCTGGCGGGTTTCAGCCAGGGCGCACAGGCCCTGGTGGAGTTGCTCAAGGAGATGCCTGAAGACATTCATGAACGCATGGTGGCCGCATATGTCCTGGGTTGGAAAATCACCGAAAGCGAGATGGAAGAGTCACGCTCGATCGTTCCGGCTACAGGTGCGGATGACACTGGCGTTACAATCTGCTACAACTCGGTACGCGAGCCCGAGGACGCCAATCCGCTGGTAAGCTATGGCAACTCGGTCGCAATCAATCCGGTGAACTGGTGTACCGACGCTACGCCTGCGGTCCTGTTCGACAGCTTGACTGTCACGTTGGACCAGAAGACCAAGTTGTTGATTGTCGACGGTTTTGAAGGGACAGGATATGCCTGGAAGCCATATTTCAAGGAAGGCTGCTACCACACCTTCGAGATCCGCTGGTATGGTGACAGCCTCCGTAAAAACATTTCTGACCGCTGTCAGGCTTACCTGAAACAGCAGTAACTTATTTCTTGCCCAAGTTGAGCAGCCAGTAGAGAACGGCTGCGACCGCCATTCCGTTGATGGCGGGGATGCCCCATTTCACGAGGTTGGCTACGACTGCTCCGGCCACTACGCCGACTACCGCACCCCAATTCACCACAGGCTCGCCGACGGTTCCGTCCAGATAAGCCTTGCGGTGTGCGAAGTAATGGATTACAAGGATGATACCGATGGGCGGCAGGGTACAGTTAAGGATGTTCAACCAGTCGCAGAAATTCCAGTACAGCCATACGGCGGCAACGGTGCCGATGA
Organism: Bacteroidales bacterium; assembly: GCA_017561885.1. Classification (GTDB taxonomy): domain Bacteria; phylum Bacteroidota; class Bacteroidia; order Bacteroidales; family UBA932; genus Equibacterium. Next base: position 47,073 of record JAFZBF010000002.1, on the reverse strand, counting down.
TTCCGGAGATGATTACCATCAGTTTCTTGGACTTTCCTGTAATGTTCGACAGACCGAGGCCGGCCGAGTAGAGGGCATTGTCGTTTGTGGTCCATATGTTGAGGCCGAGGACAAGTACTGCGAGGTAGAAGAGATTGAGATTCAGCATCACCTCGAAGATGTCGTTTCCGCCAACATAGATGCTTGATACCGCACCGAAGAGGAACATAAGGCTGTTGCCGATGAAGAAGGCGATTACAGTAATGATCAGGCCCGTCCTGCCGCTCTTGGCAAAACGGGTGAAGTTAGGTGTCGCCGTACCTCCGGATACGAAACTTCCTATGACGAGGCCAGCTCCGGCGATGATTCCGAGGTCCTTGGTGCCGATAGCGAACTGCTCCACGAGGCCGAGGTCACCGCGCCTTATGGCGAGGATCATTGCCAGAGTACCGAGGATTGCAACCGCGGGAACGGCGATGTAACTTATGATGGTGAGGCTCCTGATGCCGAAATAGGCGCTGGCAGTCATCAGGATGCCTGCTATAGCTACCAGGAGATATCCCGCTGTCGGCATCTGGTCGGGAGTGACTTCAAGTCCGAAAATTTCTTTTGCAACGGGTATTGCGAACATTGCCAGGCCGACGCCGAACCAGCCTATCTGGGTGAAACTGATCATTGCGCTGGGGAGCCAGCTGCCTTTTTTGCCGAAGCTGCGGCGGGCCAGCATATCGAGGGAAAGACCGCTTTCTGCGCCGATGTAACCAAGGGATCCTGTATAAGCTGCGAGTATGAGGCCGCCGAGAAGCAATGCCCAGATGAAGCCTGAAAAATCGAGCCCTGCTGCGAGCTGCTGTCCAACCCACATGCTTGCAGAGAAGAAGGTGAAGCCGAGCATCACCATGAACATGCTCAGCGTACTCTTGCGGCCGGCGGGTCCAACCGGACCGGTCGTGTAGTCAACGTCGGTTTTAGTAGTTTTATTCATAGGATAGGAGAATTGTTTTCAGTTCGTCGACGCGCCTTTGGGCGAGGTCGCGGAGCGGAAGGAGGTCTGCATTGTCAAGCAGTGCCTGTTCTGCAGCCCAGAGTTCTTCAAGACCGTTTTCGGGCAGGTCGGAAAAAAGGCAGCAACTGCGCCAGCTCTCAAAATCCAGAGGGCCGTCATAGCCAAGTTTCTCGCGGACGAGGGCGGCGGTGTCGATCCTGTCTGCTCTTTCAAGGATTCCTTCCCAGTATTCAAGCACTTCGTGGAAATGTACAGGTATCTCATATCTCCGTGCGCCGCCGTCATATATGATGCATTTTTCAAGAAGCGTGTCGGGACGGTCGAGGATGTAACGGCGGAATTCAGGGGAGATGACGCCTCCTTTCCAGCCGAAATCTATGTCGGGGGTATTGATGCCGCTGACTCCCGGGTCATTATAGACAGTGAATATGCCTTCGTAGAAAAAACATTCGAAACGTTCGAATCCAGGAAACAGGACACGGGCGCTGGCGGTGAGTTCTTCCAGCAGGGAGACGGTGCGGGTTCCGCCTATGGTGAAGAGGATGATCTTGCGGATACTGCCGCCTTTCTTCCTGAAGAGGTCGAACACGGCGTCCAGGCAGAGCCTGAGAGTGTCCCCTGTCGCTACTATGTCGCCCAGCAGCAGGGTGCGGTCAGGAGTGGCCCGTACCTTCTCATACTTGATGTCGAGGCCTTTGATCACGTGATTCTCGATAATCCTTTCGCAGGACAGGAAATGGATGTCACGGACGCGTATTCCACAGCGATGGCAAGCTTCCTCCATCGGGTAGTTGAGGCCGCCGCGGAGAATGGTCAGTATGTCCAGGTCTCCGTTCTTGTCGGGATGGAGAAGATGCAGACCGGCCAGGGTAGGGGGCAGCATCGACAGATATGAATCATAGCCTACGACTTCCGGCCTTGCCATCAGGTGCCGGGTGCCTTCGTGGCTCAATATGAAATAGCGGTTTGAAAGTTGCGGACCTTGCAGCTCATACACGTCCGTATCAGCCAGCGTTCCAGAGCGGAACAACCTTGCGTTCTGAAGATAAGCAGACAAAAAAATCCCGATTAAAAGTTTAACCGGGATACAAATCTATTATATTTTCAAGAACCTTTTTTCACATAGGACGGTTGTTTATCAACAATCGTCTAGAAGATGTAGTTGAGGCCGATGTTGATGCCGAGACCTGTGCCGTCGTTAGGATCGAGGCACTTGCCGAATTCGAAGTTGATGTTGAAGTTCTGGTTCATTATCACGTGAAGGCCGGCACCGGCGCTCATATGAAGTTTCTCGGTATTGCCTGTATAGGCATATGACGGGAGGCTCTTCAACTGCTCGAGATGGTAGGGCTGTACGACCATACCCATATCGTAGAAAGGATTGACAGCAAGTGTCCAGTTCTGCTTGATCCAGTAGAATTTGGCGAAGCTCCAACGGAGTTCGGTGTTCATCCAGGCATATCCGTTACCCTGCAGACGGTTGGTAACGGTACCGCGGAGCGTGCAGGTAGAACCGAGGCCTTCTGTATTGATCTGCTTCATATTGATTGACTGGATAGTCTGAAGCATATAGAAAGGAGCGTTGCCGGCTATGAGGCCCTGATATGCCAGGTGAGCGCCGAATACGAGACGGTCAGCCAGCGGAACGAACTGCTTCAGGTGTACGGCCAGTTTGAGGTAGTTGTTGTCGTGTTTTGAAATTATGTCAGGGCTTCCGAACATATAGACCTCGAGGTTGGTACCGCGGGTAGGGTTGTTCTCATGGTCGCGTGTGTCATATACTACGCCTGCCTTGAATTCGAGGTGTTTTCCTCCGTCTTTCTCTGCTTCGGGAATCACTCCGTTCTCGACATACAGGTCATACAGCGATTTGTCGTTGGTGTAATCCAGTCCTTCATTGATTGCGTGTCCTGTCCTGAGGCTCCAGAAGGTCAGACCGCCGGCCCAGCCCCAGTTGCTGTCTTCGAACTTCCCCTGGACACAGGTCTGGATGCGGAAGATGTCACGTCTCATAAGGTAGAACCCCTGTCCGGTCTCGGTAATCCTGTCCCGTTCGGGATCATATAACGACGATGCTCCGTTGAAGCCGTAGAAGTTCGTGGTCTTGTTCCCGAACCAGGAAATGGCGGCTGAAACGCGAAGTCCAGGAATCAGGTATTTGCTGTCGAAGAAACTGTGCAGGACAGTGTTGCCCTTGGAGTATTTTGATATCTCGACATTGGCTTTCCACATATATTCAGGATATGTAGAACCGTCACCATACCAGTATATGTCAGTAAGGGCGCCATAGTGCCAGCCCAGGTCGGATGAATAACCGACTGCGGGCAGGGGACCGAAATTGATGCCGGTCTTTACGATATCGCTTTTAGTGTCTTCCTGCGCTGCAGCGCTTATGAACAGCAGTGCCAGCAGGGCGGAGGTTAATAGTTTTTTCATATTTATGCTTATTGGATTATAATCTGTTAGCCAAAGATAACATTTATTTTGATTTCTAAATCAAGAAAGATGGTTTACGGCCTGGAGCTCATGTCGAATTCCAGAACACCGCCTTTCAGTATGTCTTCATAGGTTATGTAGCGTTTGTCATAGGGCTGGCCGTTCAGCTTCACGGATTTGACGTACCTGTTCTTCGAACTCACTTTCGGGGCTTTTACCGTGAACCGGGCACCGTTGTCAAGCCTGAGCGTCAACTCCGGCAGAAACGGTGCTCCGAGGACATATTGTCCGCTGCCCGGGCATACGGGATAGAAACCCATGGCAGAGAAAACATACCAGGCGCTCATCTGGCCGCAGTCGTCGTTTCCTCCCAGTCCGTCACGGCGGGGAACGTACATCTTTTCCATGATCTCGCGTACCCAGTACGCAGTCCTCCATGGCTCTCTGGTCCATTGGAAGAGGTAAGGAATATGATGCGAAGGTTCGTTGCCGTGCACATATCCTCCGATGAGGCAGGAAGCTTCGATATCCTCGTTGTCGGCATAATACTCAGGAGCCAGCGGAATCCGGAACAATGTGTCAAGAATGCTCAGGAATCTGTCTTCTCCTCCCATCAGTTCGATAAGTCCGTTCACATCGTGTGGGACGTGGAATGAGAAATTGTAGGAATTACCTTCAATGAAACCTTCTCCATAGGTCTGCCTTGGATCTGACGGGTTCTTCCATGAACCGTCTCTGTGGCGTGCCCGGGCGAATGGACTGCTGCCGTCGAACAGGTTGCGGTAGTTCTGCGATCTGAGCCTGTACACTTCTGCCAGCGAGTCGCGTCCCATCCTCAGAGCCGCGCGGTAGATGGTCCAGTCGTCATAGGCATATTCAAGCGTGGTGGAAGCTCCGGTAGAAGACGCTTCCAGGGGAACGTATCCTTTCCCGATATATTCATCCAGACCTTCCAGATAGGGGACCGTGGATGTAGCTACCATAGCGTCAAGCACACGGTCGCCGTCCAGTCCAAGATTTGCCGAAAGGGCGTCGGCGAGCACAGACACGGCATGGTAGCCGCTCATACACCAGCCCTCGTTGGCCATAAGGCTCCATATCGGCAGCAGGCCGTGCGCGCTCTGCTCCTGATGTTCAAGCATGGAAAGAGCCATGTCACGCACCCGTCTCGGATGCATCAGCAGAAGCAGCGGGTGCTCCGCCCGGTACGTATCCCAGAGTGAGAACACCGTGTAGTTGTCTTTCCCCTCGCTATAGTGGATATTTCCGTCCAGCCCTCTGTATGCACCGTCTACGTCGCTATAGACGGACGGGTTGATCATTGTATGATACAGTGAGGTGTAGAGCATCGTCAGTTCTTCCTCCGAACCCTTGGCCTGCAACTTGCCCAGTTCCCGTTCCCAGCTCTGGACGGCTTCAGCAGCTATCTCGTCGAATCCTTTTCCAGCGGCTTCAAACTCGAGATTCTTGAGAGCTCCTTCGACGGAAGTGGAGCTCAATGCAACTTGCACCTCGAGCGTGTCCTCTCCGCCCCAGTCGAAATCGAACCAGCATACTATTCCCCGCCCGGCCATTTCGGGAAAGTTGCGATATATCGGAAATTTCCTCCAGAACCCCTTGTACTGGGAGGAAACGCTTTCAGTGTAACCGTATTCCTTTACCGGCCGTGAGAACTTGATTGCGAAATATGTGTAGCGCTCGCGTGCCCAGCCTTGAGTGATACGGTATCCGGTAAGTACGCTGTCTGACTGCATGCACACGCTGGCCCATATAGTTTTTCCTTCGTAATTGTATATGCCGTGCGTAAGGTCGGCGATGAGATGACGCTCGCCTTCGGCGGGGAAACTGTAGCGGTGGGTCGCCGTACGGGTGGTGGCAGTCACTTCGGCGCGTATGCCGTAGTCTTCGAGTGTAACGGCATAGTATCCGGGAGTCGCAATCTCGGATTCATGGCTGAAACGGCTGCGATACCCGGTTTCCGGCCGGTCAGCGGTGCCCGGGTTCAGATGCAGGACTCCCGTGGCGGGCATCAGCAGTACATCGCCAAGGTCCGAGTGACCGGTGCCGCTGAGGTGAGTGTGCGAAAAGCCCACGATTGTCGGGTCGTCATAGCGATAACCTGCGCAGAGGGAATAGACCTCGGGCTGGTACACTCCGGCGACGTTGTGCGGTATTGTGTCTGTGTCGGGACTTACCTGCACTCCGCCGAAGGGAACGCAGGCTCCCGGGAAGGTATGCCCCATACCGGCAGTTCCGATGAAAGGATCCACGAACATGCAGGGACCTGAAGCCTCGACTTCAAGACCTGCCTTTCTTTCCACCTTGGGAGGAACATAATTGAACTGGGACAGGGTTCTCCTGTCCAGACGGCTGAGGTTCGAAGGGGGAGGGGTCTGCTGGTCCCGTCCCGAGCCGGACTGGGCATACACCTGAATATGGGGGAACAGCATAAGAACGGCTAGGAAAGAAATGACAGTTCTCATCGTCTTGTTTTTTCTACTAAATTAAGGAAAGAAAGAGATTAACGGAAAAATTATTAAATTGCATTGAAAGGACATATCATTATTTCTAATATCAAAATATTATGTTTTTCCAAGTATATGGGGCTGATGCCCTTGCACAATGGGGAATGCTGATCGTGGTCCTGCTGGGCCTGATTCTCCTCAACGAATTCGCACGCCGCACCAAAATCGGCGGTATTATTTCATTTCTCGTAGTTCCTCTTGCCCTGACCGTTTATTTCCTTGCTATCTGGCTGGGTGTAAGGAATGGATCGCAGTGGGCTCTGGAAAACCAGACACACGTCTATATGCATGGCTGGTTCCACTATGCCAAGCTCTACGCCGCTACTGCCGGGTGTATCGGCTTTATGATGATCAAGTACAAATGGGGCATCGGAGCCAAGCATTGGTTCAAGCCGTTCCCGTTCATCATCGTGGCAATCAACATCCTGATCGCCTGCGCCTCTGATTTCGAGAGCGCTGCAATGGGCTGGAACAAGTGGTGGCTCACATCTGAAGGCGTATGGCAGTACGGAGGCTGGCACAACGTGATGAACGGTACCGCCGGTCTGCTCAATATCTTCTGTATGACCGCGTGGTGGAATGTGTATGCTTCCAAGGATAAGAAAGATATGATATGGGCCGACATGACCTGGGTATATATCGTGATCTACGACATATGGAACTTCGCTTACACTTACAACTGCCTGCCGACTCACAGCTGGTATTGCGGTGTCGCCCTGCTTCTCGCTCCGACTGTAGCTGCTCTCCTCTGGAACCGTGGCGGTTGGATTCAGAACCGTGCAAACACTCTTGCCCTGTGGTGTATGTTCGCCCAGGTGTTCCCGCTCTTCCAGGAAACTTTCAAGGACGGTCGCCAGTGGTTCAGCTGGGCCACTCTTCCCGTACTCTATCCTGAAGGAGTCGCAACTATTGAGAAACTGTACGCTGCCGGCGGACAGGCTGCGGCCGACGGGGTGGTAGGTACTGCCGTGGATCCTTCTGTCGTTGCGGCAAATCCCAATGCCATGCTGTTCATCAGCGCTCTCGCACTGATCGTGAACGTGGTCGCTCTCTGCTACATCATCTGCGTATCTAAGAAACGTCACATCAATCCTTACAAGGAAGACGTATTCGTCAACCAGAAGTACTACAAGGATGCTATGGCCCGCGCAGACCTGAGCTGACAGTTGCATCATAATCTTGACATTGACAATGGCCATAACTGAAAGAAAACATTGGATTGACAACTTGCGCTGGGTTACCGTGCTCCTGGTGCTTTTATATCACGTCATATATTTTTACAACAATAAAGGTGTCTTCGGCGGCATAGGAGGTTTCGGAGACTACCCGCAGTGCCCGCAGTATCAGGATGTGGTGATGTATATACTCTATCCCTGGTTTATGCCCCTGCTTTTCATTCTGGCTGGCATAAGTGCACGTTATGCGCTGGGAAAGCAGTCCGCCCGGGAGTGGTTCCGTTCCCGTACAAGGAAACTTCTGGTGCCGGGTACTATCGGACTCTTTGTGTTCCATTGGATGGTCGGCTATTTCAATACGGCTGTCGCATCAAGGACAGGAGTGTTCGAAGGTATGCCTTTGCCTGTCAAATATATCGTGATGGCCGTGAGCGGCATCGGCCCGCTCTGGTTCGTCCAGGTGCTGTGGCTGCTGTGTCTGGTGCTGCTTCTGGTCCGTGCCATTGACCGCAAGGACAGGTTCTGGACCTGGTGCGGAAAGGCAGGTATCGTGCCTGTCATCTTTCTTGGCATCCTGTTCTGGGCCGGTGAACAGACCCTGGTCCAGAACCCTCGTCCCGAATCACTCGATGGACTCTGGAATCTATACAAGCCCGTCTTCTATGCAATTCCTTTCCTCCTTGGATACTTCGTTTTCTCGCATGATGAGGTCCAGCGGAAGGTAAAGGATGCATGGATTCCACTCATTGTCTGTGCGGTGGTCGCCGGCGGTATTCTTGTCGCAACCACCTTCGGACAGGACAACACCAGTCCACAATATCTTGGCAGCCCTCTCAACTGCATTTACGGCTGGCTGGCTTGTCTCGCACTGATGGGTTGGTTCCAGGCCCGTTTCGACCGTACAGGCGCTTTTGCAAGCTATATGACACGCTCGAGCTACGGAATTTATATAGTACATTATCTGGTTGTGGCCAGTCTCGGATATATGATGAAGACCTATACTCAGCTTCCGCCTCTGGCAATGTATGTGATTCTTGCAGTGGCTGTATTTACAGTTTCTCCGCTTATATATGAGATACTTCGCCGAATTCCGTTCATCCGCTGGTGCGTGTTCGGCGAGAAAGTGTCCGGGTAATTGCCCATTCGCTATTATTTTATATCTTAGAGCCTCATTTTTACGACAATTAATTAGATATGGTTACAGAATATCCTCATTACCTCACCAGCTTGCAGGACTCGGTCCGCAAATTCTGGGACAAGAAGGCGCTCAATGATGTAGGCGGCGAGAGCTACAGTTTTGGCGAAATGGCCATAAGAATCGAGAAACTCAGCTTGTTCATGGCAGCAGCCGGCATCAAGCCCAAGGATGACAAGGTCGCTATCTGCGCACACAACTGTGCCCGCTGGGGTATGGTTTTCCTGGGAATAAACACCTATGGCGCAGTGGCTGTTCCTATCCTGTTCGATTTCACACCTGACAGTGTCTGCAATCTTGTGGATCATTCTGAAAGCGTCGGACTTTTCACTACAGGAGCCAAGTGGGCGAAGCTGGATGTCAAGACTATGCCGAGGCTGAGATTTGCAGTGAACATAGAAAAATGGGAACTGCTGTTCGCTGCCGACGAAGATGTCCGGAAGGCATTCGACGATATGGAAGCTGCATATGCCGCGAAGTATCCGAAGGGGTTCGGTCCTGAGGACCTCGACTATGCAACCGACAATATGGATGAACTGGCCATCATCAACTATACTTCCGGTTCTACCGGCAATCCCAAGGGTGTGATGCTGACGCGCCGCAATATGAGTGCGATGATAGACTACTGTAACCGCTGGATGCCTATCGCCCCGGATTTCAATATGGTCACTATGCTTCCAATGGCGCATATGTACGGCTTGATGATCGAGTTCATGTACCAGGTATGCAACGGCTGCAGTATGTACTGGCTGGGTAAGACTCCGACTCCGGCAGTGCTGCTCAAAGCCTATGCGGATTACAAGCCCCACTTGCTGGTTACCGTGCCTCTGGTGATGGAGAAAATATACAAGAGCAAGATCAAACCTGTCGTGGAGAAGCCTTCGATGAAGGTGCTGTGTGCCATCCCCGGCGTGCGCCAGATAATATTCAAGAAGATAAAAGATGGTCTGTACAACGCGTTCGGCGGACACGTGGCTTCCTTCATTATGGGTGGAGCTCCGCTGAATCCCGAGGTAGAAAAATGGTTCCGTGCCATAAAGTTCCCTTACACCGTGGGTTACGGTATGACTGAGGCCTGCCCTCTGCTGGCTTACCGCCCATGGCAGGAATATGTCCAGGGCTCCTGCGGCCGTGCCATCGACATAGTAGAGATTCGTATCGACTCTGAAGATCCGGAGCACGTTGCCGGTGAGATCCAGGCACGCGGACAGAGTATATGCATCGGTTATTTCAAGAACGACGAAGCCAGTGCCGGTGCATTCACGGAAGACGGCTGGCTGCGTACAGGCGATCTTGGTACGATGGACTCTGACGGCAACGTATTCATACGAGGCAGAAGCAAGAGCCTGATTCTATCGGCGAACGGACAGAACATATATCCCGAAGAGGTGGAGGCTATGGTAAACAACCAGCCCGGCGTTGCAGAGAGCGTAGTTGTGGACCGTGCAGGCAAACTTGTCGCACTGGTATATCCCGACCAGAACAATCTGCCTGATACTGAAGAAGGCCTTGCTGAGATGGCGGAAGCGATACGCAAGGGCGCTAACAAGCTTCTGCCTCTTTACAGCCAGCTGGCAAAAGTAGAGTTGCAGGAAAAACCCTTCGAGAAGACTCCGAAGATGAGCATCAAGAGGTTCCTCTATTCATAACTGGCCATGTACAGGACTAAAGGACTCCAGAACAGCCGTATCGAGGTTGCAGATGCCCTCAGGGGCATTGCAGTTATCGGTATAGTACTTTACCATGCTGTAGAGCATTTCAACCTGGGCACTCCTGAAACGACTTTAGCCTTGGCTTGCGACGATAAAGTCTTCAACATCCTTACGGTACTCCTTTCAGGCAAGATGTACGGCATTTTCGCCCTGCTCTTCGGACTCAGTTTCTTCATTCAGCGGGACAACCAGGAGCAGAAAGGGAAGGACTTTTCGCTGCGATTCGCCTGGCGTATGGTTCTGCTGTTCTGCTTCGGCGTCCTGAACCTGGTGTTCTATGACGGCGACATCCTCACTTTCTATGCACTGTGGGGCTTGCTGATGATTCCTGCCGGCTATCTGAGCACTCCCGTGCTATGGGCGGTCACCATCTTCCTGCTGGCTCAGCCCGTGGAGATCTACAGCATGATCAGCGGATGGAAGCCTGACATTTCGGCGATGGGGAAATATTATATGGAGATAGGCCGTACCGGAGCTGACGGAACCTTCTTCGAACACGCAGCCGCCAGCCTGCAGTATGGCTTCAAGGCCTCGCTGCTCTGGTTCGTCATGAAAGGCAGGGTTACGCAGACCATCGGCCTGTTCTTCCTCGGTATCCTGTTCGGCAGGCAGCGCCTGTTCTACAATGAAGGCAACCACCTCAGGATATGGCGTATAGTGGCCATCGTTACTGCCATAATCGTGGCTGCAGCATCTGTTTTCGGAAAATGGCACGACGGTTCAATCTATTTCGGAAAAGCCGATTCGCTGCTGCATCCCCTTTACAACCTGGCGATACTGCTTCTAATCGTGTCTGGAGTCGTCCTTTTGTGGTATGCCTTCAAAGGGTTCCGCAAAGGTCTGTCACATATCTGTTTCTTCGGAAGGATGTCCCTGACGAACTACCTTATGTCATCGATTCTCGGCACATTCGTGTTCTATGGCTGGGGTCTCGGGATGCACTATGTGCTCGGCACGACATGGTCGTTCCTTGCAGGAGTGGCCATTATCGTCCTTCAGATCGTGTTATTGCGTCAGTGGGCAAAGAAGCACAGGCGCGGCCCGCTGGAAACCATATGGCGTAAACTTACCTGGCTCGGGAGCAAACAGAGCGATTAAATATATCTTTGTACTATGAAACACTTTTTTTTCTTTATTGCAGGTGCGGCAATGTTGATGATGCCGATCGTCTCCTGTGGAAAGATACAAGGAGGCGAAGACGAAGGTGACAATACATTCAAACCAATAGAACTTTCGACGAAAGCAGCGGGATTTGTCCAGAAGGGCAACACATTCGCTTTCGATTACATAGACCGGATCAATTCTGAAAGTGACAAAGATTATGTCATATCTCCTCTCAGCATGCAGTTCCTGCTCGGAATGCTGCTTGACGGAGCTCAGGGCGAGACTGCAGCCCAGATAGCTAAGGTCCTCGGTTACGGCGCCGGCGAAGTGGATGCGGTAAACAAGTACTGCCTGTCAATGCTTCAGCAGCTGCCTGTGCTGGACAAGAAGACCAAACTCAACATCGCAAACGCTATTTTCCTTGATGACGGGTGGCCTCTCGAGAAGAAGTTCCAACGCACTGTCGGGGAATACTTCCAGGCAGAAGTCACCAATCTGGACTTCTCGAATGGGGAGGCTTCTCTGAAAGCCATCAACGGATGGTGCTCCAAGCAGACCAACGGTCTGATCAGCAAGGTGCTGGATGAAGTCAATCCTGCCGTGCTTGCGTATCTGATGAACGCAGTTTACTTCAAAAGCGAGTGGGTGAACAAGTTCTCCAAGGATGCTACTGCCGATGAATCTTTCATTGACGAAGATGGGGGCAAGAGTACTGTGAAGATGATGAAGCAGGAAAGCAAAACCCTTTATTATGAAAGTGACAGCTACCAGATGGTCCGTCTTCCGTATGGAAACGGAGCATTTTCAATGATAGTCCTGCTGCCGAAAGAGGGTAACGCAGTTGCTGACATCACTGCAGAACTGAAAAAGACAGACTGGAACAAGTTCCGTTTCCTGCCGTCTGAAAAGGACGTGGATCTCTGGCTTCCCAAATTCGATACCAAGTTCAAGATTGTTCTGAACGACATTCTGTCGGCAATGGGAATGCCGCTCGCGTTCAGTGCAGCTGACTTCAGCGCGATGTCACCCGCAGCATCCCGTCTGAGTTTCGTCCAGCAGGATGCAGTGATCAAAGTTGATGAAGAAGGTTCTGAAGCGGCTGCCGTTTCTGTTGCCGCGGTTGAGAAAAATGCATCGGCGGGCGCCGGAAGGGCAGTTTTCCACGCAGACCATACTTTCCTCTATCTTATTACCGAACAAAGCACAGGCGCAGTGCTCTTTGCGGGAAGATACAGCGGAAATTAAAATAAAATGATCGATGAAAAAAGCAGTTTGCCTCATTATCATGCTGGCAAACTGCATCGTCGGCTTGTCGGCTCAGAATCCTGAACAGCCCAGCTGGCTCGGCGATGCAGTCTTCTACCAGATTTATCCGTCATCTTATCAGGACAGCGACGGCAATGGAATCGGAGATATCCCGGGCATCATATCCCGTCTTGATTATATCAAGTCCATAGGAGTGACTGCCATCTGGCTCAACCCAGTGTATGTCTCAGGATGGACAGACGGAGGCTACGACGTGATTGACTTCTATCGCGTAGACAAACGGTTCGGTACAAACTCCGATCTTATGGAGCTTATCAGGCAGGCGCACTCACGCGGTATCAAGGTGGTGATGGACCTGGTGGCCGGTCATTCTTCCGACCAGTGTGAATGGTTCCTCCAGTCAAAGGAGGCTCCGGACCTGAGGTACTCCGACTATTATATCTGGCCGTCTTTCAAGCCTGAAGGTGTTACCGGCGCCGGCGCATCGCTGCTCAGCAAATTTGTGGCGACCGATGCTCCGAGAGGCCCTTTCTATATCAAGAACTTCTACGACACCCAGCCGGCGTTGAACTTCGGTTTCGCCGATCCTGATCCGGAGCATCCCTGGGAACAGGCAGTCGACGCTCCCGGACCTATGGCGATGCGCCGCGAGTTGAAGAATATCATTTCCTTCTGGATGGATAAAGGTGTGGATGGTTTCAGGGTGGATATGGCAGCCAGTCTGGTGAAGAACGACCCGGACAAGTCTGCAACAATCAAGTTATGGAAAGATGACCTTATGAAATGGTTCGGCAAGGAATATCCGGAAGGGGTCCTGATTGCCGAATGGTTCAACCCCGAGCAGTCCATCGAAGCCGGCTTCGACCTCGACTTTTTCTGTCACGATGGGAGATACAACTATTCTACGCTATTCTTCTACGGACGTCGCGGTTTCGGCCCCAACGCAACGACGACAATACCATATTTCGACGAGGCGGGAGCCGGATCCCTTAAAGAGTGGTATGACCTCTATACATACCAGTACGATGCCGTAAAAGGCAAAGGTTACGTATGTATGCCTACAGGCAACCACGACTTCAACCGCGTCTGCACGGAAGGACGCACCAATCCCGAAGATCTCAAGGTGGCAATGACGTTTTTCCTTACTATGCCAGGCGTGCCGTTCATCTACTATGGAGACGAGATTGGACTCAAGCAAAATCCTGCCGCTCCTTCTACTGACGGCTCGGGATTCAGGGCCGGTTGCCGCATACCTATGCTCTGGAATGCAACTGCCAATGCAGGCTTTTCAACGGCTTCCGTCGACAAGATCTATATTCCACAAGATCCTGATCCGAACCGCATGACAGTGGAAAAGGCCGAGGCCGATCCGAATTCCCTGCTGCATTATGTACGTGCCATGCTCAGGCTCCGCAAGGAAGTCCCTGCACTTGGCGCTGATGCGTCATGGAAACTGGTCAGCTCCCTTGAGCAGCCATATCCGATGGTGTACGAGAGAAAACAGGGAAACGAGCGCTGTTACGTAGTGCTCAATCCTTCTGCCAAAGCAGTGACAGTTACGCTTCCTTCGGAATCCACGAAACCGGTGCTGATCGGTGGCAACTACAAGAAATGCACGTACAGGCAGACCGGGAAAGGAGATGTCATCAGCATCTCTCCGGTGTCGGCTGCAATCTATAAGTTTTAGTCAATAGCAATTAATCATATGTACGACGTAACTCTTATTTCAGATACTGTAGAAGACGGCATCCGCAAGGCCTCTTTCAGAACTTGCGATTATGTGTGCTCGTCCAGGATCGACATCGAACTTGATGGCGATACAATCCGCAGAATCCGCTTTACTGACGGATGCAGCGGCAATACCCAAGGACTTGCAGCCGCCTGTGCCGGAATGAAGGCCGCCGATGTCATCTGGCGTCTCGAAGGCATCGACTGCAACGGACGCGGCACCAGCTGCCCCGACCAGTTGGCCAGGGCTCTTAAAAAGCTTGTATGATTTAACTATATTTGTCATAGCAATTTTAAAAACAGTCATTATGTCAATATCATCTTTCAGGCGGATTATGTTCTCCGCCTTGGCCATAGGCCTTTTCGTATTGCTGCCGGCATGCGCACAGAAGAATCTGAAACCATGGACAAAGGGAGGCTTCGAGACCCATAAGTACCGCAGCGTTTTCGCGGAGATGGGCTATTCGCAGAAGGAGATCGATGCCAAATTGGAAAGCATCTTCCAAGAAGTCTACTACGGTCCGAACAAAGTGTACTTCGAAGTTGGTGATGACATGGCGTATATGTCTGATGTGAAGAATTTCGATGCGCGTACCGAAGGAATGTCATACGGAATGATGATAGCCGTACAGCTCGACAAGAAGAACGAATTCGACCGCCTTTTCAGATGGGCGAAGAAATATATGCAGTATCAGGACGGTCCGATGAAAGGTTATTTTGCATGGAGTCTCAGTCCCGATGGAACTATCCGCGGACGCGGCCCGGCTTCAGACGGCGAGCTCTATTTCATCACCTCTCTGATCTTCGCCTCAAACCGCTGGGGCAATGACGGCGACATCAACTATCTGAAAGAAGCACAGTTCATCCTGAACTCCTCATGGGAGAAAGACGGATCCGAGGGTATCTATCCTTTCATAGACAAAGAACGCCACCTGATTACCTTCACGCCAGACGGAAGGGGCCCTGGCTATACTGACCCTTCATATCACCTTCCTGCCTTCTACGAAGTGTGGGCCCGCTGGGCTGACGACGGCCGCGCAGATTTCTACCGCGAGTGCGCAAAGGCCAGCCGCGAGTATCTCCACAAGAGTATCGACCCCAACACCGGCCTGAACCCTGATACCAACAATTTTGACGGTTCCTATATCCAGACTCCGGCATGGGGCGGCAGGGTGAACAAGCCGGCTTTCCGTTTCGACTCATGGCGCGTGCCAATGAACATAGCCCTCGACTACTCCTGGGCCTGCGCTGACCGCGAGTGGCAGACCTGGTATGCCAACACGATCCAGGACTTCTTCTATTCAAAGGGAATCGACACTTTCGCAGATCAGTACAACGTGGACGGCACTGAAGTGGATTTCGCAATGCCGGCAGGTCTGGGCGAGTTCCGCGGTACCGGTACCCGTCACTCAGTAGGTCTGGTATCTACCTTGGCTGCCGCTACGCTGGCAGCTGACCATGAGATTTCCCGCGAGTTTGTACAGCGTCTCTGGGACAGCAAGAACGAACCCTATGAGGACGGCTATTTCGATGCATATTACGACGGTATCCTCCGCCTCTTCGCATTCATGCACCTGAGCGGTCACTATCGTGTAATCGAGCCTGCTAAATAAAGGGCGGGCAAGTTTCAGTACCGGAGCATCACGGCGTCGTGATTTTTCTTCAGTTCTGAAACATTGTCAAATACCATCGTAGGATTCTCATCCGGATTGAAGGGCTCCCATCTCGGGAGTCCTTTGCAATTCGGGTCGCCTGTCCTGATGAAGGCGATCCAGGCATTGCTGACCACATCTGCCATCTTATAGGCTTCGGGTGTGCCTCCGGTCATCTCACGCTGGTTGGCAACGTTGTTGAACATAAAAGGAAGTTCCATACCATGGCAGGCTGCAAGAGCGCCGTCGTTGACGTCAGACTTCCAGGCAAAGAGATATACATATGCATTCGCTCCGCCAAGGGCCTGCTTTGCTGCGGCCTGTCTGAGCACATTTCCTCTGGTCCTGAAATCTGTGTTGACCAGTTCCTTAGGCTCCTGTCCCGGATAGACGCTCTCGAAATCCTCGATGTACTGCTGTAATCTTTCTTCGCCGAGTCTCGGAAGGAGACGTGCCCTGACTTCATCCATAGTCAGGGGGATATTGTTCGTATAGCAGAATTCGTTCAGGTTGGATCCGATCAGCATAGGAACATCCTTGCTGCACTCGGCTGCTATCGGATCGAACGGATGCTGGACAAGATATTTTCCGTCGACGACAGGGGAGAACCCGCCTCGGCCTGCACGTCTTGATGCACGGTTACCGGCGGCCACCAGTTCTGCATAACTGAACTGACTGAGATCCACATCCGGACCGGGCTTGAGCCCGAGTTCTTCCACCACTGCAAGTCCGAGAGCACGGCTCTGTTCAGGCTCCTGCTGGCGCAGGGTGGAACCGCTCTGTACGATTGCCCTGTGGAAGAGTCCTTTTGCGGACGGCATCGCCATCAGGGTGGAAGTCTTTCCTCCGCCACCGCTCTGGCCGCCGATAGTTACACAGCCGGGATCTCCGCCGAAAGCGGTGATGTTGTCATGTATCCACTCCAGAGCCTTGACCAGATCCTGCTGACCGAGGTTGACTGACTCTGAGTACTTTCCGCCAAGAGCGGTAAGGTCGATATATCCAAGTATGTTCAGACGGTGGTTGACCGTAACTACGACGATGTCACCCTTCTCAGCCAGGGCCCTGCCTTCCTGGGCGGGGAGGAAAATGGCTGAGCCGTTTGCATAGCCCCCGCCGTGGAACCATACGAAAACCGGACGCTTCTTTCCGTCCAGCGCCGGTGTCCAGATGTTGAGCATCTGGCAGTCCTCGGAATTCAGCTCTTTCTTGAACTGGAAACCGAAGTCGTAGTCGCTGGGCTGGCCGCCCCAGATCATATCCTGGCTCTGCATTGCCTGGGGACCGTATACCTGAGTTTTCTTAATGCCATCCCATCTGTCGGGATCCTGAGGCGGCATAAACCTCTCTGCTTTTGCGTAAGGCACCCCCTTGAAGGTGTAGATGCCGGCATCATTGTAACCGAGGATTTTTCCGTAACTGACCTGTACGATACAGTCGTCTCCGGTGGTGACAGGACCGCTTATTGCGGCCTTCTGGTTGCTCTTGCATGCACAGAGAAACAATGCAGATACTGCTGCGAGGGCTAGCGCTTTTTTCATAGGAACGGGAATAAGAGGTTATTTACTGCAATTTGCGAATAGTTTGTCTAAAATCAAATATGTATCTTTGTTTATATAACAAATGAACATATGAAACCGATCAGCACAGATAAGGCACCGGCCGCAATCGGCCCTTACAGTCAGGCCATCGACAGCGGGTCAGGACTTGTTTTTCTATCAGGACAGATTCCTATCGACCCTGCCACAGGCTCGTTCGCAGAAGGTGGCATCAAGGAACAGACCCGGCAGTCCCTGCTCAATGCACAGGCTATCCTTCAGGCTGCAGGCCTTTCACTTTCCAATGTTGTAAAGACTACTGTTTTCCTCGCCGACATGGGCGATTTCGCAGCAATGAACGAGGTTTATGCCCAGTTCTTTACTGAGCCCTTCCCAGCCAGGAGCGCAGTTGCGGTGAAGGCTCTTCCCAAGGGAGCACTGGTCGAGATAGAGTGCGTCGCCGCCAGGTAACGCTATAGTTTCAAGTAGATTTTCCGCTTGTAGAGCGGATATACGATGGCCCAGATAATCAGGTCAAGGGCCACTGCATACATCATCGAACCAAGGCAGCCCTGGCCGAAAATGGCACTGACGAAGGTAAACAGCCATTCGCTGATGTTCTTTCCTCCGACAGGAATGAACATGAAGAGATACACCAACACGAAGGACAGGATGTAGCACAGGATAGAATTAGTGCCGAATACCTTCCAGAATCCGGTGTGTCTCCAATAGTGTTTTTCATCGATTGCCCACATAAACACACCCAGAAGGAGGCATCCGATGCCGCAGGTAGCAAGTGCAAAGGTAGGGGACCAGACCTTCTTGTTGATCGGACAGCCATAGTTGAGCAGAAGACCTCCGATGAGCAGTATCGCTCCAAGAATGAGAAGTCTCCGGCTGCCTTCTTCCCGTCCCGGAGCTTCGAGGCACCATCTGGCAGCGAGGAAGCCGATCAGCGTATGTGCGATGGACGGTATGGTGCTGAGCACACCCTCGGGATCCAGACCGTTGGCGTTGTATATATGGCTGCCCAGAATTGCCTGGTCGACTTTTGCCAGAATGCTGGTGCCGTCGGTGGCGAAGCCGTTGCCGGCAAAGAGAATTATTGTATAGACCGCCAGCAGTGCGGCAGCAATCCACGGCAGCCATCTGCCATCGACAAGGCAGACAAGGAATGCGACAGCCACGTAGCACAGCGCGATGCGCTGGAGAACGCCGAGAATTCGTACAGAGCCTCCCATGATGCCGCTTGGCAGTATCAGGAGAAAACCTATGACGAACAACAGAATGAAACGTTTCAGGATGCGTTTTACAAGAGAACCTGAAAGCTTGAACTGTGATTTGCCGAGAGACAGATATATGGAGAATCCCATCAGGAACAGGAATACCGGGAATATGCAGTCGGTAGGTGTGAGTCCGTTCCAGCTGGCGTGCTGCAGCGGAGCGTATACGTGGCTCCAGTCCCCTGGATTGTTTACCAGTATCATGAACGCCATCGTTATGCCTCTGAGGACATCCACGGCCTCGATTCGCTTGGATGATGCTGTCATTTCTTTTTCAGTTCTTGCCTTTATTGACAAAGATAGCAGTAATTGACTAAATTTGTCAGTAATGAACCAGTTGCTTTCTGAAATACTATCTTATGCCGACCCCTCACAGGTGGCCGGCCTTGCACGTTTTTTCAAGACAGGTCCGGGACAGTATGGCGAAGGTGACAAGTTTCTCGGCATCAAGGTACCGGTGACGAGGGAAGTTGTCAAGCGTTGCTGGCCATCTCTCAGCATTGAAGATATCCGTGAGTGTGTAACGAGCGAGTATCATGAGGTCCGGCTGGCCGGTCTGCTGGCTTTGGTTCAGATGTTTTCTCATTCGAAGAAAAATCCGCAGAAGCAGAAGGAGTGTGTCGACTTCTATTTGGCGCATACTGACAACATAAACAACTGGGATCTCGTTGACCTGTCGTGCTATCCGCTGCTGGGCGAGTGGCTGCTGGACAAGGACCGCACAGTCCTGTATGATCTGGCACGTGAAGGCAAGACGATATGGGAACAGCGCATCGGCATCGTCAGCACGATGACGTTCGTCCGTCACGGCCAGCTTGATGATACCTTTGCCATTTCTGACATCCTCCTGCATCACAGACACGACCTGATCCATAAGGCAGTCGGCTGGTTGCTCAGGGAAGCCGGCAAGAAAGATAAGGACGCTCTCGTCGCATATCTGGCTCCCCGTTACCGTACGATGCCGAGGACCATGCTCCGCTATGCCATTGAAAAGTTCCCGGAAGAGGAACGCAAACAATATCTTGAAAAATAAGAACCGTATTAATATACCTGCTATGAGAAAGATTGCTAAACTGCTAGTCTGTAGCATTCTGGTGCTTTGCACCGCTATTCCGGCAATTGCAAGACACAAGAACTTCAAGGTGTCTGTTTATGTGAGGGCGTTCGAGGTGGAAAAGATGAAAGACGCAAGATGGCTCGATTCCACCTGGAGTATTATTTCCAGCCAGCTAGACGTTGACAAGATATATCTCGAGACACACCGCGATATGCATTTGGTGGATGACGAGACGCTAGAAAAGGCTAAGGCTTTCTTCGAGAAGCAGGGCATAGAGGTCGCCGGAGGCATCACATATACCATAAGCGAACCCAACGACTTCGAGACGTTCAGCTACTCGCATCCTGAGGACAGGGCGTGGGTCAAGAAGGTGGCAGAGCACACTGCCCGCCATTTCGACGAGTTCCTGCTTGACGACTTCTTTTTTACTAGCAGCAAGAAAGACGTCGAGATAGAAGCGAAAGGGGATAGGAGCTGGACTGAGTATCGCCTTGACCTGATGAACGAGGCCGGCCGCAATCTTGTGGTCAATCCGGCCAAGGCAGTCAATCCCAAGGTGAAGGTGATCATCAAGTATCCTAACTGGTACGACCATTTCCAGGGCCTTGGCTTTAACCTGGAGCACGGGCCCCAGATCTTCGACGGAGTCTGGACAGGTACTGAGACAAGAAGTCCTGCAAGCAATCAGCATCTGCAGAACTATCTCAGCTACAACATAATGAGATATTTTGAGAACATATCGGGCGGACGCAACGAAGGCGGATGGGTGGATGCCGGCGGCATCAATATGAGTATGGACCGATATGCGGAACAACTCTTCCTGACAGCCATCGCAAAGGGACGCGACGTGATGCTGTTTGCTTACAACCAGTTGCTGGATGTCAGGCTAAATCCTATGTTCCGCGCCCCCTGGCAGGATATGGAAACCAGCTGGCGCTATGACGAGATGACAGCGCCGTTCAAGAATGGTGACAGGACTGTTACTCCTACGACTATGGCGCGAATCGCTGATGTCGTCCTGCGCAAGACCGATAATCTGGTGGGCAAGCTCGGTAATCCTGTCGGAATCCAGTCCTATAAGGTATTCCACGCTCCGGGTGAGGAATTCCTCCAGAATTATCTGGGAATGATAGGCCTGCCTATGGATATGTATCCCGACTTCCCTCAGGGTTGCAAAACTGTTCTGCTGACGGCGCAGGCGGCCACTGATCCTGACCTGACCGACAAGATTATCGCTCAGCTCAGAGGCGGCGGCGATGTCGTCATCACCAGCGGACTGCTGAAGGCGGTGCCGGACAAGATCGACGACATCTGCGAACTTCAGTGCGACGACCTCAAGGCCATAGTAAACGACTTCGGCCGCTATGGCAAGAGTGAAAAGGACATCATCATTCCTCAGGTACGCTATCTCACCAACGACAGCTGGGAGGTGGTCAGCGCAGGCCGTCCCCTGACTGGAGGAGTTTCAGGCTGGCCCATACTGCACCGTGCCACATATTCCAACGGCACTTTGTACGTGCTTACCATTCCGGACGATTTCGGCAACCTGTATGATTACCCCATGGGTGTGCTGAACGTCATCCGTCGTACGATGAGCAAGGACCTGGACCTCTACCTGGACGGACCGTCAAAAGTGGGACTCTTCCTCTATGACAACAGGACTGTTATCGTCGAGAACTTCAACGACGAACCGGTCGATATCAGGCTGGTCGGTATGACACCCGGTCAGTTGCAGTTTACAGACCTTGAAACGGGCGAGGTTTCAGCACCGTCTATGACAATTATGCCTCATTCTTACAGGGCCTTCAGCTATTGATTTTATGAGGAAATACCTGCTTCTTTTCAGCACTTTGTTCTTGTTCGCCGCTTGCGGCAAATCGTATGATGTCGTCATTGTAGGAGGTACTCCCGGCGGCATAATGACAGCCGTCTCTGCATCTAGGATGGGACAGTCCGTGCTTCTGCTGGAACGGACCGGGCACATCGGCGGTCTGCCCGCCAACGGCCTTGGTGCGACCGACATCGCTACGCGTGGTGCGACTACCGGCTTGTTCCTGGAATTTGTCGACAGGGTGTATGAATATTACGTCGAGACATATGGCCCCGACTCACAGCAAGTGGCTGACTGCTCTTCAGGATACCATTTTGAACCCAGCGTGGCATCTAAGGTTTTCGATGATATGATTGCCGGATGTCCGAGTGTCCGGATCCTGACGATGCGGCAGTTCGACAGCGATGCCTCCAATCTTATAATGGCCGATGGCAGTATCGGAGCAATACTCGTCAAGAACAGGAATACCGGCCGTATCGAAAAATACAGGGGAAAGGTATTTGTCGACGCTACCTACGAAGGTGACCTTGGCGCTGCCGCCGGTGTCCCGTTTCGTATCGGAAGGGAAGGTATGGATGAATTCCACGAACCCATCGCCGGGAAGGTCTATAAATATTGGAGAGGCCCTGTCGGACCGGGGACGACATACGAAGGAGACGGAACTATACAGGCCTACAACTATCGTCTTTGCCTGACCCAGGACACCTCCAATATGGTGCCGTTCCGCAAACCGGAGCATTATGACCGTAACGAATATGTTTCGCTGATAGACGATATCCTCTATGGTCGCCACACAGGTGTGCGATCGATGGAGGTTACCCCGCAGCAGCGGGAAGCCAACCGCGACAACATCCTTGCCGGAGGACGGACATTGATTCCCGATGACCCCTGGGGTGTCCGCAAAGTTACCAATATGGTACGGCTGCCAAACGGAAAGAACGATGCCAACAACCAGCATATGGCATTTATCTCGACAGACCTGCCTGAGGAAAATCAGTTATGGCCGACTGCGTCCTGGGAATGGAGAGACCGGTTCGCCCAGCGTCTCAAGGAGTATACTGAAGGGCTTTTATGGTTTGCCGCCAATGACGGGCAGGTTCCCGAGAGTTTTCGCATGGAGGTCCGGACATGGGGCTATGCCGCAGACGAATATGCCGATAACGGCAACTTCCCGAGGCAGGTCTATGTACGCGAAGGACGCCGTTTCGAGGGAATGTACTTTTTTACTGCCAACGATGCCGAGCTTCCGACATCGGACAGGGGTAATATCCATCGTGACGCGGTTACTGCCAGCCATTATGCACTGGACTCGCACGCCCATCACAAGAGGGAAGAGGACCGGGTTCACTTGGACGGATTCCTTTCCTATCCGACTGAGGTATATAATGTTCCTTATGGCGTGATTGTCCCGAAAGATGTAAAGAACCTGCTGCTTCCCGTACCGGTTTCCGGCTCCCACATAGGGTTTTCAACCTTGAGGATGGAACCTTGCTGGATGGCGCTCGGACAGGCGGCCGGCACTGCTGCGGCTCTGGCAATAAAAGGTGCGACTTCTGTCCAGGAAGTATCTGTCCCCCTGCTGCAGGATGAACTGCTGAAGCAGGGCGCCACCCTTGTCTATATGCCTGGCCATTCTCCTTTTGACGATGATTTCATGGCTCTCCAGAAAGAGGCGCTTTCCAAAGCTTCTGAGTACGGTAATCAGTGAGTCCTTACCTTCAGGTAGCGTACATCCTTTGATACTGCAGTTATCGATCCTGATGATCCTTTTGGAACATAGCATACCGCAGGTGCGGGAAGTTGTACCGGGATGCCGTCTACCGTCACGTCTGCGGTTCCTTCAAGAATTACATATGCCAGCTGGCGTCCGTCAGCAGGATCCTTGCGGGTGCGGCCTTTCTTTATCCTTACCGACTGGATGTTCAGTCCTCCAAGAGTCTCTTTAGGGTTTAGATACCAGAAACTCTTCTTCTTGC
Organism: Bacteroidales bacterium; assembly: GCA_017561885.1. GTDB lineage: Bacteria > Bacteroidota > Bacteroidia > Bacteroidales > UBA932 > Equibacterium. Next base: position 23,610 of record JAFZBF010000002.1, on the reverse strand, counting down.
TGAAAGGTACGTAACAGTCAGCTGCCTTGTAATCGGCCTTGTAGTAAGGTGGAGTCTCCTGGAGACCGCCGGGAGTTTCAAGGGTGAACATCATATAGGAGATCGGCTGGTCGGCTGAAGTCCTGCGCAGTGCGTGGGACGACTCTCCAGGGCACATGAAACCGTCACCGGGATGAAGTACGGTTTCCTCTCCGTTCATATATATGATTCCGTCACCTTCGAGCATAAGGAAGTACTCGTGGTGGTCGTGCTGGTGGGGATCGTGCGATGCCATAACCTTATTGAGTTCTGACACTTTGATGTTCAGCGTGTCGGCCACTTCAGTCGGAATGTACCAGTATGACCATCCGTTTCCGTTGGGAATCTTGTCATACTTTGAGAATATCCTGTAATAAGGACCTTGCTTTTTCAACGAGGCCAGATTGTAATTGTCCTGACCAGAAGGCAACGCCTCGCGGTTGAGGAAAAGATAGGTTGTATTCAGGGCGATGTAGTCGCGGGACATATACCAGATACCTTTGTAAGGGCCGCTTTCACCCCAGGAGTTCTTCACAAGATAATAAGGCTTGCCCGTTTCATCGACAGCCTTGCCGTAGATGAGCATCACGTGGTCGTATGTAAAATCCCAGTTGTCCCACTGCTGCTGGCGCAGCTGCTGGGTGGGAACGACTCCCTCAGGAAGGTCTGCCGTGGCTGTGGCGCGGTTGAAGTCTCCGGTCACGTCGCCGCCCCAGGCAACAGTATAGCCTGCGTCAAGTGCGCTGTCAAGCACGTCCATCAACTGCTCGATCGGTATGTTGTAGCTGGGTTTCAGACGCCACTTGTATGGAGCTTCGATGACGAACCATTCGTTGAACGGATGGTGGCTGTAACTGGTCAGGCTGATATATTCGTCCAGGTCGAGACCAAGGCTAGAAGCGAATGATTTCGGTGTATATCTCTTTCCTTCATATTCAAACCATCTGGGACAGGTGCCTACATAACTGTCGATGAGTTTCTGCACCTTGTTCTTCCAGTCGGCCTGAGGCTCGGCGGCATCCTTGACAACGGCACTGCTGACCAGAGCAGTCAGTTCCGGGAAGAATACCTTGAAATTGGCAAGGGAGTCGCCGGTCAGGGATCCTGGAGCCGGCATTGCATCCTCCGGACAGATTCCGTACTGGCGGATAACCTCGATGACATCGTCGCAGGAACCGCCTTCGGAAATCTGACTGTAGCCGTGCATACGGACATAATGGGTGGCGTTGTCCATATAATCTTTGTTCACGACAAACATTTCGCACAGGTCATAGGTCTTGCCGGTTTTCCTCAGGATTTCGCTCTCGAGGAAACCCAGCGTGCCGAAATCCCAGCAGGTACCGCTGCGGTACTGGTTTTTGACGCTGGTAATGGGTAACTCCTTCACTGTGGTGAAGGTCTTGGACTCCTGTGCCGATGCAACCGTTGCGAACAGCACCAAAGAAATAAGGACAAGTTGCTTTTTCATAATGAGCGAATTTACTCAATAATGCGGAATAAAATGAGTAAATTTGATATCATCAACATAGAAGTATTATGAGAAAATATCTGAGCATACTCGTTCTGGCAGTGTTCATTCCGATGGCCTGCACAGTAAAGGATTACGGCCCTATGGTCGTCAAGACCGAATCGGGACTTGTGAAAGGATTCGACCACGAAGGTTCAATAGGCTTCCTCGGCATACCGTATGCCAAGGTGGAGAGGTTTATGCCGCCGCAGCCCGTGGCTCCGTGGGATACAGTGATGATCTGCGACCACTGGGGTCCGCAGGCTATGCAGAACACATCCGGCCGCAAATTGTCGGAAGCAGAGATGTCAGAGAAGAACTGCTGTGTGCTCAATGTGTGGACTACCGACACAAAGGCCTCGATGCCGGTGATGGTGTGGCTGCACGGCGGCGGATTCGATTCCGGCACCTCTGCCTGGGACCCGGGAATGCACCTGGCTCAGAAAGACGTGGTGGTAGTCAGCGTGAACCACAGACTGAACATCCTTGGATTCCTCGACCTTTCTGCCGCCAGCCCGGACTATAAATACTCCGGAAATGTCGGTATGCTCGATGTGGTGCAGGCGCTTCAGTGGGTTCAGAAGAACATCAGCAAATTCGGAGGCGACCCCGGCAATGTCACCATCTTCGGCGAGTCGGGTGGCGGCGGAAAGGTAGGCACCCTGCTCTGTATGCCTCCTGCAAAGGGCCTTTTCCACAAGGCCATCATAATGAGCGGCACCATTCTCAATGTCAATACCAAGGCTATGTCGGAAGAGCTCGGCCTGGCCGTGATGAAAGAACTTGGTATAGATGCCGCGCATATCGAAAAGATGAAAGATATTCCGTATGAGCAGCTATACGCGGCCGGACAGCGTGCCATGGCGGCAAGCATCGGCACCCGCAGGCCGGGTACTCCGATGATGTGGGGCTTCGGCCCTACGCCGGACGGTGACGTACTGCTCAACCAGCCTTTCCAGGATGGTTTCGCCGACATTTCGAATGACGTCCCGATTCTGATCGGCACCACATTCAACGAACTGCAACGGCTGAGTTACAACAGGGATCTGACTCTTGAAGAGGCGCGTCGGGAGCTGAAGAACACATTCGAGCAGGAGACTGACGACTATATCAAAGCCTTCGCCAAGGCCTGGCCCGACTATACTCCACAGGACCTTCTCAGCATCGACTGGCTGTTCCGCCCCAAGACTATCATCACAGCTGATGCGATAGCCGAAAGCCGCAATGCAAGGACTTGGATGTATATGTTCACCTGGCGTTCGCCAGTCAGCAAGGCAAGTGTTCACGGCAACGAGCTGAAATTCTGTTTCGACAATCTGCGTGCCGGCAGTTCAGACCTGCCGGAGCCGACAGAAGCCGACCTGCAGCTTGCTGATCTGATGAGCGACATATGGGTTCAGTTCGCAAAGACCGGTGATCCTAATGTTCCGTCACTTCCAAGGCAGTGGCAGCCATACACTGCAGATAACGGGGAACTGCTGGAGCTGAACTATAATGTACGTTTCCTGAACAATCCGGACCGTGAGCTGGAGAAGATTATCGACCGTCACTGCTTCAAGGAACTGCATAACTTCAGGCTGAAAGCCGCAGCCTCAGACAAACAATAATAGTTGCCATGAAGAACGGTTTCAACAGACACGACATAGCCCGCGATGCCTGTCAGCTGTCCGGGGCGCAGGCAAGCCAGGGATACGACTGGTGGTGGCATTCTTTTACTGCCCGCGATGCCCTGACAGGAGAGGCTAAACCTTTCTTTATCGAGTTTTTCCTCTGCAATCCTGATTCCTGCGGAGAGGAGCCGGTTTTCGGTCAGCTGCCGGAAAACCGTGCAGCAGGAATCAAACCTTCCTATCTGATGGTAAAGGCCGGAGCCTGGGGTGAAGACGCAGCTCAGCTTCACCGTTTCTGGGGATGGAAGAAGATTTCTGTGAACTGGGGCGTTCCTTTCAGTGTGGAGGCCGATGACTGTTTTCTGACGGAAGGCCGCACCTATGGCAGGGTATGTGTGGCCGACTCTGCAAGTCACCCTGAGTGGATGTGTTCGGACGGTCAGATGTCCTGGGATTTGAAGATCAACAAGATTACCGCTTTCAACGTCGGTTTCGGCGCCGATGAGATTTTCCGTCATGCCGAGGCATTCGAGATGTTCTGGCACGCCGAGGGAATGAAGACAGAGTATGACGGCGAAGTAATCTGGAATGGTCGCCGTTACAATGTCCGTCCCGAAGATTGCTACGGTTATGCGGACAAGAACTGGGGGAGGGACTTTACTTCTCCATGGGTATGGCTGTCCTCTAACAATCTGACAAGCGAGATTACAGGAAAGAAATTGGCCGACAGTGTCTTCGACATCGGTGGGGGCCGGCCGAAGATAGGACATCTCGCCCTGCCAAGAAAACTTCTCTCTGCCTTCTGGTATGAAGGCAGACCCTACGAGTTCAATTTCTCGAAGGCATGGACTCTCGTCCAGACAGAGTTTGACTGCAAGGAAACTGATACGCAGATCATCTGGCATGTGGAACAGAAAAGCACATCAGGCCATATGATAACTGATATCACCTGCGAAAAGAAGGATATGCTCCTTGTGAATTATGAATCTCCCGATGGCGCAAAACGGCACAACCGTCTATGGAATGGCGGGAACGGGGTTGGAACCGTCCAGCTGTTCGATCCTCACGGCAACCTGATCGACCGGATACATGCCGAAAACATCGGCTGCGAGTATGGTGAATACTGTCAAAAATGATTACACTATGGAAATAAACGTTTACTCACAATATTTCGAGGCGCAGGGATCTTTCTCGGGCGTAGAACGTAAAGGTGCGCTGGTATTGCTCATTTCGGATTCCGAAGCTGGAATGATATCTTACAGACTTGCCGTATCGTTCTTTCCCCACAGTGATCCTGAAGACTTCGCCGTATCATATGACGCCTGCTTCGAAAAGGAAATATACAGCGGCCCAGGCCGCCGCTCCCGCAAAAGGGAAGCTTCTTTCCTGGAATCATTGCAAGATGAAATAGATGTCATCGCTTCGGAACACGATGCCGCAGTATACTGGTCAAGACCTTTGTCCGAAGCCCGGATGAGCTGATGTTCAGATACGGCTGTCCCGGTTCTCAATTATTTTCCACCGGACTCTCCATCGGCCGTCTGCGAAGTCGTGGCTGATGATCTTGAATGTCCCGATTTCAGATGTATTCCTGACGTGTGCTCCGATGCATGCGCAGGCATCATAGTCCCCGACACGGACAATCCTCAATGTCTCAGATACATCTTCGGGTAGCTTGCTGAGATCGACGATTGCAGCGGCTTCTTTGCGGGGTACAAACTCTATTGTAACATCCAGGTTACGCGCAATCACTTCATTCACGGTCCGTTCTATCTCTGCAACCTGCTCGTCGGCAGGGGCGGCGGAGAGTTCATAGTCGCATTTTGACTTCTTGCGCTCTATGTGGGCATTCCGGGAGCGGGGACAGCCGAAAAGACGGACCATTGTCGCGTTCAGAATATGCTCCGCTGTGTGCATGGGCGGATACTCTTCTTTGTTGTGACTGTTGAGAACAGGTTCTTCCATATTCAAAATAGTTTATACCTATTGACGGCTAAGGTAATAATTATCGGAAAAACATTAATTTTGCATAAAACAATGATTATGAAAAATATATCTATCCTTGCGCTTTTTGTGGCTGCAGTTGTCTCCGTTGCCTGCTCACAGGACACTGCCAAATATGTAGTAAAGGGCACCGCTCCCGAAGACGGGAAAACGGTATATCTTATAGACCAGATCAGTTCAGAACCGATTGACAGCGCCGTCGTCAACGGCGGTTCCTTCGTGATGAAGGGAAGTGCCGGGAAGAATGCACTTCTATCTGTCAACGTCGACGGTTCGGGATGGTGGTTCCTGTTCTTCAATGACGGAAAGCCTGTGAAGGTGAACGTTGCTGACAGTACGCTCACAGGCTCGGCGCTCAACAATAAACTGACGGAGTGCGACAAGAGGAATACTGAAGCATATGCCGAATATGAGAATTTCATTGCAGCCTTTGAATCTCTTCCCGAGGCAGAGCAGGAAGCCAGAGCGGCAGAGTTTGTTACGCAATATCGTGCAGCCATCAAGAAGTATTCAGATTTCTTTATGGGAATGATCGAGGAGAATATGGACAATCTGATTCCGGCCGCATTCATAGAGCACGTTCCCTCCTTGGCCGGTGATGATGCATTCAACGAACTTCTTGCATCAGATGCTCCTTTTGCGCAGCATCCGTATGTGCTTGACATCAAACGCAGGATGGATGAATCTGAAGCCAGGTGGCAGGAGTCGGAAGTTCGCAAACAAGCTATCGTAGGACAGAAATTCCTCGACCTGGAAGAGGCTGATCCGAATGGTGTGACCCACAAGCTGAGTGAGTATGTAGGCAAGGGCAAGTGGGTTCTCGTGGATTTCTGGGCAGCATGGTGCGGTCCCTGCAAGGCTGAGATGCCATATGTAGTGGCAGCTTACGATAAGTATCATAAAAAAGGCTTCGACATCGTCGGCCTTTCATTCGACCGCGAAAAAGAAGCGTGGGTGAAAGCCATTAAAGAATGGGGAATGCCCTGGATCCATCTCTCTGACCTGAAATACTGGCAGAGCGTGGCTTCTGACGTTTACAATGTCAATTCTATCCCGGACAATCTGCTGATCGACCCTCAGGGCACCATCGTAGCCCGCGGACTCCGTGGTGAAGCGCTGGAAGCAAAACTGTCAGAGATATTCAAATAGAAGACTGCGTTATTCGTAACTTTCGCTTATGCGAAAAAGCGACATAATCGGTCTTGTTCTCCTGGCGTTTGTTATCGGATGCCGGGTATATGTTCCGCTTGCCGACTTCTACTCATTGCGGTGCTATCCCGTCATTTCTTCGAGCTTGTCCCTTGTTGCATCTGCCGTTCCTGTCTCATTGGAAGAAGTGGTTGTCATCGGTTTCGTCCTGGCATTTATAGCCATCATAGTCAGGACGGTCCGCAGGAGAGAAGGCTTCTTCCGCTGGCTTGCCGGGACTGCCCGTGTCGCCATGTGGCTTGTCATATGGCTATATATGGGGTGGGGTAACAATTATTTCCGCACACCGCTTTATTCAAGGTTGAGTATAGAGAAAGCGGCCTATTCATACGAAGAATTCTCACGTTTTCTCGCTGACTATACTGAATCCCTGAATGTTGCAGCAGGTACGGCTGCATCCTGTGACCGGGATGCTCTGGAAACAGATGTCAAGGAGTATTACTCATCGGTTGTGTCAAACTTCGGTTACACCGGACTCCGGAAATGGCAGCATATAAAGAAACCCATCATCAATCCTCTTTATTCCTCTGTCGGTGTGCTTGGCTTCATGGGACCGTTCTTCTGCGAGTCTCAGCTGAACCTTGAACTTCTGGATGTAGAATACCCGTTTACTATGGCCCACGAGCTCGCTCATCTTGCCGGTGTCACCAGTGAGGCCGAGGCAAACTATTGGGCATTCAACTTCTGCCGTCAGTCAGATAACGCAGCCGTGAGGTACAGCGGCTATCTGAGCATTATGCCGTATTTCGCAAGCAATGCAAGAAGTCTGCTCCCTGAGGATGTGTATGCAGAGTGGTTGTCTGCCTTGTCTGAAAAGGCAAAGCAAGATTATGCAGCCTGTCGGGAATACTGGGATGTGAAGCGTATAAGACTTATTGACAATGCCCAGAGGTGGATGATGGACCGCTTCCTTAAAACCAACGGCGTGGCCAACGGCGCATCGGACTATGTCGGAGTGGTCGGGATGATAATCACGATGGACAGTTATTCTTGCAAATAAACATTAACTTTACTAGTTGAAGTACAAGAATCGCATTCTGCCATACAGCTTACACTGAGAATACAGTATGAAGAAATTTGAATCCTTTTCCGACCGGCTGACCAGAAAGGTGGTTTATACAGTACTGGCTATCATGCTCATTTTCTCGGTGCTGCTGATCTATGTCATAAGCGCCAGGATGCTGGTCTTCTCCAAGACTCATTATTCCGATATCATGGACAAAGCCCAGGCACAAATGGCAATGATGATGAGTACGGTAGAGGTGTCGGCTGACAACATTATCGATGAACTATCCTGGCATCTTTCTTCACCCGAGGTAGTGACATCGACGTTACAGTACGAACTCAACACAAACCGGCATCTGACGGGTTGCGGAATGGGATTCATCCCGTATTATTTCCCCAGTGAAGGCCGTTGGTTCGAACCATATGCCTTGAATACCTTTGACAGTGTTACAGTAAGGAATATCGGCTCGGAGGCTCATGACTACCACAATGCAGAATGGTACCGGAAGGCTATGGAAATTCCTTCAGGAGCCTGGTCCCATCCATATCTCGACGATGCCGGGGCTGGAACAGTCTTGTGCACTTATTCGCGTATCGTTAATGATCCGGAAGGAGGCCTGGCCGGTGTTTTCGGTGCGGACATATCGCTGGAAGGCTTGGAAGAAATGATCACTGATCTTGTAAGAACAGAGAACAGATATTCCCCTTTTGTAAAAACGGCAATTGATGATAAAGACCTGCATATTGACTGCTTCATAATAGGACCCGACGGAGCTTATATAGCTTATCGTGATCCGGCCCGTATCCTTAAAGCCAATTATTATGACTATGCTGTTGGAAAGGGGGCGGAAAAGTACAGGGAACTGGGAGATGCGATGACAGCAGGTAAAACCGGTGCGAAGATAGTTATGATGGATGGAATCAAGTATGATGTCTATTATGCTCCGCTTCTTGATTCAGGATGGTCGATGGCTATTACAGTTCCCATAAAGCGCATGCTGAGACCCGTCATGCTTCTGTGTGCTTTGATCATGGCCCTGATTCTTCTCGGACTGCTGATTGTCTTTCTGTTATGTCAACGTCACATAAAACGGTCTTCAAAGCCTCTGATGCAGCTCGCCGAATCTGCACAGAAAGTCGCAACAGGTAAATTCGATACGCAACTCCCCGAGATACAGGCAAATGATGAGATCCGCCTTCTCCGTGATACTTTCGACGATATGCAGAAATCACTTGCGAAATATGTAGATGAGCTGAAAGAGACAACGGCCCAGAAAGCATCTATGGAAAACGAACTGGACGTTGCCCGTCATATCCAGATGTCTATGCTGCCTATGACATGGCCCGCATTTCCGGACAGAAAAGACCTTGATATTTTCGGCAGCGTTACCCCAGCGAGAGCAGTAGGCGGTGACCTGTATGATTTCCGTATCCGTGACGGAAAACTGTACTTCTGCATAGGAGATGTGTCCGGCAAAGGTGTCCCTGCTTCGCTTGTGATGACAGTGATCAGTTCGATGTTCAGGACATTGTCTGTTTCTGAAAACAACCCTGCGCGGATTGTGTCCCATATAAACGATTCTATGTCATCGAGGAATGACAGTATGATGTTCGTCACACTATTTGTGGGGGCGCTGGATCTGTCCACCGGAGAGTTACAATATTCCAATGCCGGACATAATGCTCCTGTCGTCATCTCGGACAGTAATGCACATTTCCTGGAGGTTGACTCTAATGTGTCGGTAGGGGTGGTCAAAGGTCAGGAGTATTCTCTGCAAAAGTTGACGCTCTCGCCTGATACTATACTTTTCCTTTATACTGACGGCCTTACTGAAGCCACCAGGAGTGACGGTCAGATGTTTGGCGAGAAACGAGTTCTGGAGAGACTCTCGGGTTATGGTAATGATTTTTCTGTGGAGAAACTGATCGCCCAGATGTCGGATGATGTAAGTAAGTTTGTCGGAGATGCCGAGCAAAGCGATGATCTCACGATGCTTGCAATCGAGGTTCTTCTCAAGTGATTCGTCATATCTCATAATTGGTTATCTTAGTATATTATAAGTAGTTTACATCTTGACTATGAAAAGACTCTTCCTTCCCATCGTCGCAGTGGCGCTTGTCGTCAGTGCCTGCGGCGTGAACAAGTCCGCCACAAAGGATAATGGCACGTCTGTTGTCGAGGTTCTTTCCACACCGAATCCTGATCCGGATGCTCCGACGGTGTATTTCACATCTGACATCAGCCCTGCAGGCCTTGTGAAAGTGTACGAGGCGCTTGGCGTGACTCCTTCCGGCCGTGTGGCCGTAAAGATTTCCACCGGAGAATCTGAGGAGAGCAACCACCTCCGTCCAGATTTCATCAAAGATTTGGTACAGAAGGTAGGCGGTACGCTGGTCGAGTGCAACACTGCCTACGGAGGCAACCGCTCAACCACCGAAGCACATCGCAGAGCTATTGCGGAACGTGGATTCGAGACCGTGGCTCCTGTCGATATAATGGATGCCGAAGGTTACATCGACCTGCCGGTCAAGGACACCAGGCACCTCAAGTATGACCGTGTGGGCAGCCATCTACAGAACTATGACTTTATGATAAATCTGGCCCACTTCAAAGGGCACGCAATGGGTGGCTTCGGCGGCGTTCTAAAGAATCAGAGCATAGGCGTGGCTTCATCGGCCGGAAAACTCTATATCCATTCTGCAGGCCGCAGCACCACCCGCTGGATGTCTGATGACCAGGACGGTTTTCTGGAGTCTATGGCAGCGGCTGCACAGGCCGTACACGACTATTTCAAGACAGAAGGCAAGAATATTATATATATCGATGTCATGAACAATATGTCTGTGGACTGCGACTGTGACGGTCATCCCGCCGCACCGAGATTGAAAGATATCGGTATCCTCGCTTCGACCGACCCGGTAGCGCTTGACAAGGCCTGCCTTGACCTGGTGTTCAATCACGTCGACGTTACAGGAGATGACTCGAAGCCGCTTCAGCAGCGGATCAACCGCCAGCACGGTACGCACATCATCGGCTATGCTGAGAGCATCGGCCTCGGAGTACAGAAATACAATCTGGTCAATATTGATTAACAAATATCATCGTTATGAAAAGATTCATCATTCTGGCAGCCACCGTACTGTTTTCGGCCGGACTGCTTAACGCCCAGACCCTGGGCAAAGATGCACGCTACTGCAATCCTCTTCCTATGGTAATAGGGCAGGGAAGTGCTTCAGGTGACGTAAGTGTCTTCAAGTGGGAAGGCAAATATTACATGTTCTGCACCGGTGGCGGCGCCTGGGTATCTTCTGATATGCTCAACTGGGATTACCATTATGTGGCAGGAGTCCCTGTCGCCCCTGATGTGTGCCCGTACAACGGCAAGTTCTATATGACCGGTAACAGTATGAACGTATGGGTTGCCGACAATCCTCTCGGACCGTACGAGGTTCTGGGACAGTGGAAGGGAACTCCTGACCGGGAACACGGCTGGAGCCAGGGCTTCGATCCGCATATCTATGTGGACGAAGACAACCAGCCCTACCTTTTCTGGCCGGGAATGGCTATCAGCGGTATATACTCAGTCAAGCTTGATCCGAACGATCTGACGCAGTTCGTAGGCCCCGTGACTCATCATTTCAGCTTCAACCCCGACCACGTATGGGAGCGTCAGGGTGAAATGAACGAGTTCCCCGATGTCGCCTGGATCGAAGGTCCGTGGATCTACAAGCACGACGGAACATACTATCTCCAGTATTCTGCCTCAGGAACCCAGTGGAGAACCTATGCCGAGGGTTACTACAAGTCAAAGAACGTACAGGGTCCTTACGAGTATGCATCGAACAACCCTCTGCTCCGTCGTACCGACGGTATAGTTACCGGCCCGGCGCACGGAAGCATGGTGACCGGTCCTGACGGCAACATCTGGCAGTTCTATACAATCGTCCTCCGCAGCGGCGGTCGCCGCATCGGTATGGACCGCGTGACTGTCGACAAGGACGGCAATCTCGTCTGCAATGTCACAGATACCCCGCAGTGGGCACCTGGCGTAGTGAAGGATCCCACCAAAGGAGATTCCGGCTCGATCATAGTATCTGTCGGCAAGACATCTATGAGCACCGGCCAGGGATTCCCCGGAGCTGCCAAGGTGGCTTCAAGCTCAAAGCCCGGAAGAGGTCCTGAATATGCCCTTGACAACTCGACCGCAACCTGGTGGGAGCCCGAAGATGACGATGCTACACCGACCCTGACCATAAGCCTTTCTCCGGCCGTTGACCGCGACAGGGTCCAGACATTCCAGATTGACGGTTCGCGTCTGCTGTTCGGCGGTGGCGGCGGAAGAGGTTTCGGCGGCAATGCTGCAGCACTGCCGATCTACAAATACAGGATTGAAGTTTCAATGGACGGTCAGAATTTCACCACTGTTCTTGACACTTCAGACAATACTGTCCCCAGAAACGTGGTGTTCGACGAGATAGCTCCGGTAGAGTGCCGTTATGTCCGTCTGACCATGCTTGACTGGCCGAAGAACAGCCCTCTGAGCATCCTTGATTTCACTGTGTTCGGCAAGGCTACAGGCTGGTCTCCTTCTCAGGTGCCCGTTCCGACTCCGCTGGTAATGAATCAGTAATACCTGTTATATGAGACACCTTGCTCTGAGTATATTCCGCATCCTCGCCATTTCGGCTGCGGTAGCTCTGTCCGGCCAGGGAGGTGCGTTTGCCCAGCAGGCTACAGCTGCGCCTGACGGCTATCGGGCACAGTTCGAGGACTATTACACTCCTGCGACAGCTACACCTGTTTCACCGGATGCCGAAGGTTTCATCCGCAGATGGACCATATTGGAACCTATCGCCAAGTCGTTCAGCAGCAACAGCATGCTGACTGACAACTATCTGACGGAGGTTATGGCTGAAGAATATTTCAAAGACCAGTTCACCATCATCCCAGAGGATGGCGCCAAAGTAAAATACGGCAAGACCGCACTTGTGTGGCATGCTCTCGACTCAAAGAAATATTTCGTCAACCTCCTGCGCTTTGCCGAAGGCTACGGCAAGGAATACTTCCAGCAGATGTACTGGGCATTTACCATCATTGACTGTGAAGAAGACATAACGGATGTCAGGCTTTCCGGCGGAGCGAATTCCGGCGCCGTATGGTATCTCAACGGCGAAGAAGTCCTGCGTCTCACCAACGACCGGGACCTTATCGTCGACGACTGCATGTCGAAGCGCGTCACTCTCCACAAGGGCCGCAATATCCTTCGCGGAGCTGTCCTGAACGGTCAGGGAATGGCGACCTTCTGCCTTCGTTTCGTAGACGGGCAGGGCAGGCCGGTGACTGGCTATACTATTTCATCGATAATTCCAAAGAAGAGGAGGTAGGATTATGAATAAAAGGTTATTCGCAACAAGTTTCGCCGTAATCGTATCGGCCTTCTTTTCAACCGGGATATTGGCCCAGATCGGCAGCCCCTACATACACGATCCTTCCACTGTCGTTGAATGCGATGGCAAGTACTATACCTTCGGCACCGGTGGCGGCGGTCTCATCTCCGAGGATGGCTGGAACTGGCACAGCGGTGCAGTCCGTCCCGGTGGAGGCGTTGCTCCTGACGCAATCAAGATCGGAGACCGTTATCTGGTGGTATATGCAACTACCGACAGGTCGAACGGCCTCAGATACCGCTCGCGCGTCTATGCGATGTGGAACAAGACCCTCGATCCGGATTCTCCTGATTTCGAGTATTCGGAACCTATGGACATCGGCGGTTCTAACGGCTATGAGGACTGCGACGGCATCGATCCCGGCCTGATGATGGACCCTGACGGCAGATTATGGCTTGTATATGGCACATATTTCGGCTATACGCGCGTTGTCGAGCTTAATCCGAAGAATGCCATTCCAATAAGCGAACCCGTCGATGTGGCCCTTTCCTGCGAAGCAGGCGAGATGACTTACCACGACGGATGGTATTATTTGCTGGCTACTCATGGCACTTGCTGCAGCGGAGTCAATTCGACATACGAGATTATAGTGGGCCGTTCAAAGAATCCGACAGGTCCGTATTATGATCATCTCGGCAGAGATATGATACATGGAGGAGGCAAGCTTGTCCTTGCTTCGGAGCCACGTCGCATCGGCGCCGGCCATTTCGGCCGTTTCATCGTATCGGAGGGTGTCGAGAAAATGTCGTTCCATTTCGAGGGGGACCTCGACCGCAGCGGCCGCAGCGTGCTTGCAATCCGTCCGCTTATGTGGAAGGATGGCTGGCCTGTGGCTGGCTATCCATTCGAGAACGGCACTTACAGCATCGTTTCCGAAAGGAGAGGGTATAGCCTGGAACTTGCGGTCAACAATGTGCCGTTGAACGGAGGAAGGGGGATGTCACGAGGCGGTGACTCTCCTGTCGCGCCTATGGCTGACCAGAAGCTAGAAGATGTCATCGGCACATGGCCGGAAGGGGACATCGATCTTCGTATAGGCCCCGAACTGTTCCGCCCCCACCAGGCCTGGGAGATTACCGAACTTGACGATATCGAAGGCTTCCTTGGCGGCGCATACTGCAAGATTACGATAGCCGGTACCGGACGGGCGTTGGCAGCCACTGCAAACAGGGAAGTTACTACGGTGCCAGAATTCACCGGTGCACCCGAACAGTTGTGGAGAATCGACCGACTGACAGACGGCACTTACAGGATTATGCCCAAAGAAGTCCCCGGCACTTCAGAAGAACTGGTGCTCGTGGCTGTTGCCGACAGTACACCGTCACTCGGCTCATTTGATCCTGACAGCTACGGGTGTAAATGGGACCTCAAGCTTCATTAACCGGCAGGTAAATCCCGCCATTAAGAAACAAGCCCCGGCAATGATTGTCGGGGCTTGTTGTTGCAGTACATGTTATTACCAGGGTCTCCCGCCTCCACCACCGGGCCAGCCGCCTCCGGGGCCGTTGTTGCCGCCGGTGTAATTGGACAGCGTTACAGAAGTCCCGCCGGAGATGCCGTCGCTCGCCCAGATGCCGTTGCATTTGGCTTCGCCGCTTACGCTGACGCCCTTATAACCGCTCGAAAGGGAAGGGGCGGATACTATGAATGTCGATATGTTTGAAGGGGCCTTGAAGGCTGCTATGAACGATTTGCCGTTATAGAGCGCGTTCCAAGCACCGGCTGTTCCGCTCATGCTGTACACACTCTGAGATGCGGAATAACCGTTTTCAAGACCGCCATAGGCAACTACTGCAGCACCTTCATTGATATAGAGTTTCTTGCCTTCTTCAGTATTGGCGTCAATGGCAACTTCCGGCGATCCTTTGGTGCAGACAGCCATCACATAGCCGCCGTTCAGGAAGGTGTTGCCGTTGGAGTCCATCGCGTCGTTTCCTGAGGAATATGCATATACGAAACCATTGTTCACGGTTAGTTCTCCCTGGCAGTTGATGGCATCGTCGGACAATGATGTAACGTAAGTTTCACCTCCGTTGAAAGTGAGATCGCCCTTGACTTCGAGGCCTTCACCGTTAGTGCTGTTAACATTGACGCTTCCGCCGCTGATGATGAGCTTTCCGGCATATCCTGTTACTTTGGCCCGGTCACCGCTGCCTTCTTTGGTCACCCAGCCTATCTTGATGCCCTTGGCCGAGACGTCGTTCACCTCACGGCCTGTGGTCGTAACGGTAAGGTTGCCGCCGGAAATGTAGCTGTCTGAAAGAGTGTGCTTTTCAGAATCGTAATCGTAGCTTCCGGCATTGATGCCTTTGCCTCCGTCTCCGGTATTCTTTATGTTGAGCGAGCCGCCGGTCATTGCGAAGTAATTGTCGGCTTTGATGCCGGCCGTGCCGGAGTACTCGGCATCTTCTTCATCATACGCTACGCCGCCGGTGACGGTAATTATATGGGTGCCGCCTTCTACCAGGACGTAGTCGTCCGTGCTGATGCCTTTCTTCATGTCAGCCGCTATGGCGACGAACAATGTGCCGTTTGAAAGCTGGACATAGTCCTTGCCCTTCAGACCGTGTCCCGCATTGCTCCCTGAATTGATCTTTATGGTGGGACTGTCCATAAGCCGGATGTAGTCGTCTGATGCAATGCCAGACTTGTCCTGGGCGTTATTTGCATTGACGGTAAGCAGGCCGCTGCCGCTGAAAATAAGCTGCGCCTCGCTGAAGAAGACAGCCTTCTGGTCTTCGTCGTTTTCTTTGGCGTATGCTGCCGAAGCGCCGTCAGACAGTGTGTTGATACCCTTTACCACAACAAACGTGCGTTTCTTGTTCTGGTTGTTGATTGCAGCGCCGTTCGGATTGGTGATGCTGACGCCATTCAGGACAATTGCCTGCTTCTTGGCTCCATATACCTTGAAGAAGCCGTTTGATGTAGTTCCTGTGAGCTCATAAATGAGCACTTCGCCATTGGCATTGTTCACGGTGACCTTATTGCCGTCAACAGAAACATAGCCGTAAGTGTCTCCCTTCACGGTTGCATCGCCCGATTCTGAGAAGGTGATTACGATGCGGCCTTTGAATTTGGTAGTCGAAATGTCGTCATCTGACGAAGGATCTCCGGTAGATGCAAAAGTGAGCGGATCGTCGTCGGCTTCACTGCCTGATGCGCCAAGCACCGTCAGAATATAGGAGGCGCTTGAAGAGGAGTATGTCTCGTTTGCCGCAGAGGTAGCGGAAATAAGAGTCGAACCGCTTGCCAAGAGGGTGATTGCACCGCTGCTGCTGATGGTTGCAACCTCCGGTTTGGAGGATTCATAAGTAATGCCCACGTTGTAAGCATTCGTGAGGGTAGGGAAGCTGTTGGTTGCCCCGACGGTGGCCTCGAAAGAGTCTGCGCTCCATGTCAGAGCGGGGTCGGTCAGACTGGATACGGCCTGCTGGTCAGGGAACATTCCTTCCGGACCATCAGGCCATAGAATAAAATTGTCCTGACCGCAACTTGTCGCAGCCAGGACCATGGTCAATAATAAATATAACTTTTTCATGAATCTTTAGGTTTTAGCAGGGTTGGTCTCTTTTGGCCAACAATCATGCCAAAAACCCAAGGTGCCGATTCTATCTTTGCGGGGCACCCTGCGGTGCGCCTTGAGGACGGACACCCTGCCCGCCGGGAGCACCGCCACCCTGACCGCGCATACGGTTCACGGCCTGAAACTGACCGGGACGTACGCTGTCGAGGAAGTTCTCGTTGGTGCGGGGTTTCGGTGACCTTTCAACAGCGTGTACCTTGATGTTCTGTCCGTCGAGCACTATTCTGTCCAGGAAAGAATCTATTTCGTTCCAGAACCACTTCAGGGGAAGGAGTGCCATTACATGGTCGCCGCCGAAGTACTCGTAGAGCATATAAGGAACATCCATTGCATATAGCTGTTTGCTGATATAGTTGGGCCCGAAGCCGTGACGGTTCGGATTGTTTTCTACGTCAAATGTTACGGTGGGGTCGGTAGAACCGTGGAAGAAGCACATGGGGCAGGGGGTCTTGTCCCACCTGAGCTGGGTGTCGTTCTCTCCGGTCAGATATACTGCACCCGCCATAGGGATAACACCGGCGTAATTGAAGTCTGCGGGGAGGTTTTCCTTTGCAATCCTGTGGCCCGAGCAAATATAGTACTCGGCGTTCATACTGTTGATGGCTCCGGCGCTGCTGCCGCTGATGACGATCTTGGTGGGATCGATGTTGTATTCGTCAGCATGATCGATCAGCCATACTGTGGCAGCATAGATGTCTTCCACGCCGATATCTATTGAATACTGGAAAGGATTATATCCCTCCGGGGGTGTGATGAGCGGCTGTCCGTCCCTGCCGCGGGCGGAACCGAGGCGGTAGTCTATCGATACGCAGACCCAGCCTTTCTCGCAGAGGTGGTCATACAGCGGGTTGCAGAGCGCGTCCACCCTCGAGCCCATCGCCCAGGCTCCTCCGAAGGCATAGATGAATACGGGACGTCCGCTCTCGGTTTTCTGCTCCTTGAACTGATAGATGTCCATAAGAATCGGCTTGCCGTCGCGGACTACGAATTCAACGGTATTCATATCGGCTTTGGATACAATCTGTGCCTGCTGTGGAGGCTGTGCGTTGGCATTAAAGGACAATGCCAATATGAGAGAGGCACCAAGAATCAATAACTTCTTCATGGTCGTATGTTATAAATGTTAATAGTGTTTGTAGTGGATATCATTTTGTTCTATACAAATATACGTTTTTCTGGAGGCTGTCCTAGAACGATATGCTTACCCCCAATTCTATGGTAAAGGGACGGATGAAAGTTCCGGACATCACGTAGTTCTTGTATTGGGATGCGTCTTCGACGAGGTCGGCGGAGCTTATGCGCCCGCTGGCGCCTTTCTGATTGAGAAGGTTGATGATATTGAGGCTGAACTTGATATTCTGGTTCAAACGGTAGTCGGCTCCTCCGAATGTCTCCAGCCGACCTTTGAAATAGAGTGAGTTTGTCTTGTTGATGTATTGCTTCGAAATATATCTCGTATTCAGCCAAAGCCTCCATGGCCCGAAACTGTAGGAAGGGTCGAAGATGATTTCCATCTTATGGAGGTTGGTGACATTCTTGCCTGAGAAGTCGTGGTGTTCGGTCACGCCGTCGGAGAAAGTCGGAGAGAAGATGAAATTCTCATACCTTGGGTTCCTGAGCGTGAACTGTACGTGGAATGAAAGACCTTTTGCGGGAGTTATCATGGCGTCGGTGACCCAGCCGAGAGATGAGATTCCATAGGTCTGAGGAAGGCTGACGGACTCGGTATAGCCAGCAGGATAGCCGCCGGCCTCTTTCTGAAGGACGTGTTGGAAGACTGAGCGTGTGTTGTAATTGCTCTAGTGGATGTAATTCAGCTGTGACAACAGGTTGATCCATTCGTTCTTGAATGCTAAGCCGCCCCTGATCAGATATGTGTCGGTCGGATCGGTGGTAGGGTAGTAATATCCGCCGTAATTGAAGATATTGCTGTGGATGCGCGTTGCGGTAGCATCGGCCTGGGCACTCAGCCCTCCTACGATGCGACAGGTGGCTTGAATGCCGAAAGCACCGTTAAGGTAGGTTTCTGAGAAGTGGGTGATCTTTCCCTTGGTGAGGTCGAATCCAGAATAACGGGTGTTGCTGGTGTCCCCTCCGATATTGTTCGCTGCCTTGCCGCGGATCGAAAGGCCTTCGATGCGCAGGAAAGCCTCGGCCATGAGCCTTCCGCCGTCAGACCAGCTGTCTTTAAAATACGCCGCCACTTTGTTCTCGAAACCGTCGTAGTACTCTCCTCCTGTGTTGTAATTGTAGTACTTCTGGCCGTGATTCAGAATCAGACGTGGATCCTTGCTGACTTCGTGAGAAAAGATAGAGGAGGATGATACCGTCCCGCCATGGTTGAAAGAGTAGTCGAGTCCGGTTCTGAAAGAGTGGTTACCTCTGGAAAAACTCAGCTCGGCGTTGTTCATCCATGAAGTTTCGAAGGCATCGAAGTGCAGCAGCATCCTTTTCTGCAGCAGACCGGTATAGACACTTCCGTCGATGAAGGAGTAACCATCCCCAGCGGTAGCTTCGTCTATTCCGGCGAGGGTTCCGGCTCCTCTCTGGGACCCAGCGTGTTTGAAGCGGCTGCGGACGTCAAGCCGGACCCCGTTGCCCAGTTCGCATTCCAGCCTCAGCGTCAGGTGATGGGATTTGTCGCGGTTGGCATCCTTGATGTCCATGGTCTTCATCTCGCCGGTGAGGAAATCCACGTAGCTGACATATCCTTCATCGGGACGGTATGAATCCTTACCTAAATCGAAACCGTTATAAGCTGTCACGCTGCCGTCTCCGACAAAGACGAAGGGGCCGAAATTCTCTCCTATGCTCATATAGTTCACAAATTGATATATGAGAGCAACTGTCCCTCGAGGCAGAGCTTTGGATATAACAGCTTTGTAAAATTGATGCCGGTCTTTCAGGTGGGGTGTGGCCAGGTGGTTTGAACCGGGGTCGAAGTTCTGGTAGGTACTGAGAGAGTATTGCCAGCCGCGGGCTATGGGGCCGGAGATGTTGAGATCCACCTTATGCTGTCCCCAGATGCCGAAAGTATAATTCAGCACGCCCCCGAAACTATCGCTTCCTGTTTTGTTGTAGCTGTCGACGTAGTTGTTGATCTCACCATACCGCATGGCCGTCTCCATAGGTCCTATGGAGCCTGTAGTGTTTGCGCTCGCACCTCCGTGCCAGCTCTTGTATGGGAATGAATGGTATATGTAGTACGATACAGGGAGACCGTCTTCGAAAATCTGGACAGCGGAGTTGTTGTTCGTGGGCAGACCGAGTGAGACTTCCCTTGGCTTGCTGTCAGACGACGCGTTGAAGAAAATGGCGCTGTTGTCTTTAATGCCGGTTGAATCCGGTTCCGCCCCGAGGGCCGGAACAGCAGCCTGCATCAGAAAAGGCAGGATGAGCAAAGTCAGATTTCTCAATCGCATACCTTACAAATATAGTCAATTATCTGACTATGCTTGACAAACCAAAGTGCGGATTTGGTTATTAAGACAGGCTTTCTTATTTTGCATTAGCGTTTTACAATATCATCACGTTGAGATGAGAGTAAGTATTCTGGAGCGGTTGCAGATAGAATTTTAATTATTTGTTTAATGGGAAAAGTAATAAACAGGCTTTTAAGCAGAATCAAGGAACTGGCAATGAGTCTTCGGGATTATCCGGTTGAATCTGCCCTATGCATCACTTATTATCTGCTATTCTTATTTCAGGAGTCATTGGGAAATGCATTGACTCGTCTCGGTATGGAAGTGGATGTAGAGCAATCTCTAATCTGGTTCGTCCCGCAGTTTGTCCTGTGTTATTTCCTAAATCGGTTCAGGAATCGGCACAAGCTGATCGAGATTCTATATTATTTGTCATGGCTTGTATGGATTCCTCTTCTGCTTTGTTGCTCGCACCCTGATGACTGGAGCGTCATCATCTCATATCTGCTGGCCGGTATTGCGCTGATAATCGGCAAAGAGAAGATGGATAATGTTTCCTTCGGCCGGAATATCCTTTCCGTGATTCTGAGACTTGCTGAAGGCCTGCTTTTGGGACTGCTGCTGTTGGGAGTCTTCTCTGCCATCTACGCGTCGGTTAAGTTCCTGTTCGACCTGTCCCTGAAAGAAGAGTGTTACAGTTATCCCGCTGTATTTATCGGGCTGGTAGTTACACCGCTCCTTTGCTGCAGCCTTCTTGATAAAGGTTCCGACATTATCAAAGGTGAAAGTCTGCTTCGGATCATAGTAGACTTTATTCTATCCACTGCACTTGTAATTTATACAGTCATCCTGTATGGTTATATTTTCCGGATCCTGCTCAGATGTGAATTGCCGGAAGGGGGCGTGGCCTATATGGTGCTGGGATTCCTGTCCGTTGGGCTGGGATGTTATCTGCTTCGACTTCAATTGGAAAAAAGGCACTATGAGTGGTTCTACAAATCTTTTCCTGCCATCGCGGCAGCACCGCTGGTTCTGCTTTGGATTGGAATCATCCGCCGGGTAGGGGAGTACGGCCTCACGGACACTCGCTTCTATCTGATGGTTCTCTCCGTCCTTGTGACAGCGTATTGTATTATGCTTGTTTGCGAGCGTACGAGGCGCTTCCAGCTGATGTCGCTGATTATGGCGGTTGCGGCTGCCCTTTTCACTTTTGTCCCCGGCATCCGTGCACGTGATTTCGGCCTCAGGAACCAGATGTCCAGGCTTGACAAACTGCTTCCGGAGGTGCTTGTTGACGGGCGCTTTCCTGTGATTGACGATTACCATGAACTTGTGAAAGATACTGTACGGACAAAATATATAGAGGAGAGTTACGGGAGATGGAGCTATCTCAAAGCGCAGATGGATTCATCAGCCTTCAACCGACGCTATGGCCATTATGGAGAATACCAGCTTGAGATTACAGATCTTCAAAATGCAAAGAACGATATCCATCAGGCAACGCTCTGGTCTCTGAATGACATATCAGGGGATATTGACCTGGGACCTTATAACCAGATCGTTCCTGAAGTATATATGCAGGAAGATTCTCTCGGCCTGGCGTTCTTCAATATAAACAACCCTGTAGATACTTTAATTTATTGTCCTGTGCGTGAGAGACTTGAGAGAGCCGATGGAAACACTGCTCCGGAAGAAATCCTTATTTATGAAAATGGCATTTATAAGGTGGTATTCTGGGATATTACAGATGACAAGGCCAAGTTTGCAAACAGCCTGGGTTATTCTATGTATGTCATCTTCAAAATACCGAGTCCGGCTCAAAATGATAATTGAAACCATACCTTTGACGAATGATTCATCAAATAGCCAAATACCTGTTGGGCGTGGCCATTCTGTGTCTGCTTATCTTCCTTCCTGCGGGGTCGCTCTCCTTTTGGCAAGGATGGTTGCTTTTGGGAATTCTGTTTGTGCCGATGTTTGTGGCGGGGTTGGTGATGAGTGATTCCTTTTATCTGGTAAATCCATGAACATGCTAATCCCAAATATCCTGTCTGCATCAAGAATTGCTTTGTGCCTGCCATTGCTCTTGGTAGATACAATGTCTTTGCCCTTCCGGGTGCTTTATGTGATAGGTGGTACGACGGACATGCTCGACGGCTTTCTGGCCAGGCGATGGGGAGCAGAGAGTGAGTTCGGGGCCAGATTGGATGGTTTGGCTGATTTCGTATTTGTCGTTGCAGTAGGATACAAATTATTACCTTTGATGAAACTGCCTGCTACGCTGTGGATTATGATAGGGCTTATCTCGCTTGTGAAGGTTGTCAATGCCATCAGTTCGTATTTGGTAGAACATAAGATTGAATTCCTGCACACCAAAGCCAACAAGTTGACGGGTTTCCTGCTCTTTATCGGCATGATGGCAATCGAGCAACCTTATTTCATCCTTGTTGCATGGGTGATTGCTTGCATCGCCCTCTTCGCAGCTATACAAGAAGGTCATTTTATTCGCAGCAGACAGTCCAGTTGATTTGAGATCTAGAAAGTTTTTTTTTGCTTAGATTAGTATTTGATAAATCGTAAGCTAAATTCTTGTTTTCATGGCGCTATGAACAAACGGAATTTCGAAACTTATATAGCGGGGAGTCAGCAAAATATCTGTCAGATTTGCGTTCTGAAGGACGGACAGGAGATATATGCTCACGAGTGGAACGAGTATAAGAGGACTGACTGCACGCACATTATGTCAGCCACGAAGAGCGTTATGGCGCTGCTTGTTGGAATCGCTATCGAAAAGGGAATGATTGGCAGTGTGGATGACAAGGTCCTTTCCTTTTTCCCCGATTATCAGGTCAAACGCGGTGAAAGGACTATAAATGACGTTGCGGTGAGACATCTGCTTACCATGCGAGCCCCATATAAAGGAAAGGGTGATCCCTGGAGCAAGGTGTGTTCCAGCGTGGATTGGACGAAAGCCTCACTGGATTTCCTTGGCGGGAGGAAAGGGATTACCGGCGAGTTTAACTACAAGACGGTTTGCCTTCATATCCTTTCCGGCATCCTGTTTAGGGCGACCGGGATGCAGACCGTGGATTTTGCCAACAAGTATCTCTTTGGACCTCTGGGTATAGCGGAGCATTCGAATTATTATGCCAAGTCGGCAGAGGAGCACGTACAGTTCACCATCGGCAAAGAACCTAAGGAGAATGTCTGGTTCGCTGACCGTCAGGGGTTGGGAACTCCTGGATACGGACTATGTATGAGCGCAGCAGATATGGCTAAGATCGGCCAGTTATGCCTCCAGAAAGGCGTTTGGAATGGCAGGCAAATAGTGTCGCAGCAATGGCTGGAGGAAATGACCACGCCACGAACTGTTGAAAGCAAATACTTCCGTGGGATGTCGTATGGGTATCTATGGTGGATTGTTCATCCGGGGAAAGGCGTTTATGCGGCCATTGGCAATAGCGGGAATGTCATCTATGTAAACCCGGACACCAATACGGTAGCTGCTGTTACCTCTTTTTTCAAGCCTACCGTTTTTGACCGGGTGGATTTCATAGAAGAAGTATTACTTCCGACGATTGGTTGATTACTATACAATAATAGATATGGAAAAAGAAATGAAAATCTGTCAGAGTTGCAGAAAAGAGGCTATAGAATGCGTTAGGGATCATGTCCTCCCGTTACATAAGCAAATCTATGCCAAGTATGATGGGGATTTCGACAGGATCTACTCGGAAGGGTACAACAGCAAGTCGTATCAGGGTAGGGTTATTGAGCCAGGGAAGGTTTATGAACTGAGTTATT
>JAFZBF010000016.1 GCA_017561885.1 Bacteroidales bacterium | reverse complement strand
GTCCCGAACGCAGCGCGCTAGCCAACTGCGCCACTTCCCGTATGTTCTGAGAATCAATATGTCGGGAAGAGGTGACTCGAACACCCGGCCTCTGCGTCCCTAACGCAGCGCGCTAACCAACTGCGCCACTTCCCGTGTTTCGGACTGCAAATGTAGCAATTTTTATGAATATTGGAAATTATTGTTGCGTTGTTAAACATTTATATTCGTTTACAAACGGATAAAAAGTTGCATGGACTGTCGGGGCAGGCTTCATTTTTGATATATTTGTTCCCCGGAATCATTTAACCGATACAGCCATGAAAAGATTCAGACTCTTTCTGTCCGCAGCAATTCTAATTGCTGTCCCTTCAATTGCAAACGCACAGGCCTTCAGCAAGGATGACCCTGTGGGGGCCGAACAGGTTTTCGTAACAACCACAGCTGAAGGATGGGTGAGCGACAGGACCGTATACCGTATTGTAGGAAAGGAAGAGTCTGCGGCCAGGACTACACTGACACTGTCGCAGCAGAGCAGCGTCAAGACTGCCAAGGATTCTCTTCCGATCGAGACCACTCTGACCGTCAAGATCCTGTATACGCCTAACAGCATCGTTATACCCAAGGAAAACTTTGCCGCTTCCGCCAGCATGGTGGAGGAGATGTTCGAAGGCAGAAAAGTCGAGATGTCTTTCAGCGGTGACGATCCCTCGGTGCCGAATAATCTCAGTGTCGGCCAGAAGTTGCCTGACACTGAAGTAAGGGCTACTATCACCATCGAGGGCATCAACGCCAAGATGTCTGTCAAGAGCACCGACAGGCGCATAACAGCCAAAGAACGTGTCACCGTCCCGGCCGGCGCCTATGACGCTTTCGTTCTGGAGGAGAACTCGACTGTCAAAGTGAGCGTACTTATCCTCAGCCAGTCCGAGAAGGAGAGTTCGAAAAGCTGGGTGGTCCCCGGTATGGGTGAAGTGAAAACGGTCACCTATGACAAGAAAGGAAAACTTGAGTCGACATCTGTAATGACTTCTTACACGAAGTAACTTTTTTCAAAAGAATTCTTATATTTGCACTGCTCACAGGTTCCGTCAGAAAAACTGATCTGCCGGATCAAAAGGGAAACAGGTGGAAGACCTGTGCAGTTCCCGCTGCTGTAAGCTCCAACCCTTGATGGGCTGACGATTCGCGACACTCTTTAGCCACTGACTCCAAGTCGGGAAGGCGCCGCGAAGGAGCAAGCCAGAAGACCTGCCTGAGAGCGGCAATGTTTTTACTGCCTGCGGGTATATGGGCGTAAGAATAAGAAGACGGCGTTCCAATCTTTTCATTCTCCCTCTCGTGCAGTATATCACATTGCAACGGCATTGTGTGTTGTTTTTTTAATATATGAATATGAAAAGATTCTTGAAAACTATTGCAGTCGTCGTCCTGTGCGCATTCAGCGTAACATCCTGCTACGACGACTCCGCCCTGCAGACAGCGATCGCCGACCTGCAAAAGCAGATGAAAGATGTCAATGAAGTTATCGAAGGCATCAAAGGCGGCAGCGTCATCAAGACCGTCACCAAGACCGACGACGGTTACACTTTCACTATGAGTGACGGCACTTCACTCGGCGTAAAGAACGGAAGCGACGGCGCTCCGGCTTCAGTTATCGAGACCAGCCTCTGGAGCAGCACGGCAGTGTTCGACCTCGGCAAGGTCCAGACTTTCCCGATTGATGTCAAAGGAGTAAATATCGTGGATGCGTTCCCGCCCGCAGGATGGGCAGCCAGCGTTGAGAACAACCTCCTTACCGTGACTGCCCCCAGGAATCCCGACCTGGCTAGGCGCGGCAGCGTGATTGTTGTTGCAACCAACGGAAACAGCCTGGTTGTCATGACTGTATCTGTAGCCCTGAACATCCTCGATGTAAACGGCAGCTACTGGAATGCCCTCATCGACACTCCTCAGTATGGCGGCCCGCTGCTCTACGGTGAAATGGATCCTGAGACCTGGAGCTATAATGCGACATATATATGGGCCGATCCCGTCACCGGCCTTGAATTCAGGGGCTTCCCTTCATACTGGGGCTCTGTTTGCTTCTCTTCAGGCGGAGAGGTGATCTCCAACTACGTCGTTCCCAACCCTTATGGCGCAGACTATCTCAGGCAACTCGAAGTTCCCATCGCTCCTCCGACAGGAAACAATTTCATCGTCCATTTCGGAGACGACAATCCGGACAGCCCGAAGTCTTACCTCTGTTTCCAGGACGGCAAGGCCAGAAGGATTACGAGCCTCAAGTTCATCCCCACCAACTATCTGATCAATTCATGCCTGTATGGTGACGGTTTCTTCGGACCTCTCGGCACTGACAGCAAGATCGAAGTGGACATTATCGGATATGGTGAGAATGACGGTGAGTATTTTTCTACCAAAACCCTTATCGACGGCAAGGATGTAGCTGCCTACCGGAGCGGCCAGAAGAAGTTCGAATGGCAGACCGCCGACCTGTCTTTCATGGGCCCGATCGTAAAGATAGGATTCGAGATCTCCGGCACTTCCGACTGCTATGGCGAATACGGCTTCAACGCACCTGCATATTTTGCTTATTGCGATGTCGTAGTAGAAGAAGATTATTATGTAGAACCGTAATAATACGCTGATACTATTATTTGTTGTTGTGATTCCCTTTCGGTCATATGGCCGGAGGGGAATCGTATTAATTGCTAACTTTGGCATCAGAAGGCTATGGGACGCTTCAATTCCATATTTATTGCGCTGACATTGTTCCTTGCAGTATCCTGCAACTGGAACGAAGTCATCGAAGAGGTGACGCCCATGCCTCCGGAGATCACTCTGGACAATTCTTCCGCGGTTTATTCGATAATGGTGGGAGAGATGCTGACCGTGTCCCCGGTCTACCGTTACGTAGAAGATGCCGCATTTGCCTGGTCCTGCGACGGCGAAGTCATATCCTCGGAGCCTGTCCTCCGCTATACGGACAGTCTGGCCCACACCGTCTTCATCACGATCAGCGTAACGACAGAGTATGGCAGCACTTCGGACGAGATCCGGGTGGATGTGAAGGCTCCTGATCCCGGACCGGATCCTGAACCCGAGCCCGACGATGATTTTTGGGTATTTCCGCAGACCGAATTCAATGTCAGCCTCGGCCGCAGCATTCTTCTGAAGCCTTATGACATCAAGGAGTCCGACGGAGCCCATTATATCTGGACCGTCGCCGGAGTGCAGATGCAGGACAGCGCCGAGCCTGAGTTTGTTTTCGAAGCAAAGCAGGAGGGGAGCTATGTGGTCACTGTCACCCACGTCAATCTTGTCCAGACCCTGACAGTGAATGTCTGTCCTGCGGAAGGAACTTTCTACAGGCCCGCAAGTGCCTCGAGCGCAGCTACCGTCAACAGGATATATGAATTCACTCCTGCTCCAGGACAGTACGTCAATGAGGATTATACGGCCAACACCCCTGAGGAAGCGACTGCTTATGTGATGCAGCGTTTCGGCGAAGTGAAATACGTGTCGCTCGGAGGTTTCGGGGGCTATCTCATAGCGGGCTTCGACCATAGCATAGACAATACCGGGGAATACGAAATAGGCATCGTATCCCATCTTTCGGAAGAGTATACCGAAGCCGGAGCAGTATGGGTGATGCAGGATGAAAACGGTGACGGGCTGCCCAACGACACATGGTACGAGCTCAAGGGATCGGACACCTTCGCTGCAACCACGGTTCATGATTATGCTGTCACTTATTACAGGCCTTCGGCACCGGGTATGGCAGTGCAGTGGACCGACAACCTGGGCGGCAGCGGCAAGGTCAGCTACATGGCTTCATACCATCATCAGGACTGGTATTATCCGCTGTGGATAACGGCTGACCGATATACCCTGCGCGGCACAAGGCTCGAAGCCCACAATTACGACCGTTCCGGCAACGGCGCCTATTGGGTCAATCCACCCTATGCCTGGGGATATGTAGACAATTTCAACGAGGTCGACATGCTGGACAGCAAGGATACCAACCATTTCAAGATCAGCAACGCAGTGCGCTACGACGGCAGCCCAGCCAATCTTGAATACATCGATTTCGTAAAGGTCCAGAACGCCCTGAACGCCAGCAGCGGCTGGCTGGGCGAAGTCTCTACCGAAGTTTGCGGCATCTTCGACCATAACCTTCAAAAATGAAAATCCTCCGCTCACTACTTACCGCCGTCCTGGCCATGACGCTAGCCGTGCTGCCTTCATGCATGAAGTACGGTCCGTCGGAAGAGGAGGAATTCAATGTGGATCCCTCGGGCGAAGGCCTGTTCATCATCAACGAAGGCAACTACATGTACGGCAACGCCTCCCTGTCGTATTACGATCCGGTCACGAAACATGTCGAGAATGAAGTTTTCGTCCGCAGCAACGGCTTCAAGCTGGGTGACGTGGCGCAGTCGATGACAATGGCCGACGGAATAGGATGGGTGGTGGTCAACAACTCAGGCGTCATATTCGGAATTGATCCGACGACCTTCAAGGAGGTGCGCAGGATCACGGGCTTCACATCTCCGAGATATTTCCGGATGATAAGCCCTACCAAGGCATATGTCACCCAGATATGGGATCCGAGGGTATTCGTGGTCAATCCTGTCACCTGCGAGACCACCGGCTATGTGACCACCGACATGGACTATGATTCCGGCTCCACGGAAATGATGGTCAGCTATGGCAGATACATAATAACCAACTGCTGGTCGTTCCAGAACCGCATACTCAAGATCGATACCGGAAGCGACTCTGTCGTCAAGTCCCTGGTCGTCGGCATACAGCCGGAATCGATGGTGATGGACTGCAACGACAAGCTGTGGGTGCTTACAGACGGAGGCTTCAAGGACAGCGACTACGGATATGAGGCTCCGAAACTGCTGCGCATCGACCCTGACACATTCAGGATCGAACAGTCCTTTTCTTTCCCGGACGGGACTCATGCTTCCAGGCTGACCGTCAGCGCGGAAGGTGACGAACTGTTCTGGCTGGACAACGGCGTATGCAAAATGTCCACAGATGCCACGCATTTGCCCGTAAGGCCGTTCATATCCCGTGAGGGTACATTGTTCTACGGCTTGACGATAAACCCTGTAAACGGGGAAATATACGTTTCCGACGCCGTCGATTATGTGCAGTCGGGTACCGTGCTGCGTTACAGCCAGGACGGCGAGCTGCTGGATACGTTCAACGTCGGGATCAATCCCGGAAGCTTCTGCTGGAGGTAGGCTATGAGAAACAGGTGCGCACTGATAACATTGCTGTTGCTTCTGTCAGCCACTCTTCAGGCGCAGAACGACTGGTGGAACTCCGACCCCAGCTATGTCGTTCCTATAGATGCCGCCGCCATCACCGCGGACAGGCCGATGCGTGAGATAGGAATCCAGAAGACGAGACTGGACACCGTTGCGCTCAGGGATAACATCGCCCTGTCGATTGCCGACGTGCTTACCTTCAATTCTTCTGTATTCGTAAAGCAATACGGCCGCGGGAGCCTGTCGACCATTGCCTTCAGGGGGACTTCGGCGTCCCATACGCAGGTAAGCTGGAACGGCATGAAGATCAACTCTCCGATGCTCGGTATGACGGACTTCTCGACGATTCCGTCGTATTTCATTGACGATGCATCGCTGCTGCACGGCTCTTCATCCCTCAGCATGTCGGGCGGCGGACTCGGCGGCGCGGTGGTGCTGTCCACCGAGCCTGCGGACTACAGCGGCCTTGGCATCCAAGCGGTGCAGGGCATAGGCTCATACGGGACTTTCGACGAATTCCTTCGTGTCACCTGGGGCGACGAGCATTGGAAGACATCGACCCGTGCGGTATTCACTTCCAGCCGGAACGACTTCACCTACCGCAACTACAACAAGAAGATAGACGGGGAGTATCCTATCGACACCAACCGCTGCGGTTCCATCCGGGATTTCCATATACTCCAGGAAGCTTACTACAACACGGGCCGCGGCGACCGTTTCGGATTGAATGCTTGGTATATGGCCAGCACGAGGGGGGTGCCCATGCTGAGCGTCGACTACCGAAACAATCAGAGCTACATCAACGAGCAGGGGGAGAATACGCTGCGAAGCGTGCTGAGCTGGGATCATGAGCGCCGCAGCTGGAAGGTCCACACCAAAGCCGGATATAACGGCACCCGTCAGTCTTACGATTTCATAAAGGACAAGGGCAACGGCCAGATGGTCCAGATGGTGGAGAGCCGCAGCCGCATCAATACGATATACGGACAGGCTGAGGCGGAATTCTTCCTTCCGGGCAACTGGATGGTTACGGCTCAGCTGGCGGCTTACCAGCATTTCGTACAGAGCCTGGACCGCAACGCCATGATGCGTACAGGTGCCGTGATCGACGGCAACACCAGGAAGGTTGCGATCGGATACGACCAGGCGCGCTTCGAGATGCTTTCTTACGCTTCAGTAAAATGGCAGCCCACGCAGCGGCTGGGACTGAGCGCATCCCTTAGGGAGGAGCTTTACGGCTACAGTTTCACTCCGCTGATTCCGGCACTGTTCGCCGATTATCTGCTGAGCCGCAAGGGCAATGTCCGGCTGAAGGCCTCGGCCAGCCGCAACTTCCGTTTTCCGACCTTGAACGATCTTTATTTCATGCCGGGAGGCAATCCTGACCTGAAACCGGAGAAGGGACTGTCGTACGATGCCGGTGTCAGTTTCGCCACGGCGAAGACCGACAATTATTCTCTTGAAGGCGAAATCACCTGGTTCGATTCGTACATTGACGACTGGATTGTATGGATACCCACCTTCAAGGGCTACTGGACACCGCGCAACGTCAAGCAGGTCCACGCCTACGGCATAGAGACCAAGGCTGGCGGCTTCTGGCAGTTTTCTGAAGACTGGCAGCTGCACCTGAACGGTTCTTTTTCCTGGACGCCGTCCATCAACAAGGGTGATCCCGCCGACTGGGCTGACGAGGCCATCGGCAAGCAGCTGGTGTATGTGCCGCTGTTCTCTTCATCGGTTAACGGCTCGCTTGCATACCGCAGTTGGAAGCTGACCTACAAATGGTGTTATTACAGCGAGCGCTTCACTACTTCAGACAATGACATCAAGTCGAAGATAGGCCGAGTGCTGCCGTATTTCATGAACGACATAGTCCTTGAGAAGCGCTTCGTCACCGCCCCGGCCGAACTGTCGCTGAAGCTGGCCGTCAACAACATTTTCAACGAGGAGTATGAATCCGTCCTCAACCGCCCGATGCCCGGCCGCAATTTCGAGTTTTTCCTCGAGATCAGACCGAATTTGAGGAAGAGATAATTGTTTTAACGGCAGTCGGCAGTAATGCCTAGGGCAACCGCGAATTTATTCCACAAATTCGCGCCCCTCCGCCCCAACTTTGTCGGGCATAAAGGTTTGCCCGACAAAGCCAGGGTACCATGTTGCCTTGCGGCATTCTGCCGACAGTTGATGCTGCAGCTTAAGCTCAAAGTGATTTGCCGCGGAGGATGACTTTTTCTATGAACGGCGTACTGTACCGGTATGCCAGAGAGCCTATGCTGTCGAAGCCGGGACGGGTAACGATGATGTTGGCGAGTTTGCCGGAGGCGATTGAGCCGGCGATGTCGGAGACGCCCATGGCGTATGCGGAGTTTATCGTCACGGCATTGAATGCCTGTTCGGGGGTGAGGCGCATCTGGATGCAGCCGAGGGCCATTACGAAACGCATGTCGCCGGAAGGGGATGTGCCGGGGTTGTAGTCGGAGGCCAGAGCAACGCCGAGTCCCGCGTCGATGAAGCCGCGGGCGTTGCCGTAGGGTTCGCGCAGGAAGAATGAGGCGCCGGGAAGCATGGTCGGCATGGTGCCGCTGCCCTTGAAACACTCTATCTCAGCCCGGGTGGTCCTTTCCAGATGGTCTGCAGACAGAGCGCCGTGCGCCACTGCAACCTGGACACCGCCGCTCACGGCCAGCTGGTTGGCATGCAGCTTGGGACGAAGGCCATATCGGGCTGCCGTCTCAAGAATCAGCGCAGTATCTTCCGGAGTGAAGAAACCCTCTTCGCAGAACACATCCACGAAGTCTGCAAGTCTTTCTGCTGCTACCGCAGGAATCATCTCGTCGCATACAAGCCGGACATAATTTTCGCGTGTCATTCCTCGTGCCACGGCATGAGCCCCCAGGAAGGTGGATTTGACCACGGCAGGAACTTCCTCGCGTATGCGGCGGATCACCCGCAGCATCTTCAGCTCGTCTTCCGTGCTCAGCCCGTAGCCGCTCTTGATCTCGATGGCACCGCTGCCTGCCGCCATCATCTCGCGCACGCGAACAATACTCTGGGCAAACAGCTCATCCTCGCCGGTCCTGTGAAGCAGGTCGGCAGAATTCAGGATGCCTCCGCCGTTGGCAGCTATCTCGGCATAGCTCAGACCTCGTATCTTGTCCTCGAACTCCCGTTCCCGGCTGCCGGCCCACACTGCGTGGGTATGCGAATCGCAGAAAGCCGGGATGACCATCCTGCCTGCGACATCTGCAGTTTCATCGACATCGGAAGGCAACCTGTCAGCCATAGCTCCGAAGCCGGCAATGACCTCACCGTCAATCAGCAGCCAGGCATCCTTCAGACAGCCGACCTCACTCATGGCAAGGCCTTCCTTGCGCAGTCCGGTGCCGATGCCTGCCAGCAGCCCTATGTCCGTGACAAGAGTCCTCATCTGTTACAGATACTTTTCATTCCGGATGAATTCCACGCTGCGGTGGATGAGAGGAGAGAGGTAGGTGTCATTGTCCACGAAGGGTACTTCCTTGCGGTAATCGGCAAGCAGAGTCTCGAGTTTCTTGCTGGTTTTCGCAGGACGGCGGAAGTCCATAGCCTGGGCAGCGTTCATCAGCTCGATGGCCAGCACGGTTTCGCAGTTGTCGACAACCTTGACGAGCTTGGTGGCAGAGTTCGCACCCATGCTGACATGGTCCTCCTGGCCCTGGGAAGAAGGGATTGAATCCACAGAGGCCGGCCAGCAGAGCATCTTGTTCTGGCTTACGATCGAAGCGGCGGTGTACTGCGGAATCATGAAGCCTGAGTTCAGGCCTGGATTGGCCACCAGGAACTTGGGCAGTCCGCGCACGCCTGCGATCAGCTGGTAGATGCGGCGCTCCGAGATGTTGGAAAGCTCGGCCATCGCTATGGCCAGGGCATCCATCGGAATTGCGATAGGCTCGCCGTGGAAGTTGCCGGCGGATATGATCATGTCCTCGTCAGGGAAGATGTTGGGATTGTCAGTAGTCGAATTGATCTCGTTCTCGATCACTGTGCGCACATAGCGGATATTGTCCTTGACGGCGCCGTGGACCTGTGGAATGCAGCGGAAAGAGTAGGGGTCTTGAACGTGCTCCTTCGGGCGGGCGATGAGTTCGCTGCCACCAAGCAGACGCATGAAGCGTTCGGCAGTGTCAAGCTGTCCTTCGTGGGTGCGGAGCCTGTGGGTCAGCGGCAGGAAGGCTTCGATCCTGCCGTCGAATGCATCTAGCGACAGCGCGCCGATAATGTCGGCCCACTTGCTCAGACGGTAGCTCTTGAGCAGGCACCAAATGGCATGGGCGCTCATGAACTGGGTTCCGTTGAGCAGGGCAAGGCCTTCCTTGCTCTTGAGGGAGATCGGCTCCCAGCCTTTCTCTTTCCATACGTCAGCGGCCTGTCTCACTTCTCCGTTACACAGCACTTCTCCCATCCCGATGAGGGGCAGGCAGAGATGGGCCAGCGGGACGAGGTCTCCGGAAGCTCCGAGAGAACCCTGCGAATAGACCACCGGAAGCACGTCTTCGTTGAACATGTCGATGAGCCTCTGCACTGTCACGAGCTGGGCTCCGGAATGACCGTATGAAAGGTTCTGCACCTTGAGCAGCAGCATCAGCTTCACAATCTCCGGGTTGACTGTCTCGCCGGTACCGCAGGCGTGCGACATTACCAGGTTGTGCTGGAGCTGCCCGAGTTCGTCTTCCGGTATGGTAACGTTATAGAGACTGCCGAAGCCGGTAGTGATACCGTAGATCGGCCGGTCGACAGACTTGATCTTCTCATCCAGATACTGGCGGCAGCGGATTACCGCATAAGTACATTCGTCTGAAAGCTCCAGTTTCAGATGCTTGTCCATTATCTCCTTGATCCCGTCGAGGGAAAGGTGTTTGAAACTAATCTTATGTGTCATAGTGATAAAGCGTCTTTGATTATATTGTCGTCTGCCATGTTCGGCATCGTTATCTTCAATCCGGGAGTGCGGGCCATCTCGCGTTGCGCGCTGTTCATGGCACCGGTGTTGCGGGCCCAGCTGCGTCGGGCTATTCCGTTGTTGACATCCCAGAACAGCATCTCGCGGATATGCCTTTCGGAATCTTCGGAGCCGTCGACCAGCATCCCGAATCCGCCGTTTATCACTTCACCCCAGCCTACGCCGCCGCCGTTGTGGATTGAAACCCAGGTGGCGCCCCTGAAAGCGTCTCCTATAACGTTCTGGAC
Source organism: Bacteroidales bacterium (assembly GCA_017561885.1). GTDB lineage: Bacteria > Bacteroidota > Bacteroidia > Bacteroidales > UBA932 > Equibacterium. The sequence goes on along the minus strand of JAFZBF010000016.1, from coordinate 5,814 downwards.
TGCCATGTCTGCGGTGAAACGGCTCCCGTCATAGATGTTCGATGTCTCGCGGAAAGGAGAGTCGGTGCCCGACACGTCATGATGGTCGCGGCCCAGCACTACCGGGCCCTTGAGCCGTCCGTCGCGTATGGCTTCGTTGAACGCGAGGGCAATCTTGGTGCGGCCTTCGCAGTCGGCATACAGGATACGTGCCTGGGAGCCCACCACAAGCTTGTTGCGTCCGGCTTCGTCGATCCATTTGACGTTGTCGTGCATCTGGCCTTTTATCTCGTCCGGAGCAGTGAGGGCTTCTTCCTTTAGCACCTCCATCGCCAGAGCGTCGGTGAGCGCCAGGTCTTCCGGATCCTCGCTCATGCAGACCCATCTGAACGGGCCGAAGCCATAGTCGAAATACATGGGGCCCATTATATCCTGGACATAAGAAGGATATTTGAAGCTTCCGTTGGGGTTGAGCACATCGGCGCCCGCTCTCGAGCATTCCAGCAGGAAGGCATTGCCGTAATCGAAGAAATACATGCCTTGTGCGGCCAGACGGCCTATTGCCGCTGCGTGGCGGCGGAGAGAAGCATGAACGGCCTCCTTGAAGGCGGCGGGGTCGGACGCCATCAGGGCCTTGCTCTCTTCAAATGAGAGCCCTGCGGGATAGTAGCCTCCGGCGAAAGGATTGTGGAGGGAAGTCTGGTCGGAGCCGAGGTCGACCTTGATGCCTTCGTCGGCCAGCCGCTCCCAAAGGTCCACGACATTGCCCACATAGGCGAGGGATACCACCTCACGGGCCGCAACGGCCCATCGGATGCGGGGAATCAGTTCATCCAGGTCTTCATGCAGTTCGTCCACCCAGCCCTGGTCGAAACGCTTCTGCGCGGCCGCCGGATTGATCTCTGCCGTAACGCTCACCACTCCGGCGATATTGCCCGCCTTGGGCTGGGCGCCTGACATGCCACCGAGACCGGCAGTCACGAACAGCATGCCGTGACGCTCCTCCTCAGTGCCTTCGAGACCGCGTTTCCAGAGCTGCTTGCGCGCCGCGTTCATCACGGTGATGGTGGTGCCATGCACGATGCCCTGAGGGCCGATGTACATCCAGGAGCCGGCGGTCATCTGCCCGTACTGGGAAACACCCATAGCGTTGAACCGCTCCCAGTCGTCCTGCGAAGAATAGTTGGGAATCACCATTCCGTTGGTGATGACAGCTCGAGGCGCATCCTTGTGACTGGGAAAGAGTCCCATAGGGTGGCCGCTGTACATCGCCAGCGTCTGTTCTTCGGTCATATTGGCCAGATACTGCATCACAAGCCTGTACTGCGCCCAGTTTTGGAATGCGGCTCCGTTGCCGCCGTAGATTATCAGCTCATGGGGATGCTGGGCCACGCGCTCGTCGAGGTTGTTCTGTATCATCGCCATCATAGCGGCCGCCTGGGGGCATTTGGCCGGATACTCGTCGATGGGGCGGGCATAGATGCGATAGGAGGGACGGTAGCGGTACATATAGATACGGCCGTAGTCCCTGAGCTCTTGAGCGAATTCTGGAGCCAGCTGCGCGTGCAGCTCAGGCGGAAAATAACGCAGTGCATTGCGCAGCGCGAGTTCCTTCTCCGCCGGAGTCAATATGTCTTTGCGTCTTGGAGCGTGATTTACTGTATTGTCGTAAGGTTTAAGGTCGGGCAATCTGTCCTGAGGAATGCCTTCAAGTATTTCTTCCCTGAAAGATGCCATATATTACAGTTTTGTGAGTTTCAGTATTTCGTTTTCCATTCTTTCCGCCTCAGCGACCATTGCCGCTCCTTCTTCGATGAGCTTGGCGGCAGCGGCTTTGTCCTCGAGGCCCTGTGCGTTGATCTTGACGTTCAGGAAGGCGCCTCGCACTGCGGCACGCGCGGCCAGGGCTCCGACTCCTGCGTCAGATGCGGAATTGGGATTGCCGTCCCTTGCCATGGCCTCGGCGACAGGGAAGACCTCCATTGCAGTCTTCATGGTTTCAAGGGGAACCTGAGCCGCACGGAGAGTGGCGGCCTCGATGGCTTTGCAGCGTGCAGCCTTCTCTTCATCGGTACCTTTCGGAAGCCCCATGGCGGCCATTATCCCGTCGAACGAGCGGGTGTCCTCATCCACCAGTTCAAGCATATGCGCCAGCACTTTCTGGCCTCTGTCAGCCCACTGCGAGAATTCCTCCCAGCGGTCGTCCCAGCCGCGCTTGCCTGCTGACAAATTGGCCACCATAGTGCTCAATGCGGCACCGAAAGCTCCCATCACGGCGGCTACGCTTCCGCCTCCGGGAGCGGGAGATTCAGAGGCCGTCTCTTCTGCAAAGCCCTTGACTGTCATCCTTACCAGCCTTTCCCTTGTCGCTTCTTCGGCAGGGTCGGCAATCAGGAATTCTATGACTTTCTCGCGCGGTTCGAAAGGCTTCAGGTCGGAGAGACCCATACTGCGGACAGCTATCTTCATCAGCTCATCCTCAGATACTCCGACGCTGCGATGCTGCTTCTCGAGGAAATAGCGGCCTGCGTCGAGCAGCACCTTCTTCGGAACGAGGCCTACTATTTCGGTGCCTGTGACGCGCATTCCGCGGGCCTCTGCCTTGGCAGAAACTTCGTCGAACGCCTTGTGAAGGGGAGTGGCATCGATATCGGTGATGTTCATGCTGACCTGCGCCACGCCGTATTCCGGAATGTACCAGCCGATGGCCTTGCAGCCTTTGAGGGTGCCGGGAATCCATACCTGCTCGCCGTTTTCGTCTTTGATGAGCGCTCCGGTCAGGGAGCCTCCTTCGCGGGCCTTGCGGCCTTTCTCACGGACATCGAAGGCGACGCTCATTGCTTTGCGTACTGATGTAGTATTGAGGTTGAAATTGACAGCGATGAGGAAGTTGCGGGCTCCGACGTTGCTTGCTCCGCAGCGTGCCACGATGTCGTTATATGTGTCAGGACCGAAATCCGGCCTGCGTCCGGGGTCGGCTATCTTCTCGGGAAGAGCTTCATATTCGCCGGCACGGCAGACAGCAAGGTTGCGGCGCTCCGGTTTGAATGCGGCAGCTTCGTAGCAGTAGCAGGGGATACCCAGTTCATTGTACATCCTTTCGGCGAGCTTGCGTGCAAGGACGGCGCAATCTTCGAGGCTTATGCCCTGGACAGGCACGAGCGGCAGCACATCGGTAGCTCCGGAGCGTGGATGTTCGCCGTGGTGGAGACGCATATCGATCAGTTCCTGTGCTTTTTTCGCGCCCTGGAAAGCAGCTTCGCATACTGCGTCGGGCTCTCCGGTGAAGGTGACGACCGTTCTGTTAGTGGCTTCGCCGGGGTCGACGTTCAGCACGCTGACTGTGCGGCCGTCAGGAGTCTTCGTGTCAGCTATTGCTTTGACTATGGCATCGATCACAGCCTTGTCGCGACCTTCGCTGAAATTCGGAACACATTCTATAAGTTGTTTCATATTGGCAATAACAGTGTTTTTCTATCTTTCAAAGATAATAAAAAAAGGCAGGTCTTTGTAGACCTGCCTTCAGTATTATTCGAATAATAACTGCTACATCGCATCGCGGATTACGTTTTCGAAATCTTCGCGGATCATCTCGCCGTCGAAGCATATGAACGAGGTATCTTCACCGTCGGTATTCAGCATGACGAAGCTTCTGATGACATTGTCGTCGCCGTTGGTGAACATCTGCATCCTCTCGCCGCTGTCCTTGGCCTCCATCAGCAGTTCGTAATTGCCGCCGCGGATCATCCTCGTCACTTCATTCGCCAGCTGGCTTGCGGCTCCGTTGTTTGACATATTCAGGATATACATACCCCTGATGGAACGCACCAGACGGCTGATGTCCACATCTTCATCACCCACGTCTATATTGAGCTTGCCGATCAGCTTGAACATAGCGGGACTGATATATACAGACTCCACACCGTCGAGATCAGAATACTTTTCGTAGAGTGACTTGCCGGTCTGTGCGAAAGCGCTCAAAGAGACCACGGCAAGAATTACCGTTAAAAGAATCTTTTTCATTTTGTTACTTTATTGATTGTTTCTTCCATTTTGCTTGATATCAACTGACCGCTCTCTGCAACGGCATCTTTGCTGTGCTGCACGCCTGAACTGATTTGGTGGAACACTTCCTGAACCTGTGCATAGGCAAGGGCGGGATCGTCGAAAGTGTCTTTCGGTGCACGGCTCTGCTGCAGTGCCAGGCCGATGCCGAGCATAAGCACTAAACTGGCAGCAATGCCTGAAATCCAGCTCGTATAGATCTTGCGGCCTGAACCGCCTTTCGTTTCTTCGGCGATTTCAAGTTTGGCCAGGAGTTCGCCTGCGCCCGCCTTGCCGGCAGGGAGGGAGGTGTTGTCGAAGATGGCCTCGAGTTCTTCTGAAGTCAGTTTGCTGACGGTTTCAATATCTTTCATTTTCCAAAGTTTTTCTAAGTGTCTTGCGTGCCGCGCTCAGCAGGACCCGGAGGCTTCCTTCGGACAGTCCGGTCGCCGAGGCGATCTCGTCATAATCCATATTTTCAAAGACTCTCATACGGAGCACTTTCTGCTGGTTGTCGGGAAGCTTGCCGATCGCCTTCTCCACAGCCTTGACAGTTTCCCTGGCGGCCAATGCATCTTCTTCATTTCCAATCCGCAGTTCTGCGGCCCTGAGCGGTTCTGCCTTTGCAACCTGAGCGTGACGCAGGCGGTCGAGGCAGATATTCTTCAGCATCGTGAGGCCGTAAGCCTTTGGCTGGCGTACCGAACTCAGGCGGTCCCGTGAAGTCCAAAGCCGGATGTAGAGGTCCTGCACCGCATCGGCCGCATCCGCAGCATCCTCCAGAATGTAGAGGGCTACGCGGTAGAAACCGTTTTCCAGCGGGAGCCAGGTGGCTTTGAACTCAGATGCGCTCATGACGTTCTACCAGTTCTTTCCTGTCGAATTCACAAGTTTTGAAAGATCGTCGGCGGCTATGGTTCCGAAAAAGCATACCAGTGCGCCATCCTGAGGAACGAACATGATGATGTCGCTTATCGTTTCCCCGTCATTCGCAGGGTTGCCGTAGATTGACATTCTTTCATCTCCGTCCTTCGCCTCCATCAGCAGTTCGCAGCCCCGGAGCTCGCTTGTCATCTTCTTGTTGAACTTTTCCTTTATGTTGCCTGGACAGTCGTCGTAATCCACGACTATCATACTCTTGATGCCTCGCAGTACAGGAAGATCCTTCTCCAGACCGTTGATCATCTTGCCGAACTTCAGGGCCAGTCCGCCGATAGACACCATCTCTATGTTCGATTCCGAAACCACCTTGATGCCCGGCAGCGTCACGGCCTCTCTTTCTGAATCCACTCCGGCCAGCCTTGCCTCCGTCCTCATTTCATTTACCATCCCCTGAATCCTGCTGCGACCCGGCGTTCTCCTGGCCTGACACACTGCCGTTACAGACAGCAGCACGAACATCGTTACAATCACACGTTTCATAAAAGTCGTTTTGATAATAAGACGTACAGACTAAAGTTTTGTTAATGACAATTACAGATAAAGTTATGATTAGAATATAAGATAGCAAACATAATTGTTTGAAATATTCGGGATTAGGCGTAACTTTATGAGCATCAGTGGAAATCAACATATAATTATCAAATAACTGTTATTATGAAGAGAATTATTCCAGGATTAGCGGCACTTCTGATATCGGTGCTGTGTGCAGTATCCTGCACGCAGGCACTGGATTCAGATGCCGTTGACGTGCTTGAGCCGGCAGTCGAGCAGCCGGAGCTCAACTCGCAGGAAGTCATTCTGTCCGCATACATTGCGGATTCCGAACCTGCCACGAAGACCACCATTATC
>JAFZBF010000015.1 GCA_017561885.1 Bacteroidales bacterium | reverse complement strand
GGGCCATAACCTGGTTGTAAGGCTGATCAGGATCGGCGAAGAACGGAATCTTCTGTCCTGACACAAGCGTGTTGTTGAGGTCGATGCCCGCGATACCTGTGGGAATCAGCTGGCTGGGTTGCTCCCTCTTGTAAGGGTTCACTGAAGGACCTCCGATCTGGCGGCGTTCTCCTTCCACTGCGGGGCCGTCGTCGATAGGCTCGCCGTAGGCGTTGAAGAAACGGCCTGAGAGCTCGTCGCTGACGTTGAGGGTAGGGGGCTCGCCCTGGAATATCACTTCAGCGTTGGTCGGAATGCCTTCCGTACCGGCGAAAACCTGTAGCGTTATCAAGTCGCCCTTGATCTTTACGACCTGGGCTGCACGGCCGGCAACTGTTGCAAGCTCGTCATTGCTGACACCGCTGGCCTTGAGGGTAACCGTAGCTTTGGTGATTGCCTCAAGCTGGGTGTAAATTCTCCTGTATGCGTTAGTTGTTGCCATTGCCTGATATGTTTTTAACCTGTTCGAAATAGTTGTAGAACTGTTCGCTCTTGTATTCAGAGTAGTTCATCTGCTTGAAGGCGTTGATGATTTCCTTGTAGAAATTACGGCAGTCCTCGAAATTCTCGAAGTTGAACTCCATGTCGCAGACGTTCAGGACTTCGGTCAGCATGAATTCCTGACGGTCCATCGGAGTTACGCAGTCTATCTTGTCGAATGCATCCTGCTGGAGGATGACGAAGTCGACCAGTTCAGACTTCCAGAAAGCCTCGTGGTAGCTGATGGGCACACCGTCGTCGCCGAGGATGTTGATCTGCTCCGCCATCTCCTTGCCGCGGCGCACCAGGTTCTTTGCCTTGAAGACTTTCTCCACCCAGTGAGGGTCGACCCTCTGGTTGAGGTAGTCGACGATCTCGGGGTATTCCAGATACTTTGAGTATGAATCCAGCGGGTCTACGGCCGGGTAGCGCTTGCTGTCCGCACGGGCCTGGGCGAGGGCGTAGAAGCATCTTGCTGCTTTCTTCGTAGACTCGGTGACAGGCTCCTTGAGGTTACCGCCGGCAGGGGATACCGTACCGATGAAGGTTACGGAACCGGTCTTGCCGTTACGCAGGTTTACTATGCCGGCGCGGGCGTAGAAGTTCGATATGATAGCCGACAGGTCGACAGGGAATGCGTCGGCGCCGGGCAGCTCTTCCATACGGTTGGACATCTCCCTCAGAGCCTGGGCCCAGCGGGAAGTCGAGTCGGCCAGCAGCAGCACCTTCAGACCCATCGCGCGGTAATATTCGCAGATGGTCATGGCGGTGTAGACAGAAGCCTCACGGGCGGCAACAGGCATGTTGGAAGTGTTGCAGATGATGGCTGTCCTTTCCATCAGCATGCGGCCGGTGTGCGGGTCAACCAGCTCGGGGAATTCCTTGAAGATCTCAACCACCTCGTTGGCACGCTCGCCGCAGGCAGCCATAACGATTACCTCTGCGTCACCCTGCTTGGCGATGGCATGCTGCAGCACGGTCTTTCCGCAGCCGAAGGGGCCGGGGATGAAGCCGGTGCCGCCCTCTGCGATGGGATTGAGGGTGTCGATGGTGCGCACGCCGGTCTCCATGATGCGGTAGGGACGGGGTTTGTCGACATATCCGCCGATGGCGACCTTCACAGGCCATTTCTGAACCATCGTCACAGGAACTTCGTCGCCCTGGGCGTCGATGAGGACTGTAATAGTGTCGTCAATCTTGTATTCTCCGGCGGCAACCACGCTCTTGACGGTGTATTCACCCTTGAATGAGAAGGGCACCATGATTTTGTGAGGCAGCCAGCCTTCCTTCACCTCGCCAAGCCAGTCGGCGGCCTGAACCTTGTCGCCCGGCTTTGCAATGGGAGTGAATTCCCACAGTTTGTCGTGGTCGAGAGGGGAGGTGTATTCGCCTCTCTTGAGGAATACATCTTCCATCGTTTCGAGGTTGTTCTGCAAGCCGTCGTAGCTGCTTGAGAGCAAACCAGGGCCGAGAGTGGCTTCCAGCATGTGGCCGTCGAACTCCACCTTGTTGCCCTGACGCAGGCCGCGGGTGCTTTCGAAGACTTGCACGAAGGCGTTCTTGCCGGTTACCTTGATGACCTCGGCCATCAGTCTGACACCACCCAGATCGATGTAGCAGATTTCGTTCTCTGCCACATGCCCGTCGAACTCAACCGTGACGAGGTTCGAGATGATGCCGGTAACTATACCTGTTGTCTTTTTCATATATTGTTCTTGTTTTTCGATGCGTTGTAAGTGTCGTTGACCTCATTTACGAACTGGCGGAACAGCTTTTCTCCGGAAGTGCGGTCGAGCTTGTTCCAGCGGGCGATTATGTTGGCCTTGGCGAGGAATGCGAGGATGATGTTGAAATCGAGGACGTCGAAAAGGATCAGATCCCCGATCTTGTTCCACTTCAGCATGTCCAGCTCGCGCTCCCTCTCGAGGATATTCTTGTTCTCGAAGATTTTCAGCAGTGCGGCCTTCTCGTCGAAATAATCGCCGGTGGGATCCTTGGTAAGGAAAGCCACTTTCTCCGTGCGCACTTTGTGGTCGAAGTCGAAGTACTGCCTTATGAATTCATTCTTGCACTTGCGGCAGGTGCGGTAGAAGTGGGGGGTGAGATTGCTGTCGTCGAAACCGTACTCCATCCACTCGACCATCCTGCGGTCCAGGGGCTCCAGCAGTTCATAAATGCTGTTCCTCACCGAACGGTAGTCGCAGTCCTTCTTCTCGAAGTCCAGGACATAGTCCGGCAGGCTCGCAATTATATAAGGGTAGTTGTTCATTACCGGTTATTCTGAGAACAGGATCTTCTTTGCTGCGGGGCGGAGGTATTCGCTGAACATCTTCTCGAAGTCGCCGTCAGCGAAACTGATGAAATACCCGCCGTCCTTCGGGGCGATCTTGAAACCGCCGGAAATGTTCTTGGCGTAATCGATATTGACTGATGATTTGAGTTCTTTGTCCAGACCGGCGGCAAGAGCTTTGCCAAGGCTGTCTTTCATACTTTCGGGAAGGATGACGTCGAGGCCTGCGGGGGCTATGTCGGCTGCATTGAAAGATTTGATGACAGTCTCTATAAGTGGCTTGACAAAGTTGGCATCCTGGAGGGCGCTCTTGACTTCACCGCCGACCACCTTGGCCATTAGGGTCTTCTCGATCTGCTGCTTGAGGGCAGAGATGGACTGGGTGGAAGCCATCTTGACGTCGGCTGTTACCTTAGACTTCAAATCGTCGGCATCCTTCTGGGCCTTGCTGATAATTTCTGCGGCCTGAGCCTGAGCATCCTCGATGATTTTGCCGGCTTTCTCCTGAGCCTTGGAAAGAAGCTGTTCGGCCTCCTGTTTTCCCTTTGACAAACCTTCGTTGTAAAGCTTATCGGTCAATTCTTGCAACTTATTCTGCATTTTATCGAAAATTTAGGATGATACCTTGCAAATCTACTCAAAAAAATTGCAGATATCAATTGTTTTGAAATAATTTTGCGGCGCATTTCCGGTGGTATCTCAGCACCTCGGATAATTATCAGAAATGGTCAAGAATATAGTCCTCGATTTTGGAAATGTCCTTGTTGACTGGAACCCGCATTACTTATATGATGACGTGTTCGGCAGCAGGCACAAGGCCGACTGGTTTCTTGACAACATCTGTACTTCCGAATGGAATGCCAGGATGGATGCAGGAGCATCCTTCCGCAGGGAAGTGGTCCTGCTTCAGCGCAAGTATCCCCAATGGGCGGCCGAGATAGAACTTTACGACACCGGCTGGTGGAGGATGATGAGAGGTACGATACCCGGGATGTTCGACCTGGTGAGGGAGCTAAAGGAAAAAGGATATGCTTTGTATGGCCTGAGCAACTGGAATGACCGCAAGTTCCATACATACGTGCAGTCATCTTATCCAGTGTTCGGCCTTCTGGACGGAATGGTCATCTCCGGTGAAGAAAAGATTGCCAAGCCTGACGAAAGGATATATCATATCCTGCTCGAGCGCTATGGTCTCAAGCCTTGCGAGTGTCTGTTCGTGGACGACAATCCTGAGAATACGGCAGTAGCTGAAAGACTGGGCTTCCAGACCATCGTATTCAAATCTGCTGACGCGTTGCGCAGCACTCTGGCTTCCTATCTGTAATTGTAATGACTTCTCAGCGATTCGAAGTTCTCAGGGGCTGAACGCAGCGCTCTGTCGTCGGCCATTATGTCGTATCTTGTCAGGGAGAACGGTTTCTCGGCAGATGGCAGGCTGAATTCCTTCAGCTCCGGTATGTCGAAGAATTCTCCGGTGGCACGCACTACGGCGGTGGTGCCGTTGATCTTTCCCTGCATAGAATAGCCGGCGATGTGCGGGGTGGCGATGTCGGCTGCCGCCAGCATGGCCGGATTGATGTCTGGCTCGTGTCTCCACACATCCATCACGACTCCTGCGAAGCGTTTACGGTTTCTCAGGAAGGCCTCTTCAACGACAACTTCGCCGCGCGATGCGTTGACGAATATCGCCCCGTCCTTCATGCTGTTGAAGAAATGGTCGCCCGCGAAATCGAGGTTGTTCTCGAGGGGTATGTGGATGGTGACGATGTCGGACTCTTCCAGGAGCGTGTCGAGGTCGACGAAGCCTTTCGGGCCTTCTGCAGCCATCCTTGGCGGGTCGTTGCGTAGAATCTTGAAACCGAGATTCTCTCCCATGGCCGCAATCTTGCTCCCCACATGGCCTACGCCCACCACGCCGATGGTCTTCAGCAGAAGATCCAGGTGCTTCATCTCGGCGAGCTTGTAGATGGCGGTGAAGAAATACTCCATCACGGCTGAGCTGTTGCATCCGGGAGCGTTTACCACCTTGATCCCGGCTTTGCGGCACCAGGCGGTGTCAATATGGTCGCAGCCAATTGTGGCGGTGGCGACCAGCTTCACTCTGGAGCCTGCAAGCAGAGCTTCGTTGCAGTGGGTGCGGGTGCGTATGAGCAATACGTCTGCATCTGCGGCCTTTGCACGGTCAATGTCCTTGCCAGGAAGGTATTCGACGTCGAAGAATGGTTCAAGAACTCCTTGGATGTATGGTATGGCGTTGTCGATTATTGCTTTCATCTTTATGTGAATATTAACGTTTTTACTTCTTCTGTACCGAGTATTGAATTGACTGCCTTCAGGATTTCATCTTTGTTTGAAGTGAGATGCATCCTGTAGACTGATGAGGAAATCCTGCATCTCAGCGTTCCGTCCCTGAAGCTTACGTTCATCGTCGCTGCCGCGGCGGAGCTGCCTACAGCCTGCAGATAAGCCGATTTGATTCTTGCCGAAAGCAAGCCTCTGCCGAGTGTGCTCTCGTTAGGTATGAGCTCTCTGAGGAGGTCTCCTATAAGGACTGATTTCTGCCTTCTCATAGCTGAATCCTGGTATATTGTCCGTCTTCGACATCGAACATTGCGCTCTCAACCTTCAGGGCGCTCACCGTCTGTCCGAGCCGGACCTTGTTGCTGTCAGTGATGAATATCTGGCCGAAATCCTCCCCGGAAACAATAGAGAGCAGGTGAGCGACCCTTTCCGAATCCAGTTTGTCGAACACGTCGTCGAGCAGCAGGATGGGAGGGAAGGAGTAGCTCTCTCTCATAATTGTGAACTGAGCGAGTTTCAAGGCTATAAGGAAGCTTTTCTGCTGGCCCTGCGACCCGCATTTTCGCAGCGGGTAGCCGTCGAGCTGAAGCAGGATGTCGTCGTGATGCACTCCGGCAGTAGTATATTTCAGTACCCTTTCCCTCTCTGCTTCCTTGCGCAGGATGTCTTCTAGCGGGCCGTTCTGCAGGTCTGAGACGTACTGCAGCGATACCTTTTCACCGTCGCCGGACAGCATCTGGTGATATCTGTCTACCAGCGGAGTCAGCCTTGCGCAGAGCTCGGACCTTCTGCGGTAAATGTAGTCGGCATATTCGGCCAGCCTGGCTGAGAAAACGTCAAGAAGGTCTGCGGGAACAGTCTCTTGTTTGAGCAGCTTGTTGCGCTGCATCAGGAGCTGGTTGTAGTCCTGGAGGTTCCTCAGGTATTCCCTGTCTGTCTGGGACAGGAACATGTTGACGAAGCGGCGGCGTTCGCTGCCGGATTCGTTAACCAGCGCGGTGTCCGTGGGGGAAGACATCACGATGGGAATGAGGCCGATGTGGTCCGAGAAACGGGCGTACTGTTTCTTGCCGCGGCGCACCTGCTTAGGCGCGTGCTTGCTGAGCAGCACGGTGATGGTCTCTTCCGTGCCGTCGTCGCTTACGTATGTGCCCTGTACGGATGAGGTCTGCTCGCCGTGGCGGAAGGTGAATCGGTCCAGGATGTCGAAATAGCTCTTGGTCATCGACAGGTAGTAGATGGCGTCCAGCAGATTCGTCTTGCCCTGGCCGTTGTTGCCGTTGATGCAGTTCAGCCCGCTGGAGAACTCGATCTGAGCTTCCGGAATGTTCTTGAAATTCGTAAGGCTGATCCGCTTGAGGTACATAAAGACAAAGATACGCAAATGTCAGAAGAAAAGCCAATAGTCAGGAGGACTCGTTATGCACGTTGCGCGGCTTGCGGCAGCAATGCCTAGGGCGAGCCTAATCAGTTAAACGAATATAAACGTTTAGAGTATGGTTAGTTGTTGACGTTGTCGATACCTTGGCGATGCGGATTGATGATATTGATCGTCAATGCGCATTATCTTGCAAGAATGTATTATATTTGGCATCGAAACGACAATGACGTGGAATGAATTCAGGAAGATGATTATTCAGAAGGGATGGGTATTGGTAAGGCATGGGGGAGACCATGATATTTACAAAAAGACTGGCCGCAGCGATTCGATCGTTGTGGAAAGGCATTGGAACGAGGAAATAAAACGCGGTCTTCAGAAAAGACTGTTAAAAAAAGTCAATAACGATAATTAATGATGAAAGCGCTTGTGATTATTGAAAAGGATAAGAATGGGTACGCTGCCTATACCGACAATCTGATGACTATCCTTCATGGCAGCGGGGCTTCGGTGCAGGAGGCGAAGGATGAGATGCTGTCGTGCTACAAGGATGTGCTCGACTACTATGCTGAAAGTGGAGAACCTCTTCCTGACGAACTTAAGGACTTGACTTTTGAGTACAAGTACGACATTTCTGCGATGTTCAATGTCTTTGATTTTCTGAATGCATCCAAATTTGCCGTACGGGTAGGAATATCGCCCAGTCTGATGAGGCAATACAAAAGCGGGGATACATATATATCCCAGAAACAGGCTAAGAAAATCGAAGCCGGACTTCACAAAATAGGTCAGGAGTTCATTTCATTCACTCTCTGACCTATCCTGCTATTTTTCCTGATCCTGTTATTCCTGGCTGCGTCTCCAGGCGAAGTATTCGTCCAGAACTTTCAGCGCGGCTTCTGACGGGACGGGGGCTGCGTGGCAGCCGCTGCCGGTGAGGACCATTGTCTGAGGGTCGTCGTTGCGGAAGCGGGGCCATGTGGGCAGACCTTCGCCGTTCGGGTCGCCGGTCTTGGCGAAGTTGGTCCAGTAGTCCATCATCCACTGTGAGAGCTGCTTGTCGGTGGGCAGTGTCTCGTCGGGGTTGCCGAATACGTATGCTACGTCCTGTCCGTGGGGAGAGCCCTGGCCGTAGCGGGGTGAATCGGCCGGATAGTCGGGATGCTGGTCGAAATAGTACAGCCATACGCGGCCTTTGCCGGTGCGCTCCTGAAGGCGGGCCCAGCTCCAGGTCTGCCATCCGAATGCGGCGTCGCGTGTGAGGTCGCGGGCGGTCTTGCCTACTTTGCCGTCCGGTTCTACGGGATATGCTGCCAGAAGGGCGTCGGCATAGTCTTCATAGCGAGAGCGGACAGACTCTTCGTGGCTTCCGCCGCCTGATGCAAAACCGAAGCTCATGCCTTCGTCGGAGTTGTAACCGATGAGCACATCGACGTCGTTGTACTTGCCGGCCTCATAGAGCTTGAACTGGTCGTCCGGGATTACATAGCCATCGGTTACGGGCCAGCCGCCTGAGCCGCCGAAATTGCCCATCACTGTCCTGGCTTCTGCCGCGCGCAGCTGCTCAAGTGTATAATTGTCACCGAAAACCCGTTTTGCCCATGCTGCGTTTTCTTCCTGTGCGACAGCCAGAGTCTGCATGTTCTCACCTGGATAAGACTGGGGGTTTGTCGGGCCGAAAGAGCCGCCGCTCTGTGAGATGGCGCCACGGAAGAGGCCTTTGGCGAGGGGAGATGCGCAGAGCATGCTGACAGATATGCCACCAGCAGACTCACCGAAGATGGTAACCTTTGCCGGGTCGCCGCCGAACTTCGCGATATTGTCCTTTACCCACTGCAGGCCGGCGATCTGGTCTAGAATGCCGTAGTTGCCGCTCACGCCGTGAGGATCTTCTGCTGAGAGTTCAGGCAGAGACAGGAATCCCAGCTTGCCGACACGGTAGGCTACGCTCACGAGGATCACACCTTTGCGGGCCAGGTCGGCTCCGTCATAGTAAGATGTGGCTCCGCCTGCGAAACCGCCGCCGTAGATCCATACCATCACAGGAAGTTTCTCCTTAGGGCTCTTTGCGGGAGTCCATACGTTCAGGTAGAGGCAGTCTTCGCTGCAGCCCTGGCCGTTGCCCTGCATGGGGTTGGGGCCGAATTCCTTGCACTCGAGCACGCCGTCCCACGCCACTACGGGCTGAGGCGCCTTCCAGCGGAGTTCGCCGACAGGGGGCGCTGCGAACGGAATTCCTTTATATACAGTTACATCGTCCAGGACGACGCCCTGGATGGTACCTCCGGTCACCTTTACCTGACCGGGGACCTTGCTGGCGCATGCGCACAGAGTAAGCGCAGCTGCCAGAATAATCAATATCCTTTTCATAGTTATGTTTAGATGTATTCGCTCAAAAATAAGCATTTTTTTCCTAAATTGGCGGTGCAGACGGCTATATGATACGTTTCAGAACTCTTACGGCCCGGGACAGGGCTCTTGTCCAGAGCTACACCTTGAATGGAGAAAGGCGCGGATGTGATATCTCTTTCGCCAATCTCATCGGCTGGCAGTTCCTCTTCAACACGCAAGTCGCCGAGATAGACGGCTACCTTGTATTCCGCCTTCATTTCTTCGGCAGTCTCGCATATGTGATGCCCATTTCAAAACCGGAACTCTTGGAGGACGGAAGTGTCGTAGTGGATACCTGCGATGTCTGTGACGTCAATGTAATAAAGGCGCTGATGGATGATTCGGCATCACTGGGCCGGCCCTTTATGATGACCGGTGTCAGCCGCCGTATGGCAGACCTGCTTGAAGAAGCTATGCCGGGAGTGTTCGCAATCGACCCCAACCGCGACTATTCTGATTATATTTATATAAGGGAAAAACTTGAGACTCTGGCAGGAAAGAAACTTCAGGCCAAGCGCAATCACGTCAACAAGTTCTGCAAACTCTATCCCGATTGGGAGTACAAGCCGCTGACGAAGGATATGATTCCTGCTTGCAAGCAGCTGGTGCTGCAGTGGAAGGCTGCGAAGGAGGCGGCAGACCCGATGGACAGCCAGAGTATGGAACTCAGGGCGGTGACGCGCTGTTTCAACCGATGGGAGATGCTCGGTCTTTCGGGTGGCACTCTCTGGGTGGAGGGCAGACTGGTGGCATTCACATACGGCATCCCCGTCAATCACGACACTTTCGACGTGTGCGTGGAGAAGGCCGATGTGAGCTATGAAGGCGCGTTTACTATGATCAACAGGGAATTTGTAAGGCATCTGCCGCAGCAGTTCATTTACATAAACAGGGAGGAAGATATGGGGGAGGAGGGACTCCGTCAGGCCAAACTCAGCTATCATCCCGATATCCTGCTGGAGAAGATTCTTGTGACAGAGAAGTCGCCTCAGCGGCGGAATGAGGACAGTTCTGCTATCAAGATGGAAAGCATGCAGCTCTGGAGGGAGGCTTTCAATGATCCTGAAGAATACGTCCAGACTTATTTCTCCAGGATTTACCGCAGCGAGGACAATGTCTGCATCAAGGATGACGGCCGTGTCGTGGCCGCGCTGCAGACCATTCCATTTACGATGGCTTGCGGGCAGTCGGAACTGCCTGTATCATATGTGAGCGGAGTGGCCGTGAAAGATGAGTTCCGCGGCCAGAACATCGGGACTGAACTGATGCACCAGGCCCATTTCAATATGTTCAACAACGGTGCTGTCTTCGCGGTCCTGATACCGGCGGAACCCTTGCTCCGGGAGTGGTATGCGAAGCTTGGATATGCAAGCTGCATCCGCTGCGTGGAGCCGCCCGCAGGCGCTGCGGATATGTCATATGAGGAATGGACGGTAGCGCTCAGCAGGCATAGATGTGCATTGCTGCCTTCAGAAGAGTGGTTCGCCGTGGCTCAGGAAGAACTGCGCCGCAGCGGCGGACATACTCCGCCTCCGGTCGACGGAATGCTGAGAGTTATCGACGTTCCCCGCGCTTTGCAACTGTATGCCTCCATTCATCCCGAGGCAGAGATGAGAATAAGGGTGACCGGCGACGAGGATATTCCTTCGAACAATACTTATTATTCTATATCTGGCGGCAGCGTATTCCAGTCCGAAGAACCGGACGAGGCTGCGCGGAAGATCCCGATCGATGCGCTTGCCGGCCTGATTTTTTCCGGTCTGGATGCAACAATGACAATGATGCTTAACTGACGAGCACTTTCTTCAGGGCTTTGGTATAATCTCCGGTCAGGATGACGTGATGGTTGCCGATGGGGTTATGGAGAAAGTATGGCGCTATGCCTTTGGCGGTCAGGATAACCTGGGTGCGGCATAACTTCCCTTCATAGCAGTTGCACTCAAGTTTCGCCTTGGCTATGAATGCAGTCTTGAAATCCGGAGCGAGCTTGAATATGGTGGCCGGACCGGGTGGCAGTTCGCCGTGAACGGCGACTCCAATTCCTGATTCGAAATGAGTATCATACACCCAGCTTCTGGTCATCGAGAGAGGAACGGTGCAATGGGCGAAGAGGAACTTGTCGTCGTGGATGGATGACAGATTGGCCTGGAAGCCGCTCTGGCCGCATACCTTGCGTGCGACAGCCATCGAGATCATCGCAGGTATATCCCCTTCGCAGGTTGCTGTATATCCCTGGGAATTCAGCAGGGCGAGTGCCATACATCCGGTGTTGCGGACTGTACCGAGAAGGTCGAAGCACCTGATGGTTAGGCCGCTGAGCCTGTGCCGGGCAATGATGTGCAGGAGTGCTCCGTATATGTCGAGCGCGATGCTCAGGTCCTGCTCCGGAATCGGATTGCCGAACTTGGGAGTGTTCAGCGCAGGAATGTCCACTGCCGGGTGAGAGTGCCCGGAGATTTCCATAAGCAGCTCCTGCATGCTGATGTCGATCAGCTCCACTCCGAGCACCGAACGGGCAAGACGGTAATCCACGTCGCTGGATATCAGCCAGTCGGACGGATGCCCTACCACACCCAGCCGGCATCCCTCCAGGATCCGCCCGGGGGATACGGAGATGGTGAGATCAGATCCTTCACTTCGCTCAGGATGACACTGATTGAAGGTGGCAATCCTGTCCGCGATGAACCCGGGACTGCCGTGAAGGATTTCGCCTTTGATGCCGTAATTATTCAGGTAGGACAGGATCTCCATGCTGGCGGCAAGGGAATTGCTCTTGCCGCTTGTCAGCAGGCGTACGGGCTCCGGAATGTCAGGCTTTCCGCCGTCCTTGCAGAAGATTTCCTTGAAAAGTCCTTCTGTGCCGCCGGTACGGACATATATCAGTTCGCAGGGATGCGTACCGTATGACGAGAAATCATTCCCGGCGATGTCGAAGCTGTAACCAAGCGCAGCCTCGACATCCTGAATGAAAGGTTCCCTGCGTACATCTTCATATGTTTCTGAATGAAGATCCGAAGTAAGAGTGAACAGCCTGGCGCTCATCTGACTGCTACTTGACGGTAAGCGTCAGTTTCTGAAGGTTTCTGTCGTCAGATGAGCCTCCGAAAAGTATCTCATATTCGCCGGCCTTGACAGCAAGGTCGTCCTTGCTCTGGTCATAGAATGAGAAAGCGTCCGGTCCGAGGGTGAACTCGAACTTGTGAGAGCTTCCTGCCTTTATGGCAGCACGCTTGAAGCCGCGGAGGGACTTGAGCGGAGCGGCAGGATCACCCAGACGTCTTACATAAACCTGGGCCACTTCCTCTCCGTCCTTGCCGCCGTCGTTCCTGACGTCGAATGAAACCTTGACTGACTTGCCTTTCCTGATGCTTGACGAAGACAGCTTGCCTTTGCCATAAGAGAATGAAGTATAGCCTATGCCGTATCCGAAAGGATAGAGAGGATCGCCTTCGAAATAGCGGTATGTACGGCCTGTCATATCATAGTCCTCGAAGTCCGGAAGCTGCTCTGTGGATTTGTAGAATGTCAGAGGAAGACGGCCGGCCGGGTTGTAGTCTCCGGCCAGTACGTCAGCCACGGCGTTTCCGCCCTGTTCGCCGGGATACCATGCCACGAGCAATGCGTCATAGCTTGGTTCGTCTTTCTCAAGGCCGATCGTGCTGCCGGTGGTGAGTACGAAAACCACAGGCTTACCTGTGCTTCTGAGAGCTGCCAGCAGCCTGCTCTGTACTTCTGGAAGCTCGATGACAGTACGGTCGCCGCCTTTGAATCCTTCGTAGCTGACGCCGCGCATCTCTTCGCCTTCAAGATTCGGACTCAGGCCTCCTACATATATTATCACTTCAGCATCCTTGACCTGTGCCACCACTTCGTCGTAATTCTCCGGAGCGAACCAGGGCTGTGGAGGAACGATGACAGGAGCTGCGGGAGCCGAACCTTCGACAATGCCTTCATAGAACTGGGGAGTCCTTCTCTGGCGGGTGTCGGCGGAATTGCGGACGCGCTCCACGTAGCCGTCCACAAGTTTGCTGCCTTCAACATAAGTGACGTCGGCATTGCTGAATTTGGCTTTGATGCCGTCGAGTATGGTGACAACGCTTCTGGGAGTTCCGTTGTAGTTGCCGAGGAGCATGGCCGAGTCGGCAGCATTCACTCCCACGACAGCGATCTTCTTGAGATTCTTGCTGAGAGGAAGTACGTTGCCTTCGTTCTTGAGGAGCACCATGCTTTCCCTGGCTACCTTGAGAGAATGGGCTATGTGTGCGGGAGTGCAGATATCGTCGATGTCATAATCTTTCCAGGGGGTGAGGTCGACGGGGTCCAGCATGCCGAGTTCGATGCGGTCGGCTATAAGACGGCCTACGTGCGGGTCGAGGTCTGCGTCAGTGATTATGCCTTTTTCCGCACCTTCTATCATTGACCTGAACGAACTGCCGCATTCGAGGTCGGTGCCGCTCAGGATGGCGTCTTTCGATGCTGTAAGAGCGTCAGGATGGGTCTCGTGACGGCCGGTTACATAGAAATCGTCGATGGCTCCGCAGTCGGAGACAACGATGCCTTCATAATTCCAGCGGTTGCGCAGGATATCTATCAGGAGCTTGGTGCTGCCGCAGCAGGGGTCTCCTTCATAGCGGTTGTATGCACACATCACTTCCTGTACGTTGCCTTCGGTCACCAGAGTCTTGAAAGCCGGCAGATATGTCTCCCACAGGTCGGTGGGCGAAACGGTCACGTCAAAAGAGTGCCGGTTCGGTTCGGGCCCGCTGTGTACCGCATAATGCTTGGCACAGGCGTTCGCCTTGAAGAATTTCCTGTCATTGCCCTGGAGCCCCCTGACGGCTGCCAGTCCCATCCTCGAGGTGAGGTAGGGGTCTTCACCGTATGTCTCGTGTCCGCGTCCCCAGCGCGGGTCGCGGAAAATGTTGACGTTGGGAGTCCAGAATGTCAGGCCGTAGTATTGCCTGTATGTGCCGTTGGCTATTGCATCGTTGTATTTTGCCCTGGCTTCATCGGAAGCTATCGTGTATGTCTCGAGGTTCAGGTCTTCATCGAAAGTGGCGGCGATGCCGATTACCTGCGGGAATACGGTCGCATCCCCGGCGCGTGCCACACCGTGAAGGGCTTCGTTCCACCAGTTGTATGCCGGGATGCCCAGACGTTCCACCGCGATGGAATTGTTCATCATCATACCCACCTTCTCCTCGATGGTGAGCCTTCCCAGGAGGTCGTTGACTCTTTTTTCAACTGAGAGGGAAGGGTCGTTGAAAGGGTATTCGGGCTTTTCCCGGTTGCAGGATACCGATCCAAGACACAAAAGCGCCGTGAAAAGGAAAATTGAAATTCGTTTCATATGGATACTGTGATAATATGTGAGAATTTGTCTTGCAAGTTAATTAATAACTCTGCAAAATAAAACTTTGCGATTTGTATTTTTATTGTAATTTTGCGATTCCCAATTTTACGGATTAATCAAATATTCAAAATAATAATGGCTAACAAGAATCAGAAACCTACCGAAAATCAACAGGCAGTAGGACAGGCAGTAAGCGGTACTGAAGAATTTTTGAAAAAGAACGGCAAACTGTTGGGATGGATTGCCGTCATTCTCATTTTACTCGTGGCAATCTGCCTCGCACTTTACAACTGGGTCATCAAACCTGCCAGGACAGCTGCCGTCGACGACAGTTTTGCAGCTGAGAATTACTTTGCAGCAGGAGATTATCAGACAGCGCTTGAAGGTGACGGATCTTCACTGGGATTCCGCGACATCATCTCCCAGTAT
The DNA here is from genome assembly GCA_017561885.1 of Bacteroidales bacterium. GTDB lineage: Bacteria > Bacteroidota > Bacteroidia > Bacteroidales > UBA932 > Equibacterium. The sequence goes on along the minus strand of JAFZBF010000015.1, from coordinate 42,018 downwards.
GGCGCAAAGGCCGGCAAGGCAGTCTACATGTATGCAGGTGTAAGCGAACTCCAGCTCAAGAACTACGACGAGGCCATCAATTATCTCAAGAAATACAAAGGCAAAGACGATATCCTTGCAGCAAGGGCGCTCAGTTGCCTCGGCGATGCATATGTCGGCGCAGGTGACTTGAATGCAGCTCTTTCTTCTTACGACAAGGCTATCAGGAAAGCTGACAACCAGTTTGCAGCAGCATATATGCTCAAGGCCGGTATTACTTGCGAGGAGCTTGGCAACGACGCCAAGGCCGTCGAATATTATCAGGCTATCAAAGACAAATATCCCCAGAGCCTCGAGGCTTACGATATTGACAAGTATATTTCTCGAATCAACCAGAAGTAGACATGGGAAGAGCTTTTGAATTCCGCAAGGAGAGAAAATTCAAACGTTGGGGCCATATGGCCAAGACGTTTACCAAGATCGGCAAGGAGATAACCATTGCTGTAAAGCAGGGCGGTCCTGACGTTACCGGCAACCCCCGTCTGCGTGCTCTGCTGCAGACAGCCCGTTCCGAGAACATGCCCAAGGAAAACATCGAGCGTGCCATCAAGAAGGCTACAGACAAGGACCAGAGCGATTACAAGGAAATAGTATACGAAGGTTTCGGACCTCACGGTATCGCCATCCTGGTCGAGACTGCGACTGACAATACCAACCGTACGGTTGCCAACGTCCGCAGCTATTTCAACAAGTTCGGAGGTTCTCTCGGTACATCAGGCAGCGTCGAGTTCATGTTTGACCGCAAGTGCGTTTTCAAGATCAAGGACCGTGACGACATCGACCTCGACGAGCTGGAGCTCGAACTGATCGACTATGGCGCAGAAGAAGTTTTCCGCGAGGGCGGCGATGAGGACGAGGACGATCCCAAGGTTATCATGATCTACGGAGAGTTCACTGCCATGAACAAGATCCAGCAGTATCTCGAAGCCAACAACTACGAGATCATGTCCGCCACTTTCGAACGTTTCCCCAACGTGGACCTGAAGAAACTTTCACCCGAAGACCAGGCCTCTGTCGAGAAACTCATCGATATGATCGAGGAGGACGAAGACGTTCAGAACGTATATCACAACATGGAGATTGCCTGACGGTTTCCGACCGCCGGGACAGACGATAAACTGACATCCGCCGCATTTCTCGGCGGATGTTTTTTTGTTCATAACTGCAACCTTTTTTTATTTTCAAAGTTGCAATTAATGACTATTTTTGCAGGATTAGAGCAAAAATGTCAAATTAAATAAATCAATGCTATGGAAATCTCTCAAATAGAACACCTTGGAATCGCCACCCCTTCATTGGAACAAGCAATTCCCTATTATGAAAATGTTCTCGGTCTGAAATGCTACTCTATCGAAGAAGTTGCTGACCAGAAAGTTAAAACCGCGTTTTTCAAAATCGGCGAAGTGAAGCTCGAACTGCTCGAACCCACGAGCCCCGACAGCACCATCGCCAAATTCATCGAGAAGAACGGCGGCCGCGGAGGTATCCATCATATCGCATTCAAGACCAATGACGTGGCAGCCTGCCTCGCTGATGCAGAGAGCAAAGGCGTTGTCCTGATCGACAAGGCTCCGCGCCCGGGTGCAGAAGGCCTCAACATCGCGTTCCTCCATCCGAAGTCAACCATGAGCGTTCTGACAGAAATCTGCGAGAACCCCAACGAGAAATAATCTATTACCAAAATAACAAACCTAACTGATATGAGTCAACAACTCGAAAAAGTAAAAGGCCTCATTTCTCTCAGAGAAAAAGCTCGCCTCGGCGGCGGACAGGCCCGTATCGATGCACAGCACGAAAAAGGTAAATATACCGCTCGTGAAAGGATCGCAATGCTCCTCGATGAAGGCAGCTTCGAAGAATTCGACATGTTCATGCTTCACCGTTGCACGAACTTCGGAATGGAAAAGAAACAATACCTGGGTGACGGCGTGGTTACCGGTTATGGTACCGTGAACGGCCGTCTGGTATATGTCTTCGCACAGGATTTCACTGTCAATGCAGGTTCCCTTTCAGAAACCCTGGCCCTCAAGATCTGCAAGATCATGGATCAGGCCATGAAGGTGGGTGCACCGGTCATCGGTCTCAACGATTCCGGCGGAGCCCGTATCCAGGAAGGCGTGAACGCCCTCGCAGGATATTCTGAGATTTTCGAGCGCAACATCCTTGCATCCGGCGTGGTTCCCCAGATCAGCGCCATCCTCGGCCCTTGTGCCGGCGGTGCCGTGTATTCTCCGGCCCTCACCGACTTCACCATTATGTGCAAGAATACCAGCTATATGTTCCTTACCGGTCCGGCTGTGGTTGAACAGGTTCTCGGAGAGAAAGTGACCCAGGAACAGCTCGGCGGTGCCAGCGTGCACGCAAGCAAGAGCGGTGTGGCTCATTTCGCCTGTGACAATGAAGAGGAAGTGATCTCTACGATCCGCGAACTCCTCAGCTATATTCCCCAGAACAATATGGAAGAACCTCCGTATGTTCCTACAGATGATCCGACCGACCGTACCGAAGATTCTCTCAATGAAATCATCCCCGACAGCCCGAACGCTCCGTACGATATGTATGAAGTTATCGGCAGCATCGTCGATGACGGCAAGTTCTTCGAGATCCACGCTGATTATGCAAAGAACATTATCGTAGGTTTTGCCCGCATGGGCGGCTCTACCGTCGGAATCGTTGCCAACCAGCCTAAGATCCTGGCCGGCGTTCTCGACTGCAATTCAAGCCGCAAGGGCGCCCGTTTCGTCCGCTTCTGCGACGCTTTCAACATTCCTATCCTGACTCTCGTCGACGTGCCCGGCTTCCTTCCCGGCACCCAGCAGGAATACAACGGAGTTATCCTGCACGGAGCCAAGCTGCTCTACGCCTACGGCGAGGCCACCATTCCGAAAGTTACCGTCACCCTTCGCAAGTCATACGGCGGAAGCCACATCGTGATGAGCTGCAAGCAGCTCCGCGGTGACATCAACTACGCATGGCCTACAGCCAACATCGCTGTGATGGGTTCCGACGGTGCGGTAGCTGTCCTCTACGCTAAAGAGCTCAAGGCTTGCACAAGCCCTGAAGAGGCTGCCGAACTCAAGGAAGCCAAGAAGAAAGAATATGACGATCTCTTCTGCAATCCTTACAAGGCCGCTTCATACGGTTATATCGACGATGTGATCGAGCCTCGCAATACTCGTTTCCGTGTCATCCGCGCATTTGAGATGCTTTCTACCAAGAAGCTCACCAACCCTGCCAAGAAGCACGACAACCTTCCTTTGTAACAATCAAGAAGCATTTTGAAATGAAGAAAAGTATAAGAACACTTGTCGTTTTGAGTCTGCTTCTTGTCTCGTTCGGCGCAGCGGCACAGCAACAGAGTGCGATGCGTATCAATGAGTTCATGCTGAACAACACAAGCGACCTTCAGGACGACTTCGGAGAGCATGGCCAGTGGGTCGAGCTGTTCAACTCTTCCTATGGAACGGTTGACATCTCGGGATGCTATCTGACCAACGATCCGAACAATCTCAAGAAATACATGTTTCCCAAGGGAGACCTGATCACCAAGATCAAACCGCGCCAGTTCGTGGTTATCTGGGCTGACGGCAACCAGCACAAGGGAACCTTGTATACCAACTTCACCTTTGCTCCCGGCGAGGAGATCCTCTTCGTCGGAGGTGACGGCAAGACTGTAATCGACCGTGTGACCGTTCCCAATCTTGCAGAGAACCAGTCATACGCCAGGAAAACCGACGGCAAGGGCGAGTGGAACATTGCCCAGAGCACTACTCCCAGGGCTGCCAACGTAACCCACACTGAGGAGACCAAGAGCCAGAAGATGGCCCGCATCGACCCTTACGGATGGATCATGGCGCTCACCGCTATGTCTGTCGTGTTCTCGGCTCTGGTAATCCTGTATCTGATTTTCAAGCAGATCGGTAAGGCTTCTATCAAGCGCAGCAAGAAAAACACCGCAGCATCCAATGCTCCGGCTTCAGTTAAAGCAGCAGTTGCTGCGGCAGAAGAAGCTACAGGCGGCGAGACCTATGCTGCAATAGCCATGGCTCTCCATCTCTTCCAGGAAGAGAACGACGCCCACGATGAAGAAAGCTTCATCGTCACGCTGAACCATACCGACAGGACATATTCACCTTGGAGCAGTAAGATTTACTCTCTCCGTCAACTTCCCCAAATCAATAGAAAATAAGCGTTATGAAAGAATATAAGATCAAAATCAACGGCAACGATTATAATGTCGTGATAGACGAGGTAGAAGAGACTTCAGCAAAGGTCGAAGTCAATGGTACTCCTTACTCTGTAGAATTCGAGCAACCCGCTGCCAAACCCAAGAAGATTGTCAAGGTTGTCAACAAGGCCAAGGCTCCTGCCGCAGCTCCCGTAGCTCCCGCACAGAAAGTATCTGCACCTGCAGCAGCTGCAGGCGAAACAATCGTCAATTCTCCTCTGCCGGGTGTAATCCTCAGCATCAACAAGAACGTGGGCGATACCGTCAGCAAGGGCGACACTGTCATCATTCTCGAAGCCATGAAGATGGAAAACAATATCGAGGCCACTACAAGCGGTAAAATTGTCAAATTCCTTGCACAGAAAGGCGATTCAGTCCTTGAAGGTGCTCCACTTTTCGTTATCGGATAACAGTCAATGGAAAATATCATCAACAATCTGATCCAGTTCTGGCAATACACAGGTTTTGCCAACTGCACTGCCCAATATCTGATAATGATAGCTATTGGTATCCTGTTCATTTTCTTGGCAATCAAGTTTGACTGGGAACCGATGCTGCTTATCCCTATCGGATTTGGTATTCTTATCGGCAACATTCCGCTGTTCGCCGGTTTGAACGTAGGTGTCTACGAGGAGGGTTCGGTATTCAATATCCTGTATCAAGGAGTGCAGAGAGGTTTCTATCCTCCGCTCATCTTCCTCGGCATCGGAGCGATGACCGACTTCAGTGCCTTGATATCAAACCCTAAGCTGTTGCTGATCGGTGCTGCCGCACAGTTCGGTATCTTCGGTGCATATGCACTCGCCCTGCTGCTTGGCTTCAGCCCCAGCGAGGCAGGTGCTATCGGTATCATCGGCGGTGCCGACGGTCCTACCGCCATCTTCATTTCAGGACGTCTTGCTCCTGACCTGATGGGTGCCATCGCAGTATCTGCATATTCATATATGGCACTTGTTCCGGTAATCCAGCCGCCGATCATGCGCCTTCTCACCACCAAGAAAGAGCGTCTTATCCGCATGAGACCTCCGAGAGCCGTCTCTCCGACCGAGAAGAAGATTTTCCCGATCATCGGTTTCCTTCTCACGGCGTTCATCGTACCTTCAGGTCTTCCGCTGCTCGGTATGCTGTTCTTCGGTAACCTCCTCAAGGAAAGTGGTGTGACCCGTCGTCTTGCCAACACTGCAAGCGGTCCGCTGGTCGACATTGTCACCATCCTCATCGGCGTTACCGTGGGCGCTTCTACCCAGGCCGACCAGTTCCTTCAGTTGAAGTCAGTCCTGATCTTCGGTCTCGGCGCACTTTCATTCGTGATCGCTACCTTCACAGGTGTGATGTTCGTGAAGTTCTTCAATCTCTTCCTCAAGGAAGGCAACAAGATCAATCCGCTTATCGGTAATGCGGGTGTGTCTGCCGTGCCGGATGCCGCCCGTGTGTCCAACAATGTCGGCAGGGAATATGACGACAAGAACTACCTGCTGATGCACGCCATGGGTCCGAACGTTGCCGGTGTGATCGGTTCTGCAGTTGCAGCCGGTATGCTCCTTGGCTTCCTCGCATAGCGAATTGCATACACGATTCAAAAAGGCAGTCCCTGCTGGGGCTGCCTTTTTTGTTAAAAAAATGTGAATAACACTTCTTGCAAGTATGACGTCCGACTCCGGGATTAGACTTACCTTTATAATGATATTGATGGATATGGATAGTAATCTGCTTATTAGTAATCTCCGCAAGGTGCCTGATTATCCCGTGAAAGGGATAATGTTTTTTGACGTGACGACCCTGTTCAAGAACAGGAAATGTTTCGAGGAGATCCTGGATGCCATCTGCGGGATGTACAAGGGCAAGGGCATCACAAAGGTGGCCGGCATAGAGTCCCGCGGGTTCGTAATGGGTGCGGCAGTGGCTGCAAAGCTGGGCGTAGGCTTCGTGCCGGTGCGCAAGTCCGGCAAACTGCCGGCAGAGACTGTCAGCGAATCTTATGCGAAAGAGTACGGAATCGACACTATAGAGATGCATACAGATGCGATCGAGCCTGACGACGTGGTTCTTGTGCACGACGACATACTTGCCACAGGAGGCACGGCATCTGCTGCAGTCCGTCTTGTAAAGCAGTTCAACCCCAAGGCTGTGTATGCCAATTTCATAATCGATATAATAGATATCCCGCGCAGCTGCCCCATTCCTTCCGACGTGGAGGTGACGAGCGTGCTTCAGCTGGGAGAAAAGTAGAATTATACCTAATCTCATACTTATGAAAAAACTTTTCATTTCGCTTTTTGCACTGCTGGCATTGAGCATTATGACCAATGCCCAGACCAACTTCCAGACTTTCTATGATCTGGGAAGAGGGCATTTCACAACTACCCTCGAGGGTTTCCATCAGGACAACTGGGGAAACACATTCTTCTTCATCGACTATGATTACAATGACAGGGATGCGCACGGCAAGGTGTTTTCTCCCAACAACACTTATTTCGAGATCGCCCGCTGTCTGAATTTCTGGTCTGATTCCAATCTTGCACCGCTTTCTCTACAGGTCGAGTACAACGGCGGTTTCGGCACATGGGGTAACCTGGCCGGTCTGCCCGGCATCGATTACGGCGCATTTCCTGTAAACAGCGCATTCCTGTTCGGATTCGATTATTTCCTGCACTCAGGCGATTTCAACAACACTCTCAACCTCAAGCTACTTTACAAGCATTTCATCAATCTGGAGTCTAAGATTCCCCTGCAGTTCACCTTTGTATGGGGCATGCAGGATCTGTTCGGACTGAGCGGCCTCCGTTTCTCAGGCTTTGCTGATTTCTGGTGCGAGGGCAGCGGACTGGTATTCCTTTCAGAGCCCCAGCTCTGGTTCCAGCTGTTCGATCATTTCAATATCGGCGGCGAGGTAGAGCTCAGCTACAACTTCGCAGGTATGCAGGGTTTCAATGTGCTGCCTTGCATCGGTACAAAGTGGGTATTCTGATCTAAATCATAACTGCTATGAGTTTTTTAAACAAAGCATTCGGATTTGACGCTAAACAGCACAAAGTCCGCACTGAGATTGTGGCGGGTATCACTACCTTCCTCACGATGGCTTACATCATGGCCGTCAACCCCAATATCTTCAGCGCCCTTGATATGCCTCTCGGTTCGGTGTTCACAGCCACCGCACTGGCCGCTCTCATCGGCACGCTGGTTATGGCCCTGTATGCCAAAAAGCCGTTTGCCCTTGCTCCCGGAATGGGACTGAACGCCTTCTTCGTATTCACGGTTTGCCTCGGAATGGGGCACAGCTGGCAGTTCGCTCTCACAGCTGTTTTCATCGAGGGTATCATATTCATCATCCTGACCCTGACAAAGGTACGTTCGTGGATTCTCAATGCGATTCCGCTGAGCCTCAAGCACGCCATCGGTGCCGGTATCGGTCTGTTCATTGCCTTCATCGGCCTGCAGAATGCCGGTATTATCGCCAACAGTGACTCTACTCTTGTCACTCTCGGCGACATCACCCACGGTACTGCTCTTCTCGCAGTCATCGGTATCGTGATCACAGGTGCACTGGTGATTCTCAAGGTGAAAGGCGGTATCCTGCTCGGTATCCTTATCACCACCATCATCGGTCTTGTCATCAAGGATCCTGCAACAGGAGCTGCAATCACCAAGTTCAACGGCGTGGTTTCCGCTCCGGACAGCGTGGCTCCCATCTTCTGCAAGTTCGAGTGGGGCAGCATCCTGAGCTGGGATATGCTTGCCGTTGTCTTCACTTTCCTCTTCATCGATATGTTCGACACAATGGGAACCCTGATCGGCGTTTCACAGAAGGCTGGTATGGTCGATGAGAAAGGCAATGTAGAGGGCATAGACAAGATGTTCATGGCTGACTCCATCGCTACTGTAGCAGGTGCCTGCCTCGGTACTTCTACGACTACTACATATGTCGAGAGTGCAGCTGGCGTAGGTGCCGGCGGACGCACAGGTCTGACTGCTTTCACCACTGCGGTATGTTTCGCCCTGGCACTTCTCTTCTCGCCGCTGTTCCTTGCAATCCCCGGTGCAGCGACCGCTCCCGCTCTTGTTATCGTAGGTGTTATGATGATGACTCCTATCGTCAAGATAGACTGGGAAGATTTCTCAGAGAGTATCCCCGCATTCATCTGCGTCCTGCTGATGCCTGTGGCCTATTCAATCTCTGACGGTATCCTCATCGGCGTTATCTCATACGTTGTCATCAATGCCTGCGCAGGCAAGTTCAAGAAGATTTCACCTACTATGTGGGTTCTTGCAGCGCTCTTCATACTGAAGTACATCTTCATATAAAAGACGCTGATTCAGACAAAAAGCCGGCCCGATGGCCGGCTTTTTTATTGTCATTAACAGAACAGACTCTAACCGTGATGTTCCTTGCGGAGGAGGTCCAGGACAGTCTTGACGGGATTGAAAGTAATGAGAGGAACATCCACGAACTGGGTGTTCCAGTCGGACATGGCACCATTCCAGAGTCCGGGCAGCTCGAGTGCCTTTAGGGCACGTCCTTCGTAACTCTTCGAAGAGATGAAACCTGCCTGAGGATCTACAAACCGGGTCAGATCGAACTTGCCGCCCTTGTAGTTCATAGGGCTGCAGACAAGGTCGACCGGGTTGAAATGGGTGCCGGCCGCAAACAGTCCTGCAGTAGCCTCGTCGGCAGGATTCAGCTGTACGCTCTCGAGAATCTGAAGCGAAGTGGCGCCGTCGCGGTCACGGACGATGAAAGGACCGCCGCCAGGCTCGCCGAGGTTGCGCACCATACCGCAGACCCTGATCGGCCGGTTCAGCTTGGCGTGGATTCGCGCCAGCATCCTGCGCTTAGACGAGTCGAAGTCCTTCTCCGGGAAAGTGACGCAGAACTCCCTGTCCAGGAAATCCACCATCTCCCAGATGAACTCGCTGTCGTCGCAGCCGTCGTCAATACGGTGCAGGTAGTCGAACACCTGGCTCCTGAGGCCGAGCAGACGACCGGCAAGAAGTTTCTTCCATAGCACCGTCTGTTCGATGCCGGACTGATGGATTACGTTGTCGATGTTCTTGATGACTATCACATCGGATGTTATGTCGTTGACATTCTCAATCAGAGCGCCGTGGCCTCCAGGACGGAACAGCAGTGTGCCGTCGGCCTTGCGGAAAGGAGTGTTGTCCTCGTTTACGGCCACTGTGTCCGTAGACTTGGACTGGAGAGTGAAACGGACGTCGTATCTGACTCCGAAAAGAGCCTCATATTTCGGCTTGACACTCTCGTACAGGGCCTTGTATGCATCAAGATGTTCGGGAGATACTGAATAGATCAGATTGACTTTCCCTTCAGCATCTTTTGCGTAGAGAGCACCCTCGACAAGATGCTCCTCGAATGCCGTGCGGCTGCCGTCGGAATACCTGTGGAACTGGACCTGTCCCTTCGATTTGCTGCCGTAGCCCAGTCCGTCTTCCTTCAGGGTCCCTGCGAGTATTTCCTTGTCCGACTTGCCGCCGAAACGTTCATCCTCATAGAAGGCGAATTCAGAAATATGCCTGCAGAAAGTCTCGGCAGGGGAATCGTCAGGCAGTTCACCGCCTTTCTCGAGAATGTCCAGGCCGTTGAACAGGTCCTTGAACATCCTGGACGCAGCACCGCTGGCGGGGACGAACTTCGTGACCTTGGCTCCTGATTCTTCAAGTGTCCGGAGCGCCAGAGCCTTGTCGTCGTCATCCAGCACCGTTATCCCTTTTTCTTCGGTAGCAGCATTGATGACGTCCAGATAAGGAAATCCTGTCCTGAAACATTCCAACTGAGAATCGAGCTTTTCCCGGGAAATACCGAGGCGCTCAAGCTGAAGCAGATCTTTTTCTTCCATATGCGTTTTATTTCGTGTCCGATTCCATAAAGTTAAGTCTTTTTCTCTTTTAATCTTTGCAAAATGACTATTTTTGCCCTCAAAATCCCATAGAATGATTACCCAAAGCGCACTTGTGTCATTCGACAGACTGGAGACACCTTTCTATTACTATGATATGGATGTTCTCCGCAGCACAGTCGATAATTTCTCTTCCACTCTCAGGAAATACGGCATAACTGCCCATTACGCTGTAAAGGCAAATTCCAATGACAGGATTCTGCAGACCATCAGCGGTGCAGGGCTGCAGGCCGAATGTGCTACAGGCAATGAAATCTCATTGGCAATCGCTAACGGATTTCCTCCCGAAGGGATATTCTTCGACGGAGTCGCCAAGACTGACAGGGAAATCGTCAATGCCTTGAAGGCCGGAATCCAGTGTTTCAACTGCGAAAGTATCCAGGAACTTGAAGTCATAGACGCTCTTGCCGGCGGCCTCGGACTTAAGGCGGACGTAGCGATCAGGGTTAATCCTGACATCGACGCACATACCCACAAGTATATCACTACCGGCACTGAAGAAGATAAATTCGGAATCAGCACCTGGGCGTTCGACGATGTTTTCGCTGCACTTTCACGTTGTCACAATCTGCAGTTCCGCGGCATACATATGCACGCCGGTTCCCAGATTACCGATATGAACGTATATGCGATGTTGTGCAAGAGAGCGGCCGAATTCGAGAAAATATTCTCTGAACACGGTTACGACGTTCAGATTCTTAATCTCGGCGGTGGCCTGGGTGTGGATTACGAAAAGCCGCTTGAGAACTGGATGCCTGACATCGAAGGCCTCTGCCGCACCATATCGGAGAATCTTCCGCTCAAGCCCGGACAGACGGTGCACATCGAGCCGGGCCGGGCTCTGGTGGCCGAGTGCGGCCATATCATCAGCAGGGTGATTTACGTGAAGAAGGGATTGAAAAAGCAGTTCGCTATTCTCGACTGCGGCTTGCATACACTTATCCGCCCCGCACTCTACCAGGCCGTCCATCAGGTTGAAAACCTGTCCTGCAAGGCTCCTGTGGAGAAATATGACGTTGTGGGCAATGTATGCGAATCCAGCGATGTATTTGCGAAGGACCTTGAAGGGGGAGCTCCGCACAGAGGCGATTTCTTCGCTATCCACAGCGCGGGTGCATACGGACAGGTGATGAATATGAAGTATCTGCAGAGAGAACTTGCTCCTGCTGTATATTCAGACGATTTGAAATAAAGTAAAGAGAAAGGATTGTAGATTATGTTTGAGAATTTGACTGACAGGCTGGAGAAATCCTTCAAGCTTATCAAGGGACAGGGAAAGATCACGGAGATAAACATCTCCGAAACGATGAAGGATGTGCGCAAGGCTCTCCTCGATGCCGATGTCAGCTACAAGATTGCCAAGAGTTTCTGCGACGATGTAAAGCAGAAAGCTTTGGGACAGGATGTCCTCAAGGCCGTCCGCCCGGAGCAGATGATAGTCAAGATCGTGCACGACGAGCTTGCCGAACTGATGGGAAGCGAGCACAGCGAGATAAACATCAAAGGACATCCGGGAATCGTCCTGGTCAGCGGACTGCAAGGTTCCGGTAAGACCACGTTCTGCGGCAAGCTGGCCCTCAACTGCAAGTCGAAGAGAAGCCAGAGAGTCCTGCTGGTGGCAGGCGACGTTTACCGTCCGGCCGCCATCGACCAGTTGAAAGTACTTGCCGGGCAGATCGATGTTCCGGTCTATACGGAGGACGGTGTGAAGAATCCTGTTTCAATAGCCCGCAATGCCATCGACTATGCCAGGAAGGAAGGCTATTCACTGGTAATCATCGATACCGCCGGCCGCCTGGCAGTGGACGAGCAGATGATGGACGAGATCGCTGCCATCAAGAAAGCGGTCAATCCGACAGAGACTCTGTTCGTGGTCGATGCGATGACCGGTCAGGATGCCGTCGAGACTGCGAAGGCCTTCAACGACCGCCTTGATTTCGACGGAGTCGTCCTCACCAAGATGGACGGTGACACCCGCGGCGGTGCCGCGCTCAGCATCAAGGCTGTTGTCGGCAAGCCTATCAAGTTCATCAGCTCGGGCGAGAAACTCGAGGCTCTTGACATTTTCTATCCTGCACGTATCGCCGACCGTATCCTCGGCATGGGAGACGTCGTATCGTTCGTTGAGAAAGCTCAGGAACAGTTCGACGAGGAGGAGGCCCGCAAACTGCACAAGAAACTGGCTCACGACCAGTTCACGATCACTGACTTCTACCAGCAGATCCAGCAGATCAAGAAGATGGGCAACATCAAGGACCTGGCGTCTATGATACCCGGAATGGGCAAGATGCTCAAGGACGTCGACATCGACAACTCTTCGTTCAAGAGCATCGAGGCAATTATCCAGTCGATGACTGTCCAGGAACGCGAGAACCCCACTATCATCAACGGAAGCCGCCGCAGGAGGATTGCTGCGGGCAGCGGTACTTCGATCGAGGAGGTCAACCGGCTGCTGAAGCAGTTCGAGCAGACCCGCAAGATGATGAAGACTGTCGCAGGGGCTCCTGCAGCAAAACTTATGAAGAAAAAACGCAGATAATATGATACTTCTCGACGGAAAAGCCACATCGGCGAACCTCCAGGCGCAGATTGCCGCCGAGGTTGATTTCTTTCTTGACAAAGGCTGGCGCAGGCCTCACCTGACCGCCATTCTCGTCGGAGACGACGGGGCAAGCCAGACTTATGTGGCCAACAAGGAGCGTTCCTGCAAGCGTGTGGGCTTCGACAGCACTGTGCTCCGTCTTCCCGCATCTACGACCGAGGAAGAACTGCTCAACGAAGTCAAGAGACTCAACAGGGACGACAGCGTGGACGGATTCATCATCCAGCTTCCGCTCCCTGAGCATATAAACGAGCAGAAGATTATCGAGGCCGTGAGCCCTTCGAAGGATGTGGACGGTTTCCATCCGGAGAATGTGGGCCGTCTCTGCCTCGGGCTTGACACTTTCATCAGCGCGACGCCTTACGGCATCATGACGCTGCTGGAAGAATACGGCATCGAGACCAGGGGCAAGCACTGCGTGGTGCTCGGAAGAAGCAACATCGTGGGCCGTCCAATCGCCAACCTGCTTTCTGCAAAGGCGAGGGTAGGGGACTGCACCGTCACTATCTGCCACAGCCGCACGAAGAACATCGAGGAGTACACCAGGTCTGCCGACATAATCATCGCTGCTCTGGGAGTTCCCGGCTTCCTCAAGGCTGATATGGTGAAGGATGGTGTGGTTGTCGTGGATGTGGGCATTACACGTGTACCCGCAGAGACCGAGAAAGGCTACCGCATTATGGGTGACGTCGACTTTGATGCTGTCGCTCCAAAGTGCTCATATATCACTCCGGTTCCGGGCGGCGTCGGACCCATGACCATCGTGTCCCTGATGCGCAATACCCTCAAGGCTTACAAGGCTTCCCACAATCTGAAATAATCAATCAACCAGGATATGAAAAACTATATTGCAACAATCTGTATGGCAATGATCGCACTTTGCAGCTGCAGCGGCAACAAGTTCTCTGCTGAACCACTGATGCTCGACCCCGAGGCTTTCGTTACTGAATATGAAGGCAAGCCGGTCGCTCTCTATACGCTTACAAACAAGAACGGTATGGTGGTGCAGGTGACCAATTACGGTGCCCGTACTGCATCGATAATCGTCCCTGACAAGGATAACAATCCTGTGGATGTCATAGTAGGACACGACAATATCCAGAGCTATCTGAACACTGCAAGCGTATCTTCGGCTTCTATCGTCGGCCGCGTGGTCAACAGGATCGCCTACGGCAAGTTCACGCTCGACGGCGTGGATTACGAGCTTCCGATAAACAGCGGCGTGAACCATATCCACGGTGGTCCCAATGCGATGTACAAGCACGTGTGGGATGCCGAGCAGATTGCAGGCAATAAGTTGAAACTGAGTTATTTCTCTCCTGACGGTGAAGAAGGATACCCGGGCAACTTCAATATCAGCGTCACCTACACTCTTACTGACGACAATGCGTTGACTCTCGAGTACGAGGCAACTACTGACGCACCCACTCTCTGCAATCCTACTTTCCATCCGTTCTTCAACCTTCACGGAACGACTGAGAAGAGCAGCAACAGTCACATCTACTGGATGGATGCAGACTATTATACTCCGGTCGACGAGAATACCAATCCTACGGGTGAGATCCTTCCTGTAGAGGGTACGATCTATGACTTCAGGGAGGCTGCAAGGGTCGATTCCAAGACTGACGCCGGCTATGACCTGAACTTCGTCCTCAACACCAAAGGCGATTCTTCGAAGCCTTGTGCGACTCTTTACGAGCCTGAAACAGGCATCTGCCTGACTCTCTACACTGACCGTCCTGGCCTTCAGTATTATTCAGGCGGCAATATGAACGGCTACGAGGTGGGCAAGCGCGGCGGCGTGTTCCACAAGTTCAGCGGTGTCGCTCTGGAGACTCAGTTCTATCCCGATGCACCTCATCACGACAATTTCCCGAGCATCGTGCTGCGTCCCGGCGAAAAGTATACTCACTTCGCGAAGTATCAGTTTTCAGTAAAATAATCTGTATTTTTTCGCCATTAGCCGGCAAAATGGCGAGTCGGCAGAATGCCGCAAGGCAACATTGTGCCCCGCTTCGTGAGGCATTGCCGAAACGAAGAAGGGGGTCTGGAGGGGCGCGAATTTGTGGAATAAATTCGCGGTTGCCCTAGGCATTGCTGCCGCAAGCCTTTGCCGGCTATCCAGAACAAGCAAGGTCAATGTAAGTCGCGATAGCTCCACTGTTCGAGGAGCTGGCCGTCACGGGTGTGGATGACGACAGGGTAGTGCCCGTTGGTGATGCGCAGGAAAGTGTTGGCTGACAGGGTATCAATGTTGTTGTAGCGCATCTGTGAATCTGCGAAGAATGCAGCTGCATCTTCGGCGAAATCATCGTGTTTTCCTGCAACCAGTATGTTGACTGCAGCTCCTTCGAATGCTCCGCGCTCGAGCATTATTGCCAGTTTCTTTGCCGTCATATGGCAGAACTCGCAGTTGAAGCTGAAGAAACAGGTGATGTCCTCGCCTTCGGTGAGGGACGGATCGATCTGTCCGTCCGCGACAGCCTTGTCGAAATACTCCTGATTGAAGCCGTCGACGGCATAGCTCGAATACTGGAAATTGTCAGGAGGGGATATGATGAAGACTGCAGCCAGCGATGCTACGGCGGCGAGGCCGGCGACGAGATTCCTGTGGGGAATATTGAACGGCTTAACCTTCAGCGACAGCAGCGCGATAAAGGCCAGGACGGTATTCTTGATCAACGACTGGAAAGGCGTGAAATCTACCAGGTCGCCGAAGCAGTGACAGTTGTCCTTGCTGCCTTTCAGGATCATTCCGACCAGGAAGACAGAGAAACCGGCCAGGAGTACGGCAGCAAGTTTGACTGACATCTTGGGATGGGTGTTCAGCATCAGCCATACACCCAGAAACAGTTCCAGGGCTATGACCAGTCTTGCCAATATGAAAGAAGCCCCGAGCGGGAAAGCCCCGAGGCTGAAGATATACAGTTCAAAATTATCGGCGCCCGCCAGTTTGGCGACCGCCGATAATATGAAGATCAATCCGAGAAGTTCCCGGAAAAAAAGTCTTAGAGACTCATTGTGCATTTGTACTCGACAGTTTGGCCGGCAAGAGTAGCTCTGTAATTGTAATCGCTGCATTTTTTGCCGTTGTCTTTGGTAACTGTGCTGCCTACGACTTCTTCGCCGTTGACAACTGCTTTACAATAGCACTTCTTTGAGCAGCTGCTCAGGCATACTACACAAGCCAGAACAACAATAGCCAAAAGAACTTTTTTCATTTCAATAATGTTTAATTGGTTTGCTTTTATACAAAAATACAAAATGTCAGCGTATATAATCAAATTTTTTTGAGCAGGTTGGGCCGCAGCCGCTTCGTCCTTTCGAGGGCCTGCTCGTCCTGCCAGGCCTTGATCAGTTTGGGGTTGCCGCTGAGCAGGACCTCGGGCACCTTCCATCCGTTGAAATCCGCGGGCCTGGTGTAGATGGGAGGAGAGAGCAGCTCGTCCTGGAAGGAATCGCTTAGGGCTGAGGTCTCGTCTCCGAGGGCTCCCGGGATGAGGCGGACCACCGCATCGCAGATGATGGCTGCAGGCAGCTCGCCGCCGCTGAGCACATAGTCTCCGGCAGAGATCTCCATTGTGATGAGATGGTCGCGGATGCGCTGGTCGATGCCTTTGTAGTGGCCGCACAGGATGATTATGTTTTGCAGACAGCTCAGGTGGTTTGCGCAGCCCTGGTCCAGGATCCGGCCGTCGGGGGAGGTGTAGATTACCTCGTCGTAGTCGCGCTCCTTCTTGAGTTTCTCGATGATGTTGAAGATGGGCTCGATCATCATTACCATACCGGCGTCGCCGCCGTAAGGATAGTCGTCGATCTGTCGGTAATTGCCCAGGCCGTAGTCGCGGATGTTGTGGATGTGTATGTCCACAAGATTCTTGTCTTTCGCCCGTTTGATAATCGAATAATTGAGCGGGCTCTCGAGCAATTCCGGTACGGCTGATAGAATATCGATTCTCATATGTGCAAAAGTACTTATTAAATCAGAAAAATATTATATTTGCAAGCTTAATTATTATTTGTACCCCATGAGTGAAGATATGAAACCGATTGCTTCAGAAGTTGAGAACAACTTGGAGCAACCTGCTGTTAACAACCAGGAAGAAATTATTGATTATTCGAACAAAGGACTGAAAGAGCTTGTAGACCTTTTCCAGGAACTGCTCAACAACGGAGATGTCCAGCAGCTTTACAAGTATGCCGAGGGCATCAAGGCAGCGTTCTACAAGACTCTGAAGAAAGAGAAGATTGCCGCCGGTTTCCAGCCCGTCGTGTCGGCTGTCGCACAGTCAGTCGAGAAGCTTGCTGTAGAAGCAGTCGACGCTGTAGAGGAAGCGACAGAAGAGCTGAAGGCTGAGGTTGAAGCGCGCGAAGCTGAAGCCCCGGTTGAAGGGGAGGAGGTGTCAGTCAATCCTTTTGCCGAAATCGAGAGGGGTTTCAAGGATCTCTATGGCCAGTACAAGACTGTCAGGGTCAAATATGTACAGGAACTCAACCAGAAGAAGGAAGAGAACTACGATATAAAGAGCAAGATCATCGATGAGCTCAAGGTGCTTGTCGACAATCCCGGCGACCTTGGAACGGCGTATCCCGCATTCAGGGAACTGCAGAACCGCTGGCGTGCAGCAGGTGCAGTGCCTCCCACCAAGGCCAAGGATCTTTATGAGACGTACAGCCACTATGTAGAGTCTTTCTATGATTACGTGAAGATCAACCGCGAACTCCGCGACCTCGACTTCAAGAAGAACCTCGAAGCTAAGGAGAAACTCTGCGAAAGGGCTGAAGCGCTGGCAGAGAACGAAAACGCTGTAGCGGCTTTCCGCGAGATCCAGAAGCTCCACGACGAGTGGAAGGAGTACGGCCCTGTAGACAAGACCCACCGCGAGTCTATATGGGAGAGGTTCAAAGCCGCCACTTCAGTGGTGAACAAGAAGCATCAGGCTTATTTCGAGTCTCAGAAAGGCAACCAGCAGCAGAACCTCGAGGCCAAGACCGCACTCTGCGAGAAGGTCGAGGAAATCGCCGAGCGTGCCGTTACCGATTCCAACACCTGGAACGCACTTTCAAAGGAGATAGAGAATATCCAGAAAGAGTGGCGTACCATAGGTTTTGCATCAAAGAAGGATAACCAGAAGATATACGAAAGGTTCCGTGCAGCCTGCGACAAGTTCTATGCAGCCAAGAGAGAGTTCTACAATGGCTTCAAGGATCAGATGCAGGAGAATATGGACAAGAAGATCGCTCTATGCGAGCAGGCTGAGGCTGTTGTCAACAGTACCGAGTGGAAGAAGACATCCGACTATCTCATCAGCCTGCAGAAGCAGTGGAAGGAGATCGGTCCTGTTTCACGCAAGAAATCAGAGCAGATCTGGAAGAGGTTCCGCGCAGCCTGCGATGCATTCTTCGAGAACCGTGACAAGCATTTCTCTGATCAGGACAGCCAGTATGATGACAATCTCGCTGCAAAGAACGCCCTCATCGATGAAATAAACGCATATGAACTCACCGACACTGAAGCCGACAGGGAAGCTCTCCTTAATTTCCAGGCCCGCTGGAATGAGATCGGCTTTGTTCCTCTGAAGGTCAAGACTAATGTGCAGAGCGCATACAACAAGGCAATCAGCGACAAGTTCGGTTCTGTTGCAGAGCCTTCGGACAGAGTGTCACGCTTCAAGAAACGCTATGGCGAGCAGCGCGTCAAGTCATATCCCAAGACCACATCTGAAAAAGACCGTCTCATCCAGAAGTTCCTCAAGATGGAGCAGGATATCGCTACCTGGGAGAACAATATGGGCTTCTTCGCCAAGAGCAAGAATGCTGAATCTCTCCTGGCCGAACTGTCAGGCAAGATAGAAGTGGCAAAGCAGGAACTTGCAGAACTTGAACAGAAGATAAAATCACTGGACGAAAAGGATAACGTACAGGAGAATGGATAAGAAAAGCATTATCGGATTTGCCCTTATCGGTCTGATCCTTTTTGCATTCAGCTGGTACAACACAAGGCAGTACAACAAACGGCAGGCAGCCCAACTTGAGGAAAGCCGGATACGTGATTCCATCGACAGGGAGGAAGCGCTCAAGGCTGCGGCCGAAGCTTATCCTGATGCCGATTCCGTAGAGTTGGCCAGGATTCTTGCGCAAAGTGACTTCGATGCTGCCGACGACAGTGCGTCAGCTGACATTTCATTCTACAAAAGCGATTTCCTCAATGCTGCGGCAGCTGATTCTTCCGAAAGCATCGTCTATCTCGAGAATGACAAGATCAAGGTGGGTATTTCCACCAGGGGCGCCCAGGTTGCAGAAGTCCTTATCAAGGATTACTACAAATACGACAGTACAGCTCTGTATCTTGTAGATACACGCCGCAACAGTACTTTTGACATCGAGCTGGACGCAGGCCAGTATATCAATACGATGGATTTCAATTACCGCGTCGTGAGTACGACCGGCCACAGCGTGGCTATGCGTCTGTATTTCGACGAGGATTCTTATGTCGAGAACCTTTATACCCTTTCTTCCGACGATTTCTTCGTTGATATGGACCTGCATTTCGTGGGTATGGACGAGTATATTCCCCGTTCCGCCTATGCGTTTACGATTTCGTGGGCCTGGGACGTGCCTCGTCTGGAGAAGGGTTACGACAACGAGAAGAACTATTCCAGCGTTGACTTCAGGTATGCTGACAACGAGAATATCAAGGAAATATCGATGAGGAAGGACGGCGGAAGCGAATCCCTTGCCGGACAGGTGCAGTGGGTGGCTTTCAAGCAGCAGTTCTTCTCATCAATTCTTGTCGCCAAGGACAATTTCACTTCAGGCGACGTGGGCGGCCATACTTATGCCGAGAGCAATCCCGACAGGTACCTGATGCACGACGCTGCAGTCCTCAACGTGGAATACGGTGACAAGAGCGCTGATTTCAGCAAGAATTTCCAGTTCTTCTTCGTGCCCAATCACTATCCTGTCCTCAAGAGCTACGATATGAAATTCGACAAGTTGATCCCTCTTGGCGGCTGGCTTGTCGGATCCATCAACAAATTCATCCTCATCCCGGTATTCAACTGGCTTCACAAGTCGATTTCAAGCTATGGTCTGATCATCCTGATCCTGACCATAATGCTCAAGCTTGTGATCTCGCCTTTCACATACAAGTCTTACGCTTCGTCGGCAAAGATGCGCGTGCTCAAGCCGGAAGTGGAGAAGATCAATGCACGCTATCCCAAGGAAGCCGATGCGATGAAACGTCAGCAGGCTACGATGGACCTTTACAAGAAGGCAGGGGTAAGTACCCTCGGCGGCTGTCTGCCTCTGCTGTTCCAGTTCCCGTTGCTGTATGCGATGTTCCGTTTCTTCCCTGCATCGTTCGAGCTCCGTCAGCAGCCTTTCCTTTGGGCTGAAGACTTGAGCTGCTATGACTCCATCCTTGATTTCGGATTCAGGCTTCCTCTCTACGGAGACCATATTTCGCTGTTCGCCCTGCTTATGGGTATTTCGATGTGGGCATACTCAAAGATGACCTTTGACTCGAACAACGCCACTTCGCAGCAGATGCCCGGAATGAAGTTGATGTCAGTATGGGCCATGCCTATCTTCATGACCTGCCTGTGTAATAACTTCTCTGCCGGTCTGAGCTACTACTACCTGCTGTCCAACCTGATCACCGTCGGACAGAACTTCGCTATCCGCAAGTGGTTCATCGACGAAGACAAACTCTATGCCCAACTGAAGCAGAAGGCCGATTCCAAGGAGGCTCCCAAGAAATCCAAATTCCAGCAGCGTCTGGAGGAGGCTTACAAGATCCAGCAGCAACAGCAGAAGTCACAGCGCAAATGAGCGTCATCGGTGAGAAAATAACTTTTTTCAGGAACAGTCTGCCCTCCGGCGTAAAGCTGGCGGCAGTTTCCAAGTTCAAGCCCCTCGAGGCCATCATGGAAGCATACGAGGCCGGACAGAGGGTGTTTGCCGAGAACAGGCCGCTGGAATTCGCCGACAAGGCCAGACAGCTTCCCGATGACATCGAATGGCATTTCATAGGACATCTCCAGACCAACAAGGTCAAGAACGTGGTTCCGTATGCTGCGCTTATCCAGTCTATAGACAGCGAACATCTGCTCAAGGCCGTCAACGACTGTGCTGCAAAGCTCGGGAAGGTGCAGGATATACTTCTTGAGGTGTTCGTCGCCACGGAAACTACCAAGCAGGGCCTCTCAAGGGAAGAGGCTCTCGATATAGCTTCACGTATTACGGAATATCCTTATGTAAGGCTGCGCGGCGTGATGGCGATGGCTTCCTTCACTGACGATATGGACCAGGTCCGTCGCGAATTCGAGAATGCGGCATCTATTGCCGCTGCAGTGGCGGCTGCGGCTTCGATCTGGAAGCCCGAGATATCCATGGGAATGACGTCGGACTATCAGGTCGCGGTGGAATGCGGTTCCACGATGGTGCGCATCGGCACCGCTATTTTCGGAGGAAGATAAATGAAAACGGCCCGGAAACTTCCGGGCCGTTTCTTATTTGACAGTGACGGGATTAACCGTTAACCTTTGCCATGTGTGAGATGAGGTCGAGGACCTTGTTTGAATAACCGATTTCGTTGTCATACCAAGAGATGACCTTAACGAATTTGTCAGTCAGATAAACACCGGCGTTGGCATCGAAGATTGAAGTGAGCTTGCAGCCGAGGAAGTCTGAAGAAACGACAGCGTCTTCAGTGTATCCGAGAATGCCTTTGAGTTCGCCCTCAGCAGCCTCTTTCATGGCTTTGCAGATGTCTTCCTTGGTAGCGGGTTTCTCAAGGTTGGCAACGAGGTCGACTACAGATACGTCGAGGGTCGGAACGCGCATTGAGATACCGGTAAGTTTGCCGTTGAGCTCAGGGATTACTTTGCCGACAGCCTTTGCAGCACCGGTTGAAGAAGGGATGATGTTGCCAGAAGCGGCACGGCCACCACGCCAGTCTTTCAGTGACGGACCGTCAACGGTCTTCTGGGTAGCGGTAGTTGAGTGAACGGTGGTCATAAGACCTTCCTTGATTCCGAACTTGTCGTTGAGAACCTTTGCTATAGGAGCAAGGCAGTTGGTTGTGCAAGATGCGTTAGATACGAACTGGGTACCCTTTACATAAGTCTTCTCGTTAACGCCGCATACGAACATCGGAGTGTCGTCCTTTGCGGGAGCTGACATTACAACATATTTGGCACCTGCATTGATGTGGGCCTGAGCTTTCTCCTTGGTAAGGAAAAGACCTGTAGACTCTACTACGTATTCAGCGCCGACCTGGTCCCAAGCGAGTTCGTTAGGATCCTTGCATGCAGTAACGCGGATAGCCTGACCGTTGACGATGAGCTTGCTGTTTTCTACGTCAACATCGATAGAACCTTCGAACTGACCGTGCATTGTGTCATATTTGAGCATATATGCCAGATAATCCACAGGGCAGAGGTCGTTGATTCCTACGATCTCGATGTCATTTCTGTCTTGAGCGGCACGGAAAACGAAACGTCCGATACGGCCGAATCCGTTGATACCAACTTTAATCTTTTTCATGTGATTTTTAATTTTTGTTTGTATTGAATTATAGGACTTTGTCAGTGATATCGAGGTTCCTTGAAACCTTTTTCAGGAAACCGTGCAAAGGTAAAAAAATAATTATTATATTAAGTAACTTTGCAACTGCAAGTTTTCAACAGAATGACAAGAGAGATATTATTGACGAACGATGACTCGTATACGGCCCGCGGCCTGTCTGTGATCGCACATTTCCTGCGACGCTACGGAAACGTCCTGACAGTTGCGCCGAGATTCCACCAGTCTGCCAAATCTATGGCCCTGACGATGGAAGAGCCTCTGTACCTGACCAAATATGCATATTATGATTCTGAAGAAGGGAAGGGGAGCCTGGAGTGTTACCATCTTAACGGAACACCTGCCGACTGCGCCAAGATGATGGCCAATATGTGCATAGAGAGGAAGATCGATCCGGACCTTTTCGTATCCGGCATCAATCACGGTTCTAACGCATCTTCAGCCGCCTTGTACTCGGGTACTCTCGGAGCTAACAAGGAAGCCAGCCTGTACGGCATCCCGTCGATAGGCCTCTCGATCGACACGCACGTAGAGGATCCGGACTTCTCCGGCGTACTGCATTTTCTCCCTGTCATCCTGGAGCAGATGTTCGAGATACCTCCTGTACACAACACATACCTCAACGTGAATTTCCCTGCCATTCCCGCAGACCAGATAAAGGGTATCCGTTTCGCTCACCAGGGCAACGGACGCTGGGAGAAGGAATTCCAGAAAAGTGTGGACGGCCGCGGGCGCGAGTTCTTCTGGATGGTAGGGCAGTTTGTCGACTATGAACTGAAATCCACCGCCGACGAGGCTGATCATGTGCTTCTGTCTCAGGGATATGTCACCATCGTGCCGCATAAGATAGACAATACTAACTACACCGAGAAGGAGAGGCTCTCCCGACTTTGGAACCTTAAGTCTTGAAATATTATATCATAGCCGGCGAAGCTTCCGGTGACCTGCACGGCGCCGGACTTATGGAAGCCCTTCTGCAATGCGACAGTGCGGCACAGTTCCGTTTCTGGGGCGGCGAGAAGATGGCTGCCGCCGGAAGTGTCCTGCCTGTAAGGGATTACCGGGAAGGGGCTGTGATGGGTGTCACGGAAGTGCTTCGCAAGGCCGGCACTGTCCTGCGCAACCTGTCGTTCTGCAAGGCTGATTTAGCTGCATGGAAACCGGATGCTGTCATCCTGATAGACTATCCCGGCTTCAATATGCGCGTTGCAAAATATGCGTCGCAGCATGGCTTCAAGGTGATCTGGTACATAGCTCCCAAAGTCTGGGCTACCAGGGAACGCAGGGTGCGCAGGCTCCGCAGATGGGTAGACAGGCTGCTGGTGATATTCCCCTTCGAGCAGGAGTATTTCCGCAGGCGCGGCATCGATGCTCTCTATGTGGGCAATCCACTGGTCGACGCTGTCACCAGGGAAAGACCGGCCGAAGAAGAATTTGCAGATAAACCATATATCGCTCTTCTGCCCGGCAGCCGCATAATGGAAGTCGAACATACGATGCCTGTGTTCCTGGAACTGGAAAAGCTGATGTCAGCAGGGCCGATGTCCGCTTATCAGCTCATCGTCGCCGCCGCACCCTCGATCGGAGATGAGGTTTACGATGCATATCTGGCCGGGTCATCCATCAAGGTGGTGCGAGGACGGACTTATTCCGTGCTGGAACATTCTTCAGCTGCTGTGATCGATTCCGGCACTGCCAGTCTCGAGGCCGCCCTCCTGTCTGTTCCCCAGGTGGTCATATATGCAATGAATCCTCTGTCGTTCCTCGCTGTGCGGATGATGCTCAAGACGAAGTACGTTTCGCTTGTCAACTTGATTATGGACAAACCGGTGGTCGATGAGCTTTTGCAGAAAGAATGCACTGCATACAATATCCTTTCAAGGCTTGAGCAGCTTATTTCAGATGCCGGCCTCCGCACTGCCATGCTGGCGGACTACGGCAGGCTTGAACAGATGATGGGCGGCCCCGGCGCTTCGATGCGTGCCGCTAAGGAAGTGGTTGATAGCCTGAAAGGATAAGATTGAGGAATAATTATTACATTTGCGAAGATAGAGCAAGACCATGAAACGCAGGAAAGCAAGAAGAACCATCAAGAGAAAAGTCCGTACGGGTTTTGTCATCCTGGGGACCATCCTGTTCTTTTCGAGCATAATCGCTATCTTCGAATTCGTCAGGATCAACAGGACCAGTTCAGGAGTGATCAACGACAACATCTCGAGCATCAATGCGGAGCGTTCTCTGAT
The DNA here is from genome assembly GCA_017561885.1 of Bacteroidales bacterium. Lineage (GTDB taxonomy): Bacteria > Bacteroidota > Bacteroidia > Bacteroidales > UBA932 > Equibacterium. The sequence continues at coordinate 17,406 of JAFZBF010000015.1, read as the reverse complement.
GGAGTCGAGTGAACTGTACAATATCGAACTGCTCGAGCTTCTGGGGGAGGATTCCCTTCCTGAAAACCTCACTACGTCCATCGACGAATCTTTCGTGTCTACCCTTGAAAACCTGCCGGAAGTTTTCACTACCGAGCTTGAAAACCATTATGCCGATTCGGTCAGATATGCCTACGCTGCCTATATGCAGGTGGTGATGGAAGCGCCTGAAATCTGGGGGCAGGGTCCCGAGGCTCGTCAGGAATGGTATTTCGGAAGGGTCCAGCAATATTTCTCAGCTCTGCGCAATTATATCAACGACCTCAATTCTGTAACGAACGATGCGCTGCAGGAGAATTCGGAAATGATGGAGAGCACATTTTTTCGCAGCATGATGCCTTCTGTCGCTGCTCTTCTCGTAGGCCTGATTGTCATACTGCTCTTCAATACATATCTCAGTTACTATGTGATAAAACCTATATCCAGGATGGGGAAGGGCACCAGGGATTACTTGAGATATGGAAAGGAATACAATATGAAAGTCTCCGGCGATGATGAAATATCAGATCTCAACAATGCCTTGATGGATCTGATGGACGCTCACAAGACGCTTAAGAACAAATAAAGATGAATATCAGAGCCATATCCAGAAATGTGGGTGTCGCACTGTTGTTCGTTGCGGCTTTCATGTTTGCGTCTGCTGCCGTGGCCGCAGCATATTCTTTCGATTCGTCTTTCTATCCTCTGCTGCTGAGCGGTATCCTTACATTCTGCTGCGGGATATTCCCGCTGGTGTTTGTGTCGCGCAAGCAGTCTGAGATCAACACTCGTGAAGGCGTAGCCATAATCCTGCTGTCCTGGGTTCTGGCCTGTGTCTTCTCGATGATGCCATATGCCCTCTGGGGCGGCGAGTTCACTCTTGCAAACGCCTGGTTCGAGAGCGTATCCGGCATCACGACGTCAGGAGCCACGATACTTAACGACATCGAGTCGCTGCCGCACGGGCTGCTCTTCTGGAGATCCTCCACCCACTATATCGGGGGCCTTGGAGTAGTGCTCTTCATGGTGATGATCCTGCCTTCCATAGGTTCGGTCCGTCTTAAGATGAGCCGTATGGAAGTTTCCGGCGTCAACAAAGCCGGCTACAATTACAAGATCGACGAACTGAAGCGGGTGGTCCTGTCCGTCTACATAGGACTGACGCTTACGGTGATCGCACTCTATATGCTTGCAGGTATGAATCTGTTCGACGCTGTCAATCACGCTATGAGCACCGTGGCAACCGGCGGATTCAGTACGAAGAATGCCTCGATCGGCGCTTTCCACAGCCGTAAGATAGAATTGATCGCGATGGTATTCATGATTCTGTCATCAATCCACTACGGAATGATTTACGTGCTGTTCGCCAAGAGAGATACCGTCATTTTCAAGCATCCTGTCACGAGATTCTATCTGATGTCGATATTGCTGTGCGGAATCGCCGTTACTGCCGACCTTCTCCTTACCCATACTTACGACAAGGTGGGCGATGCGCTGATGGACGGTTTCTTCAATGTGATCTCTCTTGTCTCAACCACCGGTTTCGCAGTATGTGACACCTCCGTATGGCCTATGTTCTGCATCCTTGTCCTGATGTACCTGTCCATACAGTGCGGCTGTTCAGGCTCCACTTCCGCAGGTATGAAGGTCGACAGGGTCTGGCTGCTGTTCAAGTCAACCCATATCCAGCTGCTGAGGACTCTTCATCCGAATGCCGTCCTGCAGGTCAAGTACGGTGACAATGACATCGTCGACAAGGAGCTCATCACATCAGTGTCATTCTTCGCAGTACTCTATGTATTCATTGCTTTCGTGTGCGCCGTGATCTATGCTGCGCTCGGAATGGATATGACGGATTCCGTGTCCGCTTCGGTGGCTATGATAGGCAACATCGGTCCTGCGTTCGGTTCTTTCGGATCGGTCTCCAACTATGACGCAGTATCAGTGCTCGGCAAGCTGGTTATGAGCGCCGAGATGATTATCGGCCGTCTCGGGCTATATTCGGTGCTCTCAGTATTCCTCCTCTTCAGAAAAGGCGCATAATGGGGGTCGAACATTTCTTTCAGGAGCGGATTGAACGCAATTTCAGGTTCGAACCTACAGATGACCAGCGCAAGGCCGCCGAGGCCCTGGCAGAATTCGTCACGCTCAGGGACGACAGCGATATCATGGTCCTGACAGGTTATGCCGGAACAGGCAAGACCTCCCTCATAGCTGCTTTTGTCGAAGCCCTCAAGTCTTTGCAGTACAAGTTTGTCCTGCTGGCGCCTACCGGACGCTCTGCAAAAGTGCTGTCAGGCTTTACCGGAGAGAAGGCATACACGATGCACAAGCATATCTACCGGCAGCAGTCTCTCGCCGCCGGAGGAAAATTCAACCTGGACATAAACAAGGCTTCCGATACGTTCTATATCGTAGACGAGGCATCCCTGATAACGATAGACAACGGAGGCACTTCCATTTTCGGTTCCGGTGACCTGCTGGACGATTTCGTCCGGTATGTCCGTATGGGCAGGGGAAACAATATGGTATTTGTGGGAGACAGGGGGCAGCTGCCGCCGATCGGGATGGAAGAGAGTCCTGCGCTCGACATCGATTTCCTGCAGAGCTGCTACGGCACGGTGGTCAAGGCTTCTCTGTCACAGGTGGTGCGACAGGCCGGCGAATCGGGCATCCTTTACAACGCGACGCTCATTCGCAGACAGATAGAGCAGGGAACAGGGGCTGTCGTGCCTATGGAACTGGAAGGCTTTGACGATATAGAAAGCATAAACGGAGGCGACCTTATCGAAAAACTTTCCGATTCCATCGATCACTTCGGGCTGGACGAGGTGGTAGTCCTGTGCCGTTCCAACAAGAGGGCCAACCGCTATAATGCCGGAATCCGCTCTGCCGTGCTGTATCGGGAGGAACAGCTTAACCGCGGCGACAAGCTGATGGTGGTCAAGAACTGCTATCAGTTCCTTGAGGACGTGGACGACCCGACCTTCTTCATCGCCAACGGGGATGTGGCCCAGCTGATGAGGATATCCCGCCACGAAGAGCGATACGGCTTGCACTTCGCCGAGGCGGTGCTCAGTTTTTCCGACTACAACGACCTCGAGATAACTGCCAAGATCATTCTGGATACTCTTTCCAGCGAGAGCCCTGCGCTGACGGCCGAACAGCAGAACGGACTGTTCGAAGGGGTGCTGGCTGACTATTCGGATATCAAGAGCAAGAAAAAGAGATTCGAAGCCGTCCGTGAAGACCCGTATTTCAATGCGCTCCAGATAAAGTATGCTTCCGCCGTGACCTGTCACAAGTCTCAGGGCGGACAGTGGAAATGCGTATTCATCGACAATCCATTCTGGAGGGACGATATAGAACTGGAAGACCTGAAGTGGCTCTATACTGCCATCACCAGGGCGACCGGAAAGGTCTATCTTATCAATTTCAAGAAAAATTTCATCAAGCTATGAGAAAGTACATAATAGCAATCCTTGCAATTGCAGCTGCGTTCACTGCTTTTAAGGCCAACGCCCAGGAGAAGATACATTTCAGCGACAGACAGATAGTCTCCGGCATACCGGACGGTATAATCCGTACCAGGCCTGCCTCTATGATGCCGGGCGTACCGGCGTCGGCTGCAGAGATGCCCCAGCTTGTCGACGGTTGGGTCAATCCTACGTACTCGCCTGACCGCTCGAAGATTGCATATACACTTGACAATGACCTGTACTCGATAGACGTATATACACGTGAGATTGTCCGGCACACTTTCGACGGATCGGACGTCATTCTCAACGGCTATGCTTCCTGGGTCTATTATGAAGAAATATTCGGAAGGGCATCCAGATACAAGGCGTTCTGGTGGTCTCCCGACAGCAAGATACTGGCATTCTACCGTTTCGACAATACCAGAGTTCCTATGTTTCCGATCTACAACTCCGTGGGACAGCACGGAAGCCTCAACGAGACACGCTATCCCAAGGCCGGAGACCCGAATCCCGAGGTCAGGGTGGGTTTCGTGAGCGTCAGGGGAGGCGAGACCGTCTGGGCCGATTTCGATCCCGGTCTCGACCAGTATTTCGGCATTCCGTTCTGGAATTCGAAAGGAGACAGGTTTATGGTCTCATGGATGGACCGCAGCCAGGACAATCTCGTGATGTACAGTGTCGATCCGACATATGGAAACAAGTACAAAGTATATGAAGAGCATCAGGACACCTGGATCGACTGGATGGAACAGATGCTTTTCACGGAAAGCGGTATGTATTTCGTCAGGGACATGAGCATGTGGCAGCAGATATATTTCCTGAGCTATGACGGCAGGGTGTTCAGGCAGATAACCGACGGCGGACCGAACTGGAACATCAGGCTGCTTAAAGTAGATGGCAAATATCTGTACTTTACCGCCAAGAGAGAGTCGACGGTGCGTAACGACATCTACAGGATAACCCTTTCGGACAACAGGACAGAAAAGATAAGCAGCGGAGATTTCAACTTCGCTTCAGTGCGCGTTGAAGAAGAGTCAGGACAGACGAGGATATATGCCAGTATGTCCAACCTTACGACTCCGACCCGGGATGTGGTGTTCAATATTCCCCGCAACGGCAACCTCAACAAGATGACGATGGATGTGCTGTTCGATTCGAAAGGTCCCGATTTCGACTTTTACGAGATCGCGATGCCGGAACTTGTATACATAACCACCCGCGACGGTATCAGGCTGCCTGCGACTGTTATCTGGCCAGTCGACATGGACAGGAGCGGGGCTGTCAAGTACCCGGTCAAGGTGGATATCTACGGCGGCCCTGACAGCCCTCAGGTGCTCGACAGCTGGAAGGGAGTGAATTTCAATAACCAGTGGTGGGCATATCACGGAGTTATCCAGATAGTGCTTGACACCAGGTCTTCCGGCCATCTCGGCAAGGCAGGTATGAACCAGGTGTACCGGCAGCTCAGCGTACTCGAGCTGCAGGATTTCATCGACGGTATGTTCTATTTCCGGGGCTTTCCTTTCGTCAATGAGAAGAAAGTCGGCATAGAAGGATTCTCGTACGGCGGCACGATGTCTGTCCTTTGCGTCACCGCAGGCAATGAGTATTTCCAGTATGCCATTGCAGGAGGTGCGGTTGCCGACTGGAAACTGTATGATACGCACTATACTGAAAGATATATGGATACCCCGCAGGACAACCCGCTGGGCTATGAACAGGCTTCAGTGTTCGACAGACTGGAGAGTTACAGAGGTGACAGGACAAATATGCTGAGGTATACCCACGGGACGGGTGACGACAACGTGCATTTCCAGAACGGCCTGCAGATCATCGACAAGCTGCAGCAGCTTGGAAAGGATTTCGAACTGATGATTTATCCGCAGGGAATGCACGGCTACAGAGGATATCAGGGCAACCAGAGCGAACTTCAGGATTACCGCTTCTGGTACGAATATCTCCTTGAGCAGGATCTCCCGGATATCCTCAGAGACAGGTGGAAAACTAATTAGGAGTTTCTTGAGTATTCCGGATGAAAAGGGCCGGAATAAAAAAAATGAGACCGGCTGGGAGGCCGGTCTCACATCATTATAATGGGTATTCTAGTCTTCCTTTGATATAGCACCCATAGGACAAACAGCTGCGCATGAACCGCACTCGACGCAGAGATCCGGATCAATCTTGTAGATGTCGCCTTCTGAGATGGCACCTACAGCGCACTCGTCAATGCATGTGCCGCATGCAGCACAATCTTCTGAAATTTTGTAAGCCATTGTTATATCGTTTAGTGTTAATGCGGCACAAATATAGCATTATTTTTGATTAAGTCGTATCTTTGTTAAAAATATATAGCGTCATGAAAAAGATTGCGATATTGCTTCTTGCAGCATTTCTGTTCGGGACCGTGGACTCTTTCGCCCAATCAGAAAAACAAAGCCAGCCGGAAGAGAAAGTCATCAGCTTTGACAGCAAGACTCATGACTTCGGCGATATCCTGCTTTCAGACGGACCTGTCACTTGCGAGTTTGTGATGACGAACATCAGCAACAGTCCGATTGTCATCCACAATGTCGTTTCAAGCTGTGGCTGCACGGTTCCTGACTATGACAAGAAACCGATCGAGCCCGGGAAGTCGACCAATATTGAGGTAACATATGCAAACGACCAGGGCCCGTATCCGTTCAACAAGACCATCACTGTATACGTTTCCGGTGTCAACCGGCCTGTCGTGCTGAAGATCAAAGGCCAGGTCCACGAACGCCAGAAAACTCTCGAGGAACTCTACAAGGTTAAGATGGGACCGGTTGCCGTACGTTCCACCAGCGTCGATATGGGATATATAGCCCAGGGCAGGCGCAAGACAGAGGAAGGCGAGATCGCCAATATGTCAAACAAGCCGGTGAAGGTTACCGTGGCCGCCGACGAGGCTGTCAACGTCTCGATATCTCCAAACCCCATTCCCGCCCGGACGGCCGCCAAGATCAAGTATACTGTCAATACCGGCAACGGCCCGAAGAACTGGGGTAAAACCCGATACAAAGTCAGTTTCCTGACTGACGGTACTCGTCAGGACGGCACTGTCTCGCTCAATGCCACCATCAACGACGACTTCGACAATATGACGGTGCGCCAGATCAACAACGCGCCGGTGCCCAAGCTGGACGCTACATACAGCGAACTGAAAGAGGTCAAAAAGGGGACTGTCCTGCGCAAGAGCTTCAAGGTCTCAAATACAGGCAAGAATGACCTGACTATATACAAGATAGACATTGACGGCGAAAATACCAGTGTTCTTACAAAGATGCCCGTCACGATAAAGGCCGGCGGTACTGCAACCGTCGATTTCTCGTTCGACGCGTCAAAAGGTGACGGTGGAGAGGTTATAAACGTCCTGACCCTCATCACCAATTCAGCAAGCAAGCCGCAGGTGAACTATTTTGTTACCGCCAATATCGTCAACTAAAACCACCTATGGATCAGAACAAGCAAGGGGATTTCTTCGGGGATTACAACAATCAGGATTCTGCACTCAACGTCAACGAGGGCGTGAAGCAGCCGCCGATAGTCAACCCGTATCTCGTCATAAGGAAGAAACCGGCCATCAAGTCGGTGGATGAGTATATGGAAGGTATCGTAAGCGGTGACAGGGTGGTGCTCAGTCAGGCGATAACCCTCGTGGAGAGTTTCCTCCCTTCACACAGGGCTGTGGCAGAGCAGATAATACAGCGTTGCCAGAAGATATCATCCGGTATGAAGACGATGCGCATCGGCATCACCGGTGTGCCGGGTGTGGGCAAAAGTACTTTTATCGAGGCATTCGGCTCCCATATTACAGACAAGGGGCACAACCTTGCCGTACTGGCCATAGACCCCTCCAGCGAGAAGTCAAAAGGGTCCATCCTGGGTGACAAGACCAGGATGGAGACACTTGTGCATAATCCGCACGCGTTCATCCGTCCCAGTCCCAGCGAAGGATCGCTGGGAGGAGTGGCACGCAAGACCCGCGAGACCATATTGCTGTGCGAAGCTGCAGGCTATGATGTCATCTTCATCGAAACTGTAGGCGTAGGGCAGAGTGAGACTGCGGTACATTCTATGAGCGATTTCTTCCTCTTGCTTATGCTTTCCGGAGCGGGGGACGACCTGCAGGGAATCAAGCGAGGCATAATGGAAATGTCGGATCTCATCGCCATAACCAAGGCCGACGGCAACAACGTCGAGAAGGCCAATCTTGCCAGGGCGCTCTATGCCAACGCCCTGCATCTGTTCCCGCCGACAGAATCCGGCTGGGTGCCTACTGCCGTCACTTCTTCGGCGGTGGCTCTTACCGGTCTGGATGAGATTCTGACCAAGATCGAGGAATATTTCAAACTGGTCTGGGAGAACGGATATTACGAGCGTCACCGCAGGGAACAAGCCCGCTACTGGATGTATGAAAGCATCAACGAGACGCTCAAGAATATGTTCTATGAAAATCCCCGCGTGGAGAAACAGCTGCCTGACTATGAAAAAGCGGTGCTTGACGGTCAGCTTGAATCTTTCTCCGCCGCTGAGGAACTGATCGACAAGTACCTGGGCAAGATATGATCCACATCCTTGCAGATGTGCTGCGCGACAGCATACTTATCACCGCTTTGGTGATTTTGATGATGCTGTTGATAGAATTCGTGAACGTGGCCTCCCACGGCCATTTCTTTTCACGTCTCAACTCCAACCGTTTCACCAGGGTGCTCTTCGGCGCCGCGATGGGTCTGATTCCAGGTTGTATGGGCGGATTTGCGACAGTGTCTCTCTACTCTCACGGAATGATATCCTTCGGTGCGCTGGTGGCTATGATGATTGCCTCCAGCGGCGACGAAGCTTTCGTGATGCTCGCGATGTTTCCCGGTAAGGCGCTGATCCTTTTCGCAGTGTTGTTTGCCATCGCAACAGTGGTCGGACTGCTGGTGGATCTGAAACCGGCAAAAGGAGAGAAGGCCGTATGCAGGCAGTCATATGACCTCCACGAAAGTGACATGGAAGACCGTCACCACAGTTTACGCAGCATCTTCGACCGCCATTTCGTCAAAGAACATTTGTGGAACCATGTAATTAAGGAGCACGCGCTGTCCATATTCTGCTGGACTTTCGGGGCATTGCTCATCATTCATCTTGGAATGGAATACATCGACCTGGAAAGCTTGATCCAGGATAACATGGTTTTGATAATCCTGCTTGCAATACTTGTCGGCATCATACCGGATTCCGGTCCGCACCTGATATTCGTCACGATGTTCGCAAACGGGCTGGTGCCGTTCTCTGTCCTGCTGGCCAGCAGCATCAGCCAGGACGGCCACAGTTCGCTGCCTCTGCTCGCAGAGAACAAGAAAGGATTTGTCAGTGCCAAACTTATCAACTGTCTTGTCGCGGCGGTTGCAGGATATGCACTTTATTTCCTCGGGATGTAAAAAACGATTAACTTTGTACGTTTGTACAAAAAAGAAAAAAATACACTGATGAACATACTCAAGAAACTGTTCGGTTCCAAGGCAGAAAGGGATGTGAAAGCCATTACTCCTATTCTGAACCAGATCCTTGACGAATATAAAAGAATAGATGCACTGGATGACGACGGGCTGAGAGCCGAAAGCGCCGCCTTGAGGCAGCAGATACTGTCCAGAACAGCCAAAGAAGAAGAGGAAGCGTCACAGATAAGACTGAAACTCGAAGATGTTGAGATAGACGTACGCACAAAGGAAGAACTGGCCACAAGGCTCGACGAACTTGTTAAGAAGATAGATGTCGAACTTGAAAAGGCCCTCGACGACGCTCTTCCCAAGGCTTTTGCCATAGTCAAGTCTACCGCCCGCAGATTCAAGGAAAATGAGACCATCAGGGTACATGCCACTGATTTCGACCGCGAACTCAGCACTTCCAAGGATTTCGTTTCAGTAGAAGGCGATTATGCCATTTGGAAGAACAGCTGGATGGCCGGCGGCAATATGATCAAGTGGGATATGGTCCACTACGACGTCCAGCTCATCGGCGGTATAGTGTTGCATCAGGGCAAGATAGCTGAGATGGCAACCGGTGAAGGAAAAACCCTCGTCGCGACTCTCCCTGTATTCCTGAACGCGATGGGCGGCAAAGGAGTACACGTGGTTACGGTCAACGACTACCTGGCCAAACGTGACTGCGAATGGATGGGCCCTCTCTATGAGTTCCACGGTCTCAGCGTGGACTGCATCGACAAGCACGAACCCAATACGGAGGGAAGGAAGAAAGCTTATCGCTGTGACGTGACTTTCGGAACCAACAACGAATTCGGTTTCGATTATCTGAGAGACAATATGGCCATCAACCCGAACGACCTGGTGCAGCGCAAGCATCACTTCGCCATCGTCGACGAGGTTGACTCGGTGCTTATCGACGACGCCCGAACACCTTTGATCATTTCAGGTCCGGTGCAGAGGAGCGGCGACGAAGCGTACATCGAGTTCAAGCCATATGTCGAAAAGCTTTATAACGCCCAGCGTCAGGTGGTGAACAAGTTCCTGAACGAAGCCCGCAAGCTCATATCTGCCGGAAAGGTGAAGGACGAAGGAGAGATAATGCTTCTCAAGGCTTTCAAGGGCCTGCCCAAGTATGCTCCTCTAATCAAGTATCTCAGCGAGCCCGGCATCAAGACCATCCTTCAGGAAGCTGAATCAAAACTCATCAGGGCAGCCTTCACCGAGAAGGACATCGAGCAGAGGATAATAACCAACGACCTGTATTTCGTAGTAGACGAGCAGCAGCGCTCTGTCGAACTTACCGACAACGGTAACGAAGAGCTGGCAAAGGCTGTCGGCGATGCGGAGTTCTTCCTGATGCCGCAGCTGGCAGACGAGGTGTCCAAGATTGAGCACGACCCTGAACTTGACGCTGAAGCGAGGAAGGTCAAGAAAGACGAGCTGTATGCGAACTACTCGCTCAAGGCAGAACGTATGCACACTGTAGACCAGCTGCTGAAAGCCTACGCGATGTTCGACAAGGATGTCGACTATGTCATCATAGACGGCAAGGTAAAGATCGTCGACGAGCAGACAGGACGTATAATGGAAGGCCGCCGCTGGAGCGACGGTCTCCATCAGGCAGTCGAGGCCAAGGAGCAGGTGAAAGTTGAAGCTGCCACTCAGACCTTCGCTACGATCACCCTGCAGAACTATTTCCGTATGTATCACAAGCTGTCCGGAATGACCGGTACTGCCGAGACGGAAGCTGGTGAGTTCTGGGAAATATACAAGCTGGATGTGGTGGTAATACCTACCAACCGTCCCGTTATCCGCAAGGATATGGACGACCTCATCTACAAGACCAAGAAGGAGAAATACAACGCAGTCATTGCAAACATACAGGAACTCGTCGCCCAGGGAAGGCCGGTTCTGGTGGGTACTACTTCTGTCGAGATATCCGAACTCCTCAGCAGGATGCTGAAGATGAGGGGTATCAAGCACCAGGTGCTGAATGCCAAGCAGCACGCCCGCGAGGCGGAGGTCGTTGCACAGGCCGGCAAGGCAGGAACTGTTACCATCGCGACCAATATGGCCGGCCGTGGTACCGACATCAAGATCGATCCTGAAGTCCGTGAAGCGGGAGGTCTTGCTATCATCGGTACCGAGCGCCACGACAGCCGTCGTGTAGACCGCCAGCTGCGCGGTCGTGCCGGACGTCAGGGAGACCCGGGCTCTTCAATATTCTATGTGTCTCTCGAGGACAACCTGATGCGTCTTTTCGGATCTGAAAGGATCGCCGGCATAGTAGACAAGATGGGGCTGAACGAAGGTGAAGCCCTTCAGAACTCGATGCTTTCAAGTTCTATCGAGAGGGCTCAGAAGAAGGTGGAGGAAAACAACTTCGGCATAAGGAAGAACCTTGTGGAATACGACGACGTGATGAATTCCCAGCGCGAAGTCGTTTATTCGAAACGTCGCAGCGCCCTCACCGGAGAACGTATCGACGTGGACGTGATCAATATGGCCAGCGACTATTGCGACATCTTCGTAGACAAGTATGGTGACCTTGATTACGATGGCTTCTGCGAAATGCTTATGGAAACCCTTTCCATCGAGCCTGGTTTTGACGAGGCTTACTATGACAAGGCAAAACGTCCCGATATATCCGAAAGACTCAAGAACACTATAATCGACACCCAGAAACGCCGCAACGATACCATCGTAGCCCAGGCCTGGCCGATCATCAACTATGTGTATGAGAAGAAGCGTATGTTCTACCAGAATATCGCCATTCCTATCTCCGACGGCCGCAAGGTGATGAGTGTGCTGGTGGATCTCCGCAAAGCATATGAGAGCAAGGGTAAGGAACTTACCAGAGCCATCTCAAAGACTGTGACTCTCAGGGTTATCGATGAATATTGGAAGGTGCATCTGCGTGATATGGACGACCTCAAGCAGTCAGTCCAGAATGCTTCATATGAGCAGAAGGATCCTAAACTCATCTACAAGACTGAAAGTTTCGACCTTTTCATCAAGTCTCTCGAAGGCATATACAAGGATGTCCTGACATTCCTGCTCAGAGCTGCAATATTCCTCAAGAACGATATGCAGTCTCCGGAAGAAGTGGCTACAGAAGCCCACGAGCGCAAGACAGATATGAGCCGTATGCAGGCAGGCCGTCCCGATCTGCTCAGCCGCAGTTCGGAACCTAAGAGCAATGCCCCGATAAGGGTGGCCAAGAAGGTGGGACGCAACGATCCTTGTCCTTGCGGAAGCGGTAAAAAATACAAGAACTGCCATGGAAAAGAGCAGGCTGCAGAATAATGTCATAGTGATAGGTTCCGGTCCGGGCGGCTATGTGGCTGCTCTGGAAGCCGCGAAAGCAGGTTTTTCAGTAACTGTCGTAGAAAGCGCGACTCTGGGCGGCGTCTGCCTCAACTGGGGGTGCATCCCGACAAAGGCCCTCCTCAAGAGCGCCCAGATGCTCAATCATTCCCGTGAGGGCGCTGCTTATGGCTTTTCGGCTGAGAACATTCAGCCTGACATAGAGCGTATCTTCACCCGCAGCCGCGAGGTGGCTGCCACTATGAGCCGGGGTATAGAGTTCCTTTTCAACAAGGCCGGTGTCCAGCTTGTCCATGGAACAGGCCGCATCCTTCCCGGCAGGCAGGTTGAGGTTACGGCGGAAGACGGTTCGGTCAGCGTCCTTCAGGCTGAACATATAATAATCGCTACCGGTGCGAGGCCGTCGAGCCTTCCGTTCGCTCCGGTGGACGGGGAGAAAATCTGGTGCTCCCGCCAGGCTCTGATGCCTCCTTTTATCCCGAAGTCTATGGCTGTCATAGGTTCAGGGGCGGTAGGCACCGAATTCGCATTTTTCTACCGCAGCCTCGGAGTGGAAGTCACCTTGATTGAATTTATGGACAGGGTGCTGCCTCTGGAAGACGATGATGTCTGCGCCCAGGTGAGCCGCAGCCTCCGCAAGACGGGTATCAAGGTGATGACGTCTTCAGCCGTCCAGGCAGTTGAAAAAGGGGAGATGTGCACCCTTACAGTCAAGACGAAGAAAGGCGAGGAACAGCTTCAGGCCGAAGTCGTGCTTTCCGCTGCGGGTGTGGTTCCAAATACGGATTTCATCGGGCTCGAACAGGTGGGAGTGGAGATGAACCGACGCAAGATCGTCGTGGATTCTGCGTATATGACGAATGTCGAGGGTATCTATGCGATAGGTGACGTAATCTCGACTCCGGCGCTGGCACACGCGGCCAGTGCAGAGGCTGTGGCATGCGTCGAGGGTATAGCCGGACACGACCACAAACCCGTCAATTACGAGACTATGCCCGCCTGCACATACATCACTCCCGAAGTGGCCTCGGCCGGACTGAGGGAACGCGACGCGGTGGCGAGAGGCATAGAGTACCGGGTCGGCAGATGTCAGTTTGCATCGAACGGCAAGGCTGTCGCCGCCGGCGAGAAGGACGGTTTCGTGAAGGTTATCTGCGACGCCCACGACGGACGCGTGCTGGGAGTACATCTGGTCGGTGCCAACGTGAGCGAGATGATCGGCGGCCTGGTGCTTGCAATGGACTGCGGCGTCACTGCAGACAGACTTTCACACACCGTTTTCCCTCACCCGACGATGAGCGAGGCGATATGCGAGGCCTGCAAGCAGCTGGTTGCCCGTTAGGAATACCTGCTCAGAATCTTTCCTTGATATTGTAGCTGTTGCGGTTGCTGCTGTTGCGGCTTATCAGCTCGCCGATGAAACCGGTGAGGAACAGGAGCGTACCTATCACCACTGCAAGAAGGGCAAGGTAGAAGAGAGGCTGGTCTGTGACTGCACGGAACACGCGGCCCTGGCCCTGGAGTATCAGCTTCTTGATGATCAGCCATAACGTGATGACGATACCTATGAGGAAGGTGATGATGCCCATCAGGCCGAAGAGGTGCATCGGCTTGCGGCCGAATACCTGCAGGAACCATATCGTCATCAAGTCCAGGAAACCGTTGACGAAGCGGTTCAGTCCGAACTTGCTCTTTCCGTATTTGCGTTTGCGGTGCTGCACGACTTTTTCTCCGATATTGCTGAATCCGGCTTCTTTTGCGAGATAAGGAATGAAACGGTGCATTTCGCCGAATACTTCGATGTTCTTTACAACATCCTTGCGGTATGCCTTGAGGCCGCAGTTCATGTCGTGCAGCTTGATTCCTGTGACCTTTCGTGCGGTGGCATTGTAAAGCTTCGAGGGCAGATTCTTGGTCAGCTTGTTGTCGTAACGGACTTTCTTCCAGCCTGAGACAAGGTCGTAGCCGTCTTCCTCGATCATACGCATCATCTCTGGAATCTCAGTAGGATCGTCCTGCAGGTCAGCATCCATCGTCACCACGATGTCACCCTGTGCTGCCTCGAAACCGCAGTAGAGGGCTGCCGATTTGCCGTAATTGCGGCGGAAACGGATGCCGTGGACAGTCTTGTCGTTTTCAGACATCTGCCGGATTGTTTCCCATGAGCCGTCGGTGGAGCCGTCATCGACCAGTATGATTTCGTAATCCGCCACTTTGCCGGCCAGGGCTTCGTGTATCCATCCTACAAGCTCCCTGAGTGATTCCTGCTCGTTGAAAAGAGATATTACGACAGACAGTTGCATACGTATGTATCTTTAGGGTTCAAAACACAAATATACAAAAAACTAGAAGAGACCGAACATAAGGGCGTCTATGCGGTCGGTGATATGCCGGAAGTCTTCAGGATTGTTCTCGAAGTCCATATTGTCGGCATCGACGGTGATGACCTTGCCGGGATAGGATGCAATCCATTTTTCGTAGCTGTCGTTTAGGCCGCCTAGGTATTCCAGGCTCATGCCTTGTTCGTAGTCGCGGCCGCGTTTCTGTATCTTGGCCACAAGGCTTGCCACGGAAGAACGCAGATAGATCAGAAGGTCCGGCAGCCTGACAGTAGATATCATCATATGGTAGAGGTCCATATAGGTGTCATAGTCGCGCTGGGAAATATTGCCCAGGTCCAGGTTGTTCTTCACGAATATATGGACACCTTCCATCACGGTGCGGTCCTGGATGATGACCTTGTCCGACTTGTTGATCTCGACAAGGTCCTTGAATCGCTGCGCCAGAAAGTAGACTTCGAGATTGAAGCTCCAGCGCCTGATGTCTTTGTAATAGTCTTCAAGGTATGGATTGTAGGTGACAGCCTCGTACTTGGGTATCCATCCGTAATGCTCCGCAAGCATCCTGGTGAGGGTGGATTTTCCGCTGCCGATGTTTCCTGCGATGCCGATGTGCATAGTAGATGTCTTTACCTTCTACAAAAATACCAAATAGGACAGCATCCCGAACAATAACTTATCAACAATCAGGATTATTTTTTTATCTTTGCGAGCCAAATTGTGATTAATAACAGACAGATTATGATAAAGATAACTTTTCCGGATGGTAGCGTAAGAGAATACGAAAGCGGTATCAGCGCCTACCAGATAGCTATGTCCATCAGCCCTAGGCTCGCTTCAGACGTACTGGCTGCCACAGTGAACGGTGCGGTAGTCGACCTGGAACGCCCTATCACAGAGGATGCGACCCTCAAGCTTCATAAATGGGAAGACGAAGAGGCAAAGAAAGTTTTCTGGCATTCTTCATCTCACCTTATGGCCGAGGCTCTGGAAAGTCTTTATCCCGGCATCAAGTTCGGCATCGGACCGGCTATCGACAACGGTTTCTATTACGACGTCGACCTCGGTGACAAGCAGATCGCCGATGCAGACCTCAAAGCCATCGAAGACAAGATGACAGAGTTCGCCCGCCAGGGCCAGCATTTCGTACGCAAGGATGTCCCCAAGGCTGAGGCTATGAAGACCTTTACCGAGAAGGGCGACCAGTACAAATGCGAGCTTATCGAAGGCCTCGAGGACGGCCACATCAGTTTCTACACCAACGGTTCGTTCACCGACCTCTGCCGCGGCCCGCATCTCCGCGACACTTCAGTCATCAAAGCCATCAAGCTGACCTCGATAGCTGGTGCTTACTGGCGCGGTGACGAGCACAACAAGATGCTTACCCGTATCTACGGCATCACCTTCCCCAAGAAGTCGATGCTCGACGAATATCTGGTGCTTCTCGAAGAAGCCAAGAAGCGCGACCACCGCAAGCTCGGCAAGGAGCTGGAGCTCTTCACCTTCTCCAACAGGGTGGGACAGGGCCTTCCTCTCTGGCTGCCGAAAGGCGCCGACCTGCGCGACCGTCTGCAGGAATTCCTGAAGAAGGTCCAGAAGAGATACGGCTATCTGCCGGTCATCACTCCCCATATCGGAAGCAAGGACCTCTATGTGACTTCAGGTCACTGGGCTCACTACGGTGCGGATTCGTTCCGTCCCATCACCACTCCGCAGGAAGGGGAGGAATACCTGCTCAAGCCGATGAACTGCCCTCACCACTGCGAGATCTACCGCAGCAAGCCCCGTTCATACAGGGATCTGCCTCTCAGGTTCGCTGAGTTCGGAACGGTGTACAGATACGAGCAGAGCGGAGAACTGCACGGACTGACCCGCGTGCGCGGTTTCACCCAGGACGACGCCCACCTGTTCTGCCGTCCCGACCAGATCAAGGAAGAGTTCTGCAAGGTGATCGATATCATTCTCTATGTCTTCAAGACTCTGGATTTCAAGGAGTACGAGGCTCAGGTCTCTCTCCGCGACCCTGAAGACAAGGAGAAATACATAGGTACCGACGAGAACTGGGCGAAAGCCGAATCAGCCATCATCGAAGCTGCCGCAGAGAAGGGTCTGAACACCACTGTGAAGACGGGTGAAGCTGCCTTCTACGGTCCGAAGCTCGACTTCATGGTGAAGGACGCCCTCGGACGCAAGTGGCAGCTGGGTACCATCCAGGTCGATTACAACCTTCCTGAGCGTTTCGAGCTTGAATATATAGACAAGGACGACAGGCGCAGCAGGCCTGTGATGATCCACCGCGCTCCGTTCGGATCTATGGAACGTTTCGTGGCTGTGCTGCTCGAACACACCGCAGGAAAGCTTCCGTTGTGGTTGGCCCCTGAACAAGTGGTAGTTATGTCTCTCAGCGAGAAATACAACGATTTTGCAAAAAAAGTTTGCGAATTGCTTAATAATTACGATATTCGCGCCTCCATAGACGACCGTAACGAGACCATTGGCAAGAAGATACGCGAAAATGAGATGAAGAGGATCCCGTATCTGCTGATAGTCGGTGAAAAAGAAGCCGAGGCAGGTACCGTCTCAGTGCGCAGGCAGGGTGGAGTGAACGTCGGAACTATGAAGACAGACGATTTTGTGAAACTGATAAAGGACGAGATTTACCAACAACTTAACTAAGGAGGATACCAAAATAGCAACTTCTAATTATCGGCCGCCGCGGCCCAAACCCACACCACAGAAAAAGAATTCTGC
>JAFZBF010000014.1 GCA_017561885.1 Bacteroidales bacterium | reverse complement strand
CGTGGGGCGCGACGTCAGGCGATAGATAACCTTGTCTACTCTAAGTTAGTTTCAATCCACGCGCCCACGTGGGGCGCGACAAAAGGTTTTAAGAGTTTATAAATAAGGTATTGATTGTTTCAATCCACGCGCCCACGTGGGGCGCGACGCGAAAGCAGCAGCGGATAACATAAGCGCAGCAGAGGTTTCAATCCACGCGCCCACGTGGGGCGCGACAGCCATGTCTTATACTATTGATAGACAGAGCTATTTATATGATTTTTTGCGAATACAATCATTTGTGAATTGTAATCACAATGAAAAAGTATCATACTTGCGATAAATGACTCATAATCAATTATCGCGTACACTCTCATTATATTGCACAACTTAGGGTTCGCTTTCATATAATCAGTGATTCGGTTGGATCAAAAGATGTAAGTTTCCCCATAGTTTCAATTTTCCTATGCCAATTGTTTCCAAGAAAATAGAAACGGACGCTATCCTTAGTTGCATCAATAATAGCAGATAATAATGCTTTCAATGAAACGAGTTGTGCTTCCGTGAGCAGGCATTCAAACACAGAATTTTGAACACGTTGTCCATAGTTGACGCATTCCTTAGCTACCTTTCGCAACCGTTTTTCACCAGCCTTCGTGGTGGTATCTACATCATATGTAATGAGTATCAACATAGTGTTATCTCATTAAAAATACAGGGTAGTCATCTAAATCTTCGCGAAGATAACGAGCCATAAGCATAGCTTGTGCATATGGAAGCAATCCTATTGGGATTTTCTCTTTCAGATAAGGATGCTCTATCATTTCTTTTTTTCGTTTTTGCCAAGTGTTAAGCATTTCTTTACGACAATCGTCGGTCATAATGACACTTTCGTCGCTCTGTTTGATGAAGTCCTTCTTCGTAATCTGCCTTCGGTTAATCATTGATAGGACAAGCCTGTCACCAAGATAGGCTCTCAACTCTTCCATCATATCTAATGCCAATGAAATCCTGCCAGGTCTGAGTGTGTGCATAAAACCCACATATGGGTCTAGACCAACCGATTCCAGGGCAGCGACAACGTCATTTGCAATGAGTGTATAAACAAAGGAGAGCATCGCATTAACCTCATCTTTTGGTGGTTGACGGTTGCGACCGTTGAAGGGAAAATCCTCTTTCTGATTAAGAATCAAATGGTCAAAAACATCATAGTAGTTGTTTGCAGCATATCCTTCTTCGCCACGCAAAATATCTATGCTCTCGACTCTTAGAACTTGTTTCTTTCGCCAATCCAACTGCTTTATGACAGTTTCAACATCCTGATCAGGCCCGTTATCGCGAATATAACGCTGGAGAATGCAGCGAGTATTGAATATTTTCCCTGTTATGAAGAGTTTGGAGAGATGCAGAGATACAGTCGTATCATCGGTCAATGAGTATTGCTTTTTTCGCAGCAGTACGTTTCCTCGCGTACTTCCTTGCATTCGACAGATAAAACGGCCTTGTGTCGTCATAAACGAAAGAGACACATTGTTGTCCATACATAGTTTCATCAGTCCGGGACTGGCGCCAATATACCCGAATGTCACTATGCTTTCTAAGTTCATTATTGGAATGCGGAAAAGTTCTTCCTTGTCCACGGAGACAACCACATTTAACCCATCTTTGGAAAGATAGGCTTCTGGGGTAGTGACATATAAGGTATTAAGCAGTTTCCTCATCCAACGATCTCTTCAAATAAGTTGCAACCGATGGCTTCGATCTTAGTCCTGGTTCACAGATATCAATGAGTGAGCAACTTCGACAGCCTCTATTTTTCACAGCTTTTGGTGTTGATCCGCTCTCGAAGACTTTGTGCATCGCTTCACTCAGTTCGTAAGTAAGATTGCGGAGTTGTTCGTCAATCATCACCGTTTCACGATGACGGGTTTCGTGGTAATAAAGTGCGGCTTCTGGTATATGTATGTTGTACATCTCTTCCAGGCAGATGACTTGAGCGGCCAACTGAACCTCGTCACTTTCGTCTGACTTATGATGGCCACGTTTGTACTCTATGGGGAAAGGTTTCCAAAAGCCCGGATATCGAGGATGTGTGATAGCATCAGTGGAATCGTCTGACGGTAATAGTTCAACAGCATCAGTCACTCCATAAAGGCCTAAACTGTGTGAGGCTATATGTACACTTCGCAAAGTGATTGTATTTCCGTTTTTTTGACGATAGGAGGGGTTGTCTACATTCTGATGCAGCTGTTTTCCCTCGGCTGTCAGTCGGTTATCATCCCATTGTTGTTCGATGTGTATCAAAGCCCATTGACGAGGACAAAACATATAATGCTGAATCCCTGACAACATGAGCATTTGGTCATCGGTGTACATCATCTGTTATTCGGAGCAGTCTTTATTATCTTCATCAAATGGTAATGCTTCAAGATATTTGTCGAAGTCACTTTGGAACAGACGATCTTGAATGATACGATATTTCTCAAATTCTGTCTCTGCAAATAGAACAGCATCTTCGTGACTGACAGTTCCTGCATTGCTCAGCAGCGGGCGCTCATCGCTGGTCAGATAGGTATCAATTCTCTTAGCCCAGTCCTCCATAGTCATGGGGATGTGCTTCTTGGCGCGACTCTCGGCAAACTCAAGTACTGCTGTCACGATATGTCCCATATCATCCAATTCCATCTGTTTAAGATAATTCTTGGCAATAGAAACATCCGTTTTCACTATTTTGCCATCAGGTGCATTCTCCCAAGAGGTCAGGCCCATATTCTCTTTGGTTGCATCAGCTCTTTCTACTATTAACTCAGAAGCCGTACGTCCGTGTACCGCATAGTGCATCTTGTTCTGCACCATCTGGAAGAACAGTCTTGTAGTCGGAGCATCACGGTTATAGTCAATGGCGGTTGAATATATGTCAGTCAGTTTTTGGTATAAACGCCGTTCTGAAAGACGTATTTCCCTGATTTCGGCCAGCAAATGTTCAAAATAATCTTCGCCAAGGAACGAACCATTTTCCATACGCTTCCTGTCAAGCACGTAACCACTTATTGCAAATTGGCGAAGCACATTTGTTGACCATTGGCGGAATTGCGTTGCACGAATAGAGTTTACACGGTAGCCAACGGCAATAATAGCATCAAGTTTATACATCACTACAGTACGTTTCACACTCCGGGAACCTTCCTGTTGAACAGTTTCCATTTTGGAAATAGTTGCATCCTCATCCAGTTCACCCGTCTCAAACACATTTGCCAAGTGCTTGCTGATGGCCGGCACACCCACATCGAAGAGTGCCGCCATTGCTTTCTGTGTACACCAAATGGTCTCATCGGCATACATAACTTCGACACCCTGTTCTTTAGCTTCAGCTTGGAATATCAGGAACTCTGCAGTGCTGTTTCTTATTATACGTCTTTCGGCCATAAGCGTTTAAATCATTTCTTCAATGGTTACTCCGGCTGGAAGATTATCTTTGTCAATAGTAACTATGTAGTCCTCAAACTTGCGAGGTGCTCCTTCGCATTGTTTCTCCACTTTTACGCGGTCGAAGAGTTTGTTGGCAGGTGCGTTGCCCAGCATTGAATCGTGCTTGAAAACAATGAGTTTTTGAGCACTCATAAGTCCACGAGCGGCAGAGCGATCAACATCGAACATATTCTTTAATGCATCCCAAAACAGAGAAAGGTCTTCTTCTGAAAAACCCGTCTGTTTAGCGAGGTTGGCAGAAATGAATCCGTGACACACATATAGCCCATAGGGAACGGTTGCTTTGCGGCCCATAGTACGATTATCGCCCCCTTGTTTCTCTGCTTCTTTCTCCGTTGCTACAGCCATGCGTGTGATAGAGTGCTCCGTTGCAGCTATGGGATTAACAGAACGTGAAAAGGTCAACTGAATTGGACCACGTACTTGACCAGCATTCTTTCCAGTAGACATAACAGCCCCAAATGTTCGTATATCAAAGAACTTTCTGCACATAATATCTTTTGCAGCGGTGGTTTTATCTGCAGCATTCTTGACAATTTCTTCTTCATGAGCCGCATCAATAAATTTGTTCAAGACGGCTTTCTCTTTAATGAAGATATCATAGCCATCTGCGCAGTTTTTTACTGCTTGCACATAATTGCGCACCTTGCGCTTTAAACAAACATCTGTTACGAGCCCCATACCAGTTTCGGCATCTACGCGAGGAAGATTTCCTGCATCGGGGTCACCATTGGGGTTCCCGTCCTGTACATCAAAGATGTAAACAAAATCGATTCTGTTTTTCAATTCTGACATAATTTTATGAATATTAATAGTTATTATTCGATGTTATTTGTAAAAAAGTCCTGACGTTGATGGTAGTAGCCAATGAAGAAACGACCCTGGTCTTGAAGGTCCAACTGAGCCTTGAAGCCATCAGCATCAATCTTGCTGATAATCTCCTGTTTCAATTTCTCAAAATGGATTTTCCGTCCCTCGTTCTTCAAGTTCTCAATGTGATGGTTAGAGAGGTTAAGAATGGTGGAAAACACAGTAGCAGGTGTTGAACTCGCTGAGTTCATGTAACGCTCACGAATAGAGTGTTGGTTGTTTGCCTCCTCCTGAATCTTGTCAAGCACGGCAAACAAACGGCCATATAGGTAGCCTTGGTTGGTGTTGTCTTTGTCTAACATAACTTTTATCTTTTGTTCTTTATTATTCAATCGATTGAGATATGCCTTGATGATGGCAGCACGTGTGATTTGTATAGCATTTTTGTCTTTTTCGCCAGATTCTGCACGGATACGCCTTATGCAGGAAGCAAAAAGAGTTTGAGGATATGGCAATCCTTCAAAGATGCTTTTTGCAACAGTATCGGCGAGGTTTGGTGTGGCATCTGAAACATTGCCTCCAAGCGTAACAGTACTAATTATATTCCGCAGACTCATATAGGGCTTCTTCTCTATCCGTGTGTCTGATACTTCCATATCATCAAAATGCTTACAGATGGTTTCTGCAAACTTGCGAAGTGGAATCTCTGCCCAATAGGTTACGGCAATACGTGCTGCATTAGGTGCCAGACCCAAAATATAGAAGGTGTCTTCCAAATTAGTCTTCAAAGATCCCTTGTAGATAGCCTCAAAGACCTTGCGCACTTGCTCGATGTTTTTGTTGGGGTCATCTTTTTGCTCGTTAAAACCAAACAGGCTAAAGAAACTGTCTTCCGCTTTCTGCCCTGCCTCGTCGTCTTTGGATGCCCAGAAAAGGAATGTACGATTGCCGATTATATATTTGTTTCTAGAGTTCTCATCCAACATTTTCTTAATCGCAGAAGAAAAAGCGAAATCTGCTTCTACTGATATTGGAGCGTTATAACATTGTTCTTTCCCATATGAATCATATCCTGAAGACACCTGAAACGAAACTAGTTTTGCAGAAGATTTGCAGCCTTTTATAGGAGTCTTCGTCCCTGTTTTTACCAATGTCGAATAATCTCCAGTTACCAGACATATTCCTTTTTTTGTATCTGCTTCATTTCCGACACGTTCCGATTGAACAATTTTAATGAAAGTATCTTCACATGGAACAATCCGCATTGAACCCTGAATTTTGAATGACACATTATTATTAGGATTTTTTATTATAGTTTCCCATAAAGGATCTTGATACACCTTAACCAATTCATTCTGTTCATAAAAAAGCACAACAGATTGCAATGAATCGAATTTGTATTTGTTAGCAACATCCTTGCATCTTTTTACAAAAGACAAATGCTTATTATGAGTTGTTATTGATGGTTTATCCGAATAATCTAATGCATACATAAGATTATCCCAATATAGCAACGGCGTTTCTGAATTATTATGCTCTCCTTTGGGTAATAAAAAGGGTTGTCCTTTCCCCTTTTCATTTCTGCAATCTTCAATCCCTAAATAATGGCCTTTTTCATCTATCACGATAATAAATGAAAGATTTGCCCACATCCAACCAAGAGGTACTGAGTTTTTATCCCTTTGGTAGTACTCGTATAAAGCCTTCAATATCATTTCAAGACCTCCTCACTGTCTTTAGGTGGAACAATAATGACACCATTTACCATCCTTGCCCTGTAGAACATAGCGGGCGGATTCTTCAGGTTACTTTCGAAGTCCATATCGTAGAGCATAATGCCAAGGTCGCGGGTTTCGGTAATGGGCGCATCAAGTACGTCAGTTTCAGGATTCACCAATCTGAAAGATGCCGAACACTCTCGTGTTCCCAAGTAAGGCTGGGTGAAACACTGTCCTTTGCTGGCACGACGCTCAAACATGGCATTGTATTTCCCTGGATTCTCATCTTTGCGCAACAATTCCGTCTCCTCGGAATCAATCAGAGGATTTTTGCTCTCTTTTCTCTTCCATTGAGGAATAAATTCCAGTTTTGCATAAATCCGATAACGCACATTCTCTAACAGCAAGGTGTTCTTTTGCTGCCGCTTCTCCTCAATGAAAATGGGATTCTGTGCGGCCATGGCTCCGACCTCGTTCCTTCTTACTGAAGTCCACTTGATAGGATTCAGTACCTCTATCTTTGTCACTTGCCAATGAATGGCTGGTTTCCAAAAGATAGCCTCAAAGATGGCACGTGCTGCTGATGGGGTAATGACATCGTAGCTCACGCGTTCGACCTTTAGTTCTGGCCGAGTAAAGCAAGCCATAGGCCCCCACACTTCTAAACAAAAATCTTTGTCAAAGTATTCCATATTATATGATGTATGTTTCTTCTAACCATTGGTTATCAATCGACAATCCTGTATCTGCTTGATAGAAGTCGGGGTTGTTGATCGCGTATATGTTCTCAAAGGGCTCCTCGATGGCTCCAATGCTTTGCAGTTTACGAAAATCCCTTTCACGGATGTTGACACTGTACTGCGCTAACTGCTTCATCAGAGAATAGGAAGGACCTTGGGACAGGAGTCGCTGGTATAATTGTATGCTTCCATTCCAGTTGATAATGACAGATGTTGTCTGGTCATCAATCAGATGAAACTGACGGGCAGCTTCTTCAAACTCACATTCAGGCTTATAGAGTAGTTCTTTTATCTTTTTGATATCGAAATTGTCTATGCGTGAATGGAGTTGTTGAAAGTAGCTGGTCATCGCTTCTGGGGCAAACCAGTCGTGTTGTTGCCCCATCCCTTTGCGGGCATTGTTGGTCTGAGATATAAAGCCAGGAGGAAGAGGATGCTCCTTTCCTAAACTAAAAACGTAAGTTGTACATATCTCCCGTTTTCCTTCTCGATTGCAACGACCTGCCGCCTGCAAGATGGAGTCAAGGCCGGCTTCTTGGCGATAGACAACAGGAAAGTCAATATCAACACCCGCCTCTATGAGCTGGGTTGCTATGACTCTGATAGGTTCATCGCTCTCAACCATCAATGCCTCCTTGATACACTCGATTGTAGCCGAAACATGAGCAGGACACATCATACGGGAGAGGTGTAGGCGAATACCCTCTTTGGGTAAGCGGTCATACAGTTCCTTCGCATCCTTTCTTGTGTTAACGATGCATAGCACCCTATGGTGTTTTGCCAGTTCTGCTGCTATTTCTTCGTAACTATTTGCCTTTTCGAAGAACTGTAAATCTACTCTGCGAAGTTTGTCATGAAGTTGAGCTTCATTAGGAATTATTTCATGGACGGAGGTCAGCGCATCAAAACTGGCATATGGATTGGCTCCTTCAATCCGACCACTGAGGATTGGTTGGCTGGCAGTTGTGAAAAGGATAGATGTTCCAAACACACGCTGAAGCGTATTGAGGCTATGAACAATTGGCTTGTAAAAACCTATAGGTAATGATTGGACTTCGTCAAGTATTATGACACTTTTAACAATGTTGTGCAGTTTGCGACAATCGGACCGTCTGTTGCTGAAAAGAGATTCAAAAAGCTGGACATTGGTGGTGACAACAATAGGGGAGTCCCAATTTTCGGTGGCCAGTTGAAGTTTTTCTCTTTGCTCCTCTTCTTTGATGTCCTCCGGATTGACATTGGAATGATGCTCCAAAACATTGTATTCGCCAAAGATTTGTTTTAATATACTAGAAGTCTGGACTATTATGCTGGTATAAGGTATTGCAATTATGATGCGCTGAAGGTCATTCTTTACAGCATGGTGTAATGCCCAAAGAACCGAAGCCAATGTTTTCCCTCCTCCCGTAGGAACCGTAAGGCTATAGAAACCTCTTTGCCCTTGACTTTCCTTGACGCATTGTTCCTGTACATAGTTCCGTATGCGATTAACCTCAGTGTCTGGAGCATTGGCTTTTAGTTCATACAGATGTGTTTCCAACAACGACAATAGTTCCGACATAGATGTGTGACTGCCTCTCAGTTTTGCCTGATCAGGCTCCATAAAAGCTTCAGTATCTAAACTGTCTGCGTCAACCAGACAAGAGAAGAGCATACGAACTAAGTGATGCAAATCAAAACGCTCGAGCTTTGGCAGATTAAGTAGGCGGAGAGGAAATGGATCGTCTATTGTGACATCTTGTGGAATGTCACAGTTGGTTTCTTCAATATAGTCACAATAATCGTATAATCCACGATGATGGCCAGCAATGGGTTGGGCAATCAGGGGAGCAATTTGAGGGTACTGCTTCTGGGCTATTACTGCGCCTACGTATGAGTGATTCGGACCGCTCGTTACATTCGCATATTCCTTGTTGTATCCGGTTATCCCCTGAATATACTGTTGCCACCCTGCCTGCTCTTTACCTTTGTCATGCAGGAGTCCCGCTATCTTCCCAAGATCGCCCAAACCAAAATTGGAGGCAAAGCGTTCTGAGAGTATTGAAACACCATTTTGATGTTCATCATTTAATTGTACTCTACCATTTTTGTCAATATGGGAGATTGTGTTGTAGTTATGATTATTATTCAACATTGGCTACGCGAGAATGAATAATTGCTTTACTCCAAAATTAAGAAAAAGGAAAAGAATAATTATTTAATAAACGAGTTGGTTATCAACAAATAGGAGTTGTGGATAAAATGGCTTTTCGGTAGAATGTCGCAAGGCAACATAGTACCCTGGCTTTGCCGGACGGGCCGTTATGGCCGGCAAAGTTGGGGCGGAGGGGCGCGGGCGTAAGCCCGTCGGTTGCCCTAGACATTGCTGCCGAAAAGCCTATATAAACGAAAGAAACCGGCCAATAGACCGGTTTCTTTTACGGAGTCAGTAACTCGTTACAGCAGTTCCTCTGAGCGGCGGATGAAGTCGGAGAGGTCTTTGCCCTTGAGCATGCCGTTAGCCAGCAGTGCGAGGTCGGTAACCTGCTTGAGGAGCTTGTTGTCAGCGCTGAGCCCTTCTTCGCTGGCCTTGATCTTTTCGATGACAGGGTTCTGGGCGTTTACTGTGATGTTATACGTGTCAGGAATCTCGCCGTAGAAATTCATGCCGCCTCCAACGGCAGCCATGTCACGGTAACGCCTCATGAACTCGCTCTGGGTGATTACGATGGCGGCAGCCTCCGGTCCCAGGTTGTCCATCTTCACATTATACTTGCTCTCCTTCGGCAGCAGAGCCTCCATTACCTCGGTGAGATGCTTCTTCTCGTCGTCGGTCATCTTCACCTCTTCCTTGCTTTCCTTGCGTATCAGGGCGTCGATGGTGTCGGCATCGACACGTGCGAAGGTACTGTTCTCGATCTTCTGCTCCAGCAGGCCGACATAATGGGCGTCGAGAGGGCAGTCCATGACGAGCACGTCATATCCCTTGTTCTTTGCAACCTCCACATACTGGTACTGGGCGACAGGATCGGTGGTGTACAGATACACGACCTTCTTGTCCTTGTCGGTCTGCTCAGCTTCGATAGCCTTGCGGTAATCGTCCAGGTGGAAATACTTGCCGTCAGTGTTCTTGAACAGGGCGAACTTGAGTGCCTTTTCGCAGAACTTCTCGTCGGTAATCATACCGTATTCGATGAAAAGCTTCAGATTGTCCCACTTGCTCTGGAACTCCTCCTTGTTGTTCTCCGAGATCTCCTCAAGCTTGTCAGCCACCTTCTTGGTGATGTAGCCTGATATCTTCTTGACGTTCGCATCACTTTGGAGATAGCTCCTGGACACGTTCAGAGGGATGTCAGGAGAATCGATGACACCGTGCAGCAGGGTGAGGAACTCAGGCACGATGTTCTCCACAGAATCCGTGACGTACATCTGGTTGCAGAAGAGCTGGATCTTGTTGCGGCTCAGTTCCAGCTTGTCCTTTATCTTCGGGAAATAGAGGATTCCGGTCAGGTTGAAAGGATAGTCCACGTTCAGGTGGATGTGGAAGAGAGGATCGTCAGCCATGGGATAGAGCTCCTTGTAGAACTTCAGGTAGTCTTCGTCCTTGAGGTCGGCGGGCTTCTTTGTCCACAGCGGCTCGACATTGTTGATGATATGGTTCCTGCCGGTGTCGACATACTTGCCGTCCTTCCATTCCTTCTCCTTGCCGAATATGATCGGCACAGGCATGAACTTGCAATACTTGCCAAGCAGGCTTTCGATCTTGTAGTCATCGGCGAACTCTGCGCTCTCGTCGTCCAGCCACAGGGTGACTGTCGTGCCGCGTTTCGTCCTGGTTCCCCTGACCATAGTGAACTCAGGGTCGCCTTCGCATCTCCATTTCACAGGCTTTGATTCAGGCTGCCAGGAGAGAGTGTCGATTTCCACCTTCTTCGACACCATGAACGCGCTGTAGAATCCAAGTCCGAAGTGGCCTATGATGCTGCCTACCTGGTCCTTGTATTTCTCGAGGAATTCACCGGCTGAAGAGAAGGCGATCTGGTTGATGTATTTGTCGACTTCTTCTTCGGTCATACCGATACCCTTGTCGATGAATGAAATGGTCTTCGCGTCCTTGTCCACCTTGACCTCGATGTCAATGTCGCCGAGTTCCTGGTTCAGGGTTCCTGCAGCGGCAAGTGCCTTTACTTTCTGGGTGGCATCCACGGCGTTGGCGACAAGCTCACGTACGAAGATGTCGTGGTCGGAATAAAGAAAAGTCTTTATTACCGGAAATATGTTTTCGGTTGTTACTCCTATTTTTCCTTTAGTCATATCAGTTTGTTTTTATTCGTTCTTTGGAGCTCAGACGGCAAAAAGAGTACCAGCCGGGAAAAGGTGACAATTTGTCCTGTCCTCGGCATAAGTTGACATCCTGTTAGTAAAAAATACCTCCGTCACAATTGACATAGCGCCAAAAACAATTATTTTTGTCCGATTTCAAAAAATACTGCAATGCGTCCGACCGGTTTTGACAATCAAGCTTATCTCGAGAAACAGTCAGAAAATATCATAAAAAGGCTCAACAAGTTTGGAAACAAGCTTTACCTTGAGTTCGGAGGAAAACTGTTCGACGACTATCACGCCTCCAGGGTCCTGACCGGATTCGAGCCTGACAGCAAGATCAGGATGCTCGAGAAGCTCAAGGACGAGGCTGAGATAGTACTTGCCATCAACGCCGGAGACATCGAGAAGAACAAGGTGAGAGGAGACCTGGGCATTACCTATGATATGGACGTGCTGCGTCTCATCGATGCTTTCAGAGGCTACGGCCTGTATGTGAGCAGCGTGGTCATCACCCGTTTCGAGGGCCAGACCAACGCAATCTCATACAAGCACAAGCTCGAGCAGCTCGGGCTGAAGGTATATCTGCATTATCCGATCGCCGGCTATCCGTCGAATCTCTCCCTCATCATCAGCGACGAGGGCTACGGCCGCAACGAATATATCGAGACTACCCGCAGGATCGTGGTCGTGACTGCTCCCGGTCCGGGCAGCGGCAAGATGGCCACCTGCCTGTCCCAGCTCTATCACGAGAACAAGCGCGGCATCAAGGCCGGATATGCGAAATTCGAGACATTCCCGATCTGGGACCTTCCGCTCAAGCATCCAGTCAATCTGGCATACGAGGCGGCTACGGTAGACCTGAGCGACGTCAATATGATCGACCCGTTCCATCTCGAGGCCTATGGCAAGATGGCTGTCAACTACAACCGTGACGTGGAAGTGTTCCCTGTGCTCAATGCCATCTTCCAGCGCATCTACGGCGAATCTCCTTACAAGTCGCCTACCGATATGGGCGTGAATATGATCTCAAGCTGCATCACTGACGATGCTGTTGTCAGCCAGGCTGCCAAGGACGAGATCATCCGCCGTTACTACAACACCTGCTGCCAGGTGCGCAAGGGCAATGCCGAGCAGGAAGAGGTTGCGAAGCTGGAGCTCATTATGGAACAGGCCCACATCCAGCCGTGCGACAGGGCTGTCGCCGTGGCTGCCATGAAGAGGGCGGAGGAGACGGACGGCCCGGCTGCGGCAATCCAGCTCGAGGACGGCACGATAATCACCGGCAAGACCAGCGAGCTGCTGGGTGCCACTTCGGCTATGCTCCTGAGCGCTCTGAAGCATCTGGCGGGCATTCCGAACAACGTCGACCTTATTTCTCCCATTATCATAGAGCCCATCTGCAGGCTGAAGACCGAAAACCTCGGCAACTCAAACCCGAGGCTCCATTCCGACGAGGTGCTGATAGCCCTCTCGATCTGCGCCCTGACAGACCTGAACGCCCGCAAGGCTATGGAACAGCTGCGTAACCTGGAAGGATGCGAAGCCCACACGAGCGTCATCCTCTCACAGGTGGATATGGGCGTCCTGCGCAAGCTCGGTGTCAACCTGACCTGCGAGCCAGTCTACCAGACCAAGAAACTTTATCACGGGAACTAAGCCAGCCAGGGCAGGTGCTGCCCGAAAGCCAGGAAGAGAAGGGCCCAGACCACGAATCTGCCGGTCTTGCCTATGAGCATATATGCAGCGCTCTTGACGAAAGGAGCTTTGTAGAAACCAAGGACAATAGCGAAGACATCACCTATGAAAGGCACCCAGGTGGCGAGCGCCAGCAGAGGCCCCCACTTGTCAACCTTATACTTCTGCTTCTCTATGGTCTCGCGCTTCACCCTGAACCATTTCTCTATCCATTCCCATTTGCCGATATAGCCTATTCCGTAGGTGGTGAGTCCGCCCAGCCAGTTTCCTGCGGACGCGCAGGCTACGGTCAGCCATACGTTGCCGCCGGCCAGAAGCATCGCCACCAGCAGGGCGTCAGATGCGAAAGGCACGACAGTGGCGGCAAGGAAACATCCTATGAATACGCCGAGATAGCCCCATTCCAGTAAGAATTCTAGCACGGCGAAGACTTTTCCTTATAGTTTCTGTATCTGTACTTGTAACCTTTCTGGAAGAATGAAGCACGTCCTGATTCCCCCGTGACTGTGTTTACAGACTTCATATAGATTGTCTGGCTTCTGGGCAGGGTGTCGCTTTTCATTATAAGGAAATACTTGACAGGGGCGTCTTTCTTCCTCCTGTCGATCTTAAGGGGTGCGATAGCCCTCGTGATGTCTATCTGCCATATGTCATACCGGCCGCTCAGGTAGACGTATCTCGAGTCGGCTCTCCATACCGGCCTTATCCCGTCGTCGAAACTGTCGTCGGCATCCTCGCAGGTAATGCAGTAGGTATAGTCCATACGGTTGTCGTGCATATAGTATTCCTTGTCGGCTTCGTTGAACCGGACGTAATATTTCCCGTCGGGAGAGGGATATATCCTGTCCTGCGCCAGGACGGGAAATGCGGTCAGAAGGAATAATGCGGTCAGAAGATAGCGTTTCATAATCAATCAGTCTTTCAGGAGAAATTCCAGCATCGTGCTCATTATGTGGTCCGTCTGTCTTATAGAGGTCAGCGCCTCGATGGGGAATCCAAGCGAGACGCAGCGGTAATCCTTGCCTTTGTATGCGACGCCTGCCGAGATGTTGCTGTCGCCGTAGCGCATGATCGTAGCCGAGTTCTTTGAAGGGACGAGGCCGTCGGCTGCTTCTACACAATATACTTCCCTGGCGGGTTTCACATTGATGTTATAATAGCTGTCCTTGCGGATGTTGAAGCTGTTGTCGACAGTCTTGACCAGTCCGCTGGAAGTGGCGTCGTAGTTCATATAAGTGTATTTCAGCACATCCCTTGCAAAGGCGATTTCAGGCTCCAGGACTTTCCTGCGGTATTCCGCATCCACCTTGATGTCGTAGATGAAGTGATGGCTGTCCGATGCGATATTGGCTCCTGATATCAGGATGTTGCCTCCTGCCGCAGAGTATTTCTTAAGCGCGTTCATCAGGGAAGGTGTGAACACGACATATCTCAGGTTTTTCTGGAGCGACGAGGCGGAACTGTCGTGAAGCACTCCTGTGACGGTGCGGATCTGTTTGCCGCAGATCACGTCGACGGCAGGATAGGAGCTCAGGTTCAGCCGTTCCGCCACGGAAGCGGCTGCTGAAGTGAAACTGTATCCCGCTTTCATGATGGATGCGCCGTGGATGAGGGGATAGTCGAAGGTGTTGCCTGCAAATATGGCTCCTTCGTATTCATAGGACGAAGCGCCGAAGCCCGGGTTGTCGTCGTCCACCCATTCCATACTCCTGTCGGTTTCCATCATAGGTCCGACATATGCTATCTCGCGGTGGTAGGCCACACCTGCGTCCACTCCGTCCAGGAAGGCGGCGCGTGAAGAATCAGCCGTAGCATATGAGGCAGGAGCTGCCACACGTGTGAAATTGTTCAGTACCAGAACCACGGAAGAAGGGTTCTTCTCGTTGATGCCTGCAGACAGAATCTCGCTTTCGAAACTTTCACCGCCGGTATTTACCGCCGTTACCTTGAAGCTGTAGATCTTGCCGGGCTCGAGTCTCGTAGAATAAGCATTGTTGGCGACGAATACTCCGTTGTCGAAGCCGCTTATGCCGTTGCCCGGTTCACTGCCGTCGTAGGTCACGGCGTCAGGGTCCGTCACGCGGGTGTAGACTATGTAGCCTGTCGGGTCGGAAGTGGCCTCGAGCTTGTCCATAGTAGGCTGCCACTCGAGTTTTGCCGTACGTCCGTCCAAAGTGACGGCGAAGTCCTTCACCGGCAGAGGCTGGACCACATAGTCCTCATTGTTGATGTATGCAAGATATTTCAGTATGCCTTTGTATATGGCTCTCGAGGCGACGAAACGGAAAGAAGGGTCGAGTCCGAGGCGCATATCCGCAAAATTCTGATGGGAGAGAAGCTCCAGCAGCATCGTGGGAATCTCCGGAACCCTCGACTCGTAATAGTTGCGGCTGTAGATCTCCCTGCGGCTCCACTGCGGTTCGAATGTGGCCCTGATGTCGCGTACCACCTGGCTCTGCACTATGTCCACCAGTTCGCGGGCAATTATGCGGTTTCCACCGTATTTATATTTGACGGAGCCTTCGGATGTCTCGGTATAGATACCAAGGGTGCCTACGATGGAGTCGGTCATAGAAAGGCCGGCGTCAGAATGTATGGCGATCGCCATGTCGAGCGGCACGTTGTAGCCTGTGCTTCCCGGCAGTCGGGAGGTCCCTCCGATCATGGCATTGACCCATTCGGCCCTTGAGGTATAGTCGTCGCGGTAGTCGTCCTGGTTGTTCATTACAGAATAGACCAGGGTATCCATTCCGGCAAACTGCAGATAGTAACGGGCCCCCTCGGCATAGCGTGGCAGGCCGGAAGTCTTGGCCTCGGCCTTGTGGTCACGTTTTATCGGTTTTCCTTCTTCATCGTTGTCCGCCGGCTTGCGGGCTACGTTGCCCATTCCTGCGCCGTAGCGTACTGCGTCTGCACCGACCACCTTTCCGGCCTGGCCGAAATTGCTTAGGAAGACGCCGTGTTCAGTCGAGTCGGCGCTGAAGCCGAAGGTTCCCAGATAGACCCAGGTTCCGGGGCTCATCTGCTGGTTCACCTCGAACTGCGTCGCTCCGCCGTTGTGACGAATCCAGTAGTGGGCGCTGTTGCTGGCGTTCTTTTCTGCCGGATATGACACATATACCGCATATTCGCCGTTGTGGGGAACCTTCGCCTGCCAGAAGGCTGTTGTAAGGGCCGTGTTGTCGCTGGTGCACTCGACAACTCTTGCCGAACCGGACTTGAAAGGATTGACTCCGTGAGTAAGGATCGCCCTGTCTGCGTATCCGGCGGATTCGGATGTCCTCCAGCTGTGCTGGCCGTTGTGCTCTACGTAGAGTTCGCCTGAATGGTTGTTGTCCACGATCAGCATATTCCGCTGGAGATCCCTCTCGCGCGGCAGCAGCACCGTCGCACCGGCCTTCTCGAGCATAGGCACCAGGAAGGGCAGGACATAGCTTTGGGTGTAGATGTCTTCCACCGTGGTCATAAGGCGGCTGCGCTGCCACTCCCAGCGTTCCAGCGACTGTTCGTAGTAATAGCCGTGACTCTGCCATACGGCGATGTGGCGGCCCTGGAGTCCAGCCGAAGGCTGACCGGGTTTTGAGAGATTCTTTGTCAGAGGATGCTGGCTCCTGGACTGGGAGTTCTTCGCGACATCTTCCGAGGGAGCCTTGCCGAGATTCATCTCCTCCGCATTGAATGTCTCGGGAAAGGCGCGGCTGTAGAGTTTCTCGATCTTGTTGCCGTCAGAGTAAATTGCGAAATTGGACGCCTGGGCCTTGTACTTGGCGGGGAAATTCTTGCGCACCAGAGAATAGATGGCATCGATGTCTTTCTTGCGAAGCGGCTGCTCGCTGATGAAGCGGTTGAAATGTACTTCGGCAGGACCTGAATTGCGGATATAGAAGTGGCGTATCCTTACGGTATCCCTCCACTGCGTCCTGTCGCCGAAGTATTCCGCCACGGCATTGGCGGCCGGCTGGAAAAGCTCTTGTATGGTCTGGGCGGCAGACTGGAACGAAAGGCAGAGCAGAAGCGCTGCTGCGATCAGGAGCAGCTTTCTCATAGACTGGTCTTTTTCTGCATCAGGAAATAATTGCTTTCCGCCTTGATCTTGTCGATGATCGAGCTTACGGTTTCGAATATCTCGCCTGAAGGCGAATAATCGGCGTCACAGATGAAATTGACTCGGCCCTGGCTGAGGAGAGTGCGGGCCGTGGCCTCTTTCTTCTTGTTCTGCTTCTGGTAGATCGCTATGGAGTTGCCGTCGAACATCTTGACGATCTTCATACAGGGGACATCGGTCTCACCGTCTCCGAAATAGATCATATTGGTGAAAGGAATCCTCTTGTCTTCGTCGGGACGGCTGTCGTTGACAAGCTTGTTGTCGCTGATGTCCATTATGCCCTTAGAAATTTTGAACAGGAACTGGGTCTTGGCAGTGTAATCCACAGCCACCGCAGGCCATCTTGCAATCCCGTCCGCATCATAAAGGAAAGAGCAGGCGAACACCTTCTTGAACTCCTTTGCAATGGGAGTGGACTCGATTAGTTCGGTGAGGCCCGAGGATATCACGTAATGCTCTACATCGACTCCTTTCGACTCTCCGTATCCGTTGATAAGGCGGAACCATTCCGTTACACCCTTGAAAAGTTCTATCTGAGGTCCGAACTGCTCGAGGAACCCGCGGGTGAGGGGAATGCCCATCTTTGCGGCTTCATCCGCTATGGTCTTCATATATGCCAGCACACTGCACATCGACTTGTCGTTGCCCAGGTCGTTGCTGACAGTCCAGAAACTGTCGATGGTATTGCCGAGGGCCTGGATCAGGCCGTATTCCTGCATATTGGAGGGAGAGAGCGTCCCGTCGAAATCATATATGAGGGCTACTATGGGTTTTTGCAGAGACATTTTTATTACTTTTACACAAAGATAAATTATTTGAGAATATATGTCGATTGTGTTTAAACCAAATGCTGTCTCGATAATCTAATAGTTAAAATTACATAACCAAACTGATGAAAATGAAAAAGATTCTTCTTGCATTTGGCGCAGCTTTGATCTGCACCATTTCTCTTGCGCAGCCCCCTATGGGCGGCGGCGGATTCCCCGGTGGCGGTGGTGGTGGTTTTCCTGGTGGCGGAATGCCCGGCGGAATGCCTCCCGGAATGATGATGGGCATGTTCGGAATGGATGCCTCCAACTTCAGCAGCAAGGAAGTTGCCAAGGCTCAGTCAGCAGCGCTTGCAAACATTCTTGGACTCACCGAGAAACAGCAAAAGAAAGTATATAAAGTAGAATTGAAGGTCGCAGACGAGCGCTATATGGATCTCCTGAAGGATCAGAGCAATAACAGGCGTGGCCGTGGCGGCAACTTCGGCGGTGGATTTCCCGGTGGCGGAATGCCCGGCGGTGGTGGATTCCCCGGTGGCGGAATGCCCGGTGGTGGAATGCCCGGTGGTGGAATGCCTCCCGGAATGGGTGGCGGATTCCCTGGCGGCATGCCTCCCGAGTTCGCTGAAGGCGCAGAACAAGTTCAGGAAGATCAGTCAAACACTACTTCAGAAGACTTGATCACTGACGTGAAACTTCTCAAGAAGTATGACGAAATCCGTCTCAAGAAGTTCAACAAGATTCTCACTCCCGAGCAGAAGGCCAAATGGGAAGAGTACAAGACTGTACGCTACGAAAGGGCCAAGAAAGCTGCCGAGATGGAAGCTGCACGCGAAGCTGCAGAAGCGGCGCAAGCCGGACAAAACTGATTCCAGTCAGAATACAATAATTGAGGTCGACCGTGCGGTCGGCCTCTTTTTTTGGACATTCGGCGAGAATTGAGTAACTTCACTCTATTAAACCTAAACAAAACGCTATTGATGGAAAACACTCTGAAGACTCCGTGGTATGAATTTCTGAACGGAGTCCCTGCTCATCTGGATTATTTTCAGGGTTCGATGTTCGACAAAGTAACTGCTGTCGCTGAACAATATCCGATGAATATCGCTTTCGACTTTATGGGAAAGTCGACCACCTACAGGAAATTTGTCAAGAAAACGGAAATGTGCGCCAAGGCACTCAAGACGATAGGCATAAGGGAAGGGGACTGTGTTACGATCGCCATGCCCAACTGTCCGCAGGCCATATATATGTTCTATGCCGTGAACCTGGTGGGCGGCATCGCCAGTATGGTTCATCCCCTTTCAAGCGAAAAGGAGATAGAGTTCTACCTCAATGAATCGAAGAGCGTAACCATAATAACCCTTGACCAGTTCTATGGCAAGGTCGAGCGGATCCGCAAGAACACTAAGGTCGTCAACGTGATTATCGCCAAGATAAAGGACGAACTCGCACAGCCTCTCAAGACAGGCTATATGCTCACTGAGGGCCGCAAGATCGCAAAGATACCCGACGACGCTCCGGTCATAATGTGGAACCAGTTCATGAAGCTTTCGAAATGCTGCTTCTACAACTACAAGGTCGAGCGCAAGAGCGAGGATCCTGCTGTCATCCTATATTCAGGAGGAACGACAGGTACCACGAAAGGCATAGTGCTCACGAATGCCAACTTCAACGCACTTTCACAGCAGATCGTGGCTACCAATCCTATGTTCAAACCCGGTGATCGTATGCTTGCCGCGATGCCGGTATTCCACGGATTCGGCCTAGGTGTCTGCATCCATTCGATGCTGGCCAGCGGCGGCAGATGCGTGCTGGTTCCGAGGTTCACCGCCAAGAGCTATTCGAAGCTTATCACGAAATACAATTGCAACTTCATGGCAGGAGTGCCCACCTTGTACGAGGCGCTTCTGCGCCTTCCCAATATGAAACATGCCGACCTGAGCCATCTCAAGGGTGTGTTCAGCGGCGGGGACTCGCTGTCCATAGAACTCAAGAAACGCTTCGACGCTTTCTTGAAGGACCACAAGGCAACGATCCAGGTAAGGGAAGGTTACGGAACCACCGAATGTGTGACTGCGTCCTGCCTTACACCTACCGGGCTTGCCAAGGAGGGTAGTATAGGAATACCGTTCCCTGACACATATTACAGGATAGTCAAGCCAGGCACCGACGATGAACTGCCATATGGAGAAGAGGGCGAAATCACCCTCGCGGGACCGACTGTGATGGCGGAATACTTCAACAAGCCAGAAGAAACCGCAAACACCCTCCACAAGGATGCCGACGGCCGCGTTTGGCTCCATACCGGCGACCTTGGACTTATGGATGAAGACGGATTCATCTATTTCAAGGGCCGTATCAAGAGGATGATCATCACTTCTGGATACAACGTATATCCGGCACAGCTCGAGAATATCCTGGATGCTCACGAACTCGTGCATATGAGCTGTATCATAGGTGTTCCCGACCCTTACAAGATACAGAAGGTAAAGGCATTCGTCATGTTGAAGCCTGGAGTTCCGGCCAACGACGACACGAAGCAGGCACTGCTCGACTATTGCAGAAAGTATATAGCCAAATATGCAATGCCTTATGACATCGAATTCCGCGAAGAACTGCCCAAGACGCTCGTAGGAAAGGTTGCATACAGGGTGCTTGAAGAAGAGGAGACCAGAAAGCGTGAACAGCAGAAATCATAACAGCCTGAAAAGAGGCCTGGGCCTGCAGAAGTTCATGTATCGCTTCTGCCAGGTAGTCGTCGGCCCCTGGCTGTTTTTTCTGTACCATTTCCATCCGAAACGCTGCACGGTCAGGTCCAGAACCTTCCTTGCAGTAGCCAACCACACCCAGAATCTCGATCCCGCGCTGATGGTGCTGGGGCTCAACCGCCATTTCCGTTTTGTGGCAAACTCCACTCTCGGCAAAGGTTTCTTCGGGCACATCTTCAAAAACCTGTTCGGCCTGATCCTGAGAGAGAAAGGAGCAAAGGGGGATACAGTCATAGCGCAGATTGAAGAGAACCTCAAGGCCGGGGTGTCCGTGGGACTTTTCCCTGAGGGCAACCGCAGCTGGGACGGAGTGTCTGAATTCATCTCGAAGCGAACTGCCAGGATGGCGAAGGAATCTGGCGCCGCCCTCGTAACATACAGGTTTACCGGAGGCTATCTGCTGAAGCCCCGCTGGGCTGCGACCAAACGCAAAGGTCCGATGCACGGAGAGCTCATGCATGAATTCTCGCCCGAACAGCTGGCCTCGATGACCGAAGACGAAATATACAAGGCCATGTGCGACGACCTCTATGTAGACGCATATGAGGAACAGGCCCGCAGCGGTGACAAATATCCAGGGGAACGGCTCGCCGAAGGAATGCAGTATGCGGCATATCTCTGTCCATGCTGCCACCGTTTCGGCACCATTGAGACCTCAGGAGATGACATCTCGTGCAGCTGCGGCTTGAAGGCAACATACAACGAGTATGGCCGTATAGTGGGAGAGAAGCTGCCCTTCGACACGCTCAGGGACTGGAATCGCTTCCAGAAAGAATGGATGGCTGCCAATTCCAGCAGTCTCCGCGCAAAGACTGCTGATCCAATTGTCACTGACTGTCACTTTACCGTTACAAGGATTGCCGGAGGCGTGTCGTCAGTCCTGTCGGAAGATGCGATGCTGTCGCTGTTCGGAGACCGTCTGGAAATATTGTTTCCGGACGGAGAGAAGACAGTCTACAGTCTTTCTGAGATTACAGGAATGGGCACTTTTCTGGCGAAATCGATATATTTCAATTGCGGCAGCGACCTGCGCTATCAGCTGATAGCGCAACATGCAGTTTCCGTACTGAAATATTACGCGCTCTGGAGAGTGCTTACCGGCAGGGAATATCTATGATTTTTTCTCCAGACCGTCGCAGAGAGCTTCCGCGAAATCTACGACTTTTACAGGCGAATACAACGCAAATGTCTTGAGGCACAACGGACAGGCTGTCACTATGCGGTCCGGGTTGGAGAAGAGCATATTCTGGACTGAAGCTTCGGTGATAGGGGCCCTGCTTTCGAAATCAAGTGTAAGACTGCCGACAGATCCGCCGCAGCATACGCTCATTGCACGTTCCTTTTCGGCGGGAGCGATGATGCCTACGCGTGAGAGAGCCTCGCGAGGCTCGTCATATATGCCGCATCCTCTGCCCAGGTCGCAGGGATCATGATAGGCATATCTCAATTCCCCTCTGTTGAGTTTCAACCTGCCTTCCTCCATAAGCTCATTGAAATATTCGGTATAGTGCATCACCTTGATTCCTTTGAGTTTGTATTCTTCTTTGAATACGCGGTAGCATATAGCGCAGCTGACAAGCAGAATCTGTGCACCGCTGGATTCGATGACAGCGGTGTTCTTCTCGATCAGTGCAGCAGCTTCGTTGCGCCTGCCTGCAAGAATCAGAGGTCTGCCGCAGCAGACTCCGCCGCCGGCGTCCATCTGTGTCCAATTAATTCTGGCAGTGTCGAGAAGCTTCTTGATAGACCTTCCTGTCACGGGAGTAAGAGATGACATGCATCCGGCATAGTACAGAACCTTGCATTTCCCTGTTTCAGGTTGATATGAGTCCAGATAGTCGTATTTGAGACCGACATTGTACGTGGCGCGTTCCCTTATGCGCATCCTGATGTCGTAGGACTGCAAGGCAATCTGGCAGACCTCCTGGCATTTGCCGCACATAAGGCACTTGTCGGTCATGGCATTCATCCTGCGGGCGTTGTTACGCTTGATCTGGCGCACCAGATATACCGTAGTGTCCTTGAGGTTCTGCCTGCTTGCGCTCATAGGGCAGGCGTCAATGCAGACACCGCAGCTGGGGCAGGTATAGATCTGGGCCAGGGAGAATCCCTTGCGAGGGTGGTAAACCTTCAGCCCGGCATTCTTCATCGGAATGAGAAGGATCTCGGCCGGGATGTGCATGTAGCGGGAGAACGGAAGCGCGAACATGAACGTTCCAAGAGCTATCGAGTAAAGCCACCATGCAACGGTGATGTTCTCCGGATTGCTCATGAAGTTCTTCAGCAGCAGGTTGATGGGAATCGTCATGAAGCTACCGCCCGCGATGCCGGCTGTAAAACCCTCGGCAATCCAGCGAAGAGGGAAGATTGCCCACAGAGAGTAAAGACCCACACGGTCGGTGATGGACAGGCGGGTGGTACGGCGCATGCCGAAGAAACGGCTGCGGATGCGTTTGTACATCGCAAGTACGATACCG
Organism: Bacteroidales bacterium; assembly: GCA_017561885.1. Classification (GTDB taxonomy): domain Bacteria; phylum Bacteroidota; class Bacteroidia; order Bacteroidales; family UBA932; genus Equibacterium. Next base: position 5,173 of record JAFZBF010000014.1, on the reverse strand, counting down.
CTGAGCACTACCAGCAGGAAAAAGTCCATAATGAAGAAGAAGAAAGAACCGCGAAGGTTGTAGTTCTCCATCTCCATGAAGTAACGGAAGAAGATGGGGTAATAGAACAGTCCGGCCTTCTTGGGTACGAAAATAAAGGTCTCGATGTGGCCGAAGACTATCAGCATGAACCAGCCGAAAGCGATGGAAGAGTGCATGTAACCCAACTTGGGATTGCGTTTCCACAACTTGACATGGATGAGGCAGTCGCAGAACATGTCACGCAGGTTCTTCCAGGCGTTGGCGGGCTTGAATAGACTTACGGCAAGTTTGCGGCGGTCGGCCTTGGACAGCTGAAGGATAACCTTTATAAGGCCTATGATACAGTAAGTGAGGACAAACGCCATTCCGAGCAGGAACGGGAGTACGAACGGGTCGAATCCTACTAGAAAACGTTCTCTCATCTGTCAACCGTATTATATATTTTGCTGATGCTCAAGATGAGGTGGCGGGTGTTGATGCCACGCGGACACACAAGCATACATTTGCCGCAGAGCATGCAGGACTGCAGCTGATTGATATAGTCTTTTTCGTCCCCGCGCTGGAGGCTGAGCAGGATCTTCCGCAGGCTGAGTTCGGTGAACACGCCGGCAGAACAGCTGGCGGTGCAGGAACCGCAGTTGATGCATTTATAGGCATCAGGCTCCAGCTTGTGCAAGGCCTTGAACCTGGAATCGTCCAGATTCTCGATCTTGAGAGTTCCGCTTTTGCTCAGGGTATAGCCGAAATCAATCATCTTGAAAGATATTTATGAACCTGGATGGCTGTGGCGCGAGCCTCGCTGAGAGTCTCCGGTATGGTCTTGGGACCGGTGCAGGCTCCGGCCATGAACAGTCCGGCATCCTTGGCGCGGCACGGTTCCAGAATAGTATCTCTGGGAGTGAAGAAACCATCTTCGCCGACGTTGATCTTAAGCATTTCAGAAAGCTGTGTCGTACTTTCTCCCGGAAGGATTCCGGTCATAAGCACCAGCAGGTCCAACTTCATTTTCATGGGTTTTCCAAGAAGAGTGTCTTCGGCCTTGACGAACAGCTTGCCGTCTATGTCTTCAGACACTTCGGAAACCCTTCCACGGATGAACCTGACTCCATATTGCTTCTGGGCGGTCAGATACATATCCTCATAGCTTCTTCCGAACAGTCGCAAGTCCATGTAGAAACAGTAAACGATGGCATCGGGGAAGAGTTCCTTTATTTCAGATGCCTGCTTCACGGCAGTAGCACAGCATACCTTGGAGCACTGACGGTTGCAGGCTTTCTCGTCTCGGGAGCCGACGCAATGCACGAAACCTATGGTCTTCGGGTTCTGTATGCGGGGGTCCTTGCGTGTGTGGAAATACTGTTCCAGGTCGGCGTTGGTAATTACCCTCTCATATATGTTGTATCCGTATTCCTGTTTTCTTTCGGCGGGAAAGAGCTTGAATCCGGTAGTAACCACAAGCGCTTTGGTCTCGAAAGACATTCCGGTATCGACGTTGACCGTATAACCCTTGCGTGACTTATGTATGGATTCTATATTGACATCGGTGAACCATTTGACTCCTTTGAGGTCGCTTGTAAGATCCTTAAGAATCTTGCGGGCTTCTACTCCTTCTGGGAACAGCCTGTCCCAGAGGCGGAGGTGTCCGCCGAGTTCGGACTGTTGTTCAAGCAGGATAGGGGTGTATCCCAGATCCCTCAGATTGCGGGAGACCTCGATTCCGCAAGGACCGCCGCCGATTACTATTACATTGTCTTTAGCCATTTAGCAACATCTTATGTTCATCGGGAATTCAGGCTCCGGCAGAGGTTTGCCGCCGCTCCCTTCGTATTTCTTGCTTTCATCATATTCTACACCGATCTTGTCGAGCAGCGGCTCGACAGCGATCTGGTGGGTCTGCATCCCTATATCCCACGGGTTGTAGCCGAGCACCAGGCCTGCCATCTCTTCATATGTGAGCACCGGAATACCCTGGCCGTCTCCTCCATAGGTCTTGCCGGTCTGTTCTGCGATTACATATTGCCAGCGGTCCAGGAAGTAGGGGCAGCCCGGACAGTTGGTAACTATGAAGTCGGGATGGTAAGGCTCCATCGACTCGAATTTCTTGTGGGTGTTTGAAACTGAATAGCCCCTGTTGGCCTTGACATGGTACTGGCGGAAGCCATAACCGCAGCAGTGACGGCGCTCCGGGTAGTCGATCACGTTGCCGCCCCAGCTCTCGGCCATTCCGACCAGAACGTAAGGGTATTCAGCTCCGCCGACACCCTTGGAAGGGAACATCTTCGCGTAGTGGCAGCCGATGTGCTCCACAACCTTGAGCGGTTCGCCTGTGAAACGGTTCACCAGCTTGTATTTCGCTCGTTCGGCTATTTCGTTGCGGAACTTGTAGACCAGGTCGCTGGAATGTGCCAGATATTTTGGGATGTTGAACTCGCGGCGGCATGCCTTCCAGAGGTTTTCCCTTATGCGTTCGAGAACCTCCGGCATTTCGTGCCAGGTTTCCAGCGTCTCGCAGTAAAGACCGAACGAAGTGATGCAGCTGCATGCATAGTTCTCATAGCCGGCTTCTGTCATAAGGGCGAACTGCCGGGCTATGATGGTCATCTGTGTCTCCTGCGGGATGCACTCCTGATGGTAGGCTATGCCTCCGCAGGTAGTGTGGTGCGGAGTTTCATAAATGTCCTTTCCAAGCTCATCCCTGAGAATCCTGAGAAAGGTGACTTCCGATGCCGGGAAGAAATTCTGACGGATGCAGCTGCGGACATAGAACCAGTGGTCGTCCGGAATCTCTTTCTGGTAGTCAGACCAGATCTTCTGTTTTCCTTTATATAACATCGTTGATACTCCTAATCGTTCGTATGACCCTGGCCGACATAGTTGAACGCTCTTTTGCAGTATTCATCCATGTCAAGCCCCATTTCTTCTGCCTTGCGGCGGGATACTTCCTCGACCGTGTTCATCCTTTCGGTAGCACCTGTAACGTCGAAGATGGCCTTGATCTCGTCCAGCGACTCTTTGGGAATCTTGCGGAGCACGCCCGGGCCATCCTGGTCGAGGTTGCTGCCCAGACGCCTGTGCACTTCTTCAAGGTTCTCGCCGATCCATTTGCCGATAGTGCCGGATTCAGGATGGTCTTCATATTTGAAGGTGCGCGGATAAACGCAGTAGCCGTAATTGAGGATATTGCCGCAGAGAGCACGCTGCAAGGGCAGTTGCTGCCGGCCCTTTTCGCTTTCGGCGAAATAGCCCATGTCGATGCTCAGCGAACGAAGGGCCATCACGATCTGGCCCGGTGCATTCTTGCGGGGGCAGCGTGTCATGCAGGACATACATTCTCCGCAATACCATATGGTTTCGCTTTTGAGCAAGGCTTCGATAGCCTCATCGTCCTGGCTCTGGACGATATTGACGATGTTCTTCGGACTGTATTTGTAGAATTCGGCTGCAGGACATACAGATACGCAGACTCCACAGTTCATGCATGCCTTCAGCCATTCCTTGATACGGATGTCCTTGGCAAGACGGTCGTATAATTTTCCCATAGTTCGGTTTTAGCGATACCAAATGTCGGCATTTTTCCCGAAATACATGTAAAAAAAAGCATCCGCTTGTAACGAATGCTTTATTTCTTACGTAAAAATGCTTGTCAATGGTCCTTGTGGAAAAGCGCGAGACGCTCGGCCAGCAGAGGGATGTCCTCGTTGGGAATAAGGGAAGTGCAGGCGCGCAGTCCTTCCCGGGTGCTGCCGCAGGTCCACAGAGATATGGCCGAGATGCCGTAGTAAAGCAGCTCTTCCACCAGCTCGGCTCCGGTGAATCCTGGATAGCCGAAAGTGAAGTAGAAGCCGTCTGCCACATCCTCGTCGAGGTCCTTGTCATAGGTTATCACGAAGCCGTTATCCGTGAATGCCTTCTTCATAAGCTGAGCCTTGCGTCCGTATTCTATCACTTCGTTACGGAAGTTGTATTCTCCGTCATTGGCCGCCTTGAAGATGGCGCTCAGTGCGTACTGGGCGGAGTGGGAGGTACCTGAACTCATTGTGTGCAGGCCTCCGAAGATGATTGCGCTCCGGAAAGTGTCAGCATTATAGTAGCGCAGCAGATCGGGATAGTGGCGCTTTGCAAGCTTGTCGCTGATGGCCAGTATGGCTACACGCTCGCCGGCATAGCTGAATGCTTTCGAGCTTGATATAAGAAGGATGTAATTGTCGGTATATTTACCCACGCTGGGTTGGAATGGCGGCACACCGGGATGTCCGTAGTCCTTGCGGAAATCCATCCCGAAATATGCCAGGTCCTCAATGACAATAACATCGTATTTTGTAGCCATCTCACCTACGATACGCAGCTCCTCGTCAGTCAGACATACCCAAGAAGGGTTGTTTGGGTTGGAGTAGATTATGCTGTGGATATTGCCTTTGGATAAGACGCTTTCGAGTTTGTCGCGAAGTTTCTCTCCGCGATAGTCATATATGTCGAAGGCCTCGACAGGAACTCCGAGCACCTTGTTCTGGTATTTGTGGACAGGGAAGCAGGGGTCGATGAAAAGAATGGCGTCGCGCTCCTTGTGAGTCTTGCTGCATATCATGAACGAAGTGAATGCACCCTGCATTGAACCTACAGTGGGAAGGCAGTTCTCGCCGGAAACGTCAAGGTCGATGAAATTCTTTATGAAGCGTGAAGATTCTTTCTTGAGTTCTTTAGTGCCGTCGATGTCTGGGTAGAATCCGGCAACGCCACTCCGGAGAGCTTCGATCTGGGCTGCGACACCTATCTGGGCTGCAGGAAGTCCCGGATTGCCCATTTCCATGTGGATGAAATGGACTCCGGTCGCAGCCTCAATCTCTTCTGCAAGCCTTTTGATTTCACGGATGCCGGAATTGCCTATGCAGGGCAGTCCGCTTTTTTTGAAAAGTTCACGAGCCGTTTCGACTGGTACTGGATTATGTTTCATTATCGCTCGGATTAGTCGGGACAAATGTAAGAAAGATTTTATACAAAAAAGCTTCGCTGATGGCGAAGCTCTGTCGGGAAGAGGTGACTCGAACACCCGGCCTCTGCGTCCCGAACGCAGCGCGCTAGCCAACTGCGCCACTTCCCGTATGTTCTGAGAATCAATATGTCGGGAAGAGGTGACTCGAACACCCGGCCTCTG